>CAYQKM010000001.1:0-71052 GCA_964418095.1 Candidatus Woesearchaeota archaeon
CAGAGTATAGGTCGAGCTTCACATATCTGTGAGTGCCTATGCGATGGCGGCTTCAGTGTTATTTGCAGTTATTTTACACCTAAACACTTACAGAAATATTATCTTTAAAACACTTATAAATATATTGTTTAAATTTTAAATACAATAAAAGCCATTATTTTATTTTCTTTCCAGCTTCTTTTTTTAGTTCTTCAAAACATGAAAATGCTGCATTTGCTCCCTGTGAAGAAGCAGTTACTATTTGCTTTAATTTATTATTAGTTATATCTCCTGCAGAGTAAAACCCCTTTACATTTGTCTCCTGCTTTCTATTGACTTTAATAAAACCCCTCTCATTTTCCACTTTAAGGTTCTTAATTACATTTAAGTTTGGCTCAGAGCCAATTTCAATAAATATTCCATCTGATTCAATTTTCTTCCCAGAATTTAGTTTTAATGATTCTACTTTTTGTTCTCCAATTATTTCTTTTACTTCTTCATTAAATAATACCTTTATCTTTTTCTCACTCTCAATTAATTTTATCCATGCAGGTTCTGCTCTTGAAAAACTATCTTTTCTATGAATTAAATAAATCTTTGGAGAGTATTTTGCTAAAAGTAGAGCAGCACTTAATGCAGCATCACTCCCTCCAACAACAGCTACAGTTTTATTCTTAAAAAATGCCCCATCACATGTAGCGCAATAACTCACCCCTCTTCCATAAAGCTCCTTTTCACCAGGAACTTCTAATTTCCTTCTTTCCATTCCTCCAGAAAATATAATTTTTTTAGAATAATACTCATTTTTTAATGTCTTAGTAATAAAAATATTTTTCTTTTTTTTAATTTCTATAACCTCTTCATTTGATATTTTAACACCTAGTTTCTTTGCTTGCTCACTTATTTTATACATTAATTCAAATCCTGAAATCTCTTCAAATCCAGGATAATTACAAATTTTATGAGCAGTTGCTGCAAGCCCTCCAGTATCCTTACTTACAACTAAAGTATTTAATGCATATCTTGAGGAATAAATTGCAGCAGTTAAACCAGCTGCCCCAGCCCCAACAATTAAAATGTCAAGTATTTCTTTTTCCATTTTAAAATATTTTTATTACACCTTATTTAATATTTATATTTAACACCAAACCTATTTAAATATTTTTAAGAACCTAATAAATGTTAGTTTACTTCCCTTTCTTAATCTTATTTTTACTCTCTCCTCTCATTATCTTCCCAAGATACATTATTGACAATTTAACACAAAATAATAGAAGATATGCAAGATAAATTACAAACAATATTGCAAAAATTTCATTTATACTAGAAAGAAATAATAAATCCACAAATATTAATATATGAATTAGAATCTTTATCCATTTATTCATTTTCTTAATAACTAATTAGTTTAAAGCTTTTTAATAGCGGGGGTGGGATTTGAACCACACGACCTTCGGGTTATGGGCCCGACGAGCACTCCAGGCTGCTCCACCCCGCTATTTAATTCAAAGCTGTTTTCTATTTTTAAACTCTTCTAATAACAATAATCCTTAGTGTAAATGTTTATAAACATAGATTTTAAGAGTAACCTATGAAAAATAAATTAGAAGAAAAAATACTGGAAAACACTCAAGAAACTCAATTAAAAACAGAGTCAGATTTTAATATTGAGTCAATTATTAACCCATTGTATTTAGTAGCAAAAGACTTAAGAGAAAAAGGATATGATATAGCAGGGCATGGGAAAATAAGAGTAAAGTCTCCAAACTCTAATTTTATAGGCATCTTAGAAGATAGAGAACCCCTAAGAAAAAGATTTTTAGGTATCTCCTACACTGCTCCCCCTAAGGCAACTCACTTAGGGACACTCTGGACAAATAACTCTAAGAAAGGTGCAAATGAAGAACACAACTGGGTTTTAGAGGTTAATGGAAGAAAATATCTTTCAAAAATGGCTAAATTAGGAAATTTTATTTCAGATAAATATAATATTAGTTTGAAGATAAGGTTAAATAGAGAATATCCTATAAATGAAAATTACCTTTCTGATTTACTTTAAAAGCTAATTATATGGATTTGCATTTGTATTCTATAACAACAATTTTTAAAAACACTTTTAATCTAAAAAACATATGGTAGAGTTTACCCTTGGAATTGATGAAGCAGGTAAAGGCCCAGTTATAGGTCCACTGGTTATTGCAGGATGTTTAATTGACACTTCTACAGAAAAAGAATTTAAAAAATTAGGAATAAAAGATAGTAAAGAATTAACACCTAAGAGAAGAGAGTTTCTTGCAAACATCATAAGAGAAAAAGCAGAAACATTTGAAATCTTAGTTATTCCTCCAAAAGAAATAGATCATAGCTTAAACTCAGGAACAAACCTAAATGCACTTGAAGCAATAAAAATAGCTAAAATAATTAATACAATAAATAAAGGGTATAAAAAAATAAAAGTAGTTGTAGACTGCCCTTCAGTAGGAATTGCTAAGTGGAAAGATTTACTTAAAATGAAAATAGAAAACTTATCTAATCTTGAAATCTCCTGTGAACACAAAGCTGATAAAAATAGTGTTGCTGTTTCAGCAGCATCTATACTAGCTAAGTCAATACGAGAAAGAGAAATGGATATTTTACGAGAAAAATATGGTTCTGAAATTGGCTCTGGATACACCTCTGACCCTGCTACAATTCACTTCTTAGAATTGCATGCAGACAACCCTGAAAACTCAAATATCTTTAGAAAAACTTGGGATACTTGGAAAAGAGCATCAGAGAAAATAACACAAAAAAAACTCTTTAATGTATTATAACCTTTTTTCTCTTATATTAATACTTAAAAACCCAAAAACCTTTTGATTTTAGAGGTTAAATTAATGGCTTATATTAAGAAACTGGTGATGTATGGATTTAAGAGCTTTCCAAAGAAAACAGAAATACCTTTTACATCTGGAATAAATGTTATTCTTGGACCAAATGGAAGTGGAAAATCAAATATCTCAGATGCACTTTGTTTTGTATTAGGAAGACTAAGTATAAAATCCATGCGAGCAGCTAAAGCAAGAAATCTAATTTTCCTAGGAACAAAAGCTGCTTCTCCTGCAAAAGAAGCTGCAGTAGAAATAATCTTTGACAATACTGATAAAACATTTTCAATAGACTCAGATGAAATTTCAATAAAGAGAATAGTTAGATTAAATGGACAGAGCATTTACAAAATTAATAATGAAACAAAAACAAGGCAAGATTTACTAGCACTTCTTGCTCAGGCAGGAGTTGACCCAAATGGTTTTAATATAATTCTTCAGGGAGAAATACAGAATTTTGTTAAGATGCACACAGAAGAGAGAAGAAAAATAATAGAAGAGGTTTCAGGAATTTCAATATATGAATCAAGAAGAGAAAAGTCTATTAGAGAATTAGATAAAACAGAAGAAAAACAAAAAGAAGTTTTCTCAATACTTAGAGAAAGAACAATTTTCCTTAATAACCTTGAGAAAGAAAGGCAGCAAGCACTAAAATATAAGAAATTAGAAGCAGATATAAAAAAATTCAGAGCAAGCATCTTAAATGTAGATATAAATAAAAGAAAATCTCAAATAAATAATATTCAAGAATCAATACTAAAAAAGAATAAAGAAATAGATAAAATAAAACAAGAAATCTCTAAGATAGCAGAAGAAATTAAAGGTTCTGAAGAAAAAATATCAGCAATAAATAGGAAAATTCAAGATTCAACAGGATTAGAGCAAGAGAAACTAAACCAAGAAATAACAACAATACGAGCAGATATTGCTGGATTAAAAGTTAAAATAGAAAATAGTGAAAACAAACTATCTTCTTTATCAAAGCAAAAATTAGAATCTCAAGAGTCAATAAGAAATATGGAGATTGAATTAAAAGGATTGCAAAATGAATCTCCTTCTACTGCTAAAAAAGAAAAAGAAATTGTTTCTAAAAAATTAGAATTAGAAAAACTTGAAGAAAAAAGAAAAAGATTTTACACATTAAAATCAGAGTTAAAGTCAATGAGAGAGAAATTTGAAGATAGAAAATCTTCTCTTCAGAGTTATGAGAATGAATCTAATTTTTTAGTTAAGCAAATAGAATCATTTTCAAGTCAATTATTTGATAAAAAAACCACCCCGGAGATTGTAGATGAACTTAAAAGTTCTTTAGCTCAAAAAAAAGAACTCTTACAAATATTAAATAAAAGAGAACTTGAATTAGAAAAAACCTCCTTTTCCAATGAAAAAGAAATAGAAAAAGAGAAAAAAATAACAGAAACAATTTCTAAGATGGATATTTGTCCATTATGCAAGAACAAAATAACTAAAAGCCATATAGAAAGCATACACAGAGAAATATTCCCTAAAATAAATTCACTCACAAAAGAACTTGAAGATTCAGATAAAGAACTCTCTCAAATAGGATTTAAAAAAGAAATCCTCTCACAAGAAATAGAAAATCTTAGTTCAGAAGTTTCAAAAAGAGACTTGGATTTATTAAAGATATCTAATATAAATGAAAAGAAAAACGCAATTAAGCTGCTTAATGATAAAATAATAATCTCAAAAAACGCACTATCTGAAATAGAGAAATTAAAAATTAAATTAGAAAAAGAATTAGATGAAAATTCTAATGTTGAGCAAAAATATGAAACAGCGAGAATAGAATTGCAGGAAATCTCATTAAGGACAAAGGAAAACATAAACTCAGAAATCTCTTTTAAAAAGAAAGAGTACGAGCGTGTAAAGATTTCTTTAAAACAAATATCTAGAGAAGAAGAAGATGTAAAAGAAGAACTTAAGAATTTTAAAATAAAATTTGATGAAAGAGAAAATTCACTTGATAAGAAGAAGAAACAAGAAGAAGAATTAGTAAAGAAGTTCCAAACAATGATAACTAATAGAGATGCCCTTCAATCTAAAATAAGAAAAGACGAGCAAGAACTCTCAATAAAAAAGAATTTTGTATATAATATTGAACAAGAAATAAACAATACTAAGATAGATCAAGCAAGAATAAATGCTGAAATAGAGAACCTTGAAATAGAAATGCTTAATTTCCCAAATATTGAATTGATAAAAGGTTCACGAGAATCATTATTTGAAAGATTAACTAAACTACAAGAGTCATTTTCACAAATTGGTCCAGTAAACCTGCTTTCAGTTGAGACTTATGATGAAATAAAAAAAGAATATGACACAGTAAATGAAAAAGCAAATAGCATAACTAAAGAAAAGGAAAGCATCTTAAAAATAATCCATGATATTGACATTAAAAAGAAAAAAGCATTCATAAAAACACTTAATGAATTAAATCAAATTTTCTCTAGAAATTTTACGCAAATTAGTGTTAAAGGACAGGTTTCTTTAGAACTTGAAAATCCTAAAGAGCCATTTGAAGGCGGAGTAGGAATATTAGTAAAGACAGGTCATGGTAAATATTTTGATGTGACCTCTCTTTCAGGAGGAGAACAAACAATGGTTGCACTCTCACTTATCTTTGCAATACAAGAACTTAACCCCTATTGCTTTTACATCTTAGATGAAATAGATGCAGCCCTTGATAAGAGAAACTCAGAGAGATTAGGAAACCTTTTAAGAAAATATATGCAAAAAGGACAATATATTGTAATTACCCACAATGACGAGGTTATAACAAATGCAACAAACCTCTATGGTATTTCAATGCATGAAGGAATATCTAAAGTTGTGAGTTTAAGAGTTTAGCTTCATACACCTGTGTTTCAATAAACACTTATTCACAGGATACAAATCCACACAGTGATTTGCATAATGCATGAAGGAATATCTAAAGTTGTGAGTTTAAGAGTTTAAAACAGATTTTAATGGTTTAGCTTCATACACTCTTTTTTCAAAACAATTAAATAAAAGTGATACCTTCATATTATATGGATCGTGAGGGTTTAATTAAGAGTTTAAAGGCTAAGGGTTTTAGAGATAATATAATCCAAGCATTTTGTAATGTTAAAAGAGAGGACTTTGTAAGCGAAGGTTTTCAAAGCCTAGCTTATGATGACATTGCCTTGCCAATTTCTAATGAACAGACAATTTCACAACCCTCCACAATTGCTTTAGCCCTCCAACTCCTTAAGTTAAGAGAAAACCAAAAAGTCCTTGAAATAGGCTCTGGCTGCGGATACACTCTAGCACTTATTGCAGAAATAATTGGAGAACAAGGTAAAGCTTATGGTGTAGAAATTATAAAAGAGTTAGCTGAAAAATCAATTAAAAATTTAAAGAAATACTCAAACACTCAAATAAATAATCAAAGCGGAAAAGAAAAGCACACTGATTCTCCTTTTAACAGGATTTTAATTAGTGCAGCAATTTCAGAAATTCCTCACGAAATACTTGACCAATTATCAGAAAATGGAATAATTGTAGCCCCAATTGGCTCAGGATTTTTGCAGACACTCACTTCAATACGAAAAATTTCAGGAAAATACATTGTAGAAAAAGAAATACCTGGATTTATGTTTGTAAGATTTATTGAATAATTCTCTAATTAACTTACTAAATAACACCAATTTTTTATAGCTTAATAAAATTTAATTTTAAAATAAAAAAAGGAGAAAGACTAAATAAAAAAATAAAAAAATAAAAAAGGGATTTTAGTAGTAACTTTCTCCAAATTCTTCAGTTTTTTGTGGTTTTTTACCTATTAGTACAATCAATACTACTAGCAATACTAAAAAGATTATTGCTAACACAACTGTTAATACAACAATTGGGTTAATTGCTTTTCCTTCTGCATCCAATTTAAGAGTTACTTTTTCTACAAGCTTATCATTAGAAAGTACATTCACATTGAATGAATATTCTCCTTCTGACTTAGCTTTAGCAGTTATTTTAACTGTCTTACTTGAACCAGCTGGAACAGCAACAACAGCACTATCTACATTTGAAGAAACATCGTCATTTGATTCTACAATTATCTTGTATACAACTAAACTATCAGTTGGGTTTACAAGTAACATACTGTATTCAGCTTCTCCACCCACTGCAACTGTCTTTTTGTTGCTTGTTACAATAACACTTTCAGGCAAATTGTTTTTTATAGCAATTTGTCTTACAAATGTTGATTTAACATCGTCGTTTTCAACAAAAACTTCAAGGTTATAGATACCTTCTTCAACTCCATATGGAATTTCTAGGTATATTCTACCACTAGCTGTATCTTCCTCTTTACAGTTTTCAGTGCATGTTTCTTTAGCTACTAAATCACCAAAGTAAGCTGTTCTTTGAAGACCAATTGCTGGTATTCCAACAGTTACATAAACATCTTCCAAGTCATTATATCCTAAGTTTGTAACCAATATGTCAACAGGTATTGTTTTACCAACATTAACTGATTGAGCAACACTTATTGATTTAACAACTGGGTTGTATGAAGGTCTTTGAACTCTTACAGCAATATTTCCATATTCTGATTTGTAATCTGAATTCCAGATTCTTACAGAAAGAGTCATATCATCTGATAAGTCTTTTTTAAGTTCAGATAAAGCTTCAAGTTTCAAAGTTCTTGTATAAGTGTGTCCTGCTTCTACATCAAACGGACTTGTAGTAGCTTTAACACTATCCTTTTTACCTTCAAGCTCAGCTCTTACTACTATGTTTTTTGCACTTACTTCAGATGTAAAAGTTACTTTAACATTCATAGGCTCACCAGCAATAACACTTGGGTTATTATTGATGTTCATACCATCTATTTCAATTGTAACACATCCTGCAACAGGATCACTAGATGGAGTAGATATGAGTGTTCCGCAACATTCACATTCAGTAGCATTTGTTGCACTAACTGTAGCAACTAAAAACAATGCTATTGCGATTGTACAAAGAGAAACCAAGATTTTCTTTGTATTCATTTTTGCTCTCATTTTATTTAATTGCGTAGAAAGTTTTTTTCTACAATATTCTAGGAGTAGAGGCAGTTTATAAAGTTTACTATTGTAGTAATTTAATAGTTACACCATAGTAACTAGATGTCAGTACATTCAGTGAACATTTCGAATATAATCAAATAAAAAATAAAACATCGTGTCACTTTATGTTACTCAATGTCATGAAAAACAAAAAACAAGATAAGGATTTCTCCTTACCTTGCACTATTATAAAATTAAAAACTTAATAATTTAATATTGTTGCTTGTTGCAGCAAAATTTCTTGCAACAAGAACTTGACACCCTGCGTCTTCAGCTGAATCTATAACAGAACCTGTTACAGTTCCATCAAGAACAATTGCATAAGGTCTTTCATTCACTCTTCTTAAACTTCCACCAAATCCTCTTGAAGATATTTCTCTTATTTCTCTAAGAGATTCATCCAAAAGAATTGCTTTACCAGAATCTTCAATTTCTTTCAGAATCTTTTTCAGCTTTTCTTTTTCTTCATCATTCAATTCTTTGGTTCTTGAAGAGTTGTGAAAACTGTTTCCATTATTCTCTCTTCTTTGCATACCTTCTCTTTTAAGGTATTCACTTAATGGAACTTTCTTTCTTAAATTCATAAGAATTTCTTTTCCTGCAAGTTCTTCAACTTCTTTTCCATCAGGTGCAGTTACAATGTAATCAACATCAGCATTGTCTGAGACATTTTGTATTATAAGCTTTCCACCTCTGTCTCCATCAACAAAAAGAGTTATTTCTTTCTCTTTTCCAAGTTCTCTTATTGCATTAGGCATTTTAGTGCCGTTCATAGCAATAACATTTGTAACACCAGCTCTTAAAAGATTAACAACATCTGCTCTTCCTTCAACAACAATTATCTCTTTTCCAGAGATATTTCCGCATGGTAATTTTTCACTTCCATATTCTTGTATATTTGAAGTCTTTGCAGAATCTTTGATTTCATTTGAAATCTCTCTTGAGTCTGTAGAACCTTTGATTTCAGACATAAGTCTTTTAGCTCTTTCAAGAATATAGTCCCTCTTGCTTCCCCTCACATCTTCAATTCTTTCAATCTCAATCTGAGAGTCACTTGGACCTATTCTTTCTATTGTCTCAATTGCAGCAGCTATTAAAGTTGTTTCAGACTGGTCAAGAGCAGTAGGAATCTTTATTTTACCCACAGTCATCTTGTCTCTTCTTTCCAAGTCAACTTCAATTCTTCCTATCTTTCCTTCTTTCTGCAATTCTCTCATTTCCAACTCAGCACCCAATAAACCTTCTGTCTGCCCAAATATAGCTCCGATTACATCAGGTTTTTCCAAAGCACCTTCAGCTGTAAAATTCGCATGTATCATGTATTTTATTGATACTGGACTTATTTTTGCCATTTTTTTCCTATTTATTTAATTAATTTGAAATCTAATGATTTCTAGAAAAATATCGATTTAGCTTTTATCAAGCATACACTTTTTAATTAGTGACCTCTAATTCTAATCTCTTTGTTGATCTAAATCAAATCAGCATAAATTGGATTGAATGTGATGTGATACCGTGATAATAATTGAAAAACGATACTTTTCAATTATACATTATCTTAGATAGTTTAAAAGTTCTTCGGTTATATTTTTTAAAGGGTTCTTCACTTAAAACCCAATTTACAAAGGTTTATAAAACACACTTCCTCAAACCTTCTTATGACAAATAATCTATCATTTGAAACACCTGAAAACAGATATAAATACGCAAGACTTTTAAGAGGAGAGTTTGAAAAGAATAATCTAAACTACTGGTGGGTATCACCTTCAGTTAAAACAAATGAGATACTTATAACCCCAAGAGATTTTGGAGAGTGGCAAAAAGAAGCATATCCCCCAATTTCTCGTATAAGTATTCAAATAAATCCAGAAGGAAAACCTAATTTTGGAGTTAGTGGATATAATTTCGCTAGAATAAGCTGCGAAAATCCAGAATTTCAGTCAAGAGGATATAATTGCCACCAGCACATAAAAAAGAGTGGTGTAAAAGGAAGGTGGTGGCTAATAAAGAAACTAAACTCTATTGAAGAAATTGTAACTGAATTTAAAGATATAGAACATCTTTTAAGGAAAAAATAATTCTTTTAGAAACTTCTTAATACAATGCTCCCTTTGTAAGCACTGCACTCTGTTTTACGAGAAACCTCAAATAAATTCTCAAGATTTTTTTTAGAATACCCATAACTTTCAAGGACTTCTTTAAGCAAACCAATTGCAATCTCAGATGATTCCTCTGCTATGTAAGCAATTGACCTTTTGCCCTGCATATCTGTATAAACTAATTTATATACAGGATATTCATTCCCCTTAGTTTCTTTCATTTGCTAAGAAATATTATTTATTTTAAAAAGTATGTTGTTCTAAAGAACTTACTTTTATCTAAATCTTCTATTATTCAAAACAGAGGATTCTCTAAACTTTCCTAATTGCTCATATAAATTTAAGAGCTTATTTTTTATCTCTGTTTTTTCTGATTCACTTAATTTCATACTAAGAATTTTCTCATATACTTTAACAGCATTATTTCTTCTAGACTCTTTTTCAAATTGCTCTGCTTGCTCTTTGTAAAACTCTTTTATATTCTCATATATTTCTGACTTTTTAATTATTGAAACTTCTTCCATAGATCTTCTCATAACAGAGTCAGCCTCGTCAAATCTCCCATTTTGAATATGTGCCTTTATCTCATTTATAAGATATCCTAGTTTTTCTTGAGAAGAGAGAGATAATAAGGATAAATTCCTATACATCTTTGCAACATCTCCATACATCTTTTTTGAAGTGTATATTTCAATGAGTTTAGTGAAAGCAAATTTCTTTTCATGTAGTGGAGGTTTTTGAGCTATAAATCTGTTTAGATAATCAATCTGAATAAAGTCTCCTTTTCCCTTAAGCTCTCTTTCAATTTCACTCTTACTCATTCCCTTTGTAAGCATAAATATTCTAATATTCTTGGGTTTTTAAGTATTGTTAATTTTACACTATTTTTTGAGAAATTCACTTATTTTTTCATATTCTTCTAAACAACTATATGACCTATAAGGATCATTTGACATTTCATATCCTTTTTCACAAGTTCCAACTTTATATCCAAATATTATTGCTTTTCTAATTAAATCTTTAGTAAACTCTTCTACTCCTTTATGGTTAAGAATATCTTCTAATTCTCTTCCCAGAATTTTTATTTCCTCAATATCTTCTGTCATTTTGACTCACTTAAATCACTTATATCTTCCATAATAGAGTAATTTTTCTTAAACATTAATTCTAATTTACCTTCTTCACCACCATGCTCTCTAATTCCTCCAAAAATACTCTTAAAATAAGAAGCATCTGCACCTTTACACAAAAATTTTAAAATATCGTATGTTTTCTCATCTACCTGAGTTCTATTTCTAAAATCTTTTTCAAATACTCCTCTTTTATAATCTTCAGCTAATCTAACATACTTATCTACAAGGTCCCTAAAATGGATTGATTCATCTCTTTCAGCAAATACTTTTAGTGATTTTGCAAGTTTAATATAATCCACATTATTTAAATCCTTAACTTTTCTAAAACTTTCTAAAAATTCCCTTGCATCATTTACGCTATATCTTTTCCTTCCCATAAGATATATTCTTTAGAGTGCATTTAAATACTTTGTTATAAATCTATACTATATTTCACTTTATTATAGATTTCTTATACTATCATAAAGATACTTTATTATAAAATAAAGAAATATCATTTTAAAATTGATTATATATAATTATTTAGAATTTATTTTTATACAAAGAAATCACCTTACTTCTTTTTTACAATTTCTAAGCACATACCAGCAGCAACTGTTGCTCCAGCATCTCTAACTGCGAATCTTCCCATAAATGGATTATCTTTAGCAGTTTCTAAGCATAAATTTCCTTGAGGTCTTATTCTAACTTTAGCAACATCTCCATTCTTTAAGAAGTCAGGATTTTGTTTTATAGCTTGT
This sequence comes from Candidatus Woesearchaeota archaeon, assembly GCA_964418095.1. Taxonomy (GTDB): domain Archaea; phylum Nanobdellota; class Nanobdellia; order Pacearchaeales; family GW2011-AR1; genus MWBV01. The sequence goes on from CAYQKM010000001.1 coordinate 11,906, forward strand.
CCGGTTTTAGGGTCAATTTGTTCTATTAATTCTGTAAATTGACAAGGAACTTGAGCTGTGTGTATATGGAATACTGGAGTATATCCTTTAGCTAACACTGTAGGGTGATTTATTACTGCAATTTGAGCAATAAACTCTTCAACTATTGGTATTGGAGAATTTGCCTCGCAGATAACATCTCCTCTAGCAATATCTTTTTTTCCTACGCCTCTAATATTAACACCTACATTCATACCAGCAGGAGCATCAGGTAAAGTTTCATGATGAGCTTCAATAGTCTTTATTTCACCTGGGATTCCAGTTCCAGTTCTTCCTGGAAGGATTATAACTTTCTGTCCAACTTTCATTATACCAGTTTCAACTTTTCCAACAGGAACAGTTCCAATTCCTGTAATTTCATATACATCCTGAACTGGCATTCTCATTGGTAAATTTGTTGGTAATTCTGGAGCAGGGAATAAATCTATTTGTTCCACAATACTTGGTCCCTTATACCAAGGCATTTTATCTGTTTTCTTAAAAATATTATCTCCTTGCAATCCACTCACAGCCAAGAAAGGTGTGTTGTCAGGATTTATTCCAACTTGTTTTAATAATTTTCCTACATCTTCTTTAACTGCCTTGAATCTGTCTTCTTTGTATTCAACAGCATCCATTTTATTTACAGCAATAGCAAGATTCTTTACACCCATTGTTCTTAAAAGCCATAAGTGTTCTGTTGTTTGTGGTTGAACACCAGCAGGAGCAGCAATAACCAAGAAAGCAGCATCTGCTTGTGAAGCACCAGTAATCATGTTCTTAACAAAGTCTCTGTGTCCAGGTGCATCAATGATTGTGATTTCATATTTTTGAGTAATTAATTTTTTATAAGACAAATCAATTGTAACTCCTCTTTCTCTTTCTTCTTTAATATTATCCATTACATAAGCAAACTCAAATCCAGCTTTTCCATATTTTTGAGCTTCAGCTCTTAGTTTAGCCATTTCTTGTTCTGATACTGCTCCACCATCAAACATTAGTCTTCCTACTGTTGTTGATTTTCCAGCATCAACGTGTCCCACGAACACTACATTCATTGTTGGTTTTTCTCTAGCCATTTTAGTACCTAATTTATCTAATAAAAAAGTAGGTTTATAAACTTTTTGTTTTGTTTATTCAACTATTCTTTTTTATTTTTATTATATTTTAAATTTCCCCTCGACAAAATTAAAATTATCTTTTTTTAGAAAAAATTAAAAATTATTTATTGGTTTTCAGCTAAGCCTTTTCTATCTCTTATCTTTCTTATAACATCCGCTTGTAATGCAGATGGTATTTTTTCAAACTGCTGATCAACTAAAGATGAAACCCCTCTTCCTTCAGTAGCACTTCTTAAATCACTTGACCATCCAATCATTTCAGCGACAGGAATTTTAGCTTTTAATTGAGCTTGTCCAGCTTCTTGACTCATATCTAGAAGTTGTCCTCTTTTTCCACCAACAAGTTTTGTTCCAGAACCCATAAAGTTTTCAGGAACTTCAATTAAATGAATTTGCAAAGGTTCAAGAATAGTAGGATTTGCTTTTTTCATTGCCTCTGTTATTGCTTCTCTTACAGCAGGATAAACTTGAGCAGGTCCTCTATGGATAGCATCCTCGTGAAGTCTTATATCTCCTAATACAACTTTCATACCCATGCAAGGTTCTCTTGCTAATGGCCCTTGATCCATTACCATTTCAAATGCATCTAAAACCATTTCAATTACTTCTCCAATATGAACCTCTCCTCGTGTTTCATCAAAAAACATGTTTCCTTTGTAAATATCTTTAACATTTCTAATCTCGTCACTGCCCCATCCTATTTTTGAAAGTGTGTTTACAACAGCCTCACTCTTTTTCTTTACTCTTCCTTCTGGAAGCTCTCCACTCTCTATTAATTCAGATAGTGTACTATCAAGAGGTTCAACTCTAATATAGAAGCTATTATGTTTGTTTGGGCTTCTTCCTTCAAATGCTTGTCCTGAAGATTTTCCAACAGACTCTCTATAAACAACAATTGGATTTGACGTCTTAATATTTAATCCTTTTTCAGTCTTGATTCTATTTTCAATAATCTCTAAATGTAATTCACCCATACCAGAAATTAAACTCTCCCCAGTCTCTTCATTAATACTAACTTTAATTGAAGGGTCTTCTTTTGAAACTTTTCTTAAAATTTCAATAAGCTTTGGTAAGTCAGCTGTTTTTATAACTTCAATTGATTTTGTAATTACTGGTTGGAAAATATGTTTAATTTCTTCAAATGGTGTTTGCTCCTTTGTTGTGATTGTTTCACCCACATCAAGATTTAATCCACTAACAGCGAGGACATTACCCGCAGGAACACTTTCTAATTGTTCAGGCTTAATTCCATTATAAACTAAAACCTGTTGTATTTTTGCTGGTTGTTTTGCATTATTTGCATAAACATCCATTCCACTTCTAAGTGTTCCAGAATATATTCTCCCTGCAGAAATTTCTTTTCCTGAACGAGGGTCAATAACAATTCTTGTTATAACAAATCCAAGTTCTCCATTTTTATCACACTGAACTAAGTTTTTCCCAAATTCACTATCTAATTCCCCTCTCCATATTTTAGGTATTCTATATGCTTGAGCCTCTACAGGATTAGGCAAATGTTTTATAGCCATATCTAATATAACTTCATAAAGTGGAGCATTTTCCCAAACCCACTTATCTCTATCTTCTTTAGAAAGTGAGCCATCATATAATTGATAAATATCCTTAAAACTTATTTTCTTCTTTACCATAAATGGAATAGACAGTGCCCAATTTTCTCTAGCAGAACCAAATGCAACACTTCCATCAGCAACATTTACTTTGAATTTTGAAGCAAATTCTTTTTCAGCAATTTGTTCAATTAATTGATTAAATTTTTCAATAATCTTTTTGAATCGGTCTTGCATTTGCTCAGGTGTAACTTGTAATTCATTGATTAGTCTATCAACTTTATTAATAAAAAGAACAGGTTTTACTCTTTCTTTAAGTGCTTGTCTAATAACTGTTTCTGTTTGAGGCATTATTCCTTCAACAGCACACACTAAAACAAATGTTCCATCAATAGCCCTCATAGCTCTTGTAACATTTCCACCAAAATCAACATGTCCTGGAGTGTCAATTAAATTTACTAAATACTCTTCACCTAAGTAATTATGAACCATAGATACATTCGCTGCATCAACAGTCATTAATCTTTCTTGCTCGTCAGAATGTTGCCAGGTTGCCATACCCTCTTCTAAATCTCCTGCATTTTTTGCAGCCATCATTCCTGCTGCAGCTAAAAGATTATCTGTAAATGCTGTTTTTCCGTGGTGGATATGAGCACTTGTAGCTACATTTCTTATATTTTTTTGATTAGAAACTAATCTCCTAATCTTATCTAAACTTGATTCTTTTTCTGCCATTTTTTGTATGTTTTTTATTATTTTAGTTTGCTAATTATTAAACTTGATAAAAATAGTTTTTAAACTTTACCCAAATAATTTAATTTGTTTAAGCTTATCTAGCAGAATCAGCTTGAGCTTCAGATTCTTTTCTTTTTCTTATTGCTAAACTCTCACCATTCTTATCTGCAGCCATAATTATTTCTTCTGCAAGTGTCTGAGCAATTGTTTTCTTTTTATTAAATGCTTTGTCAGATGCCCCATGAACTAAGTGTTTTAATGCTAAGTTAACTCTCCTTACAGGAGAAACATCTACTGCTTGAGGATATCTTGCCCCTCCATATTCTATAACTGTTGTTTCATCTCTTGGAGCAGAGTTTTCAACTGCTCTAACAAGAACTTCCACAGGATTTTTCCCTGTTTTATTCTCAATATTTTCAAGAACCTCTAAAATAATTTGCATGTTTTTAGTGTATTTTCCACTAGCACTTCCTTTTTCTAATCTATGCTTTTTACCTCTATGCCCACCAACAGAAAGCTTATTCGCTAATCTTTCTACAATATTTACTCTTGTTTGATTAAATTTTCCAACATCTCTCCCCTGATTTTTTAATAGTAATTTTGGTTTAAGATTTATAGAAGATTTTAATCCAGCATCATAGATTTCTATATTTGTAATATCATACTTGTCAAATATTTTAAAGTTTAATGCTTGTTCACTCATTTTTATTTATTATTTTTTCTAAATTCTGTTTAATTTTATTAAAGCTTGGGTGATAATTTATTATAGATAAAGTAGCTTCATCTGAATCTCCACAGCATCTTTGCAATACAAATCCGCTTGGTTTTCTACTGTTTGTGAGATAAAGTTTTCCATCTATTCCAAAAGGGTATCCAGGACGCAACTCTTTATGAGAACTTAAATATCTAATTACATCCTCATAATGCGCTCCACTAAATTTTATTTGTTCACTCATTTTATCTTCTACCTTTTTGTATTTTGCCAAGCCACAATCTTTCTAGTGGCTGATCATTTACTTTTATAACAGAATATCTAACACCGGGAATGTCTCCTTTACTTCTTCCTTGCTTTCCACCTATCCTTTCTATCATTACTTCATCATGCTCATCAATAAATTTTTGAGCTAAATTCCCAGGGATAAATGCAGTAACAGTTCTTCCATTTTTAGTAAGCTGAACTTTGCAACACTTTCTCATAGCAGAGTTTGGCTGTTTAGCTTCTTTTTGAACTTTAGAAAGAACAATCCCTTTAGCTTGATTAGCCCCCTCGAGAGGATCAGATTTAGCATAAAGATTTAGAGTTCTCACTTTGAATTTTCTATCTTTCCATCTGAATTTCTTTCTATCTTTCTTTTTTTTAAATGCGTTTTTTAGTCCCATTTGAATATTTCAGTTATCTATTAATTACAAAATTAGTTTAAAAGCTCTTCGGTTTTTATTTTGAAAAGATTTTAAACAAGTTATTCTTTTGTCCTCTCTCAAATCCCTCTCTGGCTCTTTGATAGTGTCCTTTCATAATTTTAAAATGAAACTCTCTTTCCCCAGGATTCCAAACAGTTGGGATGTAATTTATAACCTTTTCTTCTAAATATAATCTTTGATAATTATTAAGGTCAAATGCTTTGATAGATTTATCCAATTTAATAGATTCAAGGTTTTTTACAAGATTCCCATCTACTTCTTCAATAAGATACTTAGCAAATCTCCTTATTCTTCTTTTTGATCCAGTTATTTTAATTTTTTCTCTTTTTTCATCTATATAGTATTTCATTTTCTTTAAATTATCCTGAAATTTTTTTTAAAAAAATCTTTAGTTATTCTTTGCATCTCAATTAATCTTCTTTTTTCTCTGCCAATTAATGCAGCCTTGCTTTGAGTTCCAGCATTAAGAATTATTTCATCTTCTAAAATCTCTAAATCTTTAAATGTGACTGGGCTTACAACAAGCTCAATGAATTTTTTAATGTCCTCAGAGTTTCTAGGTATCGCAATAACCTTCACTCTTTTTTTAATTATCTCGTTTATTCTTCTCAAATTTTTAGCTTCAGGTCCAATTGCCTTTGAGACAAATTCTTTTGGGACACAAAAAATTATTGTGTTATTATATTCAAAACAGTAATGTGTTCTTAGGTTTGTAACTTTTTCAAAAAGTTTTAGGTATCTCAAGTCCTTCATATCTAGTGTGTTAACCATTTTTATTAAATAAGAAGTGGTTTTATAAATCTGTCGATAATAACTCACTGTTTAATTACTTCATACTCTATATTTTTACTTCCTGAAACATATGGAAATATCTCTTCTGCAAATTTTTTACTAAATGGAATGTCAAAATATTTTGTAAGAATATATTCTAGTTTTTTAGGAGTGTTGGGAGTTCCAAGTTTTTCAAAAATTTCAGAAACATATAAGCAGGCGTCATTAAAATCTTTACTTTGTGTTTGCACTTCTTTCATCCCCATCCAAAGAGTTCTAGCTAATCTATCTTCAAATATTTCTTTAATCTTATAGTCTACACCCTCTTCAAGAGGATTAAAATCTAATTTGACTGGATTTTTAATATATTCTTCCATGATTGTTAAATACTGTTGATATTTATAAAAATTTATATTTTTTAAAGGATTATTTATTAACTTTCTCAACAACCTTTGAATCTGCTGTTTTCTTTTCAGATTCTTTCTTTGTTAACGGCCCAATTACTTTAACAAGTAATCCAGGTAATCCTGTTCCAACTGGTACAGGCTGATTTAAGATTATGTTTTCTATTACACTTGATAATTTGTCTTTTCCACCTTTCAATGTTGCTTTAACAAACTGTGGAACAGGTGTTTCAAATGTTGCCCTTGCAAGTATAGAAGATTTCTGAGCAATAATTCCCATTCTTGTAACCCCTTTAATTTCCCCTGAATTAGTCATAGCATCTGAAACTAATTTTAAGTGCCTAATATCAATATCTAATCCCTGAGTTTTAAGAACCTCAGTTATTTCATTCATTAACAATTCCCTTGCAACTTCTATTCCGTATATTTCTGCAACTTCATAGAAATCATTAGAGATAGTTTTTTCTGGGTTAACTTCTTTCATTAAAATAATCTCTTTAAGATTTGTTCCTAGGCTTGTTATAACAAAGTTATTATCTCTCTTCACTACAAGGATTTGCTGAATTCCTTTAACTCCTGAAATTATTGATTCTTTAAGTTTTTCCTTTAACTTATACAAATCTCTAAATCCGGTTTTATCATCGGCACTAAGAGAAATAGAGTCTTGTTTTTCTTTAACCTTAAATCCTTGCTTATTTAATATCTCACTTATCCTTTTAATATTTGTATGAGTGTATTTTAATCCTTCTTTATCTATTTTCACCTCTATTTTTTTCTCTACAAAGTCAAGATTTATTTCTGAAGCAATTTCTTTAAGTCTAACTTCTTTTATTTTTTCAGCAACAAATCTAGCTCCTTCTTCATTATTATATTCTTTATTCAGATAAATTTCCATTTTTGGAGAAGAAGGCTTTTTTCTAGCATCAAAGATTTCAATTAATCTTGGCAATCCTGTTGTAACCTGCATTTCAGATACACCTGCCATATGGAATGTCCTTAATACCATCTGTGTTGATGCTTCACCAAAGGATTGCGCAGTTACTATTCCAATAGCTTCACCAGAATCTAATTTTTCTTTAAGATGTAATTTAGTAATATCAATTCCATCGTCTCCATATTTAAATTCTATAATATTATTATTGCTGTCTCTTACTGTTTCATCATATTCAACTCTTAAATCTTGAAGAGCGTTAGCCAATCTTCTATATAAGTAACCAGATTTAGGAGTTCTTAACCCAGTATCCATAAGAGAGTCTCTTCCTGTAATTGCCTGGAAGAAAAATTCATCTGGCCTCAATCCTTTTATGAATGGGTTCTCAATAAATCCTCTTGCCTTAGGAGATAAATCTCCTTTTTTAAAGAAAGACAATGTTCTATCATTATATCCAAAATCAACTCTTCTATTTCCAAGAGCTTGCTGTCCAACACACGATGCCATCTGAGTAATATTTAAAATATTTCCACCCCCTCCTGACTTAATCATATTACTTACAGGGTTTTCAGAAGGAAATTCTTTTTTTACTATTTCACTGATTCTTGTTCTTACTTCATTAAGTGTTTGAAGTATTCTTATTTCTCTTGATTCTTCTTTTGTTTTTCCTGGAATCAGTTCTAAAGTTCCATTACTATCTGCTTCAATTATATCTTGTGCTTTCTTCTGGGCTTTCTTTATAACTTCATCACACTGTTTAAGTATACTTTCACTTAAATCTAAATCATTAACAGAGATAGTAATTCCTCTTTCACTTAAATAATTCTTTCCAAGGTTAAATGCTTTTTTTATTATCTTAAATGCTTCTTCTCTTCCTATTGACTTATCAAGGACTTTAACTAATTCTCCATCTTCACTTCCAAATGCTGTTTTATCTATTACACCTTTCACAATCTCTCCATCTTTAATTGTTATTGACTCATTTGAGAAATTAAATTTTGGTAAAATCTTTGAAAATACTTCTGCTCCTGAAACAGTTTTTTTAGTTATTTGAGCATCAACTTCTGAATTAAATAATAATTGATTAGCATAGTCAGATGAAACTTCATCTAATCCCATTAAATAGTTGCCAGTTATTGCATCCCCTATGCACCCTATTAAACTTGTATTATTTTTAGGAGAAATCAAATTTCTCTTTACATCGAGTATCATCTTTGCTTCTGCTCTTGCTTCTTCATTTTGTGGAGAGTGTATATTCATTTCATCACCATCAAAATCAGCATTATATGGGGCAGCTGCAGCAGGATGCAACCTAAATGTTCTCCCTGGCAAAACTCTTACAAAATGAGCCATTAAACTTCCTCTGTGAAGACTTGGATGCCTATTAAATAACACAATATCTCCGTCTTGAAGATGTCTTTCAACTTGATACCCAGGAACAAGCTCATTAATTATCTCTTCTTTTAATTCATTTGTTATTTTCTTTCTTTTACCATCAGTTCTTATAACATAACTTGCACCAGGATATTCTTCTCCTTTTTGTATTAATTTTTTTAATTTTTCAATATTTAAATCATTAACAGTCTCTGCAACAGTTACAATTCTTGCAATTTCAAAAGGCACTCCTACTTCATTTATGTCTATATCTGTATCAGGAGAGATGACTGTTCTGCCAGAATAATTAACTCTCTTTCCTGCAATGTTTTTTCTTATTCTTCCTTCTTTACCTTTAATTCTTTCAGTAATTGTTTTTAAAGGTTGTCCACTCCTATGCCTTGCAGGAGGGATTCTTGTTACAGTATTATCAAAAAATGTTGTAATATGAAATTGCAATAAATCCCATAAATCTTCTATAATAACTTCAGGAGCACCCGCATTAAGATTCTCCCATAATCTCTGGTTTGCTCTTATTATGTCAGAAAGTTTATGTGTTAAATCATCTTCACTTCTTTCACCTGTTTCAAGGATAATTGAAGGTCTTACAGTAACAGGAGGAACTAAAAGAGAAGTTAAAATTGCCCACTCAGGTCTGCAAGCAGATGGATTAACTCCAATCTTTTTTAATTCTTCATCAGGTATCTTAGTTAATAATTCTCTTATTTCAATAGGGAATATTCTTGTTTTCCCTCTATAAAATGTTGTAGGCTTATCAAGTCTTACTCTCTCTTGAGGAGCTTGACAGTAAGGACATTTTTTAGCATCTTTAGCTTTTTTAGCTCTTTGACTAGGAGTGTATTTCTCTAAATCTTTTTCACTTATCATTAATTTTCCACACTGATCGCAAAAACATCTTAAGCCCATTTCAATTAGTGGAACATATTTAAGATGAACAGCAGGTCTTGCTAAATCAATGCTTCCAGAATGCCCTAAACACTCTTTTATTCTTCCACCACAAGTTCTGCATCTCACTCCTGGATCAACTGTTCCAAGTCTTAAATCCATTAAGCCTCCATCAACAGGATACCCATCAATATCATATAACTCAGGTGTAACTATTTTTGCACAAGAAAGTTTCTTGATATGTTCAGGACCAAATAAGCTAAACTTCATTTCTCCTATTTTCTTTTTTACTATTTTTGCCATCTTATTTGTTTTTATTCGTATTTATTTTTTAAATCAAATGTGGTGTTTATATGAAGCCCCTCCAATTCTCCTAAAAGAAGTTTAAATGCATATGACACTTCAACTGGTTCAACTTCTTCACTTCCACACATAGGGCAGTATGTTTTTCCTCTTATGCTATCATCAATTGCAATTGTTCCACATTTAGTACAGATTGGTAAAACTACTTTATCTGAATCATATCTTTCTTTCAATAACAGTGATGCTCCATGCGCTACCAATGCTTGTTGCTCCATTTCTCCTAATCTCAATGCTCCTCCTCTCGCTCTTCCTTCAATTGGTTGTCTTGTAAGAAGTGCAACTTTTCCTGAAGCTCTTCCATGAATCTTATTTCCTACCATATATTTTAATTTTAAGTAATATAAATCTCCAACAAATATTTTTGAGATAATTCTTTTTCCTGTAACTCCATCATACATTGTCTCTTTACCATCAAATCTAAATCCCATGCTTTCAAGCTGCTCTTCTAACTCTTTTTTACTCATTCCAGAGAAAGAAGTTCCATCAACTATTTCTCCTCTTAAAGAACCTACTTTACCTGCAAGCAACTCTAATAAATATCCAACAGTCATTCTCGATGGTAATCCATGAGGATTAAAAATCACATCTGGTTTTATTCCTCTAGAAGTAAAGGGTACATCTTCTTCAGGAAGTATCATTCCAACAACTCCTTTCTGCCCGTGTGCTGTTGCAAATTTATCTCCAAGCTCAGGTATTCTTTGATCTCTTGTTTTAACTTGAACTATTTTATTGCCTTCACAATCTTCTGTAATAAACACTGATTCAACAATCCCTTTTTCTTCTTGTCTCATAGAAACACTAGATTCTTTTTTTGTTCTTATTGAGATTTCTCTTGCTTCAGATAAGAACTTTGGAGGAGACATCTTACCTATCATTACTTCTCCTTCATTAACTTCTGCTTCAGGTGAGATTATTCCATCATCTTCTAAATGATTATAACTTGATTCCATCTTATATCCTGAAGAATCTTTTTCAGGCATAGCAATCTCATCTTTTAATCCTCCTGCATAATTCATTTCTATTGCAGAATATGGTCTAAAGTAAAAGCTTCTTCCAAGCCCTCTATCTAAGCTTCCTTTATTTAAAATTAAAGCGTCTTCCATATTGTATCCTTCATAAGTCATTATAGCAACAACAAGATTTTGTCCTGCTGGATAAGTATCTAAAGTATTGTAAACAAAGCTTCTAACTATTGGTCTTTGTGGATATTGCAATATACTTACATCAGTATCTAATCTACACAAATAATTTGCAGAATATAATCCTAGTGCCTGTTTTTGTGTTTTTGAACCTCTGTTTAATCTTGAACTCTGATTATGATTTCCATACGGAACAAGACTTGTAACTGTTCCAAATAGTGAAACAGGGTCAATTTCTAAATGTGTGTGCTCAGAAGTTAATTCTCCTTCACTTAATGAAACAAGAGCATTTTCTTCTTCAGCAGCGTCTATATATTCTATTATTCCTTTTTGAAGCAATCCTTTCCAACCCAGTTCTCCTTGTTCTATCTGAATCAAATGTTCAGCTTTAAGTTTAGAGACACCATTCTCAACAATAATTAGAGGCCTTAAAACTCTTCCAGATTCAGTTGAAATATAAATTGTTTTTATTCCCTCATCTTCTCTAAAACTCATTTCAAGTGGAAGTTGATTTTCCCTCCTCTTTTCTCTCATTTGTTGAACAAATTTGTTTCCGTCATCAATCACTCCAATAAACATACCATTAAAGAAAACATCATAATTTCCAACACCTTCAGGATTAAGTCCTAATGCTTCTAAATCTTTTGCAAATTTGAGCTTATCAAAGTCTACTCTTGTTGAAACTTTTGCAAGTATAGCTAAATTTTTTCTTAAACCGATTTCTGTTCCTTCTGGGGTTTCAATAGGGCAAAATCTCCCATAATGGGTTGGATGTAATGTTCTTGCTAAAAAGTTTTCCTGATCTCCAGGGAGCATGCTTGAAACTCTTTGCAGCTGAGAGATTGTTGCTAGGTAATTTGTCTTATCAATATTTTGAGTTATTCCTGAACGTTCTCCTGTCCAAGAACCAGTTGCAATTGCAGACTCAACTCTATGAGAAAATAAAGTAGATTTAGCCAATACTTTTATTGAAAAGTATTTTTTTCTTTTAGCAGATTTTTGCAAAGAGTATTGTAAATCTCTAACCAATATACCTAAATTAACTCTAAATAATGTAGCAAGTAAATCACCTGAAAGTCTTACTCTTTTATTTGCATAATGATCTTTATCTGTTCTTAGTTTAGGGTTTTCTTTAGCAATTAAAAATTGTTTAATGAATTTGCAGAGTGTTATTGCTTTCTTCATTCTATCTTCTTTCTTTTGTCCAATGTGCGGAAATAAATATGAATCTATTCTTTGTTTAACTCTATCTAAAATTTCTTTTTTAGTTCCTTGAAGATTTGTTTTTTCAGCAATAAACATCATAGCATCTTCTTTCTCAACTATGCTTGAATATTCATATAAATTAACAATTACACTGTCTGTCTCCTTTCCAATGTATTTTGCAATATCAGATTCTTTTGTTAATCCAAGTGCTTTAAGTAATATAACAGCAGGGATATCTTTAAACCTGCTAAAGGAAACATTAATTATACTTTCTTTATTTTCAGTTATTGTAACCGGTATTTTGTAAGTTCCTTTTAATGAAAATAATTTAAGTGTTAAATCTCCTTTTTTATTATTCTCGATAAATGGTTGGTTTTCAGCTAAATCCTCAGCCATTATCATTACCCTCTCATTTCCTTTTATTATAAAATATCCTCCTGGGTCTAAAGGGTCATTATAATTAGTGATTAGTTCTTCTTTAGACATTCCTGAAGTATTGCATTTTTTACTTCTTACCATAATAGGGACTCTTCCTATTTCAACAATTTCAGAATCTATTTGATTATCTTTTTTCACAGTTAATTCAAGGTTTATAGGAGCAGAATAGGTAAGTTTTCTTAATCTTGCATCAGAAGGAGTTATTAAAGAATGGCTTCCATCAGCCTCGGTAACTATCGGTTTTCCAACATCGATTTTCCCAAGAGTTATTTCAAATTCTTCATTTACAATAGTTTCTGAAATCTCATCTACTATTTCCTGAAGCTTCTTTTCTATAAAATTATTAAATGAGATTATATTTGATTCAACTAGAGAGTGTTCCTTTAGATAATTTTTAACTATTATGTGTCCTTTTTTTTCCATTTATTTACCTTATACTACAACTCTATAGTACAAATTTACTTTTCCTTCCTCAGCTCTTTCTATTTTTATTACATCACCAACAGCACAATTCAAATTTGCGAGCGCAGCATCGCTGTTAAGGATTTTAGGTAATTGAGATTTAGATATGTTATATTTCTTTAATAATTCTTGAGTTTCCTTTTCATTGAGTTTTATGTGTTTTGGTTGTAGAATGTGCATCTTGGCTCGGCATGTCATTTAATCCTCAGCACAAGGGCCACAGGATAAATATTTAACAACTTTGTGATAATAAAAGATACTGAAAATTGGTTTTTAAATCTTTCGGATTACTCAGCTTTGCACAATAAGCAATTCCTGCACAAAAAGTGATATAGTTTTTATGCAAAGCTGGATTATTCTATCCCACAGAGTAAATGCTTTTTAAACATTAAATGGCCCCGATGGGATTTGAACCCACGACACCTGGATTAAAAGTCCAGTGCTCTAACCAGACTGAGCTACGGAGCCATATCTTGTAGCTTCATATTTCTCAGGATGGTTTGTTCGTTAGAACTCTAACCAGACTGAGCTACGGAGCCATATGAGCCATATCTCAAAAAAAGATACAAATACTTTATAAAATTATCCAATACACCCAAAGCTCTTAAGTTTTACAATTAACATTTTTTAATAAACAATATTCTTAAGAAACTGGGGAATAAAATATATGGATTAGATCTTCAAAGAAGTTTTTAGAGAATAAATCTCCTAACCCTTTTCAGCTAAACTATCCAATGTCTTAATATGTTTTATTAATTCAGTGGCAATATCACTTCCAATATTACCCATCCATTCTCTGGAACTCTGGATTTTAATAACCTCTTCGTGTTGAAATTTTCTGTTAAACACCTTTTCAGCCTCACTATGATTCCAGAATTCCCCTGTAACAATGGATGTGCTCCCGTTAATCAGACTTTTATAGGTTATAATATATGTCTGCTTTTCCCCATATTCAGCTTTATAATCAAAAGTCATAATCAGATAGACAGATTTTAGTTTATAAAAATTATTATAATTAAATTGTAATTTAACACTTACAAGAATTTTTTTAATCTTTCAGAAAAATCTTCTTCACTCATTGCTCCAACAAAGTTTCCAACAGATTTTCCATTCTTAAATACTACAAAATTAGGAATTGATGAAACTCCAAACTTTTGCGCAATTTCTTGTCCATCTTCAACATTTACTTTCCCAACTTTAAGTTTTCCTGAAAATTTTTCAGCAATATCTTGAACAATAGGACCCATCATTACACAAGGCATACACCAATCAGCATAAAAGTCAATTAATACTGTCCCTTCTTTTATGAAATCATTAAATTTACCGTTTGTTAATTCTATTACCATGGCTTTTATAAAAATTAAGTATATTTAAAAGTGTTGGTTATCAGTTTTTATACACACATCTTTCTTCTAATTGCAGGATGAGGATTATATCCGCTAATTACAAAGTCATCAATATCTAACTCATCAAAAGGCTTTTTAGCAATTGTTAATCTAGGAAGGGGTCTTGGTTCTCTTGATAATTGTTCTAAAATAGCTGTAATATGGTCATACTTTTTTTCATTCTCATCAGCAGGTGCATTTTTGTTAACCCAATCTCTAACTTCTAAATATCCTGATTTATCACCTATTTTCTTTTCTAAATCTCTAACAGATTTAATTTTATCTTTTACTGTTTCAAAATTTTGTTTATACCACTCTGTCCTTTTCCCAATTGAGCAATAAAAATGACTATCTCCAAATGTGTGAACAAATGTTTTAGGAGTCATTCCTGTTTCTTGTGCAATAACTTGAGTTAATAAAGCATAACTCGCCTTATTAAAAGGAACACCTAAAAATTGATCACAACTTCTCTGATACAATTGCAATTCTAATTCCCCCTCTTCATTTCCAGTCGCCTGATATAAAACATGACAAGGAGGCAAAGACATATCTGGGACATCTCCTGGATTCCAAGCACTGACAATGTGTTTTTTTCCAGTAGGTTTTTTCTTTAACCCTTCAATCATATTCTTTAATTGATCTATCTCAACAATTTTGCCTTTATTTTTATCAAAATATTTCCATCTTCTCCACTGCTCACCATAAATTGGTCCAGCTTGTCCCCATCTCTCTGCAAATCCATCTTTATCTTCTCTTATTAATTTTCCATATTCTTCCATTGCTGCATCCCAATCAGGAGAGTATTTTTTTATTCCTTTAGGAAAAATACCTTCTTCAACCATGCCCGGAAGATTGTACTGAAATGCATCTGGTCTCCAAATAGGACATTTATTATCTTCTACATATTTTATATTTGTATCTCCTCTTAAAAACCAAATTGTTTCATGAAGCATAGAATTTACTGCCATATCCTTTGTAGTTAATAATGGCCAACCCTCTCTTAAATCATGAACACTCTGATACCCAAATAAAGAAATAATTCCTGACTCTTTACTCCCACCTTTAAAATTAGAGCGAGGAGAAGTTAAAATATCTAATGAATGCTCTAAATATTGTTTTACCATCTTTATTATAAAATAAAATTTATATTACCTTATAAGCATAATTGAATTATAACATATATTTCATAGTTTTTTTATTAATGCAAACCCTCCATCTTTTTCAGACATCTCCTTTAAAAGTTCTGAAATGTCTTTTTTGATCAATTTACAATTAACAGGGTTGATTATCTCTAAATAAGGGTCATTAAAATATTTTAACACATACACATGTTTATTTATTCCAACAAACCCTTCATTTTTATTCATTTCTTCAAGTAAACTATCTGGCTCGTGAAAAGGAGTCTCATTCCAAAAATAATGTTTATAATCAAATCCATTTGAAAGAAGAAAATCACTTATACTTGCATCATTAACAAAGTATCCTCCATTTTTTCCAGGAGTTAAATTTTTTGAAATTTCTTCTTGGGAAAATTCTAGATTATAATTTCTTAAAATAGATTGCAAAACAGAACATACACAAAAATCATATTTTTCTTGAGGAGTTACTCTAAACTCTTTCATTTTAATCCAGTGCTTCCCCAACCACCTGCACCTCTATCACTCTCAGATAATTCATCTGCTTCCTCAAACTCAATTTCAGGAAATGGTAAAATAATTATTTGTCCAACTCTCTCCCCTATCTGATATTCATCTTCTCCAAATTTACTAAACCTAAAAACCAATTCTCCTCTATATCCAGAATCTAATACTCCGACAGAATTTTTTAATATTAAATCTTTATTTGTTACACTGCTTCTAGGGAAAATAAACATAACATGTCCTTTAGGAACTTCAAAAGTTAATCCTGTTCCATACTCAATAAATTTCTCTGTTTCTTTTTTAGAAATAGCATATACATCCATTCCAGCATCCCCTTCATGCGCATATTTTGGAATAACAGCATCAGGATGTATTTTTTTTATTTTAATTTTCATTTTTTAATTTAATTACAGTTCTTTATTTAAAATTCTTCCTCTCCTAAATTTTTCTATATTAGGCAATTCTCCATTCCAGTATCTAACTTTAACTCCAACTTCTTGAAACATCTCTAAACTTCTTTTCATATGCTCAATGTCTTCAGGAGAATTTGTTTTATCCCAATCTCTATCAACAATAACCTCAAGTATTCCAGATTGAACTATGCCTCTTGCACAATCCATGCACGGAACACCATTTGTATACATCTTACACCCTTTTAGTGATGTTCCAATTAAAGTAGCATTATATATTGCATTTCTTTCAGCATGCTCAAACCAATAGTACTTCTCTGGTTTCTCTTGCCTCTCTTTAACATTATCATCTAATCCCCTTACAAAACTATTATAACCAGTTGTTTTAATTTCATTATTTGGTCCAACAACAACTGCTCCAACATGAGTTCTCTCATCTTTACTCTTAGAAGCAACTAAGTAAGCCATAGACATAAAATAATCATCCCAGTTCATTTTTTTCTATAATTAATTTATTTTATAAACATGAGTATCTTCTAAAATATAATTCAAGAATATTTATCCGCACCCCATCCCATTATCATGCTCACAATTTTTACATTTAGGAGAGTGGCATCCTGCCTCAAAATAATATTCTAAACTTCCACATCTTTCACATATAAATTTTTTATCTAATTTTCCATTAGTTCCAGATATTTCAATTTCATCATCTCCTGAAACTCTGCTTGCTTGAGATAAAATTGATTTATATTCAGGTGTTCCTCTTTCAATTTTCCTTAAATCTTTTTTATTAACAACTTGAATCAATTCTCCTGTAATCTCATCTCTTTTAAGAATACCATTTCTTAAAAAATAGTCTTCAAAAACTAATCCTGCAGCATGCTCAATAGATTTTATTCTTCTTGGTCCAATTCCTTCATCTTCACTTGAAAAAGGAGATTCTAATCTTTTAACTAACTCTGCATAATCTGGATTATGTCCTCTCAATATTTCTGTTCTATCCATGCCTGATTGAGAAAATGTAACACTCGTAGCAGCACCTATTGGAGCTCTAACCTGAAAATCTTCATCAGGAATAAAATAAGCTTTTTTAGTTTTATCATCAACATATAAATTACTTGTCAAAATAAAATGCAAGCTGTCTTTATTCTCTATTCTCTTAATTTTATATTTAGTTGAGTGAGGTTTTATATCTAATAAAGGATGAGGTTTTACACTCTTTTGTACAAGTTCAATATTCTCTAATTTACTTTTTTTAAGAACAGCATCTCTCGAGCCCTCCCTATAAATTGTAACTCCTTTACACCCTTCTTCCCAGGCAGTCTTATATAGTTTGTCAACTAAATCTGTTCCAACTTTTTCAGGCAAGTTTATTGTTACACTAATTGAATGGTCTATCCATTTTTGTATTGCTCCCTGCATCTTCACCTTTTGAACCCAGTCAACATCATTTGCAGATGCTCTATAATAAGGAGATTTCTTTAATATCTCTTCTAATTCAGCTTCTTTTTCTTTATTGAGCATACTCTCTTCTGCAGTTTTTTTTACTTCATCTACATTATAGTCATTAATCTTTAGCCAATCTTCAAATTTATGATGAAATACTTTGTACCTTTGCCATTTATCTCCTTGCTCATCTACTTCATCAACTCTGTTATTAGAATCATTTTGATTAACTTTCTTTTTTCTTTCATAAACAGGTGAAAAAACAGGCTCTATTCCAGAAGTTGTTTGTGCCATCATACTTACTGTGCCTCCTGGAGCTATTGTTAACATTGAAATGTTTCTCCTTCCATGTTTAATCATCTCTTCATAGAGTTGAGGATCTTCTTTTTTTATTCTTTGTATAAAAGGATTATTTTTTTCTTTTTCTGAATCATATATTGGAAACTTACCTCTTTCTTTTGCTAACTCAACTGAGCTTCTATATGCTTCAACTGCAAATGTTTTATGGACTTCTGTTGCAAATTCTGTTGCTTCTTTAGTTCCATATGTTAATCCTAGTGCTGCAAGCATATCTCCTTCTCCTGTTATTCCTGTTCCTGTTCTTCTTCCTATTATTGCCTTATCTTTTATTTTTTCCCATAATTTTTTTTCAGTGTATTTTGTTTCTTCATCTTCTGGGTCACTATTTATTTTTTTTAATATTTCATCAATTTTTTCAATTTCCATATCAATAATATCATCATTCATTCTTTGAGCATATCCTGTGTGTTTCTTGAATAGCTCAAAATCAAATTTAGCTTCTTTAGTAAATGGATTATCAACATAGCTAAATAAATTTACAGCTAATAATCTACACGAATCATAAGGGCATAGAGGTATTTCACCACACGGATTAGTTGAAACAGTTTTAAATCCTGACTCACCATAACAATCTGGAATAGACTCTCTTAAAACAGTATCCCAAAATAATACACCTGGCTCAGCAGATTTCCAAGCATTATTAATTATTTTATCCCAGAGTGATTTAGCATTAACTGTTTTACTATATTTTGGATTATCTGAATTTATTGGAAATTGTTGTATGTGTTCTCTTTCAGAATAAACTGCTTTCATAAAATCATCAGTTATTTTTACAGAGATATTTGCTCCTGTAACTTTCCCTGTTTCAAGTTTAGCATCAATAAATTTTTCTGCATCTGGATGATCCACTGATAAACTCAACATTAAAGCTCCTCTTCTTCCATCTTGAGCAACCTCTCTTGTTGAATTAGAGTATCTCTCCATAAAGGGAACAATTCCAGTTGAAGTTAAAGCACTATTAAGAACAGCCATCCCTTTAGGTCTTATATACGATAAATCATGTCCTACTCCACCTCTCCTTTTCATTAATTGAACTTGCTCTTGATCAGTTTTCATTATTGCACCATAAGAATCTGAAGAACATTCATCATTCCCAATAACAAAGCAATTAGACAGTGAAATAATTTGATTAGTGTTTCCTATACCAGACATAGGACTTCCTTGAGGAATAATATATTTGAAGCGATCCATTAGCCCAAATAATTCTTCAGACTTCATAGGATTAGCATATTTCTTTTCAATTCTCTCAAATTCATAAGCTAGCCTCTTATGCATATCTGTTGGAGTTTTTTCATATAAAACAATATTTGCTAAATCTTTTTCATTTTTTTGATTAGAAGAGTTTTTTAAAGCATATTTATCTAAAAATGCATTTGCTGCTAAAGCATCACCCCTGAAATATTCTTTTGATTCTTCAAATGCTTCTTGGTAGTTATAGGTCTTTTTTTCTAAATTTTCTCCCATCTTTTTTACCTTCTTATAATTCTTTCATCTCCTGTTTAAAATCATTTATATCTTGAAATTGCCTATATACTGATGCAAATCTTACATAAGCTATTTCATCAAGTTTTTTTAGTTTCTTCATAACTAATTCTCCTATTACTGAACTTTTAATCTCCTTTTTCCCTGCTTTTCTTATTTGCTCATCTATTTGATTTATCATCGTGTTTACCTTGTCTTGAGGAACAGGGCGCTTCTCAAGTGCCTTGCTTATACCAGCCTCAAGTTTTTTAATATCAAATTTTTCTCTGCGTCCATCTTTTTTTATTATGTATAAGTCTGTTCTTTCAATTCTTTCATAAGTTGTAAATCTCTTTTTGCATTTCAAGCACTCTCTTCTTCTCCTTATCACATTAAGAGAGTCTCTTTTATCAGTCACTTTTGATTCATCATTACCACAATATGGGCAGTTCATTTTACTCCTTTAAAACCCAAGTTAATTTGCCTATACAACATATTGTATGTTTAAGCCTCTTTATTACCACAGGTTGTATTAATAATTTACTCTAAAAAGGACTCCTATTTAAACTTTAGTAATCACTAATCTATTCAACATCCACATACAACTTTTCCTTTGTAAAATTAAAATAAATTATATTTCAAGCACTAAATTTTCAAACCTAACCTTTTTAAAGTTTAGAAATCTCTTTAAAATTAGGAGGTAAAATGGACTATTTTCAAGGACTTGCTACTCAATTAGGAATTTCTCTTTGGCTTTTAATTGTAGTTTTTATCTGGTCTTCTGTCTGGAAGTTTTTAGCATTATGGAAGTCTGCCAGAAAGAACCATGTATGCTGGTTTATTGTGTTTGCTCTGATTAGTGACTTGGGTATTTTAGAGATTTTGTACATTTATTTATTCTCTGAATCCTGTTGTAAAAATAAAGCAAAGAATGAAACAAAAAAACCTGTAAAAAAGAGAAAATAAATTTTTAATTATTTTTTTTAGATTTTATTGTTGTTAATCCAAGTAAAAACCCTATTATAACAGAAGTTATAATTACATGAGATAATCTTGAAAAGAATACACCTATTTTAGAAACATCCATATTGCCTAACATTAATTTTAGTGAATTACTATCCCCAGAAACTTTAACATATATTAAAAAATAAATTGTTAAAAATAATACTCCTGAAAAAACTAAACTCCAAATTAACCAATTAAATTTTCCCATTTTTATATATCTTTAATGACTTTATTATTTTTAAATCTAATGAGTTTAACTAATCTAAAGATATTTTAAAATTAAGCTTAAAAATTTTAAATCTATAAATTATTAAAGCAGAGTATATTCTAATTATAGTAAAATGGATTACACTATAATTATTTTTATTTTAATTTTTCTTGTAGGAATAGCTATAGCATATTTTGTTGGAAAGAAAACAGGAGTACTTCAAAGGGATAAGTATTGGGAAAGTGAATTACCTACTCAAAGAAAACAAGCAATAGCTCAATCAAGAGCAGTTTTAGGAGGACAGTTTTCAGAACAACTTTCACCTTATCTCCCAGGATTTAAGCACTCACCAACAGAGTGCAGATTTATTGGAAAGCCAATTGACTTTATCTGCTTTAAAGGAATGGATAATAAAGAAATAAATGAAGTAGTATTTGTAGAAGTTAAAAGCGGTAGAAAATCTAAATTATCTCCTCAAGAAAAAAATCTGAAAAAAACAATTATAGATAAAAAGGTTAAGTGGGAAGAGTATAGGGTTCCAGAAGAGATTACAGAATAGAGCATAATAATCCTTAAATACTATTTCTTTGATAAAGCAATATGGAAGATAAAAACATACAAAACCTTGAAAGGCTTACAGAGAAATTTGGAAGAAAATATGATTTAATAGAGATTCAAGGACAGTCTGTTTATGGATGTACTTCTAAAGAAAGAAAATATTTAGGCCCATTAGCAGAGTATACAAGATACAAAAGACTAAAATTAAGATATAAGAGAGGTTTAGAACAAGATGGCTCTATTGAAGATAAAGATGAAAAAAGAGCTTACAAATTATTTCTAGAATCTTCAAGGTCTCGCAGAATTACTGAGTAGACCCAAAATTTAAAAATCTCAAATACCTCCTAACAGCATGAATATTAAACCTACAAAAAAGAAAGTGATTTGGACACCTGTTATTGCTCTCACAATAAATATAATTGTTCCATTAATTAACTGGCTTATTACAACAATAACCTGGCCTTTAGTAATGAAATATATAGAATCAAATCAAGTTGAAGGATTATTTCAACCTGCTTTAGTAACCTCACTTGTAACCTATTTTATTTCTCCATTAAATATAGGGATTTTTGTAGTTGAAATAATTGTAATTTATTTTGTCTGGAGTTTATTCCAAAGAAAAAAACCAAAAATGCCTAAGACCCCTAAAAGAAAATAAAGCATAACTCTTAAAAATAGTATCTTATATCTTTTAATTATGGCTAAAAAATTACTTAAGCACACTACAGAAGATAGAGAGTACGGGAAAATAGATTTTTTCTATAGTCCAGATATGAAAAAAGACATAGAACTTAATGATGAAAAAGCACTGGATATTGTAGCTTGGACAACTGTGGAGGCTTTTATAGGAATGAATCAAGAATACAATAAACTAGTAGAAGCAAATGCAAAGAAGAATAATTTAGAAAAAATAGCAATATTAGCAGCACATGGAGGAGCTGAAAAAAATAAGTGGGTTTATTTTATTAATGAAGATGCAAAGTCAATGCAAAGATGGATAAGCAGCATTGATGGAAAATACAAAGCTATAATACTTTACTCGTGCAACCCTGGAAGAAACGAAGTGTACACAAGAAAAACACCTGTTATTGCCCCTAATGAAGATTTTTCTCATAAACTACTTAATCAAGGAAGAGTCCAGATAGAGATTGTCATGCCAAACACAGGGCATGTTGACTCCTATCTTCTCGAAGAAGAATTGAAAAGATTAGAGGAGTGAGAAAAAATCTGATTATTTAAGAATTACTTCAATAATTTTCCTAACTCTTCAAATCCATTTAATAATTCTTCAATTTCTTTTTTAGCTTCTTTTAGAATAACATTATTTTGCCTGTAAGTTATTTCAATCTCTTCTTCTTTTCTATATTTGTTAATAGATAAATCAAAATCATTAGATTTTATCTCTTCAATTGGGACAAAGAAATGTTTCTTAGTCCTATCTTCATTATCTTCTTTGTTTCTTTTTTCAAATCTTTCTAATATATCTGGAATATCATTCTTTTCAGGCTGGGGTATCCTTTTATCATCTAAACTATAACCATCTGCTTCCATTTTATAGAACCAAACTTTTTCAGTAGGTTCGCCTTTTGTAAAAAATAGAACAGCAGTAGAAACTCCTGCATATGGTTTAAATACCCCCGAAGGCATAGATATAATAGCATCAAGCCTGCATTTTTCTAATAATAACTTTCTTATTGACTTGTGTGCCTTGGAATTACCAAATAAAACTCCATCCGGCACTATAACAGAACATCTTCCTCCCACAGATAAAGAATTATACATTAATTCTAAAAATAACAGTTCTGTTTTACTAGTGCTTATTGTAAATTCGTCTGACTTTTCACTTTCATTTATAGATCCTTTGAATGGAGGATTAGCTAAAATTAAATCATATGTTCCATTTTCATTATATCTCTTGGATAATGTATCTTCTCCTTTAATTTGAGGATCAGTTATTCCGTGCATCATTAAATTCATAACCGCAATTCTAACCATTGTTCTATCAATATCATATCCATATAAAGATTCTTCATCTAATATTTTCTTTTTTTGAGGGGTTAATGTGCTTACTCCATTTTTCTTGTTTCTATTCAAAATATACTCATAAGCATTAACTAAAAATCCAGCTGTTCCACACGCAGGGTCTAATATTCTGTCTCCTAATTCTGGGTTTGCAAGTTCCACCATCATCTTAATTATATGCCTTGGAGTTCTGAATTGTCCATTTTTACCTGCAGTTGTTAGTTCAGATAGAAGGTACTCATAAATATCTCCTTGTGTATCCTGATTTTGTTCTTTAATATGTAAATCATTAATTATATTTACTGCTTCAATTAATAAAGAAGCTGTTGGAAGAGAAAAACTTGCATCTTTCATGTATTTAGAATATAATGAATCTTTTTCTCCGAGTTCTCTCATAAATGGAAAGACAACATCTCTTACATGAGCTAGGATTCTATCAGAAGGCATCTCAGTCCAAACAGACCATCTGCAATTTTCATGTCCTGTAAATATAGAATTGAACTTAATGCCTTTTAATGTTGCATTTTGTTGCTCCAGAACATCTTTATCCTGCATTTTCTTCATGAAGATAAGATATGATATTTGCTCAATTGCCTGAAGAGGATTGCTAATGCCTCCGCTCCAGAATTTATCCCATAACTTGCGTATTTTTGATTTAAGGTCAGCATGTAACATGTTTATTGTTGTGAATCCTCCTTTTTAGATTTTTTTAGAAAGGTAAGATTTTCAAATAAATTAGTAAACTTATCAATTAGCCTTTCTTGTTTTTCTAGATTTATTTTAATATCTGTTTCTACTCTTTTTATGTTTGCTTTTGGAAAATTATAAAATTTGTCTCCACTATTTAAATGGATATATTCTTCATCTTGTTTAATTAGCCTACCAGTAAATTTTTTTTCATTTAAATCTATAATTTTAACTTCATTATATTTAATTGTCTTTGCTGTATGAAGGACAATTATTTTATTTAGTGTTGGCAATAAACAGATTAAGATAAAAATACGGACTATCCAATTATCAAAAAATAAAAAAATGTTTATAGAGATGAAGATAGTTAAGTATCCAATTATTAAAACAAATATTTGATTAGGCAAGGTCATGAAAAATTTCTTAAAGAACTGATTTAGTTTTGTTTTCGTTTTCAAATCTATTCCAAATTTTTTGATATTTCTCAAACACACCTCATAAAAATAGGAATCTTTTTTATTTCTTATTATTTCAAAGATTTTCATTTTAATATACAAATAAAAATACAATAAACTATAAATTAACCAAAAAAGCAAAAATCCAACTATTGTTAAATTTAATTTTAAATTAGGAAAATAATAAAAAAATAACAATGGGATTATGATGTATATTAAAAATAGGATAAAACCAATTATATAGTTAAGGCTCTTATTTTCTTTGGAGGGATAAAAATCTAACACGACCTTGCCCAAATAAAATGAGAGAATTCCAGCTATACTGATAAACAATGTTATCCCTCCTGGGGTTAAATATTCTTCAATCATCTCTACAACTCTCCTCTAAACGCCTTCTGCATCAAAGAATTAAATAATTCTTCAGAGTTTTGTTTAGTTTTATTAATATTTTCTTTCATCTTCTCAACTTGTTCAACAATTGAAGCAAATTTTTGCTGAAGGGAGAGAGGGACGTCTACGAAATCCATATTATAGATATCGTACCTGTTCAAACCAGGTATTGCAGTAGACCTGTCCAATTTTAAATTATATGATTTTAATAAATAATATAAAAAAATAAAATTTGTTCCCTTAAATGGAATTAGATAATAGGTAGTATCTATAGCCCAAAAATCATCTTTAGAATAATTAACTTTTCCTATTGAACCTTTTCTTCCGATAACAATTCCCGGGCCTTTAATTAAAAACTTTGAATGATTTCCAACTACTCCGTTAGACCCATAAACAGAATATTTTCCACCATCTCTCTCTTTTTCGGGTAATCCTTTACCATATGCTAACTCAAACATTTCTTTTCCTTTTTTTCTCTCAAATCCTTTATTATAAAACATCTCATAAAAAACACTCTTTAAATATTCATCAAGCAATTCCTCTGCCCTCTGCCCTCTTTCCCTTAGCTTTTCTGCTTTTTCTAAGATTGAAACAATTCTTTCTTGTTCTTTTAAGTCTGGAATACCGTTAGAGAAAGGAAGGGGGATTTTTATCTTAATCAAATAAGACTTTGAGAGGTGCTTTAAACCAGCCCCTTTAAATCCTTGTTCTAAAAGGTATATTCTTGATTTTAGTAGAAAATAGAGAAACTTTGCATTGTGGTCTACCACTCTTACCACAAAACAATCATTGGAAGATGAGAAATTCTCATTACAATAATGCACCGCAGCCTTACCACCGGTTGACAGAATCAAATGTGCTCCTTCATAATCTGGATTGTCAATAAATTTTGTCTGCTCTGGACTTGATGTAAAAAATTTGTACTTTCCTTCATCGAAGCCATCTCCGGCTTTTTTACCGCTTTTAGGCTCAAACGTTAATATCTCCTTTAATTCAACTTCTTTCCATTCAATTTGATTAGTTTGTGTTTGTTGTGTCATTTTATTTGAAGATTAAAATTTTTAGTAAAATTGTTGAAATTGTGAATAATGAAAGAGGAACATGAAACTCAAAATTAAAAATCTTAAGATTGATAGTCCAAAAAATATTTTTTAATTTATCATCTGAAAATAATTCTATCAGACCACCGCAAATTGCTGAAAAAACCAAGCCTATCCCCAAAGAAATAAATAGATTAGTTAAATTATCTATAGTTTTTATAGATAATCCCATCAAAGTTCCTACTAATACAGTTAAAATTACTATGTAAATTAAAATCTGAAGAGATTTTTTAACACTCATTTTCATTCTTCCATTCTCTCCTTGACTTTTATGTTTATTCTCTTACCTTTTTTCATTTTATCTTTCTCTCCGAAACATTTTTATAGTTCATCTTATTATATCTTTTGTAAGCGGGCCGGTTCCATAAAAGGTTTGATTATTCAAACTGACCAGCTCTTTATGAGTGTGATTGGTTGGGAAGACCGCTAATCGCTTACACTTTATTTTTTTTTAATTCCTCCCAATTTTGTTTTATAAGATTAAAGGTTATCTCTACTACATTCAATTTTCTCCCTCGAATTTGCTTGTTTAGTTTTAATGCTCTTCTTCTGTAAATCCCCGCGTAGTTATCTGCAAAAGAACCTATATTCCTCCCAAGCCTTTTCCTAAATTCAGAAATATTTATTATTTCAAAATCAACTGGTTTCAATAATTGATTTAACACTTTCTTAACAATGTTAAAATCTTCATCATTACAGATAATTAATGTCTTTATATTTCTACGGACATTTTTAACAAGCAAGGAAATGCAAATAGCATAAAGTTTAGCTGAGTCTTCGTAAATATTTTTTTGAAATAATTTTCTTTTTATTAGTTTAACAAGATTCCCTCTTAGGGCACATCCATAATGTATCTCTTTATTTGTGCTAACTAAAGCAATTCCAATTGTTCTTTCTTCATAAATTCTTCCGCTCATATCAATATGAAAATCTTTTTTCATTTCTCTTCCTCCAATCCGCTCTCCTTTCTAATCATCTCCCTAAGTTTTGTATTTATTGTCTTTCCTTCTTGCTCACAAATTTTTTTGAAAAAGAGAAATTCACTCATGTAAAGGCGAGTACCGACTACTTTACGCTCCTCACCACTTAAAGGGTTATTTTTTAAAACCATAAAAAAAGGAAATATCCTATACTATTTAAAGATTTAGATAATTAACTGTTTACACTTTTTTTCACTTTTTGAGCAGATACAGTTCTTTTCTCTCTATCTAATGTACAAATACTAAAAGAGAATACAGATTTTATTTCCATTTTAATTTATTACACCTTTGTACAATTATCTCAAGCTGTTTTTTAGTGAAAATGTCTAATGGTCTTTTTTCTGCTAAAGGGTGTTCTGCAAAGCTCTTTAATTCAATATGTTTTGTCCTGATAAAGACTTGCTCTAAGAATCTCAAAAATTTAAGCTGTTCAGAATTATAGTGCTCGTTTTTATCTGCTACATATTTATCAAACTCCCATTTAATCATTTCTTGTGGATCTGGCAAATCTTTTATTTCTAATAATCCTCTTAAAAACACTATAAAATCTCTATCTCTTTGGATATTTTCAATAGTAAGAGTAGGGTTTAATTCTCTAAGCTGTTTTTCAATTTCTAAAAGTTCTTTAGAAGTAACCCCCTCCCCATCTTTAATTTTCTTTAGTAATTCATTACTATTTATGAAATATTCATAGTCTGGGCTTTCTTTTACTAGCATTATCTCTTTTTCAACCTTCAAAACAATATCAGGAGCATTAATTTCTACCATCTTTTCTCTGTCTGGTTCATAAAAAATCATCAAAGGAGCTATTTCCTTTATTAAGAAATCAACATCTTCAAAAGTAATTTCTTCCCAAAATGTTTCTTGTTTGATTCTTATTAAGTCTTTTTGCTTTTGCTTTATTGTATCTAAGTTTTTATCCCAAATCAATTTTACTCTTTTAACTACAAATTCTTGTATTTTTCCTATTTCTTCTTTATTGTTTTCTTTAATATAACCAAATAGTTTAATACATTTGGAGACAAAACCATAAACTTTAGAATTTTCAGAAGGCGCATAAATTAATAATGGGGAAATATCATCTCTTAATTCCTTAACATGCGCCTTTAAATCAAACTTAGAAGAGACAATCTTTTTAATCATCCCTTTTTTTTCAAGAACTAATGGAGAATTTAGATCAATATTTTTTATAGTATCTCTAATTTGTTTTTCTATAACCTTTCTCTCTTTATCACCTAGCCTTTTTTCTAATGTATTTACTTGTTCTAAGAAAATTCTTGTCTTAGCATCTGTTTCAGGAGATTTTTGTTTCAAATTATCTAATTTATGCATTAAAACATTAGACCAATCTCCAAATTTAAAGTCTAAAATTAAAAAATCTTCTTTTATGTGTTGCCCATCCTTATTAGTTGGAAGCCATTCTTTATATTTACAGGCAGAGATATTTCTTGTTCCTCTTCCAAGCATCTGCCAAAATCTTATTGGAGACATAACTGGTTTAACAAAAACTAAATTCATTACTTCAGGTATATCTACCCCTGTATCTAAAACCCCTACAGATAAAGCAATCCTTGGACTATCTCTCTTTACAAATCTTTTTACTTCATCCATGTAACGAGATTTATCTGAAGTAATTACCTTTACATCTTTAGATAAATTTGGATATAATTTATGAAAGAGTAGCTCTAATGCTTCTGCATGCTTTACACTAGCACAAAAGAATATACTTTTACATGGGCGATTGTCATCTGATTTGTAACATCTTTCAATAAATTCTCTAATTATTAATTCATTTGTTTTCTTATCAGTAAAAGATCTTTCAAACTTGGAACCAGGAGTTTGAAATTTTTCTGGTTCTCTTTCTTGCTCTTTTAATTTTTGTTGTAATTCTTTACTTAATTTTTTTCCTTCAATTCCTAGAGATAAAATCTTGGTTTCAATAATCTCTGAAACATAAGGAACTAGAACACCATCATTCACTGCATCCAAATAATCATACTTCACTGTAGGTTTATTCTCATCACAATTAAATAGTTTAAATGTGTCTCTTGTTTCTATAGATGAAGGAGTTGCAGTTAACCCTATTTTAAGGGCATCAAAATATTTGAATATGTCATTATTTCTATCATAATAAGATCTATGAGCTTCGTCAAATATAATTAAATCAAATGCCCCTGTTCCAAACATCTCATAAAATTTACCTCTCGGTTTTTGAGAAGACATTAATGTTTGTATAGTAGATACATACAATCTAGCACTGCTAGAGTATCCTTCTACATTTAGCTCGCAAACAGGATCATCTGGAAAAAACTCTTTAAATCCATTTTCTTTAGCTTGATTCCCTAAAGAAATTCTATCAGTTACAAATAATACTTTTTGGACATAGTCTGCTTTTCTAAGAGCTTCAATAATTGCCATTGCAACTCTAGTTTTGCCTGTTCCTGTTGCCATATTAACCAATGCTTCCCTATGGCCTTTGGAAAAATGCTCTAACACTCCCTTTACAGCTTCTATACCTCTCATCCTATCAACAATTTTGGGGTTAATCTTAATATTAGATGGGTCTTTTTTCTTTTGCATTAACTCAACAATTCTATGCAAATCTTTTTGAGAAAATGGCAGTTTTACCTGTCTCCTTCTATCTAAATCATCAACATAATACCATTTTTCTCCATTTGTTAAGAAAATAGGAATTTTTCTTTTAATTTGCTTTTCAATATCTTCTCTATATGTTCTTGCTTGTATCTCTCCATTTTCAACACCAACAGAAGTCTTTTTTGACTCTATTATTGCAAGTGGACTCCTATCATCATCTAAAAGTAAATAATCAATAAAATGATCTACTCCTTTTTCAATTCCTGCTTCACGACCTATATATTCTTTTGTGTTAAAATCAGATTTTACAGAATTTACTTCTTCTTTTACATAACCTCCTCTAATTTTCCAACCTACTCTTTCTAAGACTGGGTCAATTAGATTTTTTCTTGTTTCTGCTTCTGATAAACTCATACTATTATTACATTCTAGAAGTATAAAAGATTAACCTTTATTTATCCCTCATCTCTTTCTCTCCATCCAGCTCCAATAACGCTCTTTTCCGATAACTACATGATCCAAAACAGTTATACCAATTGTTTTTCCAACTTCAATAAATCTTTTTGTTATATCTAAATCTTCTTGACTCGGTTCTGAATTTCCACTTGGATGGTTATGCACAAGTATAATTCGAGCCGCACTGTTTTTTATTGCAGGCTTGAAAACTTCTCTTGGATGAAGAATTGCTGAATCAAGTATGCCTTTAGAAATAAATTCCTTTTTTATTATATTGTTCTGATTATTCAATAATAAAATATAGAAATGTTCTTCTTTTTTATCTTTTAACTCTTCATGCATTAAATCAAAAACATCTTTTGCACAGGAAATCTTCTTTACAGGAGTTTTTGATTGATTTATTCTTCTTTGAATTTCTGCCATTGTTAGTATTTGCATTGCTTTGTTTTGCCCAATCCCTTTTATCTTTTGCAGCTCTATTAGTGAGCATTCAAAAAGCTTGCCTAAACCATATTCTTTAATCATCCTATTAGACATATCAATAGCATTTTCTCCGCCTTCATATTTTCCTTCTTTATTCTTTTTACCTCTTGTTCCTGTTCTCAGAATAATTGCAAAAAGCTCTGCATCACTTAATGCTTCTGGACCATATTTAAGAAATCTTTCTCTTGGTCTATTTGAACTCGGAAGGTCCTTTATTTTCATAAAGAAAATAAGAAAAAACAAGTTTTTATTGATTTATGTTTATTGCTTCCTCACTTAAACCCTCTTTTTCATTTAGAGTATTTTTATTATTAATCATTTTTACAACTATGTCAACTTGATGTTGATTTAAAAAATGAGAATTGAATGAAAACAATCCCTTGAATTCATCATTCATTAAATTAAATTTTGTCCTTCCATAATACCGAATGTCTAATAAACCAAAAACATGACCTGTTTCATGAGCCAAATTCCAACCTGTAAAATCAGAAATCCACGATTTTTCTTGACTAACTAAAGCAAAATTAAGTCCACATAATGATCCTCTTCCAGCATGTTTAGAGTTATTATTATCCAAAAAAATTATGTTAGAGTTTTCTGTATTATCTACTAATTTACTTAAGATAATAGTATAATTCAAACATTCTTCTTCATTATTACCATTACCAAACAAAAAAAGAATCTCTTCTTGGGACAGATTAATATTTTTCTTTACAATTTGAGAGTATTCTATTGAAATATTATACTTTTCCCACACTTCTTTATTATAATTTAAATAAGAATTAAGTTTTTTATCTTCAATTACATTATTTATAACATAGACATCAAATGAAATATTTTTTTCTTCAAAATTTACTCCTTGTGTCATATCATATTGTGCAAAGAAGATAACAGATAAAAATAGGCAGATAGTAGAGGTGAAGAAAAGTTTAGAAAACAACCAGAGAGGCCCCTTAAATTCTTTTTTAGTAAAATAATAGTACAAAAAAATTAATGCTGAACTCAAGATAATTGAAAAGGCAATCACTAATGGGTGTATTGTTTGATTTAAAAGAACAACAGATAAAATAAAGATAAAAATGGATAATACAAAAATAAAAAAATCCAATGAAAAATAATCTATTTGTATATTATTATCACTTTTGTTTAATTTTCCTTTCATTTTTTACAATTGCTTAACAAAGAATCTGCCTAATCATAATAATTTTAATTATCTGAATTAGAATAAAAGTAAGAAAAGTGAGATTTAGTGTTAAAAGTAAATAAAAAACTACATGCAAAATCTTATTTAATTTCTTTTTCACCTCACTATCCCTCCAGCCTTAATCCAGTCTTCTTTTTCCCTTTGAGCTAAAGATTTCTGCTGTTTCTGTTCTTTTTCTTCTTCAATTTTCTCTTTCTTTTCTTCTTTTTCTCTCTCTTCCTGAATTTTCTCCCAAATCTCAGGCTTAAGCTCTTTGAAAATAGTTTTGTATTCTTCTGGATATTCTCCTTCTAATGCTTTCATCTTATATCCTACACCTAATCCAAATTTCTTACCAAGAATATACTTTTCAATATAAATTAAATCATCAATATATTCTTTATCTCTCTTCCAATCTGCTTTATTTAGCTTTTCCTTTATGAATTTTGATTTTACTTCTGTATATTTTCCCATTTTTCCATGTGTCCAAACCATTTATTCTAAATAAACCTCCCTTTTAAACATTTCTATTAAATAGTATAATTATATATTAACAAGTATAAAAATATATAAACAAAGCATATTTTGCATTTTTATGCAAAATTATATAAATCAAAAAAACTACCTCAATCCTATAAAGAGAGTGAATTTATGGGAAAAAAAATATTAATTGCAACAGTTTACAGCCCAGAGCCTGTGCTTTTAGCAGCTACAAGACTTGGACCAGATAGGATGATTCTTCTAACAGATAAAGAACAAAATAAAGAGCAAGACACCTCAGTCAAACTTATCCAAAATTCATTAGGCAAAGTTATAGACATAAAAGTAATAAAAACAGACAATTACAATATAGTTGAAGTAGCTAAAAAAGTTGTTGAGATAATTGACATGCAACCTAATGATGACCACATTTTCATCAACATAACAAGTGGAAGAAAGACAAAAGCTATAGGACTTTTATTTGCAGCATATGCTAGACATGATAAAGTTAGTAAAATAGCATATAACCCTGAAGAAGATAAAAACAAAGTAATCTACTTACCCCGTCTAAGCTTTAAGCTCACAGAAAGTCAAAAAGCAATTCTAGAAGAAATAGATAAGCACCCAGGTTTAAGCATTGCAGATATCTCAAAAAAAGTTGAACTTTCAACAGCAATGCTCTATAGAGCAATAGGGGAATTAGAAGACCTGGATTTCATAAGTAAAGAAAACGGTTATGAATTAACTGATGCTGGAAGGATTGCGAGGTTATAATATGAGAAATAAAAAAAATCTAAAGATGTTTAATACACAATAAAAATGACAGACTTAAACTTTCTCAAAGATCTCAATGAGGAAAAGCAAAAGATAGCAAAAACAGATGGAAATGTTCTTGTTGTTGCAAACCCTGGAACAGGAAAAACAATGCTTCTCGCCTACAAATTCATTTATCTATTAAAAAAAGAGATTAAGCCAGAAGAAATTCTTTGCTTAACATTCACAAACAAAGCAAAAAGAGAACTTGAAGATAGAATAATCTCTCTAATAAAAAAATTAAATATGGACATAGACATCTCAAAGCTTAATGTCCATACATTCCACTCTTACACTCTTGACTTTATGGAAGAAGAGAAAGTAGTCTCTTCAAACTTGCTTAGATACTCAATTTACCAATATCTAAAAGAATATGAGATACTAAATTATTCTGACGAATATTTACTAGAAACAATTGTCCCAAGAATGGAAAATCTTTTAAGATATTTAAAGAGTTTTGGAATCACCCCAGATAAAATTAATTTAAATGAATCTAAAAAATTTATAGAAGAAGATGGAAAACTTACAAAACAAGAACTTGACAAATTTGCTGAACACTTTGTAGACATCTTCAAGTATTATGAAAAATCCAAAGAGAAAAAAGGAGTAGATTATTCAGATATGCTCATAAATTACTTAAATATAAATAACCCGTCAAAATTCAAGTATGTTCTTGTTGATGAGCTGCAAGATGTAAATACAATTGAAGCAGATATAGCATTAAAATCAGGAGAAAATTTTGTTGCAGTAGGAGATAAAAAGCAAGCAATATTTGGCTTCCAAGGAGGCTCCATACTAAACTTTGAGAAATTCAGTAACTCAACTAATTTTATACTATCAGACAATTTTAGAAGCACAAACGAAGTCCTTGATTACTCAAAAGAAGCATTCACTTCAAAAACAAAAGACTCTGTCCATAAAGAAGATTTAAAGAATTTAAAAAATAGAGAAGCAAAACCTGCCCTTAAACCTAAAATTTACGAAGCTGAAAGAGAAAACACCTACAAAGTTGCTTCTGAATTAACTAGAAAACTATCCAGAGATTATAAGAAAGTTGCAATAATTGCAAGAACAAACTATCAAATAATGGAAATGTCCAAAGAATTAAAAAATAGAGGAATAGAACATTCTTCTACTTTCTTCTCAGCCTCAGCAAATGCTAAAAATAAGATAATAGATTTCATTAAAGGAATATTAAGCAGAGATGTGCAAATAATAAAGAACTCTATGTTTACCCCTTTCTTCCCATGCACAATACAAGAGGCTTTTAATATAGCTAATCAAAAAACAAAAACAATTGAAGATATTTACAGATTATGTCCAGAATTTAAAAAACTAAGAGAATCAATAAAAACAATTGAAGATTTAAACATTATATTCAAAGAAAGAATAATTCCAATATCAATCAATTATGGAAAAGAGTTCCTACTGTCAGCACTAAATGTCCAAGAAGCATTAGGAGAGGCAATAAGGGTTATTGATGTTCTTAATATGAAAAACATAATAGACTACTTAAGATCCTCAGACTTTTTAGTTGATGGGTCAGATGTTGAAAAACAAATAATCCTCACTACAGTTCACAAGGCAAAAGGCAAAGAGTATGATGCTGTAATTTACATTCCAAGTAAAACAAGAGACACTTCTAGTTTCCAAGATAAGATAGTTGAAGCAATCTTAAAATCTAAAGGAATAGATGCTAAAGAAGAGCTTGAAGAAGAAGCATTAAGAATAGATTTTGTTGCATTTACAAGGGCAAAAACAAAGCTTTGCATAGTTACAAATAAACTTGAAGAACACTTAAATAAATATGCAGAAGCAGACACAATACAAGTAGAATCCATTGAAAGCTCTAGTTTAAATGAAAAATCAAAAAGAGCATTTGATTTGTTTGTAAATGGAGAGTATGATAAAGCAAGAGAATTAATGGAAAATGACAAATCTTGGATAATCTCTTACATAAAAAACCATTTTGAGAATCTTCCACACATTTCTTTTTCAGGTCTTAATAATGACCCTTATGAGTATCTTATGTACAATATTTTAAACATAAAGAAATTTTCATCTTCATTAAGCATAGGAGGAGATGTTCATAAAATTGCGAGCCTTTTATGTGAAAATAAAAAATGTGAGGTGGAAGAAGAATACAAACCTTACAAAGAAAATATAGAAAAACTTCTTAAAGAAATAAAAAAACAATATCCAGAACTTGATGAAGTAGAACAAGAAGTAAAAATACCACTCTCTAAAATTGTTGAAACCAAAGATGAAATTCTCTTTAAAGGATTTATTGATGCAGTATTCAAAAACAAAGATAATTATCTAATAGTTGACTGGAAAACAGACAAGGAAATGAGGAGCGCTTCAGATCATAGACAGCAACTTGAAGCATATAGAAGAGCATTTTCTATTAAGAAAAACATCCCTTTAAACAAAATAAAAGTAGCTATAGGGTTTATTGGGTTAAGAAGAACAATAAACACTGGAACAATTGAAAGCACATTTGATGAAAAACAACCAGTTAAATCATCTTTTGAAACATTCACAAAAAAAGTAAATAAAATACTAGAATGGAAAAAGAATCCAGACTCCTTCTTCAAAGATTTAATGGAGAAAGAATCTGATGAAGATCTTTGGAGAGCTGTTGTAGAGCAATACAAGAAAGAAAATAATTAAAAAGTATTTTAAAAACATCTTCATTCAACATTCGAATAGGCAGGTTAATTCTCATTTAAAGTTTTTATAAGAATTTAATCACTTAAATGGGAAATGTCGTTAATAAAATTAAATCTATATCCTTCTTTATGTTTCTCATTAATTTCTAATTCTGTTAAGGAGCAATGTTCAATAAATAATTTGAAAATTGAATCATATAAATCCATCCCTAATAAACTTCCTATAAACACTTTAAGAAATGCACCATGAGAAACAACAAGGATTGTTTCTTGACTACCCCCATATTTTTCTTTTAATATTTCAAAGAATTTCTTTCCTCTTTCTCTAACTTCCTCTAAATTTTCTCCATCTGGTGCTTTTCGTGTCTCAAATGTACCTGGCAAATCATCCCAATTAAAATTTTTATGGTTCTTTCCAACAAGAGAACCATTATCTTTTTCCCTGATTACTGAAGTATATTCTACAGGTAATTCTTTCTCTTTTAAGATATATTCAGTAGTTATTTTACATCTTGGTATATCACTGGAAATTATTCTGCTTATGTTTTCAGTTTTTAATCTTTTAATTAACTCCCTTATTTGAGCAAATCCTTTCTCATTAACTTCTCCATGCTCTTTTCCCTGTACAATCCCCTCAGCATTTTGTTTAGTTTGTCCGTGTCTTGTAATTAATATCCTTACCATGTTTACCTGAAAGTCTTATGTTATTTAAACTTACCCGGGTTTGATATTATTAAGAAAATATTTTATCTTCACTAACTCCAAGCTCAATTAAACTCTTTTTAACACCCTCAACAAATCCAGGAGGCCCACAAACATAAAAATACTTGCTAAAATCGCTTATTTCTTTTTTCAAAAAAGCCTTATTTACTTTTTTATTCAAATACCCTTTTCTCTTTTCTCCTGTTAATGAGAAAACAACATTTTCACCAAGCATTTCACTTAATTCTTTCTCGCAAATAATATCTTTGTAAGTTTTATTAAAGAAAAAAAGCTTATTCTTCTTAACTATCTCTTCACCTAAACTTCTAAACATACTTAAAAAAGGAGTTATACCTGCACCTCCTGCAATAAATACCCCTTCCCAATTATAATTAAAATAACTAAATGCTTCACCAATAATTAACTCTTCTCCTGGATTTAACTCATGTATTTTTTCAGTTATTCCATTAGGATATTTCTTTATTATAAATTCAAGAACTTTTTCTTCTGGTCTTGAAGTAAATGTAAAAGGTCTCTTCTCATTTCTAAACCTAAGTGTATTTATTGAAACATCTGTAGCCTGTCCAGGATTAACAACATATCCTTCTGGTTTCTCTACTATAATTCTCTTAACATCGTGTGTCTCAAAATCAATTTTAAGTATCTTAACAGTTTGTTCATTTATCATCTTTTTTAACTCCTGATTTATAGTTCTCAATTGCTTTTTTTAAAGATTGAGCAGCCATAGCTGAGCAATGAATCTTAATATTAGGCAATCCTCCAAGTGCCTCAACAACATTCTTATAATTTATCTTCTCAACTTCACTTAGTTTTTTCCCCTTTGCAAGTTTTGTAATCATAGAAGAGGTCGCAATAGCAGCAGCACACCCAAAGGTTTTAAATTTTATATCTGTTAAAATCTCCTCTCCTTTTTTATTCTTCTCAACCTTAATATATGTCCATAAAATATCTCCGCAAGTAGGATTTCCAATTTTTCCAATCCCACTCGCATTCTTTATTTCCCCCATATTTTGCGGATTCATAAACTCTTTCAAAACTTTCTTGTTGTATTGGAGTGCCATTTTAAAAATTAAATTAGTCCCTCTCCTTTTAAAATCTTTTTATGAGAATATGCTAATTCCATATCCTTAATTTCAGAAGCTTTAAACCATTTAACTTCAGAGGTTTCATCTTTAGGCTCAGCAATACTCTTAACTATCTTGCCATAAAAAGGAACATCAATATTATGGAATTTACAATTCTTCTCAGGTAAATTTTCATAAATGTTTTTACTTCTTTTAATTATCTTAATCTCAATTCCCATCTCTTCTCTAACTTCCCTCTTAGCAGCATCTGATAATTTTTCATTATATTCGGGTAATCCTCCAGGTAATCCCCAAAAATTAGGATATGAAATAACATTCTTATTTCTCTTTCCAAGTAAAATTTCTTTCTTTGAATTCTGAATTATAACAGGAACACCTACTAAAACAAACTTAGGCTTTACAAACTTAGATGCAATTTTAACAATTGATTTTTTCATTTTTTCAATTTCTTTTTGCTTTTATTTAATTCCTTATTTAATTTAATAATAAATTTATCAATATCTTTATCACTCATTCCATGAGCTTTGCACCCATCTTCAATTGTCTCCATTTGAGCCATAGGACACCCAACACACCCCATTCCAGAAGAAAGGAGCATTCCAGCTAATTCTGGTTTGTACCTAACCAACTCCAAAATATTTGTATTTTTAGTTATCTTTAGATTTTTCATTTTCTTAATTTCTAAATAATCTAGTATTCATCTTCTTCATAAAATTCACTCTCTTCTTCTTTGTAGTCAGCATCTTCTTGATCAAGTTCTTCTTCACATTCTGCTTCATTCTTGATATCACAAGAGTGCTCTTCAAACTGATTTTTTCTTTTAGCCATTTTTCCTCCAATATATTTAATTGAATATATTTATCTAATAAGAGGGCTTATGCTCCTCAATTTTCTTACAACTTTAATTATTTTCTCAAGAAAATAATCTATTTCTTCTTCAGTTGTATATTTACTTATTGAGATTCTAAGAGAGCTATTAGAATGTAATGGTCCTAAACCGAGTGCTTTCAAAACATGACTTGTTTGAAGAGTATTAGACATGCACGCACTTCCAGTTGAAGTGTAAATCTCTTCATTCTCTAAATACCCTCCAATAGCTTCTCCTTCAATATTATTAAATGAAACATTAATATTATTACATAACCTTTTTTCTCCAACTGGCCCATTTAAATTAACATTCTCAATCTTCAACAATCCTTTAATCATCTTATCTCTTAAATCGCTCATTCTCTTAATGTCCTTTTTACTAACAATATCAACTGCTTTTGCAAATCCAACAATCCCAGGAATA
The DNA here is from genome assembly GCA_964418095.1 of Candidatus Woesearchaeota archaeon. GTDB lineage: Archaea > Nanobdellota > Nanobdellia > Pacearchaeales > GW2011-AR1 > MWBV01. Next base: position 50,652 of record CAYQKM010000001.1, read on the forward strand.
TTCTCTGTGCCACTTCTTAATTTCCTTTCATGTCCCCCTCCATGTGCAAGAGGAGTAATCTCTACACCACTTCTAATATATAATGCACCAACACCTTTTGGACCATATATTTTATGTGCATTTAAACTAACTAAATCTAAATTCTGTTTTTTAACATCTAAGAACACTTTTGTATAACTCTGACAAGCATCAGTATGAAATAATATGTTTTTCTCTTTACACAATTTTCCAATTTCCTCAATATCTTGTATTGTTCCTATCTCATTATTGCCATGAATAATGCTTACTAAAAAAGTTTTATCTGTTATTTCTTTTTTAATATCTTCAATATTAACAAATCCCTCTCTATCAACATCCAAATAAGTTACTTTTGCTCCTTGAGATTCTAACCATTTGCAAACATTTAATATTGAATCATGTTCTATCTTAGTTGTAATAATATGATTCTTTTGAGGATAATTTGAGAAAAATAAGCCTTTTAGTGCAAGATTATTTGACTCTGTTCCACCAGAAGTAAATATAATCTCCCCAGAATTTGCTCTAATAGATTTAGCAATCTCTCTTCTACTTTTTTCAAGAACTTCTTTTGCTCTTATCCCTACATCATGCTGTGAAGAAGCATTACCATATTTATCACTAAAATAAGGAAGCATTTCTTTTACAACCCTTTCATCAACTCTTGTTGTTGCTGCATTATCAAAATATATTTTGTTTTTCATTTTGAACACCCCTTACACTCTTTACAATTACAATAAGTCTTTGAATGTTTATCAATTAGTTTTAGCATTGGAATTATTGTATCTTTATTAAGAGAGTAAATTCTTTCTTTGCCTTTTTTTTCTACATTAACAAGATTGCATCTTCTCAATAAAGCCAATGCATGAGATACTTTGCTTTGCTCTACACCTAATTCAAAAGTTAAGTCTCCAACAGAACTTTTCTTTTCTTTAAGCACAGAAATTATCTTTATCTTAAGAGGATTTGCTAGGTTCCTAAAAAAAATATGATAAGTTGAAAAGTTTGAGATAATCTTGGGGTTTTTATTTTCTTTCATATGAAATTTATTTCACAAGTATTTATAAATATTGCGGAGTTTTATCCTCTATCTGGAAAAATTCTTTTTCCTGTGTTTCTATAGAACATTTTTCCTAAATAAGTTTTAAAATAAGCAAAATAATCATTATTTGGTCTTCCAATCTTCTCAGTTTTATTTAGGTAGTCCTCACTATCTAAATTTGTTTCATCTGTTAATAAAACATCTTCTGGCTCAAATTTTTTCTCTATCATAGAACTTGTATTGTTTTACCTTATTTAAAATCTTATGCTTATATGGGCGCGGAGGGAATTGAACCCCCGAATGACGGTCTGGAGCCGTCCAGTTTACCACTAGCCTACGCACCCTTGTTTACACTAAAAAGGGTTTGTTTTTTAATCTTTCTCTATATCCTACTTCCTGCGTTTGCCTAGTGTAAATGCTTTATTCAAAATTTTCTCAGCTCTTTCTGGTTTTACTTTTCTCACAGAATAAAAACTCTTAACTCTTACAGGGAAAACTCCTATAAAATTAAGAACAAATCTCTTTATAATCATGCTTGAAGAAACAAATGCACCAAAATAAAATAATCGCGGCCCACCTTTAGTAAAAATTATTCTTGCTGATTTTCCTCTAAAAAATTGTCTAGGCAAAAGAGACCTCTTTTGATACTTATATGCAAATCCAGGTAAAATTGTTCTATCAAGAAGCCCCTTAAACTTTGCAGGAACACTTCCCCACCAAATTGGAGAAACAAAAACAAGATGATCTGCCCAAAGAAGGTTTTTTTGAAATAAAACTAAATCCTTTTCAAGAGGCTGGTTAACTTTATATCCTTCTTTAAGATTCATATCAAATTCCATTTTTGAAAGATACATTATTTTTGTTTTATTTCCAGAAGATTTAGCCCCTTTCAAATACGATTCTCCTATAGCTTTGCAAAGGCTTGTTTCAGAAGGATGTCCTACAAAAATAAATATTTTTTTCATTATATTAAAGTAAAATTAAGAAAATTATTTCTTGTACTTAACAGAAACAATAAGATAATTTGTAAGAGCAATTAAATGGAAAATTAAGCTCCCAAAGTTTGTTGCTCCAAGATTATCCCATTTTATTGTTGTAGTTAATACAGCAACTGTAAGCACAACAACTGGAATTAAAGCAGTGTATCTAAGTTTCCACCTCACTAAAAGAGCCAACCCAGAGCCTATTTCTCCAGCTATAAGTATAACTGCCCAAAACATAGGAGCCCATGAGAAGAGAGCAATATTAGAGAGCATAGCAGAAACACCAGATATTTTACTTGAAAATAATTTAGTAAATCCAGATACAAGCATAAGCAAGCTCAAAAGTATTAAATTTACTGCAAATAACCCATTTATTTTTTTCTTTTTCATTTTAACCTCCTTATATCTCTATAACCCAACCAAATCTATCTAAAAAGTAATATGAAACACAATTCATATGTATTTATAAATTTATCTAAAATGAATTATACATATTTCTAAAGAGACTAATCTATTAGATTATTTCATTTTCTTAATTTCTTCAATTTCATCCTGAGAAATAGCACAACCTTTTGACTTTGTAGCATAAAGTAATGCATCTAAAAGAAAAAGCCCATCTTTTAATTCAGTTAATTTCTTTTTCCATGCAACATAAATTAATTCAGCTGAGCGTATAACTTTAAAATTCTTAAAATAAGCAAAGTTCTGCTTAACTAAAACAATATTAGTATGAAGTTTTCTATTAAGCAATTCTTTAAGGTTCTCAGGCTTTTCAATAAGCATTCTAGCTGTTCTCTCGTCTATAGCCAATACATTTTTTATGCCTTTTTTATTTAAAATATCACTAAGTGCAAGACAGGATGCTTCACCATAATGCAATAACTTAACTGGTTCTCGTTTAGTAATAAAAAATGAATTTGCTAGCTCTATAATCTCTTTAGATTTCTTTTCTACTTCTAAATTACTAATTCCATAATCTTCAGCAAGCTCTATTATTTTATCATCAAGCAGCTTTTTTGTTCTGAGTGCTTCAAGCTCAAAGTTTTTTATTGTTAAAGGTTTATCAATTACTTCATTCTTAATTTGCCTTGTAATTAGAAAAGCTCCATCAAATATCTCTTTAAGTTTTCTCAGCTCTTTATCTAATCCATTCATAGAGAGTGTTATTAAAGTTCCAGCATCAAAGACTATTGCTTTTTTTAATTCTTTCATTTAATTACCCAAATCCTTATACACTGGTTTAATTGAAAGTATTTTAATTATGTACACAATAGAAATCACTCCAAAAATCAAAAATAAAGTGAATGCAGGCCAATCTTCTTTTAAAAATGTACTTAAAGCCAGCCCAATAAGTCCAAATAAATTTAAAATATGATATAGAACATAATCTATTTTAAGTTTTTTTGCTGAACGCAAAATATATGCTAGTATAACAAATACTAATCCAATCCATCCAATAAGATTAAATGTCATATCAATTTCCATTATCCAAATATCTCCATTGCAAGTTTAATTCTTGATTCTGTAGTTTTAGTATAACTCTCGCGCACATCAGAAATTCCTGTTTTTCCAACATATTCTGCAAGTTCATACTGGTTTATTCCTAAAAGATTTGCTGTCTGCTCCATAGAAATACCGTGCTCATAAATTCTTGAAGCTTTATTAATTTCAGCTACTCTCAAAACCTCTTTTATGTATTTCTTTAATTTTCCAGAAAGGTTTTCAACACCTCTTCTAATCATTTTAAAGTCTTCTCTAAATTTATCATAATCTTCATTCTCAATATCTTTTATTGATTTGTCAAGATAAATAATAACATTCTTATAGAATTTTTTCCACCCTGGAAGCTGTCTATAATCTATTCTCTCAATAATTTTACTTAATGAGTAAACCATAACAGCAACAGCAATATTATCAACATCTTGTGTAAGAGATGCTGTATTTATTGTTTGATTACTTAATCCTCTTATTTTAAAAGAGTCGTTTTTTTCAAGAGCATCTCTAGTTTCCTTTAAAATTCTTAAAACATTATCAGATTCTTGCATTCAAATTACCTCTATATCTATGCATTTTAAAAGAAAGCAGGTTATTTAAATCTTAATACTGCACATCACTTTTTTCTATGAGTATAAAGATACTTCATTAATTCAATTGAAAATACTTTTGGATTAACTTCTTTAAACTCTGAGTGTTCTTTAAGGTAATTATTAACTTGTTCTAAAACATTAGAATAATCTCTTCCTGAAAGGAAATTAGAAAAATATTCAGTGCTTAACTTAGTTAAATCTACAATAATATCTGAATTCTCTTTAGACAAAACAAATTTTTTAACTAAATTTTCTATTTTCATATTCTTCTTTTAAGTTTTTACTATTTAAAACTTATTCCCCCTGAATGTTTAATTCCAAAAACATAATATCCTATCCAATCCCCAACACAATGTCTATCTCTTATAGATTCAGGTGGCTCTAAAGAGTAAATTCCCCCAATAGGAGCTTTATCTCCATAATTATTAAATAAATACCTATTGAATGAGTTTAGTTTTGAAATTACTGCCTCGTGCGCATTTCTTTTATCTCTATCAAGGTTAATCATTGTTTCAGTAGAATCGTCAATAAATCTTTCACAATCATTAAGCTTTCTTCTATATGCTTCAAAATTAACTGTTGTATCAACATAGTCAAAAGCAGAAAATGTAAGGCTTTTAAGTAATCTTAATCCATTTTCATCTCCAGCTAAAATCTCTTCTATTTCACTTCTTCTCTGTCTCGCTTTATTTATCTTTTTTTCATCCATTTTACTTCATTAAAAACTTCGCAAATTTGTATATTGAGATTATAGGTAAAACTATCAAAAGCCCAATTCCCATAAAAAATACTTCTATTCCTGCTGCAACTTCATTAAATTCCATTATTTTAATTATATAATAAGCTATTTAAATCTTTCTAATTGTTACTACTTATCAGTGTTAATAAAGATAAAGATATTATTATAAGTACATTTTAACTTTGATAATATATGAAAAAACAAGTCCTATTAGATACAAATTTTATATTAACATGCATAAAACAAAAAATTGATTTTTTTGAGGAATTTTATTTAATGGGAATTGAAATAATTATCCCTGAAAGTGTAATCTCTGAACTGAACAAATTAAAAAGAGCTTCTGCACTAACACTTTTAGAAAAAAGTTCATTTAAAGAGATTATTTTACCTGGAAAAAATGTAGATAATTCTATAATTCAATTTGCAAGAGCTAATCCTCAAATAATAATTGCTACACTAGACAGAACAATGAGAAAAAAAATAAAAAATAAAAAAGTAACAATAAGAGGAAGAAAAACACTAGAAATTCTATAATAACCTACGAGCAGTCCATTAAATACTAACCGAAGAGCTTTTAAACCAATTTTTACTTTAATTTTGAGATAAAATGTTTTATTTAACTGAAGTTGAAGACTATGTAAGGGTTGAACCAAAACTATTTGGATTACCGACAGTAGAGGCAGTTGACCAGCAGCTTAGAGAAGTTTATTCAAATTATTATAATAAAGAATTAGGCAGATCTGTTGCTGTTATAGAAGTGCTTGAAGTTGGTGAAGGAGTAATTATACCTGGAGATGGTGCAGCATATTACAACTCAAGATTTAAACTGCTTGTCTGGAAACCTGAACTTCAAGAATTAGTTTTTGGAGAAGTCTCTGAAATAACTAAGTTCGGAGCATTCATAGATATGGGTGCAATGAGAGGGATGATTCATATAAGCCAGACAATGGATGACTTTGTTAGTTTTAGTAAAACAAACATCCTTTCAGGAAAAGTTTCAAAAAGAAATTTAAAACAAGGAGATACATGCATGGCAAGAATAGTTGCAATCTCTCACAAAGGAGATGAACCAAAAATAGGATTAACAATGAGACAACCTGGATTAGGAAAATTAGACTGGATAAAAGAAGATTCTATTAAAAAAGAAAAAGAAGCTGAAAAAGCAGAAAAGTTAGCTGCTAAAGGAGAAGCAAAATCAGAGAAAAAATCAAAAGGAAATAAAAAGAAATAAAATGGCAAAAGCAAGAGCTTGTAAACTATGTGGAAGGATAACAGAAGAAAAAGGAGATAAATGCCCTTCTTGTGGATCAAAAGAATTAACTGAAAGTTTCAAAGGAAGAATTGTAGTTTTAGATTCAGAAAAATCAGAGGTAGCAAAAAAATTAAATATAAAAGACACTGGAAACTTTGCAATTAAAACTAGATAGATTAACTAATTCAAATGGAAATAAAAGATATTAAAGAAATCAAAAACCTTGTTTTTGAAAGAAGAGAACTTGAAGCAAAAGTTATTGCAGATATTACTCCAACAAAAAAAGATGTTACCTTAGCTCTTGCAAAAAAGCTTTCTGTAAGTGAAGATGCAATAAAATTAAAAGGAATATATGGGAGATTTGGTGTAAGAGAATTTGAAATTAAAGCAAATATTTACAAATCAAAAAAAGATAAAGATAAAGTAGAAAAAAAGACAAAAAAAGAAATTGAAGAAGAAAAAAAAGAAGCAGAAGCAGCAAGGAAAGCTGCTCAAGAAGCTAAAAAAGCTAAGGAAGAAGCTAAACAATCTGAGGAGAAAACAGAATAAATAAAATGGCAAAGAAAATAGTAAAAAAAGGAAAGAAAAAACATGTTAATAAACCAACTAGCAAAAAATATACAAAATATAAAGTAGAAGGAACAAAAGTAACAAGAACACACAAATTCTGCCCAAGATGCGGACCAGGAGTATTTTTAATGAATTCTAAAGGAAGACTGTATTGTGGAAAGTGCCACTATACTGAATTTATAACTAAGCAAGATAAGTAAAAAAGTTTAAGAATATTCTCTCAATTTCTAAAATCTTTATTTAAGAAGATTTAGAAATGTTATCTGCTTTTTTATATGAATATTTGTCATTTTTGTTTAGAATCATATTCAGTATGACATTTTGAGCATAAAAAGCGAAAGTGTTTGTCTATCGGCTTATGGGAAAGAACTATCTCCTTTTCGGATTTATCTAAGTCTACTTTAACTAATCTACGTTCCTTATCAATTAGATATTTTTTCAATAATATTTTTTCAATAACCTCTTTTCTAGAATTTCCCCGAATGTGTGCTGCTTCTAATTCTCTGATTTGATTACACTCTTGACAAATATGATTTAATTCTAATTTTCTTTTTTTAGTCATAGATTGAATCACATTTCTAATTCTAGGGCCGATATATTTATGAAACTCTTCTATAGTACAAGTTATTTCTGCCATATTTGTTAAAGAAATAATACATATAAAAACTTATCCTCAAATCTACGACAAACTTCTATTAATCTCTTGCATTCTAGTAATGTTAAAAAAATATCCTTCACACTCTTCTTAATGCTAATAAGATAAATAGAAATTAATTTCAAAACCAGGGGAGAGACTTATAAAAACACTAGTTTAAACCCTATTTAGTTATTAGTTATATTCTTCTTAGCATAATCAAAATGATATTTAAATAATTCATCATGATATATCCCAATTATGGATCTTTCTTGCTGCAAATTTCTTTGATTTTTGTTATACTTTCTTATTATATACCAACCTAAACCAATTAAAGCAAAAATAAAATAGATAAAAATAACCCAGTAAACCTGAAATAAATACGCTACTGAAAATCCAGATAATGCCAAAGCCAATAAGGATAGTGTAATGGTGGTATTATACATAGAACCTTGATGACTGGCGATTGTTTTTGTTAAGAATCTATTTAATAAAAACCTTCTGTCTTCTTCCTTTATCTTTTTTATATCTAATGGAAATTGTCCTTTCACTTTTATAATTCCGCTTGTTAATGTACATCATTCAAGGAGTTTATATTTAAAGGTCATAGATTCTGCATAATTTCCTTCATTGGAATCTATATGACTTATTATTTTTATAGCTATAAATGAGTCTCCCATTATCCCATTCCTGTCTTTATCAATAGAAAGACAAATAATCTCTTCATCTTTTACAGGAATACTATAACTAAGAGTTGTATTTACTTCAGAACTATTTTGATGTGAATTAAATTCGCTATCTAATCCATATCTTATAAATTCGCAACTGTCTTTTGTTACCCTATCTAAATCTAATTCTTCAATTTTAACGGGCATTGAAGCAGTAATGCAATTCCCAAATCTTGGATTTCCATTGCACCAATAACCATAAATCCTCCCTATCCCATCTGTATATTGATAGTTAGTAGACTCCCATTGAAAATTTCCCTTTAAACTATTAATTGATACTTGTCCGTCAAAAGAATCAAATGTTTCTAAATGTTTAATTGTTACAACTTCTTTAAAGATGGCATCGTCTCCTTCAAAGACATTTCTTTGTTTAAATTGCCATATTATAATACAGGTTACAATCAATAGAATTATTATAAACCCTGCCACAATACTTATCTTCAATCTCTTTTTCATAACTCTATTAAAGCAATCTCTTTTAAAAACATTTTCAAAACATAAATTATTTCAAAACCCTGGGAGAATCTTCAAGCCAACAAATAGCAGACCTGAAGCGTCTCCTGGGTAAAAAGAGGTGATAATAAATGCAATACTATTAACTATTTAAACCTTTCTATTATGTTACTCTTTAAAAATGACACTCCTTAATAAACTTAAAGTGACAACGAATTTTTTAATAGTCCCTCTAAAATTATAAAAAATATAAAATTACTTAATAACTACTTATATTTTTAATAACTACTTTATACTATCTAAATCCTTTATAAAACTTTATATATTAGAAAACCATAAATTTTCAATGGAAAAGCAAGGTGAAACCTTCAATACCCTCTTAGATTCACTAAATCCAATAAAACCACAAGAGGTTGTTGAAAACACGAACACACTAAAAACAAATGTAAAGCAAGAAGAAATACACGACTTATTATTTAGTAAAGAAATTGGTTGGAGAGATATTATTTATGATTTAATAAACACAGAACAATTAGATCCCTGGGATATTGATTTAAGTGTTTTAACTGAAAAATACTTTCAAAGAATACAAGAAATGGATGAAAAGAACTTTTTCATTTCAAGTAAGGTACTTTTAGCTGCATCTTTACTTCTCAGAATAAAATCTGAAATACTCTTAAACAAATACATAAAAAGCATAGATGAAATCCTTTTCGGTCATAAAGAAGAAATTAAAAAAGCCTCTTTTGAGAGAATAGAACTTGAAGAAGAAATCCCTGAACTAATACCAAGAAGCCCTCTTCCAAGATTTAGAAAAGTAACACTAAAAGAATTATTAGAATCACTAAATAAAGCAATAATAACAGAGAATAGAAGAATAAAAAAGGAAATAATAAATAAAAATGCTTTAAGAGAAAGCTCAATCTCTCTCCCTAAAAGAAAATTTAGTATAAAAGACAAAATAATTGAAATAACAAGAATTCTTGATTCTAAATTTAGTACTAAAAAAGAACTTAAAAAAATAACATTCACAGAGCTTGCAGGAACTGAAAGAGAAAAAAGAATAGAACACTTTTCACCTTTATTGCATATTGAATCTCAAAAGAAAATCTGGTTAGAACAATCAATTCATTTTGAAGAAATAGAAATCTGGGAAAAAAATAATTATTGGGAAAAAAAGGGAGATCCATTTAGAGAGCTAATAACAGAATTAAAAGAAGGAACTTACACTGAAAATAAAGTATCAGATGAAGAATTTAATAAGTTTGCAGAAATAGATGAAAAATATGAACTTGAAGAGCAAGAAAAAGCATCAAAGAAATTTTCAAGGAAAATAAAGTTAGAAGAAGACCAAGAGGAGTAATATGAAAATAGGCTCTTTATTCTCAGGTGGAAAAGACTCTGTTTATGCAACTTATCTTGCTAAAAAACAAGGGTATGAAATTGCTTGTTTAATAACACTTGACTCTAAAAATAAAGAATCTTACATGTTTCACACATTAAACATAAAAAAAACAAAGCACCAAGCAAAATCAATGAACCTCCCTTTAATAACCTATAATACAGAAGGGAAAAAAGAAGAAGAGTTAATTGATTTAGAAAATTCAATAAAATTAGCTATAAAAAAATACAAAATTGAGGGGATAGTTACAGGAGCAATAGAATCTACTTATCAATTATCTAGAATTCAAAAAATATGCACTAAATTAAAAATAAAATGTTTAAACCCATTATGGAAAATAAACCCTTTTGATTATCTAAATGATTTAGTAAAGAATAAATTTAAAGTAATAATAATAGGTGTGTTTGCATATCCTTTAAATCAGTCCTGGTTAGGAAAAGAAATAGACAATAAACTAATAGAAGAAATAACCAAAGTTCATAAAAAGTATAAAGTCCATCTAACTGGAGAAGGCGGAGAGTTTGAAACCTTTGTATTAAACTGTCCTCTATTTAAGAAACCCCTTAAAATAAAATCATTTAAAGATTTTAAAGAGGGTGAAAACTCTTGGAGAAGAGAAATAAAACTCTAATTAACTACAACAAACACAATGAAAATACTAAAATTTTTAAAAAATCTATTGAAAGAAGAGGATAAAGAAGAAGTAACTAGTGAGCAAGAAATAGAATTATCTAAAATAGAAGATTCACTCAAAGAAAAAGAGAAGTCACTTAAAGAAAAAGAAACTCTCTTAATCTCTGAAATAAACTCAAAGATAAATTTATTTATTAAAGAACTTAAAGAAAAAATAGAAATTGTTAAAGAAGTAGAAATAGAATCAAAAGAAAAAAATGAAAAAATAAAGTCAGTTGTTTATGAAGGAAGAAAAAAATACATTGAATTTCTTGAAAAGCTTATGAATAATCTAACAGACACCCTAGATATAACTGAATTTAGTAAAAAAATAAAAGACATTAACTCCTCATTTTCAAGGTTTAATGAAACCTCTCATAATAGCTATGAAAGGGCCACAATACTTATTGGAAAAGAAATGGGAAACATAAAAGAATCCTTAAAAAAATTCTCTAATGAAATTCTAGAAATATTCAATGAAAATAAGCAGATAATCTCAGACTACAACACTCTAATTGCTATCAAAAACACACACAAGAATATAATCAAAAATGAAGAAGAAATTAAAAAATCAGAAAACAAATCAGAAGAAACAATAAAAAAAATAGAGTCAAATAAAAAAGAAAAAACTAAATTAGAAAATAAATTAGAAGAAACAAAAAAAAGCAAAGAATATCTTGAAAATCTAAAAATTAAAGAGCAAATAAAATTGCAAGAAGAGGATATTAAAAACCAAATATCTGAATTAAGGCAATTAATAGATTTTAAAGCACTCTCTAATTTCTTTCATATTTTTGAAGATAAGATGAGCTTAATAAAAGCACATAAAGATAATTTTAGTGGAGAATTTAATCTGGATAATGGAGAAAAAATATTAAAATTACTAGAAGATTCTAATCTAAATAATAAAGAAATTTCAGATAAAATAGAAGAAATAATCTTGAATAAAAACAATCTAAAAGAAAAGGAAAAGAGCATAAGAGAAGACAAAACTATCCATATAATTTCAGAAGTAAATGCCGTCGAGGAAAAGATAGAAAACCTAAAAAAAGAATTAGAATGGATTAATAAAACATCAGAAAAAGCTAAACTAAATAATCAGGAAAACTTAAAAAGCATAAAAGAACAGGCAAAATCAATAAAAATAATAATAAAAGACTAAATCAAAAGATTAAAAAAGCATATAATCTATAATATATTATTAAAGACAATCTAAAATGAGGAAAAAAAGAGGTTCTAAAAAGAAGAAAAACTGCGCTAAGGTAAATAAATTTCTTAACTTTGGAACTCAAAAATCAGTGTTTTGGGCAATAACCATTTCAGCAATAGTTCTAACAATTCTCGGATTAACACTTGTTTCAGAGGAAAGACAAATCATAATCTCTCTAAATATTATTTGGATTATGGAAGCAATATATGTTTGGATATACCTTGAAGCAAGAAAAACATATAACTTCAAATAAATTTGAACACTTCAAATTGTTTATAAATAGCTTTTTCTTAGATTTTCTATGGGTGAAAATCATTTTATACTAGTATCTTTAGATGATTCAAAATCAGAAGCTATCTCAAAGGTTTTAGGAAATAAGTCTTGTAAAAAGATAATTGCCTATTTAAGTGAAAAAAAAGAAGCAAGTCAAAATGATTTATCTAATGCTCTAAATATTCCTTTAAACACACTAGATTATAATATAAAGAAACTTTTAGAATCAGGATTCATACAAAAAAAGAAAGATTTTTTTTGGAGTAAAAAAGGTAAAAAAATAATTATGTATGAGCTCTCAAACAAATCAATAATAATCTCCCCTAAAAAATCAAATTTTAAGAAAATTAAATCTATTATGCCTGCATTTATAATCACAGCAATAGCCACATCTGCTATTTGGATATATGAAAAAACAAAATACTCTTTAAACTATTCAAAACAGAGCTTAGTAGAGCCAGCCAGAGAGTATATTGTAAAAGAATCACCTGAAGTCCTCTTAAGAGGAGCAGATGCAGGCAATATAATTGCAACTTCATCTGATTATGCACCTTTAGCACTCTCTACACCTCATTTAGTCTGGCCCTGGTTCTTAGCAGGAGCATTAATAATAACACTCATACTTTCAATTGTAAATTGGAAAAAACTTTAGTTAAATAAAGAATAATTGAAAGGAGGTAAAAACAAATGAGAAAAAATAATGGAATAATAATAACCTCAATAATAGCAGTAGTGATTTTAGTAATTGTGATTCTTGTTTTAGGCGCATTTAGGTCAATGAACCCATATTCAAAAAACACTGTTAGTGCAGAGGGAATATCTAAGGTAAAAGCAACTCCAGATTTAGTTTCAGTATATATTAATATTAAAACTAATGGAACAACAAGTTCTACAGCAACAGCAGAAAACACAAAAGTCTACAACAAGTTAGTTGAAGAATTAATTTCTGCAGGATTTGAAGAAAAAGATTTGAAAACAGAGAGTTTTAGTGTGTATGAAGATATATCTTGGGACTCTAAAGATCAAAAAAGCAAAAAAGAGGGATATATAGCTTATCACTCTCTTAAAATTGAACTTGATTCTGCAAAAATGGATAAGGTTTCAAAGATAATTGATGCTGCTGTAAATGCAGAAGCTGGAATAAGTTACATAAATTTTGAGTTAACTCAAAAATCTCAAAATGAGTATAAAGCACAAGCTCTAAAAGAAGCTTCACAAGATGCAATGGTAAAAGCAGGTGCAATTGCTTCAGGACTTAATAAAAAACTAGGAAAACTTCTTTCAGTTCAAACAAGTGACTTTGGATACTCTCCTTGGAATATTTACACTGCAAGGAGCTTAGATGCAGGATATGGAGAATCAGAAGCACTAATGGCTAAAGAAGCTACAATAAACATTCAACCTGGAGAAGAAGAGATATATGCTACAGTAACTGCAATCTTCCAGATGAAATAAACTAATTTTTTTATTTTTTTATTTTTTTTATTTTAAATGTATTTAATCACTAAAAATTTATAAACCAGTATTTTGTAAAAGATAAATGTCTGACAAGAGAATAATCGAGGTGAAAAATCTTGTTAAAAAATTTAATGGATTTACAGCAGTAGATAAAATATCCTTTAATGTAAAAGAAGGTGAAACATTTGCATTTTTAGGTCCAAATGGAGCAGGAAAAACAACTACAATAAAAATGCTTACAACTTTGTTGCACCCTACTTCTGGAGAAATAATAATTGATGATAATCTAATAAGTGAAACAAATAAAATAAGAAAATCATTTGGAATTGTTTTTCAAGATCCAAGTTTAGATGATGAATTAACAGCAGAAGAGAACTTAGAATTTCATGCTGTCCTTTATAGTGTTCCAAAAGAACTAAGGAAAAAAAGAATACCTGAATTACTTAAACTTGTAGATTTATATGAAAGAAGAAAAGATTTAGTAAAAGTTTTCTCTGGAGGAATGAAAAGAAGATTAGAAATAGCAAGAGGACTAATTCATCATCCTAAGATATTATTTTTAGATGAACCTTCAGCAGGGTTAGATGCTCAAACAAGGAATTTTTTATGGAAATACATTAAAGGATTAAATAAAAAAGAAAATATGACAATTTTCTTAACAACACACTACTTAGAAGAAGCAGAAAAAGTAGCAGATAAAATAGCAATTATTGATAATGGAAAAATAATAAAAATAGGAACATCTGAGGAAATTAAAAAAGAAACAAATTCAAAAGATCTTGAAGAAGCATTTTTGAAACTCACAGGGTATAAAATACGAGAAGAAGAAGCAAGTTCTCTAGAAAAATTAAGAGCAAGACGCAAGAGGGGAGGAAGATGACTGGACCAATCTATATAATGTGGCTAAGGCAGCTTAAGAGAACTTGGCGCTCAAAACCTCGTCTAATTGGCTCTCTAGCTCAACCACTCCTATTTCTAGTTGCACTTGGCTTTGGATTTGGACCAATTTTCCAGAAAGCAGGTGAAGGAAACTACCTTAATTTTCTTTCTCCGGGGATAATTGCAATGACTATTTTATTTAGCTCAATGTTTTCTGGGATGGAAGTTCTTTGGGATAAAGAATTTGGATTCCTTAAAGAAACACTAGTAGCTCCAGTACCAAGATGGAAAATAATGTTAGGAAGAACACTAGGAGGAGCAACTGTCTCTTCACTTCAAGGACTTGTTGTCTTTATGCTTGCAATTGCAATTGGATTTAGACCCTCAAATATGAGTTTAATAGCACTATCTTTCTTATTTATGTTTTTAATTGCCATGCTCTTTACCTCACTAGGAACAGCAATAGCTTCTAAACTTAGTGATATGCAAGCATTCCCAATAATAATGAATTTCATAATAATGCCTTTATTCTTTTTGTCAGGAGCTTTATTCCCTGTAGAAGGGCTTTCAAAAGGGCTATCAATTGTAATAAAACTAAACCCCTTATCTTATGGAGTTGATGCTATGAGACACTCTCTTACAGGAGTTGGAAGCTTCGGATTATTTTTAGATTTCTCAGTTTTATTTATTATCATGATGACAATACTCTTTATTGGAAGCAGATTATTTAAGAGAATAGAAGTCTAAAAGAAGTAAAAAGAATTATCTACCTCCACCACCGCCTCCTCCAATTCCTCCTCCACCTGCTCCAGAAAATCCTCCACCAGCATTTCCTGAAAAGTTAGAAGTATCTCCTATTCCAAAAAATGTTCCTGTAGTTATTCCAATACACACTTTCTCTTGTTCATTAGTAATCAAATTATTTGCCTTTAATTCTTTAATAACTCTCTTAGAAACACCTAAAGCTGTAGCATAAATCAAATATTCATTCCAGATAATAAGTGTTTTATGCTTTGCTGTTTTAATTGAAAATGAGTTATTTAAGTATCTCTTAAATGCTTTCCATTTTTGATATTCAATATAATATTCTCCTTTAAACTTAGAATAAAGAGGACTAAAAGAAAGCATTATTCCAGTAAAGAGTCCTAAAACATAAACAAAGTAAATAGATTCAGGAGAATTTAGTAAATGTGAAACAGATACCATTCCAATAAATAGTGCGAAGAAGCAAATCATAATTACAGCTCCTCTTTGATAAATATTATTCAAATAATTTTTTCCTACTTTATCAATATCTTTCTTTAGCAGGTTAGTTTTAGCTAGAGAGTTTTTAGCAATAAAATTCACATAATAATAACTTCTAGTAAATCCCTTAAAATTAAAATACTCTCCATCAATGAATTTACTATCTTTATCTGGTCTAAGGTTTAATTTAGCAAATTCTAATAAATCATAAACCTGTTTTTCTATTTTATCCCCTACAAATTTATTTAACTTAATATATGTCTCTCCTTCCTTCTCTTTAATATCAATAATTTTTTTATTGTAGAATTTTAAGAGTACAGAAGAAAAAAAGTTTTTATCTATTTTGAAAAAAGGAGGATTAAAATAAGCTGCAACTTCCCAGTATTTTCTTTTATTAGGGAAAGCACTTAACTCTTTTGGAATAGATTCATAAGAATTTTCTTTTCCAAAAATAAACCATAATATGAGAAATAAAATGCCTGGTAAAATTGCAAAAAGTATAATGAAAAATACAAGTAATGAGTCAAACTTAAATCTCTTTTGCTCAATTATCTTAAATCCACTAACATCTCCGTAATATGGAATATAAACTATAACATTCTCACTAGGGAAATAAACTTCTTTTTTAATAGCCTCTCCTTCAATAACAAAATTCTTAGGAGTGAGTTTAACATGATTTTTAGGAGAGTATATTATAAATTTAATATAGTACATTCCATTTATTTTAAATAAATTTTCAGGTTTTAATTGGTAATTTGCACTTATTTTATATTCTGTTCCTTTTAGATACCCCAATTCATTTCCAAAACTACACCCATACTCATTATTTTCAGTGTAAGGTTTACATGAAAACTCCTCTCCATATAAGTAACACACTCCAAAACCAGTTCTTAGATAAGGTTCTCCTAAAGAACACTCTAAATTATTAAAAATAACTGAATCAGAGTAATCTGAATATTCTGGGATATTCCAAAATACTCTTGTTGAAAATGTTCTAAATAGTGTGTGGTAGGGTTTATCTGGTTTAAAAGATAATTCTTCATATATTTGATCACCATTAATTATAATTTTAGATGAATGAAAATTAAATTTATTTAAATCCAATACAAAAATAGAAACTAGCCCGAGTGCTATAAACAAGATAGTTATAATTAAGATAATTGGTAGTTTGGGGTCTGATGCTCTCTTTTTATTATTTTCCATATTTAGTTTGGGTTTTATTTCCTTTGGACAATAACATTCTTTTTTGTTATTTTTTCTAAAGTAAGGGTTTTCTCTTTCCCTGTAACCATATCTTTAACTTTGAATTTTTTTGTTTTTACTTCTTTAGCACCAACAAAAATAACTTGGCTCATATTCAAAGAGTTTGCATATTCAAGTGCTTTTGAAGGTTTACCATAATAAATAGAAACAATGTTTCCTTTTTTTCTAAGAGATTCTGCAATTTTTATTGCCTGCTTATCTTCGTCTAAAGAAACAATTAAAATACTATTTTTATTAATGCTTAGGTTTGATAAAGAAGTTAATCTATCTAATCCAAAACTTATCCCAGTGCATTGTATCCCATTAAACTCATAACTTCCACCTCCACAAATAGTTTCTTTCATCTTATTTGTCTTTATTTCAAAGACTGTTCCATTGTAATAACTTAATCCTCTTGATAAAGAAGGAGAAAATTTTGCTGTGGCTCCATATAGTGAAAGATAATTTTGAAATTCTTTAATTTCTTTGTAAGAATCATATTTTAAAAAATAATTTTCAGGTTTTTTAAATATCTCTAGTATTTTTTCAGCATTATATTTTTTAAGATTTTCTTTAATTTCTTTTTCTTCAAGTTTATCAATCTTATCTATTTCCCTTATAATGCTAATATAATCTTTAGTGTTTATTCCTTCTTTATCTAATATCTCATTAAGCAGTTTTCTATTGTTAAAGTAAATAGTAGAATTCACTCCAATTTTATTTAGTGCTTCTCTTGTTAGTGCTAAAATTTCAGCCTCGTCTCTAATTTTACTTCCAACAATATCCACATCACACTGAACAAATTGTCTAAATCTATTTGAACTCACAGGCTCATCTCTAAATACCTCCCCTATTTGGTATCTTTTATAAGGAAGTTTTTTATTTTGCATAATCCTTTTTAATTGGAATGTAAATTCATATCTTAGTCCCAAGTCCCTCTGTCCTTTATCATTTAGTTTAAAAATATCTGAAACAGCCTCATCTTGTTTATTTTCCCCTTGAATAAAATCTCTGTACTCAATTAAAGGGGTTTCAGCAGGCTCAAACCCATATTTTTCAAAAGTATCCACTAAGATTTTTCTTATCTCTGCTCTTTTTAGAGCTTCTTCTCCTGTATAGTCCTTAAAACCTTTTACTAATTCAATTTTCATTTTACTACAAACAAATTATCCTTTTTAGGTTTATTTAGTTTACTAATTGTCCTATAACCACCCCTTTGGAATTTTCCTTAACTAAATTATGCACTCCTCTCTAACCTTTTTCTTCGAGAGTAATTTGTGTAAATTAAATCTGAAGAGATTCTGTATAAGTTCCATTTACTCTTAAAAATATTTAAAATTATAAAACACCTTCTTTTATCAAGTCATCCCAAGATTTTTCACCAAGCACAACTAATGCTTCATTAAATGTAATTATTGGTTTCCTGTATCTCATCATATCATCTATTGCGATTCTAGGACAAGCCAATTCAATAAACCCCTCTAAATTAGAAAAGTTTGTAAGCTTATCAGGTGAAAATTCATCCATAGTAATAACAATAGGATTTATTTTAATTTTTTTAAATTTATCAATTAAAACTTTATATGGACCAAATTTTTGCCCTAATTTTGTCCCAACAATAATTCCTATTTTCTTTGCTTCTTTAAACTTCTCTACAGTTAAAATTCTCTGTCTCAAAATCTTATCTTTAATCTCATCCATACTCTGTATTTTATTATTATACACATCAATTAAAAATACAGGTTTATTTAATACCAATGCTGCTCCCATTGAATGAAAATTATTTCCAACAACCACAAAACATTCTACTTTACTTTCTATTGATTTCATGCCTAAATACTGGCATCCAATAACATGCCCTTCATAAGTAACATTCCCTTTTTTCTCTGATAAGGTTACTTTTTTATTATTATCTTTATAAAACTCTACAATTTTTTGAACATCGTGTCTATGTTGAATTGAATAACTCAAACCTATTTTTTCAAAATTCTTTAATTCCACAAGAGATTTTTTAAGAAGAGGAATTAAATTAAGCTCATCTTTAATTTCAACATAAATAACAGGAAAATTAACCTCCATAAATTTAGAATGTCCAAAATGGACAATTAAGTCTGCTTTAACTGATTTAGCCTCTTCAACTGCAACAGAGCACCCTCCCCAACAAGTTTCTCCTGAAAATAAAGCCTCAATATTTAACTCTTGAAAAACTTTAAGCAAATTAAATGTTTCTCCTTTAATGCCTTCAGGAAGCTGAACTAAAACTCTTTTAGGTTTATATTTTTTAAGCTCTTTCTTAAGTTCATCTAATTCAAAATTTAATACCATTTATATTAAAAATAAAATAGCTTTAAAAATTTAGTTAAAACATTTAACTTATCTTAAAATTCAAATATTTCAGATAATTCGCAAGTTTGTTTTTCTCCAGAAAAATCTACAAAATAAGCTAAGAATCTTAGTTTTTTAGGCTTATCTAAATTTTGTCTAGGAACACTAACATAAACAATACTATTTTCAAATGAAGCAATATCCCCTGGAACACTTGTAACAAAATTTGAAGAGCTTCTTTCATCTGTAAATACAAATGTTAAACCATCTATTTCTTCATCACCATCTTTATAAAAAGTTATACTAATATCACTATTCTCTTTATCTTCATTGCTTACAATATTCACCAATGAAAGATTTGCCTGAACACATTTTTCTTTTAAAGTCATAACACATTTTCTTTCTAAACAATAATAACCTCCAGAGCACCCTCCATGACACTCTCCACCACATCCATCATATCCACACTCATATCCTGAAGGGCAATAAGGGGCACACTTCTCAAGGTCTGAAGAAGTAAAAGTATATTCGTCTTTCCTACTGCCTATCCCTTCTTTTGATTCTGAATCAAAAAGAGGGTAAATTGTCAGTTTAGATAATTTAGATACATTAGCCTCGTTTAGTTGCAGTAAAAAAGTTGTTGAACTAAATTCATCTAAAGAAGTTTCTTCTATAATAGTCTCTTCAAGTGATTTATCTTTAACAATAAATTTTATACCTGTAATATTTCCTTTACCAGTCCCCCTTTTTACAAGAACAATTAAAGAATTATTTCCTGTAATTTGAACTTTAGAAATTTCCAAATCAAGAGTATATTTGCCCATCAACCTATCTTTTCCTTCTTTAGAAACAACTGCCTTTACTACAAAAAAGATTATTAAAAGAAAAAGCACCAATGCTACAATAAATGCTAATCCCCACTTTGACAACCCTTTTTTATTATACCTCATTATTTTAATCACCTTCTTTTTGGCATATCTAATCAATAGAAATAAAACTTTAAAAATTTATTTAATTTAATTATATAATAAATTTAATAATATAAGTGTTAAACAAGGGCGGAAGGAGGGAATCGAACCCTCTTGAAAAAGTTTACTTTTTCTGCACTTCAACTAATCAGGAAGTCGATTTAATTCAAAACAAGGGCGGAAGGAGGGAATCGAACCCTCTTGAAAAAGTTTACTTTTTCTGC
>CAYQKM010000001.1:71152-130912 GCA_964418095.1 Candidatus Woesearchaeota archaeon
TCTTGAAAAAGTTTACTTTTTCTGCACTTCAACTAATCAGGAAGTCGATTTAATTTAGTAATATAATTGTTAAACAAGGGCGGAAGGAGGGAATCGAACCCTCTTGAAAAAGTTTACTTTTTCTGCACTTCAACTAATCAGGAAGTCGATTTAATTCAAAACAAGGGCGGAAGGAGGGAATCGAACCCTCTCTACACGGACCACAACCGTATGTACTACCATTATACTACAACCGCCATAAATTCTATAACAGACACACAAGTCAATAAGTTATAGTTTAAAAATTTTAAGTATTAAAACACCAATCTTAAAAACCCTTATTTCTCTTAAAAGGTATGAAAAAAACAGATAAAGAAAAATATGAACTCCTAGCTCCAGTAGGAAGTTTCCCAATGTTACAAACAGCAGTAAATGCAGGTGCTGATGCTGTTTATTTTGGATTAAAAGAATTCTCTTTAAGAGCAAATGCAAGAAATTTTGAATTAAAAGATTTAGATAAAATAAACCAAATCTGTAGCAAAAATAAAGAGAAAATAGTAAAAAAATACCTAACACTAAACTCAATAATCTACTCTGAGGAACTTCCAAAAATAGAAAAAGTAATTAAAAAAGTAAAAGGCAAAGTAGATGCAATAATTTGTTGGGATCTTGCTGTAATCCAACTTTGTAAAAAATACAAAATACCTTTTCATGTTTCAACTCAAGCATCAATATCTAATGTAAATTCAGCTAATTTCTATAAAAACCTTGGAGCAGAAAGAATAATCCTTGCAAGAGAATTAAACCTTAAGCAAATAAAAGAAATAATAAAAAAAGTAGATGTTGAAGTAGAGACATTTATCCACGGAGCAATGTGTTTAGCAGTAAGTGGAAGATGCTTAATGTCTCAATTCTTATTTAATAAATCTGCAAATAGAGGGCAGTGTATTCATCCATGCAGAAGAAGCTACACAATAAAAGACACTCAAGAAGGATATGAACTAGAAATAGAAAACAATCATGTTTTATCTGCAAAAGATTTATGCACACTCCCATTTATTAAAGATTTAAAAAAAGCAGGAATAACTTGCTTTAAAATAGAAGGAAGAAACAGAGACCCAAGATATCTTGATACAGTAATAAAAATATACAAAAAAGCACTAAATAAAGATTTAACAAACCAAGAAATAAAAGAATCTATGGATGAATTAAAAAAAGTATATAATAAAGGATTTTCTTCAGGATTTTATTTAGGAAAACCAACACCAAAAGATTTCTCTTCAATAGAACACTCAAATGCAACAGAAAAAAAGCAATTTATTGGAAAAATAACAAACTACTATCCAAAAATAAAAGTTGCAACAATTAAACTTGTTTCAGATATTAAAGTTGGAGATAAAATAATTGTAATAGGAAAATCAACAGGAATAATTACTTCAAAAATAGAAAGAATAGAAATAAAAAACAAACCTATTCAAAAAGCAGCAAAAAACCAAGAAATAGGAATAAAACTGCCTGCAGTAAGAAAAAACGAAGAAGTTTACAAGATTATTCAATCTATATAACTAACCCATTAAAGATAATTCTCTTTATTAAAAAATAATTAAGAAAAAAATAAAAAAAATAAAAAAAATAAAATTTATTTAAATGTGTACATAGAAGCTGTGTTACAAATTTGCTCTTTACCTGAAGCATCTAAGAAATAAACAGATGCAGTCACTTTATTAGGATTAGTCACATCAGATAAATCTATTCCGTTGATTGTTTTAGAACTTAATACACCAAAATTAGTTCCTAAAGCCTCCCCGTTTCCAACTTTAGCAGTTACTACACTACTATTTGACCCAGGATCTCCAGTGAATACTAACTTAACTCCTCCAATTGGGTCATCTCCACTTTTCCTAGTAACAACTACATCATATAGATTTCCACCAGAATTTGTTACAGATATTACTTCAACACTAGCTGAAACACACATAGCATCAATATTTATTTGTTCTGTTCCTGATTGAACAACATTTCTTATAACAATCCAAATTATACCAACTGCTACAAGTGTAAGTAGGATTATTAACAAAGTCGCAACAATTGCAGACAAACCTTTTTTATTATTCATCTTATTCACCTCCTTTCAACCAATTTAAGTTAACCATTAAAGGTCTATAATATAAGAGAATGTTCCTATAAAAACCTTTTTGTTTTTGAACTATTTATTAAAATTATCAAGAATTTTAAAAAAAATAAAAAAATAAAAAAATAAAATTTATTTAAATGTGTGCATAGTTGCTGTGTTACAAAGAACCGGGTTATTTGAACTGTCAAGGAAATAAACTACAGCACTAACTCTTACTGGAGGCTCCGTACCATCATAGTCGCTTATTGTAACTGTCTCTGTTCTAGACTCCAATGCTTTTAAGCCTTCCAAATCCATCTCTGTTACTGCACTATTCTTACCATCGGCACTAGTAAAAACTAATTTAACTCCTGCAATTGGGTCACTTCCACCTCTTCTAACAACAGTTACCTCATAGGTAACATTATCAGTTGTTGCTACTCTAGTAACATCAACGATTGTAGCAACACACATAGCATCAATGCTTATCTGTTCTGTTCCTTGTTGAACAACATTTCTTATAACAATCCAAATTATACCAACTGCTACAAGTGTAAGTAGGATTATTAACAAAGTCGCAACAATTGCAGACAAACCTTTTTTATTATTCATCTTATTCACCTCCTTTCAACCAATTTAAGTTAACCATTAAAGGTCTATAATATAAGAGAATGTTCCTATAAAAACCTTTTTGTTTTTGAACTATTTATTAAAATTATCAAGGGTTTTAAAAAATTCCTTACTATCTATTACTTTATCTACTTCTGTAAGTCCTCTTTGCTCTACAAATTTCACAAATGCATCTGGTTTATATCCTCTTTTTCTTAAAGAAATTATTGTAGGTATTTTCTCATCGTCATCTCCTGAAAATTCTCCAGCATCTATCATACTGCTTAGTTTCCTCTTAGACAAAATCAAATCTTTAAACTTTATTCTACCCATAAAGTAAGTCCAAGGAAACTTCTTCTTAAATAAATCAAAAATCATCTTCTGTCTTTTAGCATTATCTCTATGGTCTTTTCCTCTTATAATGTGTGTCATTCCAAATTCAATGTCATCAATTGCAACAACTAAATTCATTAGTGGCCAAACTTTATATTTATTTTTTTGTTTAGGGTGAGGAGATTCAATTATTCTAGCAAGTGGAAAATCTCTCATTGCAGGATTTGGGTCTTGCATCCCTAAATCAGATTTAAATCTAAAAACAGCTTTTCCCTCTTTATATCCTTCTTTTTTATCAAGCATTGATTTCCATCTATGAATATTTTCTTTTAAATCATTATTTCTACACGGACAATTTTCTTTAAATTCAACAAAAGATTTAAACTTCTCAGGAGAGCATGTGCAAATATATCCTCTCTCCTTTGATAATATCTTCTCAAGATAATCATAATATATTTCCATTCTATCTGAAGAATTAATATATTCAGAAACATTTCCAAATATCCAATCGCAATCTCTTTTAATGTTTTTGTAAGAATCTTCTCTAGTTGTATTAGGAGAAGTATCATCAATTATAATATAGAATTTACCCCCATATCTCTTAACATAAAGAGAAGATACCAAATTAGAAACAATATGTCCAATATGAAGTGGTCCAGAGGGAGCAGGTCTAAATCTCATAATAACTCCAGTTTTAGGGTTTACATCTGGAAGCTCATCTAATCCTTCTCTTACTTCTCTCTCAGAAACAAATTTTTGCAATTTCAAGTATTCTTTTTTTTGTTTTTCTAAAGGCAATTTATTTACAAGTGAAACAATCTCATTTATTTGTTTAGAATACTCTTTAATTTCTTCTTTCTTTAATCCTTCAGCAAATAATCCTGAAATAACTGCTCCAACATTAGATTTCCCATTATAATGAATTGCATTTTTAAGTGCATATGCTTTTACTATTTTTTTAAAATTCTTCATTGCTCATATCTCCCAAGATTAATCTTCTTTTCAATAACTTCCATTTTTTGTTGTAATTGATAAACCTGATTAGATAAATCTTCTATTCTATCAGTCATATTCTTAAGTCTTAATGCAAGTCTCCGTCTTTTCTCACTAGCATCTAATGTTTCTGAAGAAGTTGAAGAACTTTCATAAGAAGAGGTGCTAGAATTAGCATTGCTAGAGGATAAATTACTAGAACCAGCAGCACTAAAAGAACTAAAAAAACCTCCAAAAGAATTCTCTTGATCTTGATTTGAAGAAACTCTCTCTGAATTTGAAGAAATACTTTCTTTTTCTAACTTTTTCTTATTAAGATTATAGTCTTCAGTCAAATCAACAATTTTTCTTTTTCTAAATAGCCCCATACACCCTTAAATCAACACTTGTTTTTAAATTTAGCCATCAAACATTTTTTAAATAGGAAAATCCTTAAGTTTATATGGGTTCAATAGTATCAGATATAATTGGGAAAATAAATCCAAAATATAAAGATAATCCAATTGCATCTCACACTTTAGGATATGATTCTGGAGTTGAAACACTCGAACCAGTATATTTTTTCATAATTGATTTAATGAGTGATTTCGGGTTAAAAACAGAAAAACTAATTGATAATTTTTCTTCTTCACCAGGCTCAGGACATTTTGCTGAATTAGGACAAAGAGCAACAATAATGCAAAATCAAGCAAGTAAAATTATGGGAGACATAAATGTTGTTCTGCGAAGTGTCCTTAATTTAATTTATGATTTAAAAGAATTTAGAATGAGACTACAAAGCTATGCTGACTTAAAAAACCCTTCAAAAAAAGAGGGTGCTATTCTCTCACTTAAACAGCTCTGGATGGATAAAGTAGACATACAAAAAGGAAATTCAAGTATTAAGGCAATGGCACTCGGACAGAGTGGATTTGTAACACTTATAGATGCTTTCCTCGCATCAAAAGATGAAAAACACGCTCAAACACTTGATTTAAATGAGAGAGTAAAAAGAATATTAATCCCAAGAATCTCTGAGTTTAATATCTGGTTAAATCAATCAGAGCAAGAATTAAGAAAAAGATATGAGCTTGAAAAAAATTATCTTAAGAGCCAAGTTAATAGTTTAAAATTATACTCTAGGTGGGTAAAACCCTATCTAAAAGCCTCGTATGACTTAGAGAATAGAGATAGTGGAAGAGACCCTGCACTTGTAAAAACATTTAACACTCTCTTACTAGATTTAGTTTTAATAGGAAAAAGAGAATTAAATGTCCAAGATGCTGCAATGGAGGGAGAGCTTCCAAGAGAGTTTGCAAAAGAAAAATTTGCAAAAAAATTAAGAAAATATTATAGTTGCATTACTGTTGAATTTTCTTTTAGAGGTATCCCTCAAAGAGTCTCACAACAATCTCATTTTGCATTTGGAGGAAAAGCAGATATAACTTTTAAGGCATATGCACTTAATGAAGATGAATTAAATAAATTTAACATTGAACTAGATAAATCAGATTTAGATGATATGTTAAAACTAGTAGAAGGTGCAACAGAAGGTAGTTTAGGACAAATCCAAGAAGAAATAAATTTCTTTTTAGAAGAAAAAGATAAACCTCAAAAAGAAGAAAAAGAGAGAGACAATTCAAATCCTTTCTTAGCACTATTTGGCTATTATGATAAAAATTCTTCAAAAGAAAGCAGTGAAAAAAGCAAAAAAGACACTAAAAAAGATGCTCCAATAAGAAAAGATGACTGGATAGAAAAAACACATTTAAGGCCTCTTGCAGAAGATAGAGCTAAATCAACTGCAATGAGTTTATTTGATATTTATAAGAAATCTCACCAAATGTCAAGCTTTACATAATCTAAATTAAATCTCTAACCAAAATTTTTATATATTTTATTAAACTAAATGTATAATGAAAAAAAAGTCAAAATCAAAAGTTCCTGAGAAGCCAAAAAAACCAAAAACAGAACTTAGTCAAGAAGAAATAAATACATTAGAACAACTAATTAAAGAAGATTCTTTAAAACCAAATTTTTTAGATATAAAAAAAGAACTAGAAAATTTAAAAATAGAATTTTCCCCGTCTCTTGAAAAAATAAATGCTCCTTTAAAAAATCCTTTAAGAAATCTAGCTGATATTGAAGAGAATTTAAAGCAAAAAAATTCTTCAACTCCGGGGGTATATAAAACAAAAAGTGAAGAAGAAAATAAAATAAATTATCTCCAAGATAAAGCTGAAGAAGAAAAAAAATACGAAAGTCCATATAAAGAAAGTCAAGCAGAATTTTCTGGGAGAGACAGAATTGGTATGCATAATTTACCAAAAACTTATACTGAAAGAATAATAAAAATTAACCCTACACAAGAAACTAATTTATACACTCAAAATGATTCTAGAGATTACTCTGTTCCTGATTTAAAAATAAAAAAGTTTGAGGAAGTAGAAAAAATCAGAAAAAACACTCTTAATGAAAGAATATAAGCATTTTCAAACTCTCTAAAAACAATTAAAATCATTAAATTAATAAAGTATATTTTATATTATATATAATGGCAAAAATAGGGGGATATACAATTGAAAATACTTATCAAGGAGGATATAGTTCTCTAGATCCTAATAAAGCGTATTCTAATTCATTTACAGGATACAGAACAAATGTTGGGTCTTTAGGAATAACTACAAACCCTAATACAGCTAACCAATTAAAAGAAGTTTCAGATAAACTTTCTTCTGGATTAAAAAATATAGAGGTAGAACTTCTTTTCCCAAATATAATTGATGCGATACCTACCCAGCATTTTACAGAAATGAGACAACTAGGGAAGCTCACTGGGGGAGATATCTCTGTTCATGGTCCTGTTATAGATCCAAGTGGAATGGGAAATCAAGGATTTGATGAGATGGGAAGACAGTACGCTGAAAAAAAAATAACTGAAACTCTTTTAAGAAGTCATGAATTAAATCCTGACGGAAACATCACAGTTAATTTTCACACTTCAGTTGCCCCAAAAACACTTTCTTCAGAATGGGAAACACTCGGAAGTGTTGATGGAACACAAGCAAGACAAGCAAAAAGAATAATTGGAATAAATAGAGAAACAGGAGAATTAATTAAAGAAGAGTATGAAAATAAATACTATCCTGGAACAGATTTATCTAAACCAAAAAAACACACTCCTGAAAAAAACCTTGAAATAAGAAATGAATCTAGATGGGACAATCAAATAAATCAATTATTTTTTCATAAGGAAAAAGCAGACCAAATCCTAGGAGAAAACTCCCATTTATTAAAAGATGTAATTGATGATTTAAACACAGGAAAAATAAAACCTGAAACATTATCACCTACACAACAGATAGTGCTTTCAAAATATAAGGAAGCAGAATTATACCTTCAAGAAGTAAACAAGGGAGCAAGAAATTTTTTTAGTCAAAGTTATGAATACGGAAATGAAGAACAAAGAGAAAAACTAAGGCAAATATCAGATGAATTTAAAAGAGAAATAAGCCCAGAAAATAATGGAAACAATCCCTATGTTCAATCTATAGCTATGAGAAATCTTTTAAGAAAATTGCAAGATCCAGAATTAGCACCAAAGATGTTTGTTCCGATTGAAGAATTTGCACTAGAAAAATCCTCTCAAACATACGGGAATGCTGCATTTAATGTATTTAATAAATTTAAAGATGTAAATAAAGCTCCTATAATATTAATTGAAAACCCTCCAGCAGGAGATTTACTATCTACTGGAGAAGATTTGAAAAATGTTGTTTTAGCATCAAGAAAACAATTTGTTGAAAGAGCAGTAGCTGAAAATAAAATGAGTAAAAAAGATGCTGAAAAAACAGCTGAAAAACTAATTGGTGCAACTTGGGATGTTGGGCACATAAACATGTTAAGAGGCAAGGGATTTAAAGAAGAAGACTTAATAAAAGAAACTGAAAAAGTAGCCCCTTTTATAAGACATGTTCATCTTTCAGATAATTTTGGATTTGAGCATACTGAATTACCTATGGGGATGGGAAATGTTCCTTTAAAAGAGATGATGGCTAGATTAGGTGAAAAAGGATTTGAAGGAAAGAAGATAATTGAAGCAGGTGATTGGTGGACTCAATTTAAAACCTCTCCAGTAAAAGAAGCACTTGAAGGATTAGGTTCCCCAATGTATATTTCTGGACCAGGTCCATACTGGAATCAATCAATGGGACTACAACAAAATTATTTCTCAGGATATGGTATGATGCTCCCATCTAACCACTATCAAACATTTGGAGCAGGATTTTCACAGCTTCCTCAAGAACTTGGAGGAGATATAAGAAGCGGAACAGGAAGATTTAGCCAAAGAGGAATGGAATAAATAATTAAGAAAAGTTTATTAACTAAAAAAGGTTTACAACTTAATGGTAACAAAGAAAAAACCAGCATCTAAATCAAGAAAAAAATTAAAAAATAATCCAGAAAGATATTCTAATATTCAAAAAGTATCTGCGATACTAATTGGGTTTTTTGGAATCTCTTTAATAATATCTAATTTAAATATGACTGGTGCAGTTATCGGTGGAACCTCAACATTTACATCTGGAATTATTGGAATATTTATGATATTCTTCTCATTATTATTATATTTAAGACCCCTAAAGAAAACATTTAATAAATGAAATTTCCTAATAAAATAAGAAAAAGATGGTGAAAAAAAAGACTCAAATAAAAATACAAGATCCTAAAAAAGAGAAGGTGAAGAAACAAATTCCTAAAAAGGAAGAAATTAAACCACAAATTCCTACACTGGAGCTAAAAACAGAAAGCGAAATTGCTATGGACTTTGCTGTTAAAATTTACAAAAAATTCTCTAGGATGGTTAAATCAATAGTTTTATTTGGCTCAGTAACAAAACAAAATGTTACCCCTGGCTCTGATATTGATATTATGATTATTATAGATGATGCTTCAGTAAACTGGGACCAAAAATTAATTATGTGGTATAGAGAAGAACTTGAAAAAATAATAAAAAAAAGCCCATACAAAAAAGACTTGCACATAAATACTATGAAATTAACAACTTGGTGGGAAGATTTAATTAGAGGAGACCCAACACTAATAAATATAATAAGATATGGGGAGCCATTAATTGATGCTGGAGGGTTTTTTACTCCAATAAAAAATTTATTATTAAGTGGAAAAATAAGGTCTACCCCCGAAGCAATTTACTCTTGTTTACAAAGAGCACCTCTACATTTTGCAAGAAGTAAAGAAGCTGAATTAAGTGCAATAGAAGGATTATATTGGGCAATGGTTGAATCTTCTCATGCAGCATTAATTGCTGCAGGAATCTCTCCCCCTTCTCCTGAGCATATTCCAGGAGAATTAAAAGTAAATTTCGCAGGAGTAGGTAAATTAAAAATGAAATATATTGACTGGTTTAAAGAGTTAAATGATTTACATAAAAAAATATCTCATAGAGAAATAACTGATTTAAAAGGTGTTGAAATAGATTTATGGCAAGCACGAACAGAAGATTTTATCGGGACAATGGCTAAACTAGTTGGAGAATCAATTAAATAAATCTAATTAGACTTATTATTTCTCTTAATTTCAAAATATCTCTTAGTTAAATCAAATGCTTTTTTCCCTAGTTTTGGCTCATAAGAAAGTGTTTCTTCAAGTTTACTTCCATTAGAATTATTTGGAGATATTCTTGAGTTGTATTTTGAATAAATATTTTTAACACTAGAATAAGATATTTTATTTTCACTAGAAAAATTACGAAGTTTGTAAAAATTCTCTGCCCTATCTAAATCTTTAATCCTTTTTAAATCAAGATACTTTTCTGTTAGTTCAAATACTTTATCCCTAATAGCAAATAAATTAAGATTTATTTTTCCATGAACAACATCTTTAACTGTCTCTTTAAACACAAATTTTCTGCATTCTTTATATGCTTCTCTTGCTTTAAATATAGGTAATTCATTTCTAACAGCTATTTCCTTAACAGGAGTTAAACTATATTTAGTCTTATTTACTATTTTTTTGTTAGAATATCTCTTTTTTGTCATTTTAATAAAAAAATAAAAAAATAAAAATTGGGTTTATTTAGTTTTCTTGTTTTCTTTCTTCTCTTCTTCACCAACTAATTTTTCTAGCCCTTTTGGAATTTCTTTCTGTCTAAGGCTAAGCAAATCTTTAACTAGTTCATCTGTCTTATATTGAAGAGCATAACTCACTATTGTTCCAGCAACCTTTTCATCTAACTGATTTACATACTTTCCTGCATAATCTGCTTTTATATTTCCTGTATAACCTGCAAATTTCAATGCATCTTCAACTTTTATAGAAGCTAAAGATTCTTCCAGTATTCTTGCAGAAGTGTTTTGTAAATAAGGGTTTGTTATTGCTCCACCTTCACCCATAAGTTGAGGTAAGAACAAAGTTTCATATATCTCTTGACTTGGAGAATTTCCTATAACCTTGTAATAAAAGAGATTACTATGTTCAGCTAAATTCCCATATTCAGCGTGGCCAATAAATTTAGGAGCAGCATAATTCCACATATCACCATTTAAAATTTTAAGTGATACTTCAGCTCTCTTCTCTTCAAGAGACTTCTCTTTAGGTGCGCCTTTTTCAGGTGCTTGCCCTTCAGATGCTTTTCCTTTTGCTTTTTTATTTTCTGTCATTTTTTTTAAACCTCCTTTTATTTATCTAGGTTGGTTTTTACCATGTGTTTTATAATATGTTAAACTATTTAAATCTTTCGTTATGTTACTATTGAATAAAAGTAACAAAATTAGTCTCCTTTATCAGGCGTAAACTCATAAACTGTTTTTGTTTTGCATGGGAGCTTTGATTTTATATCCCTAAATGCTTGTCTTGCATTAACAACTGCTTTTTGAGTTGAAGCAGCTACTAAGAAAATCTCTGAATTTTCTTTTAGTATTGCTGATTTTCCTGTTGATTTTCCAAAGGACAATTGCATTCCTGTTTGCATTCTATCAGCTCCTGCACCAGTAAGCATTTTGTTTTCTCTTTGAATATGGTGAGGGAAAGGGACAACTCTAAAAAAATACTGTCCTGGAACAGATTTATCTAAAAATTTATTAATATACTGTCTGCATGCTTCTAAAGCATTATGTCTAATTTGTACATTTTCAGTAGAAATTAAAACAAGTTTATGAGGGTATTTTCCAGTTTCATAAGTATTACCATCACCCATACTAAATTTAACTATTTTCTGAGGAGGAACTACTTTTATATACGCCCTTTTTTTTCTTTTACTTGCACGTGTATAAGGAACAACCCTTCTCTTTGAATATGCATTTGCTTTTCTTAATGATGCCATTTTATTTTTCTAATTATTTTATTTCCACTTTAGTTGTAATTGCTTGTCCTGGAAGGCCTTTTTCAAATATAGCTCTTACAACACCTTTATTTCCATGAGCAGCTGAAATTTTACCTTTAATCTCTTTACCAGCAGGACTCTTCCAAATAACACCTTTACCTACAAACTTAGCAGCATCTTCTTTTTTAGAAATTCCTTGAATTTCAATTAAAAAATGCCTTTCAGTAATTGTTTTTCTTCCTCTCCTGAATTGTATAACTTTTCCTTCTGCCATTTTATTTTTAAGTTAATTAAATATCATAAAATTAGTTTAAAAAGTTACCTATTCTTTAAAAACAAAATTAAAGAAATATAAACAGATCCTTAATTATTCAGTTCTTATTTCTTCATTACAATGATTTCCCTACCAACAATTTGTCCTTCTCTAAAATCCCAAATAGGAAATCCATCTTCTATTTTAAGTCCTGTCTTTAAACAAATCCTAGAATAATCACACCCAACCCTTTCTCTTCCAGTATCTATTAATGGAGAAGTAAACACAATCTTGCCTAAAATACTCATTTTTAAATTATTTAAAACACTAATCATAAGGTTCTCAAACTTTCTTATTATCTTCTCAGCTTCTTTTTTGTCTGGATTTTTCCTTAAAACATCTCCAAAATCAGGCTCACTCACCATAGCATTAACTGGGCTTATTTTAATCTTAGAAGAATCTCCTACAATAAGTTTATAATTTGAACTTAAAGCATTCATCCAACTTAAATTAGCCCTAGCACCTTCTATTGCATCTATGTCTCTGTCTATCCCTGTTGCTTTTATTCCAAGATTTAGAGATTCCATCATAATCACTCCTACACCACAAAAGCAGTCTAACAAAATTTCATCTTCTTTAATTCCTGAAAGATTAATCATTATTTTAGCTAATCTAGGAGAAATACTCAATTCTTCTCTCCTTACAGGTTTCTCCATATCTCTTTTTTCAAGCTCTTTATAATTACATTTTTGAACAACTCTCCCAAACATATCTTCAAATGCAAAATACTCTTCATGAATAAGAGTAGAAGTAGGCTTCCTAATAATCTCTTTATCTTGAGTTTTCATAATTCCTCCAAACTGCTTTTCAACAGCTCTAAGTTCTTCATTTCTAAATCTTCTCTTTAAATATTCTGAAACTAATTGAGTGTGTTGAGAAAAATCCCATAGAGCATAATTAAAATTATTTTTTGTTCCAAAGTAAATTTCTTTTTTATCAACATCTTTTATATTGCACAAAACTAGCCCAATGCCAATTGTTCCTCCAAGCAAGTCTACACTTCCAGCATCTAAAGTATCAGATAAATCTAAGAGTAAACCATTTTTAATTAGCTTTTCTTCAAGAATATTGTTTCCTGTTTTTTTGAGGAAGCTTTTTACCTCTAACAATGAAAGAGGTATGTTTCTTCCAAGGATAAATAAGTATTTCATACAAAGATAAAAATCCACTAGTAAATAAAGGTTTATATAAAAAACTATAATGATACTTCAAAATTTCCTAGTTCTTTCCTTAAAACCTCAAAAATCTTAGGATTAAATCCAACATCTTTCTTATTTTTTTGAATCTCTAAGGATTTAGAAACTTCTTCCATATTTGAATCTTCTAATTTATCTGTAATTTTAAACACTTTATTATTTTTAAATAAAAATGCATTTTTATCAGATAAAATTAATTCTCCACTCTCTTGGTTAAATTTAAGCTTCATTCTGCCCTTTTCAAAAAATACCAAGTCACATCTCTGAGAGTATTCAATTAAATCACTAATAAGTGTAGAGGCTTCTTTTCTTGCATTATCTACTTTATGAGCATCTAGTTTCCCTTTTTTAAACTCTGTTCTTGTTGAGATTATGTTCTTTAATATTCTTAAATGTTGAAGAGTCATTTTTCCTTTTTTTACTAAATTTTTTTCAAATTCAAATAATAGCTTCTGAGGTGGTTTTTTTCCAAGTATCCCAGTAAGCAGAGTGATTGTATCTGAGTAAATTTTCTCAATTGTTTTTTCTTGTGCTTTCTTATCAATTTGCACTCTCAACTCTTTTAACCTCTTCAAAAATTCTTCTGTTTCCTTAAAAAGCTTATCAATCTCTGTCCCTGAAATTTCTTTTATTTTTTCATGTTCATAATCTCTCCAAGTCTTAATGACTTTTTCCATAAAGTCAATATATTTTTTCTCAATCATTTTGGTCTCTAAAAATTCTCTTTTAAAATCTCTTACCAGTTCTTTCTTAGCATTTGGAGGAGGGCATCCATTTAACATTAAGAGTGCTTGTGCTGGAGTTGTAATTCCCCAAAAAATATTAACAAATATTTCTGAAAGAAGTGTCCTCTTACTTCTAGGAATTACACCATCTCCCATACTCATAAACATATCAATAGCCTCAGGAGAAGGTTTTAATTTACCCATTTTTAAAAGAGCTTTCCAAGGCATAAATGTTCCCCTATCATAAATTGGAACACCATCTCTAATAAAAGTAAACATTACAGGGTGGGCATCTTTAACAGCTTCCCAAAAATCAGTAAGCAAATATATCTGAGGTTCTAATTTATTATTAACTCCTGATAAAACACTTGCCTCTCCAACATACTGATAAATTATCCCTCTTAATCTTTCCTTAAGTTCTAATCTCGGCATTCTTTTAACATCAGTATCATTAATTATAACAAAAACATCAATGTCAGAAGTTTTAGTTGCTTCTCCTCTAACTAAACTGCCCCCAAGAACATATGAAACAACATATTTCTCAAATTTTTGGAGGACAAGTGATTTGTGTATCTCTGTAACACGCATTGCACCTAAAATACCTTTATCATAAAGAGGAAACGACATTGCCATTGCAGCTAATAATTCAAATTTCTGGTCAGTACAAATTTCCCATATTTCAGATGGAGTTCTAACATAAATCCAAACTTCTTGTTTTGTTTTTCCAATTTGATCTGCAATATCTTTTTTTATTTTAGAAATTTCCTTTTCTTTTTCATCTGGAACTATAATATTGAGATGGACTTTTTTCTCTAGTTTCTCAATCTGCTCTTTATTGAGGCCTTCAGTTTCTTCTTCAATAAACAATTTTACTGATTGTGCAGGCAAAATTCCAATTGCTTGAACAAAAGGGTATTTCTTAAGAATATATCCTTTAAGTCTATCTAATTCTTTTTTTGTCTTTTCTCCACCTTTATCTTTTTCAGAATTAGGAACTTCTGGTTTAGAGATTTTTTTAGAAGTATAATTTTCATCTAAATTCATCTCAGGAATATTTGTATCAGTGTTACCTTTAGGCATAATAACAAAAGAAGTTTTTAACTTTTAAATGTTTGGTACAATCATCAAAAATCTTTAAATACACTAAGGGCTATCAAATTTATGTAAAGCGTTCCTAGTTTAATGGTAGAATATCTCGTTGCCAACGAGGTGGCCCGGGTCCGATTCCCGGGGAGCGCACTTTAAGTTAGGAAATGTTTAAATAACCAGGATTTGTTATTTAAAGATAGAGGTGAAAAAATGGATAAGAAAAAAGAAAGAATTCTTTGGTTTAAAGATTTAGAAATAGATGATGTCCCATTAGTTGGCGGAAAAAATGCATCACTAGGAGAAATGTATAGAGAACTAACAAAGAAAGGTGTGAAAATTCCAAATGGATTTGCAATAACTGCAAATGCTTATAGGTATTTTATTGAATCTGCTGGAATAAAAGAAGAAATAAAAAAAATCCTTTCTGATTTAGATACTAGCAATACTAGAAATCTTTTTGAAAGAGGAGAAAAAGTAAGAGATACTATTTTATCAGGAGAATTTCCAAAAGATTTAGAAAATGAAATAATAAAAAATTATGATTTATTATGCAAACAATACGGAACAAAAAATGTAGATGTTGCTGTAAGGAGTTCTGCAACTGCTGAAGATTTGCCTGATGCAAGCTTTGCTGGGCAACAAGAAACTTTCTTAAATATAAAAGGAAAAAGGGCTTTAATTGAATCTTGTAAAAAATGTTTCGCGTCCCTATTTACTAACAGGGCAATTTCTTACAGAGAAAGCAGAGGGTATGATCATTTTAATATTGCTCTCTCAATATGCATCCAAAAAATGGTAAGAAGTGATTTAGCTTCTGCAGGAGTAATGTTCTCAATTGATACAGAATCAGGATTTGAAAATGCTGTATTCATAACTTCCTCTTATGGCTTAGGTGAAAATGTTGTTTTAGGAGCAGTAAATCCTGATGAATTCTATGTTCACAAACCAACATTAAAACAAGGATTTAGTCCAATCATCTCTAAAAAAATAGGTGAAAAATTAATAAAAATGATTTATTCACAAGAAGGAACAAGATCAACTAAAAACGTATCAGTTAATCCTGAAGATAGAAAAAGATTATCTCTAAATGATAAAGAAGTTCTACAACTTGCTAAATGGGCATGTATAATTGAAGACCACTACTCTAAGAAAGCAAAAAGATTCAAGCCAATGGATATAGAGTGGGCAAAGGACGGAAAAACAGGAAAATTATTTATTGTTCAAGCAAGGCCTGAAACAGTAATAAGCCAAAAAGATAATAATATTTTAGAAGAGTATATATTAAAACAAAAAAGCAAAATAATCGTAGAAGGTGGAAGTGTTGGCTCAAAAATAGGTGCTGGAAAAGCAAATATAATAAAAGATGTTTCTGGAATTCATGGTTTTAGAAAAGGAGAAGTTCTTGTTACAGACATGACTGATCCAGATTGGGAACCAATAATGAAAATAGCAGCAGCAATTGTTACAAATAGAGGTGGGAGAACCTGCCATGCAGCAATAGTTTCTAGAGAATTAGGAATACCCTGCATTGTTGGAACAAACAAAGGAACTGAAAAAATAAGAAGAGGACAAAACATAACAGTAAGCTGTTCTGAAGGTGAGAGAGGACATGTCTATGATGGAATATTAAAATTTGAAATTAAAAAACATAATTTAAAAGAAATTAAAAAAACGAAAACAAAAATAATGATGAATATTGGAACACCTGAAAGAGCATTTGAGCAGAGTCTTACTCCAAATGATGGTGTCGGTCTCGCAAGAGAAGAATTCATAATTAATTCACATATAAAAATACATCCAATGGTACTAGTAAACTACAAAAATCTTCCTGAAGGAAAATTAAAAGAAGAAATTAATGAATTAACTTATGGTTATAAAGACAAAAAACAATACTTCATAGATAAATTAGCAGAGGGTATTGGGATGATTGCAGCTGCATTTTATCCAAAAGAAGTAATTGTAAGGACAAGTGATTTTAAAACAAATGAATATGCAAACCTAATTGGTGGAACAGAATATGAGCCAAAAGAAGAAAATCCAATGTTAGGTTGGAGAGGTGCATCAAGATATTATAAAAAAGGATACAAAGAAGGATTTATTTTAGAATGTAAAGCATTTAAAAAAGTAAGAGAAGAATTTGGATTAAAAAATGTTAAAATAATGATTCCTTTTTGTAGAACAGTTGAAGAAGGCAAAAAAGTTTTAAAGATAATGGAAGAAAATGGACTTAAAAGAGGAAAAAAAGGACTAGAAGTTTATGTAATGTGTGAAATTCCTTCTAATGTTATTTTATGCGAAGAGTTTGCAAAAATCTTTGATGGATTCTCAATTGGTAGCAATGATTTAACTCAATTAATACTAGGATTAGACAGGGACTCTTCAATAGTTTCAGAAATATATGATGAAAGAAATGAAGCTGTAAAAACATTTATTGCTGATGTAATAAAAAGATGTAAAAAGAGTAATAGGAAAATAGGAATATGTGGACAAGCACCCTCAGATTTTCCTGATTTTGCACAGTTCTTAGTTGAGTGTGGAATTGATTCTATTTCATTAAACCCAGACACTGTAATAAAAACAAAACTTGCAGTTGCAGAAACAGAGAAAAAAATTAGAATGTAGTATTTGAAATCTAAACTAATGCATCTTTTTAGTTGCTTTTAAGAAAGTACTTTTATTATAAAACCAAAAAGTTTAAATATTAGATTTAATAATAAAACATTATAAAATATAATAAAAATGGTAAAAAGTATTATTGACATAGACGAAAGAGAAGACAGAATATTAAATATAGTCAAAGCAAAATTTGGTCTTAAAAATAAAAGTGAGGCAGTTGCATTAATTGCTAAAATCTACGAAGATAGTTTCTTAGAGCCTGAACTAAGACCAGAATATATAGAAAAATTAGATAAAATAAGAAAAGGGAAATACCTTAATTTTAGTTCTATTAGTGAGTTAAGAAAACTAACAAGCTAATGCTAAAAGAGGTAAAAATGTATCATTCTAAAATAAGTGAAAAACTTAAGGAAATAATGTTAAAACTTTCAAAAAAAGATAAACCCCTTTATGAACAATTACTAAAGAAGATTGAAGAGATAATTAATTCTTATGATATAGAACATTATAAAAATTTGAGATATAACATGAAAAATTCAAAAAGAGCCCATATTGGACATTTTGTATTAATCTTTCAATTTAATAAAAAAGATAATGAAATAAGATTTGATGATTTTGATCATCATGATAACATATATAAAAAAAGATAAACATGAGCCTAAGCAGAATCGAACCTCTGAATACTCGGTGTAAAATTAAATTATAGGTTAATACTAATTATTTTATTTCTGCTATCTATTTTTTAAAGTTGGTCTTATCTTCATATTTAATACCTATGCCTAACCCTTTCTCAGCATACTTCTTAGCCTCAAGGTATGCAAGATTAATAGCCTCATCAAAATAATTCACTACTCCAACTATCTCAATATTTCCCAGTTCTCCGATTCTATTTGAACTAACAATATATTTATCCTTTAAAGGTCCATGAGCTTTAAATCTAGCTAAAATTCCTGAATTCTCATATTTCTCACTTTCTGAAACAATAAATGAAGTTTCATTCTCTCTTGAAAGAACTAAATCTTTTAATCCCATAATAAAAAATGAGAGCTCATATTTTTAAAGATTTATGTAAAAGAAAAGTGCTAGATATTATTCTTAGTGTTTAATTATTCTTTATCTTTCTTAGGCTACTTGTTTTTTGCTATTAAATCAACAAGGTAAATTATTAAACATGGGCCTAAGCGGGATCGAACCGCTGAATACTCGGTGTAAACGAGTCAGTTTAACCACTAGCTTATAGGCCCTTGGAAAATAAAACTGTTTGCCACTTTTAAGCTTTTTCATTTCAAAATATTAAAGTTTCACAAGATTTTTAATAGATTAATCCTACATTATCTAATTAAGAGAGGCAATAAAATACATGATATATTTTCCAGTTATAGCTGCAGTAATGCTTGCAGGAGGAACTATCCTTCAAAAAACAATTCTTAAAAGAAAAGAAGTTGATGTTAAAAAATATCAGGTATTAGAATTTCTAGCTTTAGTAATAGTAATGCTTCCACTATTATACCTTTTCTGGAAAGTAGATTCTCAAGCACTACAGTTAAAAAACATTTTAATTTTTACAATAGTGATAGTTTGTTCAGTTCTAGCAAATTTCTTCTCAATCTATTCAATGAAAGGTGAAAAGATAAGTAATCTTGAACCTGCAAAAATGCTTGAGCCCTTGTTTGTAATTCTCTTAGCAGTAGTATTTAGTTTTTTCTTTAAAGGAGCATATGAAAGTAATCTTAAAGTTCTGATTGCTTCAATAGTTGCAGGAATAGCAATAGTAATAGCAAATGTAAAAAAAGAAAATCTAAGATTTAACAAATATTTTATAGCTGCAACAATAGGAAGTCTTCTCTTTGCGTTTGAAATAATAATCTCAAACCTAATACTTGAATTTTATTCTCCTCTAACATTTTATTTTATTAGGTGCTTTGGAGTATTAATTTTTAGCTTTATCTTATTCAGACCAAAACTTTCAAAGATAGATAATAAATTAAAAATAGACCTATTAATGACAGGAGTAATTTTAGTTTCATATAGAGTAATTGCTTATTATGGTTATCTTAAAATAGGGATTGTTTCAACAACTTTAATCTTAATGTTTGGGGCAGTTTTAACATATGCATTTGCAAAAATATTTCTCAAAGAAAGAATTAATAAAAGAAATATTATAGCATCAATAATTCTTATTGTCTGTATATTATGTGCAAGTTTTACATAAACAATTTTATAAAAACATTAAAATAATTTAAGGAATGATTTCAGGTCCAAAATATTTTTCATAATCAAAATCCTCTTCAGAGACATATTTTTTTTCAATTAATTCTCTTATTGAGGGTAATCTTTTTTGAATTCCTTCTATTAAATAAATTATACTCTCACAAATTAGTTTATGCCCTTCTTCAGGCCAAAGTTTAGCATAATTACTATAAAGGCATCTTCCTCCGCAAATATCTAAATAATCACAAGAATCACACGGTTCTAGAACTGATATTTCTTTAAGCTTCTCATTAGGAGATTTTAAATCTCCACAATAAAAATTCTTAATTCCACTCATAATAGGACAAGCCACTATCTTGCCATTAGTTAAGATAGTATAATTTGCATATCCAGAGCCACACTGAAGTTTTGTTTTTTTATTATAGTATAAATTCTCAAACACTCCTAAAAAAGGATATATCTTCAAAACTTTTTTATTTTTAATCATATACTCAACCCAAAAATCCAAAAGTCTATTAATTGATTTATTATACTCTTTAACAAAAATCTTAAATTGTTTTTTATTAAAATCATGCTCATAAAATCCAGCATCAATTTGCCAGTGTATAGAGTCAAATATTTTCTTTTCAATCAGTCCAATTATATGTCCAGCCTGCCCAAAAATATCTGAAAAAGATAGTGTCATTCTTGCAACAATCTCTCCAGCATACCCTTTTTCTCTTAAATCAATTAAATTTTTTAAAACTAAATTATATGTTCCTAATCCTCGGTTATAGTCTGTTCTTCTAGAATCTCCATCTATAGAAACTAATATCTTAGATAGTTTCTTAATATATACTAAAGGAATTTCATTAAGCAATTTCCCATTTGTCTGTAAATAAAAATTCACTTTTTTATTTGATTGCTCAACAGTATCAATTATTTCCCTCATCTTTTGGAAATTAACTAATGGCTCTCCTCCATAAAAAATCAACCCGTCTCCATCTTTCAGAAATCTTGCAATTTCTATTCCTTTAACCTCTGAATCATGCGGAATATTATAATCAAACTCAAATTTATCTTTAAGGTTATTATCAAACTCATCCATTGATTTTTGATAACAATATCTGCATTTAGAATTACATTTCTCTGTTAAAATTACATGATAATACATAAAAAAGTTTAGAATGTATACTTTTTAAGCATTATTGAGCAAGACTATTCTAACCCTCTCATAAAATCATTTCTCTCATCACCTGTAAAATTCATTCTTCCTTTTTTATCGGGTTTAGAGGCAATCACATCGTCAATTCTTAAAATCATATTTGCAACTTCTGTTGCAGAATCAATTTCCTGTTTTTTAATATTATAAGGTTCTATAATTCTATGTTCAAGCACATTCTCAACTTTATTATCAAATAAATTCAACCCTGCATTTCTATCACCTGAGTCGTGTTTTGCTCTTAATTCAGTAATAACATCAATAGGATCTAACCCTGCATTTTCAGCTAAAGTTATTGGAATAAATTCTAGAGCCTCAGCAAATTCTTCTACTGCTAGCCTCTCTCTTCCTGAAAGAGTTTGTCCAAATTGTTTTAATCTTTTTGAAACCTCCATCTCAATTGCACCCCCTCCTGGAACAACTAATCCTGTTTTTAATACACAAGAAACATCTCCTATTCCATCTTCTATAGCTCTCTCAATCTCATCCATAACATGCTCACTTCCGCCATGAATAAGAATAGTAACAGCTTTAGGGTTTTTACACCCCTCTATATAAGTGTAAGAATCCCCTCCTCTCTTAACATTTTTTACAGATTCAGCTGAGCCTAATTCAAGCTGAG
The DNA here is from genome assembly GCA_964418095.1 of Candidatus Woesearchaeota archaeon. Lineage (GTDB taxonomy): Archaea > Nanobdellota > Nanobdellia > Pacearchaeales > GW2011-AR1 > MWBV01. Next base: position 92,474 of record CAYQKM010000001.1, read on the forward strand.
TTAAATCATTTAAATTGCTTATTATTTTCGCTCCTGTTGCCTTTGCTATTTTCTGCATATCACTTCTTGCTACTCTCCTGCAAACATAAATATTATTTCTTGCTAATAAAAAACTTGCAAAATCATCAACACCTTTTTGACAAAAAACAACATTTGCAGTAGACTCTCTAACCAAGTTTACAATCTCTTTTATTGAATTTTCCTCTTGTAATAAAAAGCTCTGCAATTGCTCAGGAGAAGAAATTGAAACTTCTGTTTTAAGTTCTAATGTTTTAAGTTCTAATGGAATATCAATTAAAGCTATTCTAGCATCTTTAACATGTGAAGGCATATCCAAAGATAGTTTACCTTTATCAATAACAATTCCAGAAACAAGCTCACTATCTCCTATACCCTCTCCTCTTGCTTTTTCTATCTTTATATTATCCAAATCAACAAAACCATTTTCTTCAATCTGTTTTACTGCTCCTACAACAATATCAGATAATTTTTCTTTAGAGTCTTCTGCACCTTTCCCAGTCATTGCAGTCATTGCAACCTGTCTTAAAATATGTTCATCTCTCGGCTCAACCTGAAGTGCTAAATCTTTTAAGATTCTTTGGGCCTCTTCAGCACCTAATCTATATCCTTTAACAATAATTGTAGGATGTATTTTTTTATCTAAAAGCTTTTCAGCATTTTCTAAAAGTTTTCCTGCAATCATAACAGCAGAAGTTGTTCCATCACCAACCTCAGACTCTTGTGTCTTAGCAATCTCAATCATCATCTTTGCAGCAGGATGCTCAATCTGCATCTCACTTAAAATAGTTGCTCCATCATTAGTAATAATTATATCATTTAAAGGAGAAACAAGCATCTTATCCATGCCTTTTGGTCCTAAAGTGGTCTTAACTATTTCAGCAACAAGTTTAGCAGCAGTAATATTATTACGCTGAGCATCTCTCCCTATAAGTCTCTGTATATCCTCTGGCATCAAAGTGATTGGTTTTTCAGGCATTTTATTCTATTTCATTTAATTCATTTATAGTATCAAATATCCACTCTTCAACCTTATCAGTTAATTCTGCTGTTTTATTTCTATGACTAATCTTTATAACCCCTTCATAATTTTTATCAGTAAAATAAAGAAGTCCATCTTTAGAAAATCCTTTTCTAAATGCGATTTTATCTACAAACCAATTTATATTTGAGTATGCATCTTCCCCTTCTATGTTTATTTTAGTGTTATATCCAATTGCCATAATTATATACATAACTTACAATATTTACAAAAATAATTCTCAAATTGTTTATTTAAGTATTATTGTAATAAAAGTTAATATTCTTCCTTTTAAAGAAATCTACTATTTCTAAAGTAGTGAAACCAAACACTATATTTTAGAGTAGTAAAAAATATTTATAAGTACAAAAAACCTCTAAAATTATGTATAAAGTATTAGTCTCTGATGTAATGACAAGGGAGCCAATCACTATTAGTCCAAATTCGAGTTTATTAGAATGTGCTAAAAGAATGATACAAAAAAGAATAGGAAGTCTTCTTCTTGTTGAAAAAAAGAAGCTCATAGGGCTAATCTCAACACAAGATATTCTTTGGGCACTTGTAAAAAAATCCCAAAAAGACTTAGCAAACATTAAGGCTAAAGATATTTCTCCAAAAAAGATAGTCACAATAAGGCCAGATAATTCTCTCAGTGAAGCAATAACAAAAATGAAAAGAAGTAAGTTTGAAAGGCTTCCTGTTTTAGATAATAATGAACTTGTTGGGTTAATTACTATAAAGGACATTTTAAGTTTCCATCCTGAAATTTATCCTGAATTAGAAGAATTTTCTCAAATAAGAGAAGAGTCAAGAAAATTAAAATTAATAAAAAAAGCAAAGAAAAAGATAGATACTTATCCTAATGAAGGAATGTGTGAAGAGTGTGGAAATTACGGAAAACTAGAAAGACACAAAGGAATGTTAATGTGTGCCTCTTGTAAAGGCATATAAAACATCTAAAAGAATTTTCAATAAAAAGATAATTAAATTTGTACAAATATTATTTCTCAATAATTGCTTTCAAATGGACCTAAATCAGGAGCGCTTCCTGAATAAGGCAATCCAACATTTACTCCTTTGTCTATTAAATCGCTTCCCTGCACCAAATGTCCAAATGTAATATCTGGTAAACTAAAGTCAGGTTTTCTTGGTCTTATTAATTGAGACATGTCTAAACTTACAAAATCAGAATCTCCTTTTCTGCATTAATAATATAAGAATAACCTATTTAAAAATGTGATTAAAATAGTAAAAAATGCTTTTTAGGAGTTCACAAGAATTTTGCCAATTTTTGTGCTCTTTTTTATTTTATCGACGATAAATAAGGAGAAAGGTTTATAAAAGTGCTTTTCTTTTTTAAGAAATAATAAAGAAAAAGGATGTAAAAATATAGAAATTTTTTATAGCATGGTAGAAAATAGAGGATATACTGCTGAAGATATTAAAGTATTGGAAGGATTAGAAGGAGTAAGAAAAAGACCTGCAATGTATATAGGCTCAACAGGAAAAGAAGGGCTCCACCATTTAGTATATGAGGTAGTAGATAATTCTGTAGATGAAACATTAGCTGGATTTTGCAATAAAATAAAAGTAACAATCAATAAAGATGGCTCTGTTACAGTAGAAGATGATGGAAGAGGAATACCTGTAGATTCTCACCCAGTTTATAAAGTCCCTGCAGCTCAAATCGCACTAACAAAACTGCATGCAGGAGGAAAATTTGATAAAAAATCTTATGCTATTTCAGGCGGATTACATGGAGTAGGTGTTTCATGTGTTAATGCTCTTTCAAAAAAATTAATTCTTGAAATAAAAAGAGATGGAAAAGTCTATCAACAAGAATACTCAAGAGGAAACCCTACAACAAAAATGAAAGTTATTGGAAATTCTAATGAGACAGGAACAAAAATAACTTTTTATCCAGATGAGCAAATTTTCTCAGTAACAGCATTTGATTTTAAAATACTTGAAACAAGATTTAGGGAAATAACATTTCTTAATGCAGGATTAAAAATAGAGTTAAAAGATGAAATAAAAGATGTATCTCAAGAATTTGCCTCAAGTGGAGGATTAGTAGATTTTGTAAAGTGGATAAATAAATCTAAAGAAGTGTTGCACAAACCAATTTATTTTAAAAGAGAAATGAATAATGGAACAGTAGAAATATCTATTCAATACACTTCAGGATATCAAGAAAATATTTTTGGCTTTGTAAATACAATAAATACTGTTGAAGGGGGAACACACATTTCAGGATTTAAAACAGCTCTTACAAGAGTGATTAATGATTATGCTAAGAAAAAAGACTTATTAAAAAACGATTCATTTTCGGGAGAGGATGTAAGAGAAGGAATAACTGCGATAGTAAATATTAAATTATCAGAACCTCAATTTGAAGGACAAACAAAAACAAAACTAGGAAATTCTGAGATAAAGGGTTTTGTAGATTCAACTGTAACTTCTGCTCTAACAGAATTTTTTGAAGAAAATCCTCAAATAGCTAAGAAAATAGCAGGAAAATCTCTAGATGCTGCAAAGGCAAGACTTGCAGCAAAAAAAGCTAAAGATTTAGTTAGAAGAAAAAATGCTTTTTCACTTGGAGGATTACCTGGAAAACTTGCTGATTGTTCAGACAAGAAATCAGAAGAAACTGAATTGTACATAGTTGAAGGAGAAAGTGCAGGCGGATGTTTTTCTGGAGATACAAAAATTGCCCTCGCAGATGGCAGAAACATCTCATTTATAGAGCTGATTAAAGAAGCAAATGAGGGAAAACAAAATTTCTGCTATACTATAAAAGAAAATGGGAATATTGGAATAGAAAGAATAGAAAATCCAAGAATTACAAAAAAAAATACTTCTGTAATTAAGATTACTTTAGATAACAATAATGAAATTATTTGCACTCCAGATCATAAATTCATGTTGAAAGATGGGAATTATAAAAATGCTAGCCTGTTAACAAAAGAAGATTCAATTATGCCGCTTAACAAAAAGATTTCTAAAATAGGAGGGAAGATAACAATTGATGGACACAAAATAAAAAAAATTGAATTACTGGATAACAAGATGGATGTTTATGATATAGAAGTTCCAAATACTCACAATTTTGCTCTTGCCTCAGGGGTTTTTGTTCATAATAGCGCTAAAATGGCAAGAAATAAAGAAATACAAGCAATTCTTCCTCTTAGAGGTAAAATATTAAATGTAGAAAAAGCAAACCCATCTAAAGCTCTCTCAAATGAAGAAATAACAAACATGATTACAGTAATAGGAACAGGAATAGGAGAACAGTTTGACATTTCTAAGATAAGATACGGAAAAATAGTAATGATGACTGATGCAGATGTGGACGGAGAACATATTAAAACACTTCTTTTAACTTTCTTTTTCAGATTTATGCCTCAATTAATAGAAAATGGAAATGTCTATGCTGCAATGCCTCCACTATACAGAATAAGAAAAGGACAAAAAGATGTGTATGTTTATACAAATGAAGAACTTAAAAAAACAACTGCTGAATTAGGTGTAAATGAAGGAGGAGTTACAAGATTTAAAGGATTAGGTGAAATGAATTCTAATCAGTTATGGGAAACAACAATGAACCCAAAAACAAGAAAAATAAAAAAAATATATATTGAAGATGCAATTGAAGCAGACAGAGTATTTACTATGCTTATGGGAGATGATGTTCAATCAAGAAAAGAATTTATTCAAGAAAATGCACATGAGGCTAAACTAGATATTTAAAAATGGTAAAAGAAATTGTAGTATGCATAATAGAAAATAACAAAAAAGAATTCCTTCTCCAAAAGAAAACAATGGATTATAAAAGATATCCTGGAATGTGGAGCTTCTTTGGAGGAGCAGCTAAATCAGAAGATTTACATAAAGAAATTGCAAGAGAAATAAAAGAAGAATTAGGAATAAATCTAAAACCCAAATTTTTATTTAGAGAAATAGTAAATTTAGGAGAAGAAAAATCAATTATTTATGTTTTTTTAGGTTATCACAATGATTTATCTAAACTAAAAATAGGCGAAGGTGCAGGAATTGCATTCCACTCAAAAGAAGAGTTAAGAAACTTAAAAATGCTCCCTGAAGTAAAAAAAATATTAAATATTTATTTAAATAAATTTAATTAAAATGGCAAAAAAAACAAAACTAGCAACACCTGCATGGATCTTAGAAGGATATGACTCTCCTGAAGATTATGCTAAAGCAAAAGGGAAACCTTCTACAGCTAAGAAACAAGAGAAAACATTCAAGATAAAAATTTGTCCAAAATGCGGAAGCAATAATGTTGCAATAAAATTAAGTAATATGGATTTTGAAGAAGAAAGCAATACAGGAAAACAATGGGAATGTAAAAGCTGCAAATGGACAGGAACAGAAATTGAAGAAAAAGAATTAACTGAAGATGGACTCATGAAGTTCTTAGATGAAATAGGAGAGGATGTTGCTTAAATGACACCGAATATTGACTCAGGAATAGAAGAGAATTTGAAAAAAGGAATTGTTCCTACAGAAGTTTCTGAAGAGATGAAAAAATCTTATTTAGATTATGCTATGAGTGTAATAATCTCAAGAGCTATCCCTGCAATTGAAGATGGTTTAAAGCCAGTACAAAGAAGAATTTTATACTCAATGCATCAAATGGGATTAAAGCCAAACACCCCCACAAAAAAGTCTGCAAGAATAGTTGGAGATGTAATAGGTAAATTCCACCCTCATGGAGATAGTGCTGTATATGATGCAATGGTGAGAATGGCACAAGATTTTTCTTTAAGATACCCTTTAGTACATGGACAAGGAAATTTCGGTTCAGTTGATGGAGACCCACCAGCAGCCTATAGATATACTGAAGCAAAACTAATGCAAATCTCACAAGAGTTATTATTAGATTTAGAAAAAGAAACAGTCAATTACGCCCCTAATTTTGACAACTCATTAAAAGAACCAGAATTACTCCCAGGGAAGCTTCCAACACTAATACTTAATGGAGCATCAGGAATTGCAGTAGGTATGGCAACAAATATTCCTCCACATAATTTAGTTGAAGTGTGCGATGCAATAATCGCTTACATAAAAAATCCTCAAGTAAGTTTTGAAGAACTAGTAGAAATTTTGCCTGGTCCAGATTTCCCAACAGGAGGAAGTGTGCAAGGAGATATGTTCTCATTATATCAAACAGGAAGAGGGAGGCTGATAATGAGGGGGAAAACTTCAATTGAAACAATTAATAAAAGAGAAGCAATTATAATTAGTGAAATACCCTATATGTTAAATAAAACAATTCTTGTAGAGCAAATAGCAAAACTAATCCAAGAGAAAAAAATAAAAGATGTTTGGGATTTAAGAGACGAATCTTCTAAAGGGAAAATAAGAATAGTTCTAGAACTAAAAAAAGAAGCAGAGCCGAAATTTGTAATAAATTCTCTATACAAATACACAAGGCTTCAAGATTCATTTAATGTTAATTTCCTTGCCCTTGATAATGGAAGACCAAAAATAATGAATCTCAAAGAAGTGCTTGATGCTTATGTAAAATATAGAAAACAAGTAATAATCAATAGAACAAAATTTGAATTAAAAAGAGCTAAAGAGAGACAAGAAATAGTGGAAGGACTTCTAATTGCTCTTAAGGACATAGATGGTGTAATAAACCTAATTAAAAAATCCAAAAACGCTGTAGAAGCTACAGAGGCTTTAATGAAAAAATATGATTTAACTAAAAAACAAACTCAAGCAATTCTTGAAACAAAATTACAGCAATTGACTTCTATGGAAATTGATAAGTTAAAAAAAGAGGCAGAAGAATTAAAACAAAAAATAAAAGAATATGAAGCAATTTTAGCAGATGTAAAAGAAGTGCTTAAAATAATAATAAAAGAAGTTAATGAATTAAAAAAAACTTATGGAGATAATAGAAGAACTCAGATACTTAAAACAATTAAAGAAATAAAAGAAAAAGATCTTGTCCAAGAAAAAGATGTGGTAATTACGATAACAGATAAAGGTTATTGCAAGAGGATGGATGTGCAATCTTACAAAGAACAGAATAGAGGGGGAAGAGGAGTGATTGGAAGTGATTTAGCTATGGGAGACTTTGTAAAACAATTAATCACTTGCTCAACTCATGATTATTTAATGTTCTTTACAAGCAGAGGAAGAGTATTATGGCTTAAAGCATATGATATACCTGTAGCTGAAAGATACAGCAAAGGAAAAGCTCTGATAAACATGCTCGGATTAAAAGAAGAAAAAGTAACTAATGTTCTCTCAATAAAGAATTTTGAAAATAGTTTATTCATGGCTACTAAACAAGGAATAGTTAAAAAAACTTCTCTTAAAAATTTCTCTAATCCAAGAGCATCAGGAATAAAGGCACTTAATCTGCCAAATAATAATTCAGACTTTTTAATAGGAGTCGGGGTTGTAAAAAAAGATCAAGAAATATTACTAGCAACAAAACATGGAAAAGCAATAAGGTTTAACTCAAATGATGTTAGAGAAATGGGAAGATCCAGTTATGGAGTTACAGGGATAAAACTTGACAAAAGCGATGAAGTCGTAAGTTTAGAAATTTTAGAGACTCCTGCTATAATTACAATAACTGAGAATGGGTATGGAAAAAGAACAGAAGTTCAAGATTATAGAAAAACAGCAAGAGCAGGAAAGGGAGTAATAAATGTAAAAATTTCTGAAAAAACAGGGAATGTTGTAACTACTATTTCTGTGAGTGATAAAGATAATATTATTGTGACAACAGCTAAAGGAATGGTCATAAGGACTTCCCTTGAAAATATAAGAATAATGGGAAGAGCAGCACAAGGAGTAAGAATAGTTAAATTACAAAAAGGAGATTGTGTTACTGATTTAACAAGGGTTATTGAAGAAATATAATTTTAAATAAAAATTTAGGATAAAATTACAAATATAATTCTCTTTGCTGAGTTATCTTTTCTCTCTCTACTTTATGCCTTCTCTGCCTTTGCTTCTCTGTTAAAATCATAATTAAGAGAAATACAATTAATGCAAAAAAAATCAAGGATAAATACGTCCATGTACTTACATACAATCCAAAATACGCTACTCCCATAATATTTTCAGATAATAAGGGTTTTTATGTATTATTGTTTTAAATTAAAAAGAAACTTAAGGTTATAAAACAATTAAAATTTATCAAAACTCATTTTTATATCTTCAGTGTAAAATCTTTTTCTCACAAAGCTAAATCCTTTATTATCTATGCTATCAACAATCTCTTCCAAATATTTTAGTTTTTCATTTAATTTCCCACTACCTGTAGAAATTGAATACTGGAACCCTTCTTTGTCATAAATATTTACTCCAAAAGACAAGGGTGATAAAAAAGAAGCACAAAAATCTGCATGAAAATCCCTATAGTGTTTAGAATAGAAAACCCCTTTTGAACTATTTGATTCAATTGTTTTAAAATCAGGATATTTAGATTTAATCTGATTTATAATTGAGCTTTCTAAAATATAATTTATGTCTACATTTAACATAAAAATAAAAAAAATCAAGGGTTTTTAATTATTATGATAAAGATTAAAGACTGCTTCAAACACATATAATCTTTTAAAGTTCTCAAGGTTTTCAAAAAAATGAAGTCATTACCCAATTATGTTGGACCAGCTGCTTTTGGGATTAAACTACCTGTAATTCAGCCAGGAGACAATATAGAAGAAATCATTTGCTCTCATCTTGAGAAATGCGCTCAAGATAGTCTTCTTGAAGATAATTCAATAGTTTGTATATCAGAATCAATTATTGCACGTTCTCAAAAAAATTATGTTAAAATAGAAGATATTTCTTATGATGTAACAAACAAGCTAAACTTGAATAACAATTCTAAAATAGGGGTTTTATTTCCAATCGCAAGTAGAAATAGATTTTCAACAATATTAAAAGGAATTGCTAAAGCAATTCCAAATGGAGAAGTTTATGTACAATTTCCAAAGGAAAAAGACGAAGTAGGAAATATAATAAAGAACCATCCAATTACAAAAATAAATTATTCTAAACTTTACGCAGATATAATAAAAAAAGAGGGGCCAACCCCATTTATAATTGAAAGCAATATGCATAATAGATTAAAATCACTAAACCTTGATGGAATAATAGTCTCTTCAATACACACAAGAGATTTAGATTTAGAAAAAGTGAAAAAATATTTTAAAAATTCTATAACTTTGCAAGATATTTGCAATGAACAAGTACCTGGAAGAGATGGATGGTCAGAATGGGGAGTTCTAGGAAGTAATTTAGCAGAAAGAGGACTAAAACTTGCTCCAAGAAATTCAGAAGCAATTGTACTAAATATTCAAAAAAAAGTAAAGAGAGAATTAAATAAAAATATTGAAGTGTTAATTAATGGAGATGGAGCATATAAAGATCCAAGTACTGGAATATATGAATTAGCAGACCCAGTTGTAACATTTGGATACACTCCAAACCTAGAAAAAAACCGAGAAGGCATTAAATATAAACTTCTAGCAGATAAATATTCAATAAAAGGGTTTGATAGAAAACAAATAGAAAAATTAATAGAAGAAGAGTCAAAAAATATTAACAAATCAGAAGTTGCAGTTACAGAAGGAACAACCCCTCGTCCACTAAAAGATATTGCTGGAAGTTTAGCAGATTTAGTAAGTGGTTCTGCAGATGCTGGAACTCCTGTGGTAATAATTAGAGGGCTATACAAATAAATTTAATCTGAATTTTGTAATTTTTCAAGAACCTTAATTAACTCTTCAAATTTATTTATCTCAAAATCAGCATTACTTTTCCCCAATTCAGGAGGGTTTTCTACGCCATACCTTGCAAAGCAAGTTTTTATTCCAATTTTATTTGGAACATGTATATCTCTTTCTATTCTATCTCCTATCATAATAGCCTCTTCTGGTTTAATTTTAAGTTGCTTAAGTGCAGAATTAAATGGAATAGGAGAATTTTTCTGTCTTTTCACATCACTCTTAGTAATAACCAAATCAAAATACTCATTTAATTTTGCCATTATCAGCCTTGTCCAAGCTTTCATAGCAGGAGCATCGCTAATAATAACGAGTTTATATTTTTTCTTTAATATCTTCAAAGTAGGGATAACACTCTCATATGGTATAACCTGCTCTTCTTTAACCTGTCTATATGCAAGAACTCCTGCAGCCATTATTTTATAGTCTATTTTTCCATTAGCTTTTTTTATAATCTTTTCAAAAACATCCCTATACTCCATTCCTCTCTTTTTGTAAATATCATAAATTTCATCAATTGCTTCTTGTTTTTTCATTTTAAGTCCAAAAGAAATCATTGAAATAACTGCGGCTTCAACACTCTTTTTTTTCATATTAAGAAAGTCAACCAGAGTATTATCAATATCAAATAAAATAGCTTTAATCATAATAAGTTAAAGTATATTGATTTTAAAAATCTGCCTAAAAAATTAACACTTGCCTACAACATGTTTCCAAGCATTACAATATAATGTTACTTCTTTTTCTACCTCTTGCTCAACATCTTCAAGTTGGCATTTCTCTACATTTGGAGCAACGACTTTAAATAAAATATACACTTTATTCAAATCATAATCTTCTTTAGCTTGCTCAGAAAGAATAGAAGAAGCCCAAATTGAAATAGTATCTGTTTGAGTAGGAGATATTTTATTTTCAGTGCATAAAGGCAAAATTTGTTTAGGATTCAATTTGCTAGTTATATCTTTAACTAAGCTTAAATCATCAACAATCTCATTAAAAGAATCTATTTTGTTTTTTCCTGGATTAAATTTTTCAATATAATATGCCTCAATATCTAAACAATAATCTCCTTTTGAATCTCCAACATTTCTTATATTTGCAAAAACATAAGGTCCTAATTCAGTATATTTAGCTAAAGCAACACCCTCAGAAGAATCAACTCCTAAAGAAGTTGAATATTTCAACCCTGTTTTAAAAACAGAGTAAAAAGGTATTTGAAAATTTTTGCACTTTTCAACTTGAACAATTTCCTTTACAGCATTTGTTGATGTGTATGGAACTTGAATTATAATAAGTACCAGAGCAATTAAAACAATTAGTAAAAGGATTGAGATAGACTGCAAACTCCAAGCTGATCTCTTTTTTTCATCTTTTAATTTTTTAGTTTTTTTAGAATCTTTATCTTCTTTTAACTCCTTAGTTTCCTGGGATTTTTCTTTAGTTTTCTCTTTTTCCATATAAAATAAAAACTAAAAGGGTATTTAAAACTTATTCAGTTTTTTTCATTACTCTCAATAAATGAATTTTTACCTAATAAATACAATTTTATTTTTTTATCTTCTTTATTCCAATTATCTTTTTCCCATTCATATAATGTTGCAATATTTTTGGAATTTTTATTGTTCCATCTTTTTGTTGATTATTTTCTAGTATTGCTACCATCATTCTTGAGGTTGCAATAGCAGTGTTATTTAAAGTATGTAAAACCCTCTTATTTCCATATTTATCAACACATTTAATCTCTAATTTTCTTGCTTGATAATCTGTACAATTAGATAAAGAGCCTAACTCCCCATACTCGCTTATTGTTGGTCTCCATACTTCAAAATCAGCTGATCTAAATTTCCAGTCAGCTAAATCTCCTGTACAAATTTCAATCCATCTATAAGGTAATTCTAATTTTTGTAAAATCTCATCTGAATTTTTATATAATTCATCATACATTTTTTCAGAGTCTTCAGGTTTACAAAATATAAATTGTTCAACTTTATTAAATTGGTGAGTTCTCCATAATCCTTTCTCATTTATTCCATGAGCACCTATTTCTTGTCTAAAACACATTGAATATGAAAAATATTTTTTAGGCAATTCTTCTTCTGGAATAATATCCCCAGAATGCATTGCTAAAACAGCTTGCTCAGACGTTCCTATTAAATGTAAATCTTGGTTTCTAATTGAAAAAACAGATTGCTCAATTGCATTCTTATCCATAGATGCAAAAATTGACTTTTCATTTAACATTAAAGGAGGCTCAATATATTCATATCCTTTTTTACTCATAAAATCAATTGCAAATCTTATTAATGCCTGATTTAAAAGAGCCAAATCTTTTTTAAGATAGTAAAACCCTTTTCCAGAAACCTTAGCAGAGGACTCAAAATCTGCAATTCCTAAAGATTCTGTTAATTCAACATGGTTCTTTATTGGAAAATCAAATTTTGGAATTACTCCTCCTTTTTTTATTTCTACATTTTCAGATGCATCCTTCCCTTTTGGAACATGCTTGCTAATAATATTAGGAATTTGTAATATCCTTTCATTCATCTTTACTTCAAGGTTCTTTCTTTTATCTTGAATTTCAGAAATCTTATCCGGAATTTTCTTTGCTTCTTTAAAAAGGCGAGAAAGTGTTTTTTCGTCTCCTCTCTTTTTTGCTTGATTTATTTCTTCAGAAATTTTATTTCTTTCACCTCTTAAACAATCTTCATCATACTTTAATTTTCTCCATTTATTATCTAAAACAAGAAACTCATCTACAATTTTAAGTTTATTTTCTTGAGATTTTCTTTTAATATTCTCTTTTATAAAATCAGGGTTCTCTCTTAACAATTTTATATCAATCATTACATTACTTATAAAGCAATATATTTAAATTTATTGAAGAGATGTTTAAGATAAAACATTTAAAAAATAAACATTCTTAGATTATCTATGGCAGTAGAAGAGGTGAACTTAAGTGTTGGTTTAACAAATTACTATCCGGGATATATAGAGAACCTCCATCCTTGGCTTCAAACATTTATAGAAGTAGTTTTATTAGCTATTTTAGTTTCATTGTTTTTTATATTTATTTGGAAACTCTACCATATTACATCTAAAAGAAATTTAATTAAACTAAATCTAAAACAATACAATACAGCAAAGCATCCTGGAATCAAAAAATTCTTTGGAATACTAATTTACCTTCTTGAATACCTAATAATCTTTCCTTTTTTTGTTGTAGTTTGGTTTTTCGTATTTACACTATTTGTAATGTTGCTTGCCAGAGAACTTAGTTTTGCATCTGTTTTAACAGTGTCTACAGTAATCATAATTGTAATACGTACAACATCCTATTATAAAGAAGGGCTTTCAAAAGACATTTCTAAGTTACTTCCCTTTGCCCTTTTAGCTGTTGCAATAACCGAAAAAGAATTTTTTAATTTCAATTCAATTTTTGAAAGAATATCTCAATTACCTTTATTCTTTGAAAATATCTTAGTTTATATGGGAATAATAGTTGCAGTTGAAATAATACTAAGATTTTTTGATATAATCTTCTATTTAATTAGAAAAAAACACCCAAAAGATAATGTAGAAGAACCAGAAGAAATAAAGGAATTAAATAAAATTCTCTCAAAATAGTGTTTATTTTTAATTTAGCTCTAAACTTTAAGCTATGCTAACTGAATCTGATACAAAAAGCTTTTTAAACCACTTCATAATAAATGTATTATGACTAAAGTAAGAATAAAACTAAACAGCACAGATATAACAATGTTAAACACTATCTGTGATTCTATTAAAGAAATTGCTAAAAAATCTGGAATAACAATAAGCGGTCCTGTCCCACTTCCAACAAAGAAGCTTAGAATAACTACTAGAAAATCTCCTTGTGGAGAAGGCACAGCTACTTTTGATAATTTTGAAATGAGAATTCATAAAAGACTAATTGATTTACCTGCAAATGAAAAAGTCTTGCACCACATTGTAAGAATGCAGATTCCAAAATCAGTTAATGTTAAGATAGAAATGAAGGATTAAATAATAAGATTCTATAAAAAATTAAAAATTTCTATAAAAAATTAGTCATACAATTTTGCTAATTCAATAAATTGCTAATCTTTAAAATTAATAATCAGGCAATTCTTCTTGTGAAGAATTCTTTTTTAAAGGAGATTTTGGTTTTGTGCTTCTTGGTGAAACATCAGCATTTGGGTCTTCTTCCATATCTGAAAGTGCAATAGAATTAATCATTTCCCTAAATGCAAGAAAATCTGCTGTCCCTATTCTTACACCAGCTTTTGTAAATCCCGTGTATCTGTCAGAAGTTACAAACTCTCTGATTGTAAGCCCTTTTCTCCCTCCAAAATCATCAATCCTTACAACAATTTCTGTTGTATCATTCTTTTTTATTTTTCCAATGTCTTTTTCCATAACTAACTTATCAAGTTAGATTTTATAAATGTTTTTATGCGTCAAATTATATATTAAATTGACAATTAGTATTTTTTTAAGTAAATAATTTTAAATAGTGCTTATGCTTTTGATTTACATGAAAGAAAATTGCCCAAAATGCCATGGAACAGGAATTGTTAAAGAACCAGATGGAAGTGTTCATACTTGTTGGGATTGTTTAGCGAGTGGAGAAATGGATGTTCACTCTGACAAGGTTGCTGACTCAAAGATAAAAATTTAATTTAAATCAATTATGTTTTATTAGAAATCTGTTTATTCTATAATAGAAGCTTTTATTATCTTTACTTCTTGTAAAGGCCTATCATCTGAATCTGTCTGAACAGATGCTATTTTATCTACAATATCCATTCCATATATTACTTCTCCAAATGCAGGGTGTTTTGAATCCAAATAACTATTGTCCACTAAATTTATAAAAAATTGTGAGCCACCTGTATTTGGACCTGCATTTGCCATTGAAATTGTTCCTCTATTGTTTTTATTTCCACCTTTATGGGAAAATTCATCTTTTATAGTATATCCTGGACCCCCTCTTCCTGTGCCTGTAGGATCTCCTCCTTGAATCATAAATCCATTAATTACTCTATGAAATATAACACCATCATAATATCCATCTGAGACGAGTTTATAGAAATTTCCTGTTGTTATAGGCATATCATCATATAATTGTATAACTATATTTCCATAATTTGTTTCAAGTTTTACTTGTGCCTTTGAGTTTATTGCTTTTCCTGTCATGTTTCCTGTTATTTTACCCATAAAAACTAATCCTACTACTGCTAAGATTAAAATTAGGATATATCCCCAGTTTTTTAATTGCATAAATTAGTATATAAATCTATTTTTTTAAATGTTTTGATAGTAGGTTTTATCAGTTTTTCCAAAACATTTAAAAAATAAAGTAAGTTTTAAGTTTTATGAAGAGGAAAACAAAAAGCACACTTTTCACAATTTTAATATTAATAGCAATTGTAGCATTTGCAATTATCTTTCTTACTAAAAAGCCACCTGAAACAGATGAAGAAGTTGTAAAATGTATTGCTTCTAAATCAACAATATACACTCAATTCGGATGTAGAGCATGCGATATGCAAAAAGAAATGTTTGGAGAGAATTCCAAATATTTAAATGAAGTTAATTGCTTTTATGATAGACAAGCTTGCGAAAAAGAAGAAATTTTAGCAACTCCTACCTGGATAAGTGGAAGAAAAAGAGTAGAAGGAATACAATCAATAGAAAAACTAAGAGAGCTAACAGGTTGTTAAAGTGGCAATAACTGAAACACTTACATTTGGAAGAATAACACTTCTCGCACTAGCAGATTCTGTAAACCCTTGTGAAATAGCAATTCTTGCAATGGTTCTTATAGCTGTTCTTGTGGCAAATCCGAAAAATAAGAAAAAAGTCCTCTTTACAGGATTAACTTTTTCTCTAGCTGTGTATATTGGGTACTTAGCCTATGGCATTTTATTTATTCAATTTTTTAAATTATTTGCAGAGTTTTTAAGACAAAGCTCAAAATATTTTTATAATGGTTTGGCAATAATTGCAATGATTATAGGAGCACTAAACATAAAAGATTTTTTCTTCTATAAAGCAGGGGGAGTTGGAACAGAGATGCCAATATTCATGAGGCCAAAAGTTAAAAAAATAATAGATAATATCAGCTCTCCAAAATCAGCATTCTTAATAGGTTTCATTGTAACAATATTTTTGCTTCCATGCACAATAGGCCCATATATTGTAGCTTCAGGATTACTCTCTGAATTAGGATTTTTAAAAGCTCTCCCTCTACTATTATATTATAATCTTGTTTTCTTGCTTCCAATGATAATAATCACCTTAATAGTTTACTTTGGATTTGCAAGAGTTGAAGATGTTACAGGATGGAAAGAAAAGAACATTAGAAAACTACATTTAATTGCAGGAATACTTTTAGTCTTAGTTGGAGTAGGAATTATAACGGGAATTATCTAAACCCTAATTAATTCTTTTAGTTCTTAAAAAATGAATAACAAGGTTTTTAAATAAACATTCCATAAAAAAAACTATTAAATATGAATATGACAACTCCATCTACAAAACAAGAATCTTCTCTTACACTTAAAGATAAAGGAGGAGTGAAAAAAAGAGTAGAACTATTCAGAGGAATCTGAATAGCATAAAGAAAATAGAAGATGGCGCAGAATAAACTACAATTAGTAGGTGAAAAAAAAGAGAAAACAGCTAATAAACCTGCGCATAAAAAATTTAAAAGGTTCATAGATTTGGATGAAGTTTCTAAATTATTTGAATTAGATAAAGACGAATTAGAAAAAGTATGCTGTAATTATCCTATGAGAATACCTGATTATTATTTATCTCTAATAAAAGAAAAAGGAGATGGAATATACAAACAGTGTATTCCTTCATCAGCAGAAATTTATGATCTTTATGGAGAAGAAGACCCTCTTCACGAAGAGCCAGAACACCAAAAAAGAAAAAATGTTCCAGCTCTATTAACTCATAGATACCCAGACAGAGTTCTTTTTAGAATTTCAAATTCGTGTGCTATGTATTGCAGGTTTTGTACAAGAAAAAGAAAAGTTGGAGATATTAGCAAAAACCCAACATGGGAAGAAATAGCAAAAGCCCTTCTCTACATTAAAGTACATCCTGAAGTTAGAGATGTTATCTTATCTGGGGGAGACCCTTTAATGCTTCCAAATAAACTTCTTGAAAAAATAATAAAATCTGTTCATATGATAATTTCTAATAGAGAAAATGGAATAATAAGAATAGGAACAAGAATACCCTGCGTTCTTCCACAGAGGATAACCCCTGAATTATGCGAGATTCTAAAAAAGTATCACCCCCTATATATTAATACTCATTTTAATCACCCAGATGAAATCACTCAAGAGAGCAGAAAAGCGTGCGAAATGCTTGCAGATGCAGGAATACCTTTAGGAAATCAAACAGTTCTTCTTAAAGGAGTAAATGATAATCCAGAAACAATGAAAAAACTAATGCTAGGTTTAATAAGTATGAGAGTTAAGCCATATTACATTTATCAGTGTGATCCTGTAAAGGGAGCAAATCATTTCAGAACAAGAGTAGAAGAAGGACTTAATATTTACAAATCTTTAAGAGGGCATATTTCAGGGTTAGCTGTTCCGCAATATATAATTGATTCTCCTGGTGGAGGAGGAAAAATACCATTGCTTCCAGAATATGTTCAAAGCATAGACAACGACAAAGTCGTTCTAAAAAATTACGAAGGAAATCTTCATGAATATCCACAAGTCAAAGAAGAAATATAAAAAAGAATAAACTCTCAAAAAAGATACATAAAAACAATCATCCAAAAATTTAAAAATAAATATTTACTAATAACTCTACAAAAAAGGAAAATAAAAAAAGAGGAATCAAAATGGTTGAAGCAAATTACATTCAGCAAAGAATGTCAGAGATGCAAAAAAGCGAAGAACTTTCAGATATAATGGGAAAAATTCTCTCTGGAAGGCCAGGATATAGAGCTGTAATTGAAAAGAAACCAGTGATAGTTAAATGCCCTGGACCAGGATGCAACATGGTCTTTGAAATTCCTGTAAAATTTTGCCCTGAATGTGGAACAAAAATTGAGTGGCCAAAAAAAGAGTGAGTTTAAAATTTAAAAAGATTTTTAACTGCACTTACTCTATCTTTCTCTATGGAAACACTAAGAATTAGACAGCCAATAGTAACAGTATGTGGACATGTAGATCATGGAAAAACATCTATTCTAGATTGTCTCAGAGATAGTTGTATCCAAGAAGGAGAGTGTGGAGGCATAACCCAAAAAATATCTTTTACATCTTATCCAATGAGCCAGATGAAAGCTGCTTGTCCTCTAATTGAAAAATCAGGAATAAGAATAAACATTCCTGGCTTCTTACTAATAGATACTCCTGGACACGCTGCATTTACTAATTTAAGAAAAAGAGGAGGCTCACTAGCAGATTTAGCAATTTTAGTTGTAGATATAAACGAAGGAATAAAACCTCAAACAGCAGAAGTAATACAAATATTAAAATTGCATAAAACTCCTTTTTTAATTGCATTAAATAAAATAGATAATATTTCTGGATGGAGAGCAAATATTGATAAACCAATAAAGGAAAGTGTAGAATCTCAAGGTACCAATGTAAAACAGATTTTTGATGAAAGATATATGACTTTAATAGGTTCACTCAATAGTTTTGGGCTTGATTCAGATTTATACTATAATATTTCAGATTTTACAAAAAAGATAGCACTAATGCCTTGCTCAGCACGAACAAAAGAAGGTATTCCAGAATTAATAATGATGTTATGTGGTTTAAGTCAGAAATATTTAACAGACAAATTAAGAATTGGAAAAGACCCAAAAGGAGTTTTATTAGAAATAAAAAAAGAAAAATCAAACAATTACATAGAAGCAATATTATATGATGGAGAATTAAAAAAAACAGATGAAATTGCAATTGCAAACTTCAATACAGAAAAAGATCCTATAGTAACGAAGATAAGAATACTTGAAGAGATAGAGCCATTATGTGCAAAATTTAAACATCAAGAAATAGTAAAGGCTTCAACAGGAATAAGAATGCAGTTAATTGAAAAGCAAGAGGTTTTACCTGGAATGCCTTTTGAAATTTATAAAAATAATTTAAAAGAACTAAAAGAAAAATTCACTAAAGAAATTTCAGATAAAATAAAAACAAAAAAGCAAGGGATAATTGCAAAAGCAGATTCTTTAGGAAGTATTGAGGCGCTTCTTTTCCTTTTAGAAAATCAGAATATCCCTGTTTTAAAAGTAGGAATAGGAAACATTAACAAATCAGATGCAATATCAGCAAAGGCAAATATTGAGATAAATGAGTTAAATGCAATAATAGTTGGATTTAATGTAGATGTAGACGAAGATGCTAAAGATTTAATTAGAGACCAAGGAAAAAATATTAAAGTTATTACAAATGAAGTAGTTTACAAACTCATTGAAGATTTAATAGACTGGAGAACTGAAAAGCAAAAAGAAATTGAAAAAAAGAGATTAATGGAATTAGCAGGAATATGCAAAGTAAAAGTACTTCATCAATATGTTTTTAGAAATACAAGTCCTGCAATATTCGGAGTAAAGATAGAAGCAGGAAAATTAAAACAACAAATGAATTTAATAGATGAAAATGGAGAAAAAGTGGGAAAAATAAAAAATATTGAATCTGAAAGAAAATCTGTCCATGAAGCAGGAGAAGGAATAGAAGTTGCAGTTTCTATGCCTGGGATAAATTTTGAAAGGGCAATGAAAAATAGAAATTTTTTATATTCTGAATTAGGTGAATCACAGTTTAGAAACTTTAAGAAAAATAAAGATTTGCTTTCTGGAAATGAAATGAAAACTCTTCAAGAAATAGCTGAGATAAAGCGAAAAGGAAAGGCAGATTGGGGCATTTAATCTTGCATCCAATCCGGAACATCTGGACTATCCCACTCTTCAAATCTTTTAGCTCCAATTATTTTTCCTTCTAAATCAATTCTTGGTCCACCATGATGGGGTATAGAGTATTTTTCACAAGCTGATTTTAAATCACAAAAATTACAATGATATCCGTAGTGGGGGACAAAATGATCTTTAGAAATACCTTCAGCAACTTCATTAACTAATCTCTTCATATATTCAAAGTCCTTTTCACTTCTATAAGTCTTAAAAACATCTCCAGACCTTAAATGATAGTATAAAATTGCCTGTTCTTGCTCACCAAACAGTTTTCTAAATGCATAACTATAAATTGTAAATTGAGGATTTCTATGAAGGACAAATGAATCTTTTTCAGGAGAATTTTTATCTGTTTTATAATCTGTTATATAAAATCCTTTTTCATTTTTATCTATCCTATCAAAAACCCCTCTAACTAAAACCCCCTCTATATCAAAGGGTTCATCTTTTTTAAACCCAAATGCTTTTTCTTTTTCTATAGGTGGAGGCAAATGTTTATGTCTAGAATAAAACTTCCTAAGGATGTTCTCTCCTGTTTTCATATACCCAAAGAAAACTCCAAGAGGTTCAGGCCCTAAATCAACATGATTCCCAATCTTAACAATAAAATTTTCCTTTAATTTAAAATCCTCTGTTTCAAGGTTCTTTTTCTCTCTACCTTTTAAAAAATCCCCTGCAATTCCAGATGTCCAATAATATTTCCAAAATTTAATGAAACTCTCTTCAGATTTATAGTTTACATTATAAAATCTTTCTAAAAGATAGTGAATATTTTTACCAAACATTAACCTGACATTCGAGGGAACTCTCTCGTGCATAACATATTTTAAGTAATATGAAAAACTGCATCCCTTATAGGTAGTTATCTTGCTTGGACTTAATTTTCCAACTTCTGCCATAATAAAATTCAAATAAAGAAATTTATAATGATTATTGTAATAGAATAAATGTAAATTAGGAATTATATACTAAAAACATCGTTGTCGTCTTAAAAGTTGGTGTTTAGATATCTAAACAATATATATTTTGGAATCTAAATATTTATAAATAATTAGGTATCTAATATTGTATGAAACTGCAAAGTCAGGTGAGCAGAAAGTATGGTGATACAGAATATAAGAAATCTTGGGTAGTTATCTCTCAAGAGCTCCTTACAGAATTGGGATGGAGGTCAGGACAAGAATTAGAAGGAGAAATAAAAGAAGACAAGTTGGTTATTAAAAAGAAAAGGAATTAACATGAAAGACATAAAAGAATTTGAAAATAAAATAATATCTGGAAATTGTATTGAAAAATTAAAAGAAATTCCATCTAATTCAGTGGATTTAATTTTTGCAGACCCTCCGTATAATATGCAGCTAAACGGAGACCTCTGGAGACCTAATCAAACCAAAGTTGATGCCGTTGATGATGAATGGGATAAATATGAAAGTTTTGAACATTATGATAAATTTACTATTGAATGGCTAAAACAATGTAAAAGAGTTTTAAAAGAAAATGGAACTATTTGGGTTATTGGTTCGTATCATAATATCTTTAGAGTTGGAAAGATAATACAGGATTTAGATTTCTGGATTTTAAATGATATTATCTGGATGAAAACAAATCCTATGCCTAATTTTAAAGGAACTCGCTTTAATAATGCTCACGAAACTTTAATTTGGGCTTCCAAAAATAAAGATTCAAAATATAAGTTCCATTACAAATCTATGAAAGCTTTTAATGACGATAAACAAATGAGAAGTGATTGGTTTATCCCCATTTGTATCGGAAATGAGAGAATAAGAATAAATGGAGAAAAAGCACACTCAACACAGAAACCAGAAGAATTACTTTATAGAATTATCCTATCTACTTCTGATGTCGGAGATATTGTTTTAGACCCGTTTATGGGCTCTGGGACTACTGGAGCAGTTGCTAAAAAATTAAGAAGAAGATATATAGGGTTTGAGAAAGAAGATTTTTATAAGAAAGTTGCAGAGGATAGAATAAAAAAAGTTGTTCCTATTGATGAAGAATTTTTAAAATATAAAATAGAAAAACCCAAACCAAAAGTCCCTTTTGGAAATTTGATAAAAGAGGGGTATATTAAAGTTGGAGAAACTATTGTTGATAAATTAGGGAATAATGAAGCAAAAGTAAACGCAGACGGGACAATAAGCAATGGAGAAGTTGGTTCAATCCATAGTGTAAGTGCTAAAGTTCTTGGAAAAGAATCTAGTAATGGATGGGATTATTGGTATGTAGTTAGAGATAAACAACTAAAACCTATTAGCGATTTAAGATGGCAATATGCTAGGAAATTTTTAGATTATTAAATTAAAGAAAACAGCCCTAAAAAAATGCCTAATAATAATTTTTCTCTCAAGGTAAATCTCTCACAAGCAGATAGAAAAAGAAATGCCAGAATTTTTAGAAAAGTAGTTGAAGCAATAATTGTCCCTATTTTTACTGGTATCCTCTTAGGTTTGGAAAATTCAATAACTATTATAGTTGCTATAATTTGGTGGGGATTTGGTATTTATGGGCTATACACTAATTGGGAAGATTTTATTATACAAGTAATCCTTAAACTTCTTGGAATTATAAATTAAAATTTAGAATGTATCTCTGGAATTTTTTTTAATTCTTCTATAAAATAATCTAAATTCTCTTTTTGGTCTTTTTTTCTTCCCTGAACAATTTTACCAAAATCCAAACCAACTAATTTACAAAATTCTTTTCCTGTCATTGCTGAATTTTTAGGCAATAATTCCTTTGCCCCTCTTTCTATTTGTTCGTGAGAAGTTGCATTAAATGAACAATAGTGAATAGAAACATCATCTTCATTTAAATTGTGACTTCTGATTAAATGAGCTTTTGCAGTCATCAAACTTGCAACCTCTCCAGCTACTTTTTTAGTATCAAAAGTATCTCCATCTTTAATTTCAATAAGTTTAATTTTACCTTCTTTCTCTATAACACAATCAATAATTATATCATGCCCTTCTTTTATTCCTTTGAAAACTCTATTTTCTTTATTTATTTTTTGTATTGAAATTCCCTTAGTATCTTTAATTTCACTTGCTATCATACTTTCTAATTCATTGCCCGTTGAAATCAGAGCAGATTGAACTTTACTCATTAGCATGCCTAATTGTCTGTTTCCAAACAACCTTTCATAACCAGAAGGGGTCTCTTCTTCTCCCCTACCTTTTGCCTTACTAATCAAAGCCATAAAAGATGTAAGAAAGGGAAACTTAAAAACTTACCTATCAACCTCTAATGCGCCAATGCTTCTAAAAACAAACCTTTAAAAACAAAATTACATATTTAAGGAAATGAAAAAAGGGGATTTAAAGATTATAGTTGTAGCATTGATAATGATTTATTCATTTTCAATTATGGTTTCAGCAGAGCCATGCAATCTACAAATTTCAATGATAAACCAAGACCCTTATCCTGCTATCCAAGGCGATTATGTTAAAGTAATGTTTAAAATAGATGGAGTTAGAAATGCTGAGTGTGGAACAGTAACATTTGGAGTAAAAGAGACTTACCCTATTTCACTTGACCCAAATTCTAATAATAAAGTTACAATAGATTCTGGAATTTATCAAAAAGACTATCCTTCTTATTATCTTGCTCCATATAAATTAAGAGTTGACCCAAATGCACTAGATGGAGAAAACCCTATTGAAATATTTTATTCTACACGAACAGTTTCAAATGTTATTAAAGAATTTAAAATAAAAGTAGAAGATATTAGAGCTGATTTTGAAATACATGTTAAAGATTATAGTTACCTTACAAAAAAATTAAGATTTGAAATACTAAATACAGCTAAATCTGATATTAAAGCACTGACAATAGAAATACCTAAACAAAGCGGGGTAGAGATTAAAGGGACAAATAGAGTAATTGTGGGAGATTTAGATTCTAATGAATACACTTCAGCTGAATTTGAAGCAACACTTCCTGAAGGAAAAACAACAATAAACCTCAATGTGTTATACACTGACTTAATCAATACAAGAAGAGAATTACAAAAGGTAGTTGAATTTGATTCTTCTTATTATGTAAATAGAAATGGAGATTCTAAAACTTTCCCTTACTGGATTTTAATTTCAGTTGGTGTTGTAATAATCTTAATTATCTGGAATAGAGTTAAGAAAAAAAGAAGAGAAGCTGAAAGAAAAAAAAGAAGATTAGCAGCTTAAATAAAAAATATTCTTAAACACACTTAATTAATAACTTAAAATTTTAGTTTTATAATTTTAATTTACTATTCATATCTTAATGCATCAACTGGGTTTATTTTAGATGCACTTCTTGCAGGAAGAGCTCCTGAAATTGCTCCTGTAAGTAGTGCAAAAGATATGCACACTATAAATAACCAAGCTGGGAAAGAAGGCTGTAAAAATCCATACCCTAAATTTTCTATTACTCTTCCTAATGTAAAGCTTAATCCAAACCCTAAAAGAACACCCAATATTCCTGCAACAAGTCCTAAAAATGAACTTTCAAATAAAAATATTTTAAATATTTCAGAAGTTTTAGCACCAATTGATTTCATTACTCCTATTTCCTTAACTCTCTCTAAAACAGAGGTAATCATAGTGTTTGCAGTATTTACTGCTGAAACAAAAACAGAAATTAAAGCAATTAAAATAACAAACCATATCACAATATCCAAAGCTGTTGAATAAGATTTAATCATATCATCAAAAGATTGAACATAAAAGTCTTCTTTACCTTCATCTTGTTTTCTTTCTTTTCTTAAGTTTCTCTCAATATCTTTAACAACCCTCTCAATATTTTTACTATCAACTTTAGCAACAATCCAATTATATTGCAGAGATTTATCTGAATACAATTCTTTCATGAACTCATTAGTAATGTAAATTTGAGAGTCATCTTGTGCAGAGCCAACTGATTCATAAAAACCAATTATCTTAACTTTTTTTCCATTTATAACAATATTCTCATTTAATTCATAAGGCCTAGGAAAAACCTTATTTTCTAAAAGATAATTATACCCTAAAACAACTCCTTTATCTCCTGGTTGAAGTGTTCTGCCTCTATAAATTCCAATATTAAAAACATCCATTATCAAAGGTTTTTTAGGATCATATCCAATAACAGAAGTGTATTTTTTTACTCCATTTTTTTCTATTTCAGAACTTTTAAGATAAATCCCTGTAGCAGAATATACACCCGAGGTTCCTTCAACAGCTTTTAATTCATTTTCTGTAAATGAAAATGAGCCATCTAATCCCATCCCTCCCTTCGGTTGAATCAACACTTTATCTGCAGAAGAAGAATCTGACAGGTTTTCAATAAAAGCATATAACCCAATTCCAAAACTTACAAAAATAAAAATCGTTGTAATTCCAGCAAGTATTGAAATAATTGTAAATGCGCTCCTAGTTTTTCTCTGCCTAATATTCCTCAAAGAGTATTTTATTGATTCTTTAGATATCATTTCATCCTCTAAGTGCCTCAACAGGGTTTTGTTTAGCTGCGTTCATAGCAGGAATAATTCCTGCGATTGCTCCAATTATAAAGCTTCCAAGAAGAGCAAAAAATATAAGAGGTATGCTTATTTGAGGGTGAGCTTCAGAGCCTATAAAATTATTAATTCCTAAAATTCCAAAATACCCTAAAATAATTCCAAAAAAAACACCAATTGCTCCCCCAACTAAACCTAATATCCCTGACTCTACAAAAAATTGCATAAATATTTGACTATTTTTCGCTCCAATAGCTTTCATTATTCCAATTTCTTTTCTCCTTTCAAGGACAGAAGTAGTCATAGTATTGATTATTCCTATTCCTCCAACAAAAATTGAAATTGAAGCAACAATTATAATAAATACAGTAATTGCATTCAGTATGCTTTTAACCTGATTTAAAGATGCTTCAGGTGTAGAAACAGTAAAATCTTCTGAACCTTCTTTTACATTTCTTAATCTCCTTAATAGCTTTTCAATATCTTCTTTAGTTTTACTCATCTCTTCTTTATACTTAGGGAGAACTGCAATAAGGTCTAAGCTCTCTATTGGTCCATAAATTTTCTCTATATCTTTTTCATTCATAAAGATAATATTATCAAAAATAAAACTGCCTTTTTTATTTAAAATTCCTACAACCTCGTAATTTTTTCCCTGAATATTAATTTTGCTGCCAGGTACAATCTCTCTTTCCAATCCTAATTTATTAACATAAAAATTATACCCCAATAAAACTTTATCTGAATCCTCATCTCTCAATAATCTCCCAACTATTGGCTTTGCTTCTATTTGAGAGTATATTACTTCTCTATCTTTACCCTCGGGTATATTTGTAATATATGTAAAAATTATTTTATTATTAAATTCAAATCTTCCTAAAAGAATAACTCTCCCAATTGCTTCTTTAACACTACTAAGTTTTTTTATTTCATCTAAATCTTTTTTAGTGAGTGGCTTAACTTGTCCTGCTCCAGGAGGCCCATATCCTGCACCACTTGCACTAACACTAATCAACTCAGTTGCAGACACCCCAAATTGAGAGCTTACAGCGTCTTTAAGTCCATTACTAAGAGTAATTAAAGAAACAACAGCAAGAATCCCTATGCAAATACCAAGAAGAGTAAGATAACTTCTTATTCCTTTCTTTTTCAAATTTCTATATGCTAAAAGAAAGTAATTCATTTTAATTACTCCTTTTTTTGGTAATCTTTTCTATCTTTCCGTCTTTAAGCCAATAAATTGTGTGAGCATATTTTGTAGCTAATTCTTGTGAGTGTGTAACAAAAACAATAGTTTTTCCTTCATTATTTAACTCTGTAAGAAAATCCATCACCCTTATCCCTGTTTTTGTGTCTAAATTTCCTGTAGGCTCATCTGCTAAAATAACTTCAGGGTCATTTGCTAAAGCTCTAGCGATTGCAACTCTCTGTTGCTGTCCCCCTGAAATTTGATTTGGATAGTGGTCTTTTCTATCCCATAAGTCAAGTCTCTTTAAGATTATCTCTGCTTTTTCCTCTCTTTCATATTGTGAAATTCCTTGAAGTGTCATAGGAAGTATAACATTTTCAAAGACATTAAGTGTAGGAATTAAATTAAATTGTTGAAAAATAAACCCAATATTCTTTCCTCTAACCTGAGCTAATTCAGATTCATCTAAAGAAGAAATATCCTCTCCATCAAGAAAAATATGTCCTTTAGTAGGCATATCTAAGCTTCCAATAAGATTCATTGCTGTAGATTTCCCAGAACCAGAAGGACCCATTACTGCAACAAAATCACCTTTTTGAATATCAATACTTATACCATCAACTGCTTTAACAATACTCTCTCCCATCTCATAATACTTTGCAACATCTTTAAGATAAATGACTATTTTATCAGATTCTTTCTCTTTTTTCATATATACAAAATAAAAACTTTGTTAATAAACTTTACTTACAAAACATTTATAATCTAAAAAACAGCAAGTTTATCATGGTAAAAAAATCTCTTAAAATAATAGGAACTTTAGGGTTAATTGCACTCTCTCAGCCAATAAATGAGGGTTATTCCCCTCACTTAAAAAAAATAAGCGAGACAAATAATCATGAAACTTATAGAAGAGCAGCTGAAAAGAAATTAGAAACACTAAATTATAATTTAAATAATATAAATGAAGATATTATTTCTCTTGAAAGAAAAAGAGAGTTTTTTTACAGAAGATTAAATGAAAACCCTAGCAAAGATAGTCTAAAAAATATTTATCAAAAACACTTTAATCAAACTAACCAAGAACTAGCAAAATATTACGCAAAAAAAGATTCATTATATAAAATAATTCAAAAAAATTCACTGCCTTGATTTTATAAATGATTTAAGTAACTGAAAGACTTCTTTTTGTTTATTAGGTAAAAAAGTTATTGAGCCTGCATTTTTGTGTCCTCCACCCTCAACAAATGCCTCTGGAATTTTTTCATTAAGATATTTAATAAATTCCTGAACAGAAAAATTAGATTCATCTGTTGCTCTTATTGTTATTGAAGTTGTTAATATCCCAACAGTAACTAAATTAGAAATCTGCTTTTTAGATTGAAGAAAATCATGTAACATTCCAACAATTCTTCCTGGTTTAGGAAAAAATCCAAACCCTGGAAAAAATTCATCAAAATATAAAAATTGAAGATAAGTCTTACCTAGCCTATCTAGTTTAGAATTTGATTCTCCTATCCTAAGCCCTTTTTGATCTAATTCTTTAATATAAGGTGCAAGTAATTCTACAAGTTGTTTTTGTTTAATCCTGGGCTCACCAAATAAAACTTCAATATACTCTCTAGCTTCCATAAATCTTACCTTAGAAGAAACATACTCAATTACTAATGAAATATCTGAAAGAAGCTCTTTAGTATATCCTTGTAGTTGAGCAATTTCTAAATATTTCTCCATTATACTAGGATTAGACAATTCTATTTTATCTGCAAAACCTGCTAAAGCAGGGATTTGCTCAATGTTTTTCACATCTAAATTCACAAATCTTGCAAATTCTGCACAAAGCATTCCAGCAGAAAATCGTGAACCATCTTCTCCAACTAAAAAAGGATTTATATGAACTAAAACTTCTTTAGAAATAACATCTTGATTAAAATGATGGTGGTCAATGACAATAAAATCTGCACCATGAACTTTTCCTTGTTTAATTGCCATTAAATCTTCAGGAGAAGAACCATTATCTGCAATTATAATTAAAGGTATCTTATTAGAGTGTTTAGCAGCATTTCTAAGAGAGTTTGTCATATCTCTTATAGAATCATCAATTTCATAGAAAGGTGCTGTGCATGGTGCTCTTGTAAAAAATTCCCATGCAGCTTTTTCAGAGTTATGTTGTTTCTCAATTAAAGGCAATATTGCTCTCTCAAGTGCAAACCCTGCACTATACCCATCTGTATCATTATGATGTCTAACAATTATAGGCCTATCTTGAATTATTGCTAATCTTATTTGTGTTGCTGCTTCAATAAATCTACTTCTAAGTTTGCCCAGTATTTCACTATCAACTAAGAAATTAGGAGGAGTTATTTTTGCTCTCTCTTTTTCAATATTTTTCATTGATTCAAGAAAATTCTGTTTATCTAATTCATTTAAAATTTCTATTGATTTAATTTCTCCTTCAATTTCTCCTTGAAACTCTCCTATATCAACAACTGATTTTATAATTGAGCCCTCTACTATTTCAGGGTAAGCTCTTACACCTGGTTTAATAAATCCTTTAAGTGAAAAACTTCCTGTCCCATCTGAAATAATAAAAACAGTTGGTCCCCCTGTTTGAACAATTTTATAAACCTGCCCTTTTAGAGAAACTCTTTCTTTAATTCCTGTTATTTCAGCTATTTTTCTTTCATTAACTCTAACAGGAGGTTTTTCTGCATCAGAATATTTGGGCCTAGATTTAAAATCTTGTTTATTTCTTAAGGATTTTTTAGTATTCTTATTTATATTCTTTTTTAATTTAGCCATAATATTTAACAACTCTTTTTAATTTAATAAAAAAACTAATAGGGCTCTGTTTAAAAACCTTATCTATAAGAAGCGAATGATTTAAAAACCATTTTACAATCTAAATATCATGCCATTCAAAATAAATATAGGAACAAAGCAAGGAAAGACTTACAAATTAGAAGTAGAGTCTGAAGAGTTAGTTGGAAAGTCACTTGGAGAAATAATAAATGGAAAAGATGTTTCTCCTTTACTTGAAGGTTATGAATTTGAAATAACGGGAACAAGTGATAAATCTGGTTTTACTTCAATGAAAGATGTAGAAGGGATTGGGCTTAAAAAAGTTTTCTTAGGATATGGAAAAGGTATGCATAAGCGATCAAAAAGAGAAGGTAAAAAGAAAAGAGCTAACCCAACACCAGGAGGATTAAGATTAAGAAAAACAGTAAGAGGAAAAGTAATCTCAAATGCAATAATTCAGATTAATTTAAAGCCAGTAAAAGAAGGCTCAAAAAAACTTTCAGAAATATTTTCTGAACAAGATAAATCTAAAGGGCAAGATTAGAAAATGGTAGAAAAGCCAAAAAAAGACTATAAAACACTTAAAGGAATTCTTATAGGTATTGGAATTGCTAGTGCTGTAGGATTAGTTTCAAACAGAGCAAAACACTATTATTTCCCTATTTCGCAAAAAGATTATGATAATGCAAACTGGTATTCTGCTTCCTGTAATCCTTATAATGCTTATATGAATGAAAACATCCCTCACAATAGAATAACTTGGATGGATTATCAAGATGCAGTCAGAGAAAAAAATGGAAAATTATCTGGAGCTACTCTTTTTCCAGATTTAGATAAAAACGGAAAAGTCGGTGAGTAAAAGCTTTTAAAAACTCTTTCTCCAATTGAATTATATGGCAAAATCAGAACAAATTCCTGAAATAAATGTGGGGGTAGTTGGACATATTGATCATGGAAAAACAACACTACTTGGAAAAATCTCTGGAAAATTTACAGATACCCACTCTGAAGAACTTAAGAGGGGAATTACAATAAAACTAGGATATTCAGAGGCAACAATTTACAAAGATTCTAAAGGAATTTACAATACAAAAGATGGAACTCCTGAAAGATACATCTCATTTATAGATGCTCCAGGACACGAGATGCTTATGGCAAATATGCTTTCAGGGGCAGCAATTATTGAGGCTGCAATTCTTGTTGTAGCTGCAAATGAAGGAATAAAACCTCAAACAAGAGAACACTTTATGGCTCTTCAAGCAAAAGGAATAAAAAATATTATTATAGTTCAAAATAAAATAGATTTAGTCTCAAAAGAGAAAGCATTAGAAAATTACAAAAAGATAAAAGAATTTGTTAAAGGAACACTGGCTGAGAACTCTCCAATTATCCCAGTATCTGCTCAACAAAATATTAACATTGATAAAATACTCCAAGAGCTTTGTAAATTAGAGATACCTAAAAGAGATGAAGAATCCAAACCGATTTTCCTTATTGCAAGAAGTTTTGATGTAAATAAACCTGGAGCAAATATACCTGATTTAAATGGGGGCATACTAGGAGGGATATTAAAAAAAGGAAAATTAAAAGTTGGAGATACTATTGAAATAAAGCCGGGATTAAACTTTAAAAAAAATAATCAAACAATCTACCAAACACTAACAACAAAAATAATTTCACTTTACAAAGGAAAAGAGAAAGTTAAAGAAGTAATACCCGGAGTTAGCATTTCTATTGAAACTTCATTAGATCCTGTTCTTACAAAGGCAGACTCACTTACAGGTTGTGTTGTTTCATTAAAAGGAAATCTTCCTGAAATATCTTATACTCTCTCAATAAAAACAAAATTATTTGAAGATGTAATGGGAACAGAGCAAAGGCAAAAGGTTGAGCCCTTAAAAATAAAAGAAGTCTTAATGCTTTCTGTAAATACTACAACTACAATAGGGATTATTGAAAAAATATCAAAAGAAGAAATAGATATATCATTAAATATTCCAATAGTTGCAATTAAAGGAGATAATGTTGGAATTGCGAGAAATATAAATAATCACTGGAGATTAATTGGATTTGGAGAAGTAAAATAATATTAAAATCCAACTTAGACTCAACTAAAATCATTCTTAAAATCACCCTAAAACTTTATAACCTCTATTTATTTTTTAAAATTTATGGAAGTCTATTCTCATTCAAAGCTATCTACATTTGAACAGTGTCCTCTAAAATATAAATTCAGATACATTGATAAAATAAAACCAAAGATTGAGAAAACAATAGAGGCTCACCTTGGGAGTGCAGTGCATGATACACTCGAGTGGATATATAACTCAGTAAAGGAATACCCTGAAAAAAACATAACTCTTGATGAAATAATAAACTACTATATAGACACCTGGCAAAAAGATTTAACAGAAGACATCCTTATCGTAAAGAAATATTCAACTCAAAGAGATTATTTTAATAAAGGAATTCAATTTCTTGCAGATTATTATCAAGAAAACTCTCCGTTTAAAGACGGAACAGTTGAATGTGAAAAAAAGATAACTATTAACTTAGATGAGAACACTCAGATAAATGGATTTATTGATAGACTGGTGCATGATATTGAGAATGATGTTTATGAGATACATGATTACAAAACTGCTGGAACTCTTCCTTCTCAAGAGAAAATGGATCAAGATAGGCAACTTGCACTATATTCAATAGCAATAAAAGAAATATATGGGGTAGATAAAGAAGTAAAGTTAATCTGGCACTATCTTGCACATAACCACAAAATAGTTTCAAAAAGAACTCAGGAGCAGTTAGACACACTTAAAAAAGAAACTAAAGAGTTAATAGAGAAAATACAAAATACAGATACTTTCCCTCCAAACAAATCAATATTATGTGAATGGTGTGAATACAATTCTATTTGCCATGAGTTTAAGAATACTGATAAAAATGAAAGACTAAATTTTTAAAAACAACATAATTAACAAATAACAAAATAATAAAGGTTTTAAACTATCTATTCTTAAAATATATATGGGAAAAGCGGTGCAAATAATGGTTATTATTTCTTTAATTGTCTTAGCAGGGGCACTAGTTTATTTTATAATTGAATCGCGTGAATCAAAGGAGTATGATGATAAAAGAATCCCTTACTCTCATGTTTCCACAGGAGTTCTAGCTGAAATGACTCCACCTTCTTTATTATATAACCAAGATATTGAATTCTGGTCAAAAAATAAACTTGTAAAAAAACAATTTGATATAGAAACTAAATTCGGGCAAAAAGAAGAAGCAGGCAATTTATTTAATTATATTGTGTCAAGTTCAGAAGATTGTGAAAGAGAATTTGATAGGGCAAACTATCCTGTTCAAAACTACTATCAAAAAGCAGGAATAGGAACAGAAAAATACAATGTTCATCCTGCAAGAACATGCTGGATAGAAAGGGTTTCTCCAATAAAATCTGAATGCAAAGAACCAAGTGAAGGAAAGCCTTGTTTATATTCTTCAAAAGTTAACTGTGTCTGCATATATGCAGTAGAAGCATAAATATAATTTAAAACTAAATAGATTGCTCTTTAATTAAATCCTTAACAATTTTATATATTTCAGGGTGACTTGTTGGTTTAATCATTCTTACATGAAAAAAGTCAGTACCACTACATGTTCCATTAACATAAATATTTTTAGCTCCTTCTAAATATGCACTTGAGCTTTTAACAATTCCGTCTCCATCTGAACCTTCCCAATAACATCCAATTCCTACAATATTGTAAATAGGAATATCAGGCAATGAAAAGCTATTTACCTCACTAATAAACTCACTGGATTTATCCATTTCACTACACTCTAAATCTGCTCCAAATACAGAACAATAGTTAATAACAAACCCATCTACTCCTTTATGGGGTATGCCAATAAAAATAATTTTTTCTAAACTCTCTGCACCATATTTATTAACATAGTTTCTTGTAACTAAACCACCCATGCTGTGTGCAACAAGGACAACCTTATCTTTTCCAGTAAGATATTTTACATTAGAGATAATATCATTTAGTCTAGAAGAGTAAGTATCAATACTCTCCCATTTAGAGTCAAACACAAAGGAGTTTCCCTCTTCGTTTAGTGTATCAATATAATAAGTTGCCTCAACTAATACTGGAGCATTTATCTTCCCTAAATACCCTCTTAAATCTTCATCATAGGATTTTTTATATAAATAGCCCACATCTAAGTATCCTTCATCTTTTTCAAGCATCTTTGCCATATCTCCAAAAGATTCCATGCTTAATTCAGTTGATAATTGCTCATTGAAACTATGTCCGTGAATAAAAATTATAGGGTAATTACTAGATGAACTATCAATACAAGCATTACACTCTCCATACAAACAACAAATTGGAAGAGGTTCTTCAAGAATAAATGAATCAACATAATTTCCCTCAAAAATTACTATTTTTTGCAAACCCATTGGGATTAGTGAGATATTAAGAGAAATATTTTCTAAATTATTATTTATCTCATTTCCTAAGATTAAAGACAAATTATCAAACTCCTCTTTAATTAAATGAAATTTAGCTAATTTATCTTCTAGTATTTCTTTTTCATGCATATCTAAAATAAATTTATTAAAATTATTTATAAAAGATCTTCCATAATCAATTGAATAAGAAGTGAAAGAATGTTCTTCTAAATACAAACTACTCATATATAATTCATTTATATTTTCAATAAGTAAATTATAATCACTGATATTCCCATAAAAAGATATATTAAATTTATAGAAGTTATTTGTTAAGTTATTAACTTTATTTGCTACAAATGGCATTTCATTTTTCAAGTTTGAATATTCTTGAAGAGAGTATAGTTTATTGAGTATATTTAAATTTAAACCTATATCATAAAGAGAGTCATTAATACTAAAATACTCTTTTTCTAAATTTGGGAGGTACAAATCACTATAATATGGACTAAGGTATTTCAGTTTATTTTGAATAAAGTAAAATTCCTTATTCAATAATTCAACACTCTCTTTTAGATAACTTTTATCTAATAATTGATATTCATTTAAAGTGTGCTCAACAGAAATTATTTTTGTTCTATACTTAACCGGATATCTGTAATAGCAAAAATTAGAATCAAAGCTTTTACACTCTAAACTAATCTTATAAAGTTTTTCACCAAATTTGTCTTCATTAGGATTAATAGTATAATGTTTTAGTAAGGGACTTGGGAGTTTAATATAACTATGCTCAGAGAATACTTCTTCTCCTGTTCCCAAATCATTTATCATTAAGTAACAATCAGCACTGCAAAAGGGGTTTATAAGTGCTTTTGCTTTAATGTCAATGTTTATTGGTTCACCATTCTGAATGTAGATTTTATCTTCTGCTACATCTAAAGACAAGATCAAATCATTTCCAAGCATTGCTTTAAGATAAAGATAGAAATTAAAAAATAATAATGAAAATACAATCATCGCAATAATTCCAATAATATTTACTCTAATCTTCTTTTTTCTTATCTTCTCTTCTGTTAAATTTTTATCTGTCTTAGAAGAAGGACCTGAGTAAGCTAATTCTGAAGTAACTATAAACACAATTATACCTGCAATTATACTATACAAGATTACCTTAACTTCTCCAGAAAATTCAAATAGAGACAGAATAATTGCTAAGACAATTCCTAATAAAATCATAATACCAGCCATCACCCTCATATAAACATAAGTATATTAGGGTTTAAAAAATTAAAGGATATAAATTTTTAAAAACAAAAAAACTAATCTCTTTTTATGAAAAAGACAGCAATAATTGGATCTGGGCCAGCAGGCATTTTCTCTGCACTAGAACTTTCAAAAAACAACCCAAATATGAGTATAACTATCTTTGAAAAAGAGCCCTACTCTTCAGGAGGAATGATAAATGACTGCAAATTAAACCTTTCTTCAAAAATAGGTATGGATATAAATGAATTGAAAATATCAGAAGAAAGTGCAAATAATCTAATATATTATGTAGACAAAGTATTTTTAGAACACGGTGCCCCAGAGCACCTTTATGGGGTTAATGAAGAAAAAATAAAGAGGTTACAAGAAAAAGCACAATTATGTGGTTTAGAATTAATTAGTTCTAAACAAAGACATATTGGAACAGACAATTCCAAAAAGCTAACTGATAGATTCAAAGAAACACTAATCAAAAAAGGAATAGATATTCAAACAAAAACAGAAGTTAAAGAGATAATAAAAAATAGAGAGGACGGATTTGCTTTAATTACTTCAAAAAATGGAGAAGAAAATTTCTCTGAATTTGATTATGTGATTTCAGCTCCTGGAAGAGCAGGCTCAATTTGGTTTAGAGAAAAAGCAGATAAATTAGGTGCAAAATATATTTGGGGGCCAGTAGATGTTGGAGTAAGAATTGAAATGCTTAAGAAAAATTATGATGAATTAACAGATGTTATCTATGACCCAAAATTAATAATGGATGCCTCAGACAAAGAATTTACAAGAACTTTTTGTACAAACCCGGGTGGAAGAATAAGATTAGAAAGGCTTGTTGAAAATGGGACACCTATTTCAATAGTTAATGGTGATGCAAATAAAGATTCAAAAACAAATAACACTAACTTTGCAATACTCACAAGATTTTATCTAACAGAGCCTTTAATTGATACAAGGAAAGAAGGGTTAGAACTTGCAAAAAGAGTAAATAGATATGGTGGAGGAAAACCCCTTGTTCAAAGAATGGAAGATTTCTTTAATAACAAAAGGACAAAAGAAGAATCTCTTTTAAAAAATAATTTAAAGCCAACACTAAATACTTCTTTTGCTACACCTGGAGATATTAACTTAGCTTATAGTTATAAAGTTGTAAGTAAAATAAAAACATTTATTGAAAGATTAGATCATTTAGCATTAGGTGTAAGAGCATACCCAAATAACCTAATATATGCACCTGAAATAAAATTCTATGAAACAAACTACATTGCAACTCCTGATTTAGAAACAAATATTAAAAATCTATTTATTGCAGGAGATGGTGTAGGAAAGTCAAGAGGAATAGTTGGTGCAGCACTCACAGGAATTATTGCTGCCAGAGGAATATTGAAAAAGGAAGGAATTAATGGGCAAAAATAAACTCTATTCTTTCAGTATATTCAGAATTTCATCTTATAAAATCTCTGCATAAATTTTTTTTCTTTTTCTCAATATCTTTTGGAATTGACTTTCCCAAATAAAACTGATTTTTCTTTACAGCCTTTCCTTCCCTATAGCTATGCACAATGTAAAAATATTCTTTATTGCCTTTCTTTATTTTCTTAATTTCTATCATAGAATAATGTATACCTACATATGTATAAATATATTTTTTTGTAATAAATGTAGATATACGCCCCGACCGGGAATCGAACCCGGGACTCCTGCGCGACAGGCAAGTGTTTTAGCCACTAAACTATCGAGGCTTATCATTATCAGGAATATTCAAAGAATATAATCCTAAGAAATCATACCTTTTTTAATTTTTAAAGCTTACTAATACAAGACATAACTCTATCAATAAAACAAAATTTATTAACTAGTTGATTTTAAGTGCCTCAGCACGTCTCCTAATATAATCAATTCCATCTTTACTATTCTTTATTTTATTTGCAACTAGTTTTGAGAGAATAGGTTTCCCAATATTAACATAAATATCTTTCCCTTCTTTATTCCACGCTTCTCTCAAAGATAAAACCCTTCTCAATTTCTCTGTTTTTTTATTTCTGGCAAGAAGATTATACAATCCTTCATGATTTGGTCCTGATGTCCAGACAGGTACAACATAATCTGAATAGTTAATAAAAGAAGATATTTCATTTTTCCAAGGGTATTCTTTTAATCCTGGACCAGACATTGTTCCTGCAGGGCAAATTGCTAAATTTCCTCCATCTTTTAAATATTCTATTGAATTTCGTAATGATCTAATATTTGAGCTCCTAGTAGTACAGTGTATAAAGTGCAGTAATTCATCTATCCCTTCAATAAACCTCAATTGATTCATTGCTACAAATTTAATTTTCCTACTATTCTTCTCTAATACAGAACCAATTTCTCCAAGGACTGCAGCACTATCAAGGAGCCCATAGGGATGATTAGTAAGGTATAAGGAAGAGCCATCTAAAGGAATATTTTCTTCAGATAATAGCTTAACATTTACTCCAAATTCTTTAGTGCTTTCAAGACAAGCATAAGGCCACCCGTGTTTACTAGCATTATCCTCTGCTCTTTGAATCATATCATAGGTTTTACTTATTTTTAGAAAATCATCTGTAAGAGGGTTCAATCTTGCTGCACTGATTATCTTCTCCAGAGAATCCTTTGGGTTCTCAGATTTATCAAACTCTCCAAAAAGGTTTTTTATTTTAGGAAATTCTCTTTTAAAATAAGATATTTCCTTAGATAAATTATACAAATCTTTAAAGGAATTTATTATCATTTTATCTATTTACCACATAAATAATAGCATATTTCAAAGTATATATGCATTTATCTTCTAACAAATCTCACAATAACAACTAATACCCACAAAATTAATAGCGCAAGTACAAGTGTTAAAATTGCAAGCAATAATCCATTCTTATTTGAGGCATCTTGCCTTTTGTCTATTGAAATGTTTGAGTCATCATCTTCGTAAACTATATTGGTTTTGCCTGTTACAGGTATAAAATCACTATCATCTAAAGGTTTAGAGTCTTTACACACAGTGCAATTTTCTTCTGGTTTTGGTAATACAACTGTAAAAGTTACAGAATCTGTTCCAACATTTCCAGATTTATCTGTACATGTTACTGTCCAAGTGTTAGTTCCTTCAACAGAGCTTATTCCAGTTATTGTTTTAACACCATTTGCAATTGAAGGAATATTTATTGCAGGGTTATTATTTAATTTGTAAGTACATGATTGTAAATTCTCATCATAAACATTAAATGTTAAACTTGTTTTATGAGCATTATATGTTCCTGATTTTGGATCAGTTATATTAACAACTGGTTTAGTTGTGTCTGGTTTTGGTAATACAACTGTAAAAGTTACAGAATCTGTTCCAACATTTCCAGATTTATCTGTACATGTTACTGTCCAAGTGTTAGTTCCTTCAACAGAGCTTATTCCAGTTATTGTTTTAACACCATTTGCAATTGAAGGAA
>CAYQKM010000001.1:131012-134890 GCA_964418095.1 Candidatus Woesearchaeota archaeon
TTCCTGATTTTGGATCAGTTATATTAACAACTGGTTTAGTTGTGTCTGGTTTTGGAGGTAATACAACTGTAAAAGTTACAGAATCTGTTCCAATATTTCCTGATTTGTCTGTACATGTTACAGTCCAAGTGTTAGTTCCTTCAACAGAGCTTATTCCAACTAAAGCATGAATTCCATTAAAAATAGGAGACAATACTCTTTCAGGATCATTATTTAACTTATAGGAACAGGATTGTAAATCATCATCATATGCTTCAAAATTCAAAACTGTTCTATGAGAAGTATATGTTCCTGACTTTGGATCAGTTATATTAACAACTGGTTTAGTTGTATCAGGTTTTGGCAATACAACTGTAAAAGTTACAGAATCTGTTCCAGTATTTCCAGATTTATCAGTACATGTTACTGTCCAAGTATTTACACCTTCAACAGAGCCTATTCCAGTCAAGATTTTAACACCATTTACAATTGAAGGAATATTTATTGCAGGGTTATTATTTAACTTATATGTACATGATTGTAAATTCTCATCATAAACATTAAATGTTAAACTTGTTTTATGAGCATTGTATGTTCCTGACTTTGGATCAGTTATATTAACAACTGGTTTAGTTGTATCAGGTTTTGGAGGTAATACAACATTAAAAGTTACAGAGTCTATTCCAACATTTCCTGATTTGTCTGTACATGTTACAGTCCAAGTATTTACACCCTCAATAGAACTTATTCCAACTAAAGCATGAATTCCATTAAAAATAGGAGACAATACTCTTTCAGGATCATTATTTAACTTATATGTACAAGATTCTAAATTATCATCACGTACATCAAAGCTTAGAATTGTTCTATGAGAAGTATATGTTCCTGGTTGTGGGTCAGTTATAATAACAACTGGTTTAGTTGTATCAGGTTTTGGAAGTATTATTAATTGTAAATCAAAATATTCTACACTTTGAGTTGTAGCTGTTTTAGCTGTAAATCTTAAAGTATATATTCCTGGAACAAGTATTCCTGTGTTAACTGTATAAGTTTTACTGTACAGCCAAGTATATGTAGCAATTTTATCTCCACTAGCATACTCCTGAAAAATCAAAGATGAAGACACTAATTCTAATTTCTCATGCTGTAAAGGCTCTCCATGTCCATATGCAACCATAACAACATTAAACAAGTCTCCTTGCGTAACTGTCTTTGAAGTTGCAGATGCAGAATCTTCATAAACTAAAAAAGTATTTATAACCTCAGAGCCAGCTGAAACAGAAGGCATTGTTGTGAAAATTGCAATTAAAAAGAACAGTGTAAATGCTCCAAAAATTAATTTATTTGCGCTCTTCATTTTCTTTTTCCTCCAAATCTCCATCCAGCTTTAACATTATAATTAATATTATCCATCTTTGATTTCACTTTTCCTCTATGTTGAGCTTCAGCACCAAGGTAAAATCCTGAATTTCTAAAAGGGTGTGCATCAATACCAATTTTCTGAGTAGGAATATATTTGTCTGCATCAACACCCTCTTCTAATTTAATAGAATAAGGCTTCTTTTCACCAACAACTTTTCCATTTTGACTAATCCAGTCATATCCTGTTTCAATAACATCACTTGTAGAAGTTTTTTCTTTAACAACACCATACCCTAAATTAACTCTAACTCTTCCATCTTTACTTCCTACAGACAATAATCCTCCAAACTCAATTGGATATGATTTTCTAGAATTCTCATTTCTCATTCCTTCTGTAATAGTAGATAATTGAATTTGCTGATTCAGTAACTCTTCATGATAAACTTGTGTTGAAGAAGAGCTTGTCTCTTTTCCAAATCCAGCTTTAGCATAAGGTCCAACCCAAACTGCTCCTTTACCAAGTTGAATAGCCCCAGAAACACCATAAAATGGATTGTCCAAAGTATTAACTGTTTTATTTATATCAGTTAAAAGCCTTAATTCTAATCCTTCTCTCACTCTTTCAGGTCTATTATTAGTTGTATCAGAATAATGATTATTAGTTATGTTCTTCACATTTGAGATATTATAAATTGTAGATGCTTGCTCTGTACTCTCTTTTTCTTTTTCAACTTCTTTAGCAACTTCATTTGCAACAGGAACACTTTTAGAAGGAGCCCAAAAAAATGAAGCTAAATAATTTGTTTTGCTTCCTAATCCCTTAGGACTACAAGGATTCATATGCTCATCTCCTTTAACATTTAATCCTACTTGTTTAGTTCCTTCTCCAAGTTCATTAAAATTTTTTTTAGAGTAATATAAATTATATCCTGTTGTATCTGAATCTAAAAGAACATAGCTATTTTTATCTCCTGTTAAATAAATACTAGGATTTGAAGAACTCTTTACAGCTCTTTGAAGATCTTTATTAAACCCAAAATGATAAACAACATGTGAAGCTGTCTCTGTTACATAAGTTGGAGCATTAACTCCTTTTTGTATTTTAGAATAATCTTGAGCACTAGAGCTAAGAGGTATAGCACTCAATGCTGTTCCTACTAAAACTCCTGCAAATTTGTTAACAAGTTTCTTATTTGTCATTTTGAAGTAATAAATTATAAACTATGGGGTTTATAAATATTTCTATTTTGGTGTAACTTAATAATGACTACTTTTTACAAGTGTGATTTAAACGAGAAATCCATATTATACAAATAAGCAAGATTTTATAAAATAAATTTTACATATATATAAATGAATTACAAGTCACTAAACTCTGCTTTAATCGTCCTTATAATTGTTTTATCACTAACAATATACTGGTTTATACCAGTATCAGACACAAGGTTTTACTTTCAACAAGACCAAAATACTAATTTTAGTATAAACAACTCTGAAAACACTTCTTTACAATTTTATGAAAATATGAGATTTCCTGAAAAAAGGATCTCCTATAAAATTGAGAACTGCACACTACAAAGAAGTAATGATATGGAGTGGGCATTTGGAATAATCCAAGAAAAAACAGTTCTAGAATTTTACCCAGTATTAAAAGATGAACAAATAACAGTAACATGCAATGATGATATTAGATATGAAGAAAAGTTATTTATTGTTGGAGAGGGTGGACCAACTAATATTACTGTATCTGGTGATTTTAATATAATTGAAACAGGAAAAGTTCTTCTTATGAAAGACTCAACCTGTCAAAGGCCAAACATTGCAATCCATGAGCTACTTCATGTATTAGGATTTAAACATTCAGAAAACCCCAAAAATATAATGTATGAAGTAAGCAGTTGTAAACAGGAAATAGGAGAAGAGATAACCCAATTTATCAATGAAATTTATTCAATACCTTCTGTGCCAGATTTATTATTTAAAGATTCAAGTGTCAAAACTCATGGAAGATACCTTGCTGTTAATTTTAGTGTAAGAAACAATGGATTAAAAGATTCAGAAAAATTTGTAGTAAAAATAGTTGCTAATGGGAAAGATGTAAAGACATTTAATATGGGTCCAATAAAGTTTGGTTATGGAGAAAGAGTATTTTTATCAAACATATTCGTAAATCAAATTGATATAAAAAATGTTGAGTTAATAATTGAAAGTGATTTTAAAGAACTAGATAAAGATAATAACCATGCTATATTTGAAATAAAAAAATAAAAGAAATATAAGATTATCAGTCATCAAGACCTAAATCATCAATAACTTGATCTAAATCCTCTTCTTCGAAGAAATCTAATTCTTCACCCATTTTTGACCTCATTTTATATTTTTTTGTATACATTGAAGTTTTTAACTCTTTCTATTTTATAGAAGATATATCTAAAGGACACTCAAAACAAAGTTTTAAAAAAGAATTATTCTATTTATTTTAGTTATATAACCCTCAATAACACAATCCCTCCATAGCTCAGTGGTTAAAATCTAAA
>CAYQKM010000001.1:134990-145120 GCA_964418095.1 Candidatus Woesearchaeota archaeon
GATAAACCCCTGAAACATTTGGAGACAACACAATCCCTCCATAGCTCAGTGGTTAAAATCTAAAGATAAACCCCTGAAACATTTGGAGACAACACAATCCCTCCATAGCTCAGTGGTTAGAGCGTCTGGCTGTAGCTTATAGCTAATGTGGACATTCCATACTTGGATAAGGATGAAACATGATAAGCCATTCCTGAAGGAATCTGTATGAAAATACAAAAAGCAGAACCCGGAAGATCCCAAGTTCGAATCTTGGTGGAGGGATTTTAATATTATTTTTTAACCCATGAATGATATAATGGCCCAATCTCTTCTTTGCCTGATTTAAGTAGTATCACAGGATAAATCTCAACCTTAATTATTTCACCCTCAATTTTTCCTGCTAAATTAAATGTGTATGATCTAACAACAAGATTCTCTGGAATATCAGTTATCTTTTCAATATGCCTTGAAGTTTCATTATAAAACACAATATAAAGATAATCTAATCTGCTATAACTTGATGCATAATCTCTTCTTATCTGTCTGATAATATCATTATAAGTTCCAATTAAATCTGCCATGTCAGGAGCAGGGTAGTATGTTCCACCTCCGCAACTAGCTATTTCTCTAAGGGTATTCTCATTAACATCTTCTCCTGCGCCAATAGAGTAAATAGTTAAATTAGGTAATACAGAATATGCATTACATGAAGCAAGGATAGCATCTCTCATAGCACTTCCTGTTCCTTGCTCGCTGCAAACAGTATTTGCCTCTCCATCACTCATAACAATTATTTTTTTAAGAGTATCATCAGAAGATTGTCTCTCTAAAATTCTCAATGCTTCATTTATTCCACAGCATATGCAAGTGTTTCCTCCAGTTCCCCAAGAATTAATAGCACTATTCAAACTTCCTATATTAGAAGTTAAGTCCATTACAGAAGATCTAACAACTCTATTATTATATGCAACAACTCCAACTCTGCTATTTTCCAAATCTCCAAGAAGAGATAAAAGCTGTCTATTTGCCTCTTTTGTAGGAGTTAATCTATTTACCCAAGTACCTCCAAAGTCTATACAATCTTCTTCACTATCTTCACTAATTCCATAACAATTAGGAGAACTAAAGCTTCCTCCTAAGCTATTACAATTATGAGAATTAATTCCATTGCATGATACCAT
Source organism: Candidatus Woesearchaeota archaeon (assembly GCA_964418095.1). Classification (GTDB taxonomy): domain Archaea; phylum Nanobdellota; class Nanobdellia; order Pacearchaeales; family GW2011-AR1; genus MWBV01. Next base: position 136,154 of record CAYQKM010000001.1, read on the forward strand.
GCTTCCAGATAAATCTACAACAGACACAACATCTAATTTCGGATAATTTCCAAATTCTCCTTCTTCTAATAAATGAACTGCTTTTTTCTCTCTTCTTGCTACTCTCTTTAAAGATACACTAAACACTCCCTCTTCATAAGAAGTAAATGCTACAATTTGAATATCCTCACTAAAGAATTCTGTTTTTATTTCTGATAATTCAGTATCTTTAGCCACTAAATCACTTACAATAATCCAAACAATAATAACTAAAATTATCCCTAGTAAAACAATTAAGAGTGTTGCAATTACATTAGACATAGCTTTAGAAGTGTCTATCTTCACCATCTTCTTTATCTTTTTCTTTAAACCCCTCTTTTTCATCCTAATATATATTATACACTCTTCTTTTTAAATTTCCCCATATGCGTATTTAGTGTCCTGGACGCTTCCAAGTGTCAAACAATGGCCCAATTTCCTCTTTTCCTGATTTAAGGACAATAACAGGATAAATTTCAATTCTAATTGTTTCTCCATCTAAATTATCTAGCAAATCAATCATATAAGTTTTAGTTTGAAGGGTTTCAGGGAGTTCAAGTATTTTTTCTTTATATTGCGAATTTTCATTATAGAAAATTGCATAAAGATAATTAAAACGTTCTAAAATAATAGAGCGCCTTATAATTTCCTGTGAAATATGGGTGTACACCTCAATTAAATCATCTAAATCTAATGCCTGGAAACTCACCCCATTTCCTTCTTCTGCGATTTTATCAAGTGTGTCAAAATCAACACCTTCTCCAAATCCAATAGAATAAATTGTTAAGTTCTTTAAAGTCTCATTAGCCATTTGTGCAGCTTTAATAGCATCATTCTGAGAATTTCCTGTATTTTGTTTAGCACATTTTTCATTTGCCTCTCCATCACTCATAACAATAATTGCCTTAAGCTTTTCTGGAGGAGAGCTTTTCAATTTATCAACAGCATCATTTATTCCACAACATATACATGTTCCTCCTTTTGCAATCCACAAGTCAATTTTATTATTCAATGAATTTTTATTTGTTGTTAAACCTAAACCCCAAGAACTAATCACACTAGTATTATAAACAGATAATCCGACTTGACTTCCTTCTACTTGGTCAATAATTTCTAAAAGTTGTTTATTTGCTTCTTTTGTAGGAGTTAATCTATCTGCCCAAACCCCTCCACAAGTATTTACACATTTATCCTCTTTAGTACTGTCAATAGGAATAGTGTGACAGGATTTAGAAGTAGAATTATAGCTGCCCCTTAATGTTGAAGTACAGCACGAGGAACTTAAAACATTTAAACACGAAACCATGCTTCCAGATAAATCTACAACAGAAACAGTATCCATAGGAAGATTAATAACTTCTTCTATTGTTATTGTCTCGGTTTTAGAAGAGCTTTCTCTACCAATTCTCCTTAAAGAAAGTGCTACATTGCTCCCATCAAATACAACAGATATAATTTCCATCCTCTCAGAAAAAAATTCTTTTTTTACCTCTATTATCTCCATTTGTTCAGATAATACATTTCTTATAACAATCCAAATAATAGCAATTGCAACTAAAGTAAGCATAACGATTAGCAAAGTTGCAACAATAGATGACATTGCCCTTGTATCCAGAAGTTTCACCTTAATTTACCCAATATATAAATGGATTAACACTTTTAAATTTACCCTTCTAAATCTTTTTGGGATCTTGGCTCAAGCATAAAGAACGCTTGATTTGAATGAGCTTCTTTTACTTTTCCTTCTCTTTCATAAACAGCTGTTACAGGAGGTAAAGCAAATTTTCCTAAAACTCCTATTTTAGAATAAATTATATATGAAAACACTCTTCTTTCACCAGGTTGCATTCTATCAAAATTCCATTCAATTCTCTTTGTCTTATCATCAACTCTAGAAGGTCTTTCTCCACCAAACTTCTCATGTATCTTTGTTAAGTGAGGCATTCTATCTATTACACTTATTCTCTCAAGGAAATTCTTAGCTTCTACAAGAATCATTACTTTAAGTGCAAATTCTCCTCCCTTAGCATTAACAAAAGAAATCTTCTTTTTTAATATAATATTTCTATTAGAAGTTTTTTTAACTAAAATCACTACTAAAACAATTACAAGGATTATTGCAAAAGGTAAAATCCAGTTTGTTTTTACATTTATCTTTAAGGTCTCTCCAGGGCTCAATTCATTATACCAAGTATAGTAAACAACAAGTCCTTCTCTATCAACAGTATTTGGCTCAGGGCTAAAGTGAGTAAATAATCTAGAGATAATATTTTTCTTAACAACAGTCTCTGTTTTTGTAACTGTATTCCCTTCATTTACTTTTTCAATTAAATTGGTGTTAATTATAACCCCATATGTTTTTTTGTTTGTTGTAAGAATATCCTTTTCAGAAAATTTCAAAGTTCCTTCTATTGTTCCTTTTAAGCCCTTTGCACTAATTTTAGATTCAAAGGTATAATAACCTGCCATTAATTTCTTAAAATCTTCTTTATCAAGAGTTATTGTGAAATCATTTCTTTGATTAGGTCCTAAATTAAACTCTTTTGTGAACTCAAAAAACGGCGATGAAAATACTACACTAGCTTCTTTAAAATCAAAATTAACTTTATTATGAATATAAATGTTCAATGATTTAGATTCTGGGTCAAATGCTTCTGACCCAATTTCAAATGCATCTTCAAAATTAACAACATTAATTGTTAAAGGTTCTTCAATCTCTCCTCCATAATCGTCTCTAATATAATAGTCAAATGCATAATATCCAGGTTTAGTTGATTTATATGGATAAAGTTTAAGAGTTATATTTTTCGTTTCTTTTTGATTGATAACTAATTCTTCAGGGGAAATTTCTCTAGCAAAGAAATTATATAAGTAAATCTTCTCTGAAGAACCTAAATTAGTTATCATAAGATCAAATGTTACAGGCTCATCTAACCCTAAAATATAAACTTCATTAGAATCTATTTTTTTAATATCAAGATTTAAAGCAAGAGAAAAGGGTATGGCAAATACAAAGAACAAAGATACAAAAAATATTGTCACAACTTTTTTCATAAAAATATTAAACGAGTTTGATATTTAAGGATTTCGGTTTGAAAATTAATAAAATAGCTCAGACTACATTCTTCCAGTAATGTCTAAAAATGCCTTTGCTTGCAATAAAAATTCATTACAATCTCCTGTTAATTTGTCCTCATACTCTTTAATCCTAGAAGCTATAACCCATTTTTCATAAATTGACCTCATAAACTTTTGAGAAGCTGTCTGTTCAAATTTTCCATCATAATCTCTAATCAATGTTCCAGAGACAGAAACCTCAACACTTCCCTTATTCATCTTTATTTTTTGTCCATTTATTACTTCTTCAAAATCAGTTAAATTTAAGACTTTAAACTTAACACCCAGTTTAAATTTAAAATAATCAGTAACTTTTCTTTCTCCGTCCCACTCTACATCTATGTTTTTTGCATTTCCTGAAATCTTTTCAGCATATTTCTTTTCAGTGACATCTAACTCTGTTTCTTCTGTAAGCCACTGATAACAGAATTTATAAAACTCTTTAAAATTCATAAATCCATCATACTTAATCTTACTTGAAAATATCCTATCTTTTTCAGCCATCTTTCTTTATATATTAAAAAAAAGGATATTTAAATATTCTTCTATAAAATTTCAACTTATTCTTTTTTCTTTTTAGAAACCCATCTAACTTTTCTTCTTCTCATAAGCATGTTTTTTCTGCATTTTGAAGAACATAAATAATTAACTGAGCCGTCTTTTAGAATTAATGTAAGACCCTTATGAGTATCATAATCTTTTCCACAATAAACACATTTAGGCATTTTACAAATTATCCTCCCTCATAATTGAGATGTGATACCTGTTTCTATTATTTAAGTCTTGCAAAACACCTGTAACCTCATAACCAAAAGACTTAATTTTTTTATAAAAATTCTCAAGGTATTCTGGTTCTGGAATAGAGTTTAGTTTTTCTAATTCAAGTGTCGCGTGTATTAAATCTCCATTAAGTAATTTAGACAATTCTTTGCTCATTTTAACTATAACTCCCTTTAGTAATATTAGATTTAATTCTTCTAGCCTCAATTTCAGTTTCTCTGAGCATTAAAATATCTCCAATTCTTACTGGTCCTTTAACATTTCTCCTCATGCTTCTGCCCTCATCTCTTCCTGCTTGGACTAAACATTTAACCTGAGTAATTTCTCCTCTGAAACCAGTTCTTCCAATAATCTCTTCAACAACAGCAGGTACAGCTTCTTCTGTAACAATTTTATCACTACCTTTAGAACCTTGCTGTTTTACATCTTTTACTCTTTGTTCCTTTGCCATTTTAATATATTAGGATTTAGAATCATTTAAGCGAAGCAATATCTTTTTGTGCTTCACCAGACTCTATAACTGCAACTGAAGAAGTTGGAACTTTTATGCCTACTGCAATCCCTAGCTTCTGTCTGCTATCTACTTCTTTGCAAGGGATATTTTTTTCTTTGCATAAAATAGGCAAATGCTGAACAATCTCTTTTGGTTGAACATCTCCAGCATACACAACTAATTTAGCAGTACCTCTTTCAATTGCCTTAGTAACTTCATTTGTTCCTTTCTCAAGTTTTCCTGTTTTTCTTACCTTTTCTATTATTTGGTAAACATCCATTTTATTTTTCCTGTATTTAATTTCCTTAATAAAATCATAAAAGAGAACAGATTATCCTCCCTTATGTTCATTGGATGAGTTATTAAAAAATAGTTCATTTAAAAATGTTTTGATGTTAATTAAACATTTTAAATTTTAAGCTTCTTAATTGCAAGCTCCTTTTCTTTAAGTTCTTTCTCCTTCTCTTTAATTCTCTTTTTTTCTCTCTTTCTCTTAATTGCTCTCCAGACTACTAACAGTATTAGTAAAGCTACAATTGCTAAAATAGAGTAAATAATAAAGAAGACAGTTTTGCCAAAAAGCAGGCTTTCTTGTCCTTCTACAACTTCAAAGTGTGCACTTGAAGGGGCAACTCCATTAGGGTAAATTAACTCAAGTGATAAAATATATTTTCCAATAGGAAGAACACCTATATCAAAATTTCTCTTAAAGTTAATTTGATTTTCTATTAAAACAGTTTCACTTCTAGTTAAGTAAACTTTCCCCTGATAGTCTTTTATAAAGTAATTAAGAGTTACATCCATTCTTTCTTTATCCCCAAGAGGAATAAGTGTAACTGATGTTCTAAGCCGTTCTCCTTGTGGGACAGTGTAGTCTTTATTTAAAACAATTATATTAGAGTCAAATAAAAGTAGCTTCTCTTTAACATTCAAAGAAACACTTGCGTTTTTTCCATCAATAATAAGTGTACCATTGTAAGCCCCCTCCTTATCTGGTGTTGAAAATCTAACTCTTAATTCATGGATTGTTCCAGAAGGGATTGTTAAATTCAAGTAATCTGTCCATCTTTCTTCTTCTGCATCCCAAAAGCTAACTAGTAATTCTGAATCAAAATCTCTAGCATAAACCAAAAAGTTTGTTGGTTCTTGCATGTCTAAATTTATTACTTCTATTTTAAATTCCCGATTTGTGTGGGTAAGCATATTCTCTTCAATAACAGTCGGATTTATTCTAATATATGGTTGTCCAGGAATACGAGGTTCTTCTTCACCTCCTCCTGAAGGTCCGCCTTCTTCTTTATCTTTTTCAATTTTACAAAGTGCAGAACACCCATCCCCATCTATATTATTACCATCATCACACTCCTCTGATCCTTCTAAAATTCCATTTCCACAAACAGAAAGAACAATCGGCTCTCCAGAGAAAAAATCTTCAAGGTAATTAGAGGGATTAATAATAATTTCTTTTCCTCCTCCAAAATTTAAAGAGATAACATCCGCACTTATAAATTCAATTAAGAATAAAGATTGGAAAATAAATAAAATACAAATTATGAATAAAGTTGATTTTTTCATATTAAACTAGCTTTTAAAGCATCCTCCATTTATACATCTTACAGTACATATGTTTAAAGGACTTTCACCTTCAATGCGAAGATTATTGAAATTAGTTACATTTCCAGTTACTAAAATTGTTCCTACACCAGAGATAGATATATTATTTCCTTCAACATCAAAATTATCAAAAATTGAACAGTTTTCTGAGCAATTAATATTCCAGTTTCCTGATTGATATATGCAGGTGTTTATGAATAATGTAAAGAAATCATTAATTTTATTTTGTGTTATTGTAAAATTGAATATATGGCTCTGTGTATGATATGTTGATTTACTTGCATTTATTGAATAATTATTATAATAAGTCCTTGTTCCTCCTGTATTAATATATTCTGTAACTTCTTGTCTTTGTATCCAGCCTGTTGAATTTGTTAAATCTGTAAATTGCAAATCTCCTGTGATATTGTATGCTGAGATATTTACTCCAGGAGCAACTGAACCATCACTATAATTTGCATATGCTTGATAATACCATTTTCTTATTAGTTGATTTCCATTAGCAACACTCTCTTTAGCAGCATTATAAGAACAGTTTAAGAAAGTACCGCTAGAACCGCTTTGAACATAAACATCAGAACTGCCTCCATAAACATAAGTACAATCAGAAATAGAAAAATTTACACTCTCTTCAATGAAATATCCGTAATATTCTAATCCTGTTGCATTACATCCTGTAATAGAGTTATTTTTCCCATCGTACAACCATATTCCAATTGAACTAGAAATACCTTTTGAATCAATTACTTTATTGTTTGATGATCCTCCATCTAAAACTATTCCTGCATCCCACCCGCCATAGGAAATTCCAGTGGTGTTTTGAATCATACTATTATTTGCTCCAGATATTTTAATCCCATTCCAATTTGTAGAAGTACCAATAGAATTAAGGATTATAGAAGAATCAGATTCAAATCCAATAAATATTCCGCTTCCATTTGTAGAGTTACCTCTTGAACTAAAGATTGTATTATACGGTGCATATTCCAAAAGAATCCCACTATATTCTTCATTTCCTCCTCTATAGGGTCCTACGGATATCCCTGTGCTGTTATGAATTGTGTTATTTCGTGAGTAGAATATCCATATTCCTGGGTAAGTATTAGAGAATGCATAAGAATCAGAAATATTATTCCCTCTTCCATAGCTTCCAACAGCCTGATATGAATATAAATGTATAGCTGGATTTAAATAAGAAGAAGCATTACATTTGGAAATGTTATTGTACTCGCTGTCTAAAAGGTATATTCCTCTTCCATAATAAGAATAAACAGTATTATTTTTAACTTGATTATAATTACTGCTTAGAAGAAGAATTGCTGGAGACCTTGGAGGCAAAGATATGTCATGTGTATCACCACCTATAGAATCTATAAAATCACTAATGTCATGATCATTTGTTAAAATTACATTATTATTTTCTATTAATCCATTGCTTGCTCTATTAAAGCAAATACCAACAGAGTAATTGTGGATATTACAATTTTTTATAGTAATATTATATCTAGTTCCACTAGTTATAACACCTGAATGAACTTGCGCTCCTGTTCCAGTATAATTTATCCAGTGCCCATTACAATTTAGTGTTATATTATTTGCTGTAATATTAAAGCATGTTGTGTTTGAAAAAACATCTGCTGTTAAAGTATATGTCCTTCCGGTAACATCCAACACTCCACAAGCATTTTCTCCAACAATAGGGACATCAAATGTAAATACATCGTCAATTTTATTTTGAGTTCTAGTAAAATTAAATCTATGGCTTTGAGTATCAAGTCCAGTTAAGCTTGCATTTATTGAATAATTACTATAATATCTCCGATTGTTTCCAGTACGAATATAATCAATAACTTCTTGCCTTGGAATAAATCCAGATGAATTTGTTAAAGCTGAAAATTGCATCGTATTTGAAGAGTTATAAGCTGAAATATTTACTCCAGAAGCAGATGTACCATTACTATAATTTGCATATGCTTGATAATACCATTTTCTTATTAGTTGAAAATTATTGCTATAAACGTTTTCTTTAGTAGTATTATAGGAACAATTTAAGAAAGTATTGTTTAATCCTGCTGCACCAACATGAGTTTCTACATCATAATCTTCTCCATAAGTATATACACAATCAGAAACTAATGTATTACTTGAATCTACAAGAAGGTATCCGTAATACCCAGTTATATTTCCTCTTATAATAGAATTATTTTCTCCAGTAATTTTAATACCAGCAGACGCCCACACACTAATGTTACCTATACCGTTAGAATCAATGAAAGTGTTATTATGTGAGTCAATAGAAATCTCTATCCCTGCTCCCTCATCTGTAGCAATTCCTGTAGAGTTAGAAATTAGATTATTGCTACTATCGTAAGTTACCGAGATTCCCCTAATCTTCCCTTTACCTGTACTATTAGTAATTCTACCATAGTCTGTATCGAGGAAAAGTAAGCCACTATTACCAGTAGAAATACCTGTGCTGTTAGTTATATTTGTGTAATCTGTGTATTCAGATGCCATAGCCACTATATCAAATTCTTCAGAGTTAGATAGCGCAGTAGAGTTAATAATTGAATTAGATTCCCCATACAGTATCCAAATTCCATAACCACTATTAGACGAACCAAAAGAGTTAATTACAGAATTATTTATCCCATCATATATATGTATACCGGGGTTAGAATATGAACTGCCATTGGAATTTAATATGGTGGTGTGATTCGCTTCATTAATATAAATTCCTCTTCCATAGTATGAGTATGAATTAGTGTTTAAAATTCTATTGGAGTTAGATGAGTCATAAATCAATACACCTGGGGCTCTTGGTTCTAGACCGTAACCCGATATAGGGATAGTACAATTATTATAAAGAGAGATATTATTATTTTCTATTAATCCATTACTTGCACTGCTGAAATAAATACCAACAGAGTAATTGTAGATATTAC
>CAYQKM010000002.1:0-58793 GCA_964418095.1 Candidatus Woesearchaeota archaeon
GTTCCTTCAAAAGGAATTGTTTCAACAATAATTGGAGATACTCCGTTTTATACAACCTCAAAAAACCCTATGGATTATCTTGGGACAAGTTGTTTATCTAATATGGTAGGAGGGACAACATGCAATATAACCTGGCAAGTAAATGCAACAGGAAAAATAGGTTCTATTTGGAACTTTTTTGTTTATGCAAATAACACTAATTATCTGAATTATTTTAATTCTAGCACTGTTTCTCCCTCAATAAATATAACAATTGGAAATCTTCCTCCAGAAGTTCCAGAATTAAATTTTCCATCAAACAGAAGCTCTTTAACTTCAATAGGAGAATTTAATTGGAGTAATTCTAAAGATCCTACAGGAGATAAGATTTATTATGCTATTCAAATAAGTAATTCTTCTGATTTCAATTTTTTAATTTATGCAAACTACTCTATCCAAGAACGAAGTTTAATTACTGGAGTAATCCCAACAGGAATTACACAAGAAGGAGCTTATTATTGGAGAGTTTTAGCAACAGATTTAAAATCAAATTCTTCTTGGAGTGAAGCAAGAATATTCTACTATGACCTCTCTCTTCCAGTAATTAATTTAATCTCCCCAGCAAATTATGCAACTGTCTCTTATTCTAATACAGTTGAATTTATATTTAATGTTTCAGACTTATCAGACATAAAATCCTGTAATTTAATGATTAATAATTCAATAGCAAGCACTTTGACAGATGTGTCTAAAAATGTTAATGCAACTTTCTCTTTGTTTATTAATAATTCATTCTATTCATGGAGAGTGAATTGTACAGATTCTGCAGGAAGGACTGGGACCTCAGGAACTCGTTTCCTAAATATTCTGGTATCAGATAATCCTCCTACTACAAAACAAATACAATGCGAAAAAGATAATGTTTGGAATAATTGCAGTTCTATACTTTTTGGAAACACTCTTACAAAGGTAAGAGTTTTTTGCACAGACCCTGAGGGAAATATAATTGGTGCGTCTTTGAATTTAACTAATATTCCTGACGGAAACACATATTTTTCTAATTTTACATCTGAACAGGATTTAGAAGGATATTGGGTTTTAGACAATACTGACATAATAATAAACGATTCAGGGCAATTTGTAATTTATGCTACTTGTTATGATAGTGAATCACTTTCAAATACAAACTTCACTTCTTGGGAAGTTCCTTGGGGAACATTTTCAATTGATTTATTAAACCCCAATTCAAATACAAGTGTTCTGAAAAATGCTTTTTTTAATTTTAATTCCAGAATCAATTGTATTGGAGGAGAGTGTGGAAATGCAAATGTAACTCTAGATCCTCCAAACTGGTGGAATGAATCTTGGAGTTATAGAAAGACAATTAATATCACTAACTCTGGTTTAACAACACTCTCTAGTTTTCCAATATACTTAAATTTATCCAAGGAACAAGAGATGCAAAGTGACTTTAAAGACATTAGATTCACTAATGGTTCTTGTGGCTCAAGTGGAACCTACTTATATTTAAATTATGAAATTGAAAATTACACTTCTTCTAAAGCAGATGTTTGGATAAATATTCCTTCATTTGTTCCAGGTGTAAATCAAATTTGTATGTATTTTGGAAACCCTTCTGCCCTATCAGGACAAAATTCATTTAGTGTGTGGGATAATAACTATTTAACTGTTCAGCACTTAGAAGAACAAGGAACAGGAACAAGATATGACAGCAAGTTCAGAAATAACTTTACTACAAATGGATATGACAACGACGAAAAAACATCAGGAAAAATTGATGGGGCTGATATGCTAGATGGGTCTAATGATTTTTTAAGCACTTCAAGCAATTTTATGAATAATTTAGGAACATTTACAATTGAAGGATGGATTAAACCAAGAGCTTGGGGTTCAAGAACCAGTTTAATAGGACAAAATGATGTTGTTGAATTTTTCCTCGACGGTTCAAACACAATAATGGTATGGACAAGTGGAGGAGGAAGTACTTCTACTTCTTACCCATACGCATTAAATACCTGGCACCATTTAGTTACAGTTGGTACTGGGACAAATCTCTTAATTTATCTTGATGGAGCACAGGTAGCTTCAGGAGGTTCAAGCACCTCTAACTACGGAACCTCCCAATACTATGTTAAAATTGGTGAAGGAGTAGTAGATGTTTCTGGAGGATTTTTTAATGGCTCAATGGATGAAGTTCGTATTTCAAACATTTCAAGAAGTGCAGCTTGGATAAATCAGTCTTATCAAATAGTCAACAACCAAACTAACCTTGTTTCATTCGGAATTAAAGAAGAAAAAATAAAGGGAATTATTTCAACAGTTCCAGGAACAATCCCTTTTTATACTACCAGCAAAAACCCTGTTAATTCTTCAACTTTCCCCTGCTTAGAAAATATGAAATCTTCAGGAGGTTCCTGCGAAGTAAACTGGAGTATAAATGCTACAGGGGAATTAAATTCAGAGTGGGAATTTTTCGTATCTGCAAATAATCTTAATTATCAGAATTACTTTAATACAAGTTCAAATTCAGATGTAATAAATATTAAAATTGCAAGCCAGGTTCCCCCATCTGTTCCCCGGCTATATCTCCCATTAAACGCAACATCTTATTCCTCAATACCAAGATTAAACTGGACAAACTCAACAGATCAGAATAGAGACCGCATTTATTATATGATTCAGGTAAGCAATGCTTCAGATTTTTCTACAATAATTTTTGCAGATTATAATGTCTCTGAAACTTCTTCTCCAACATGGACTCTTCCAACAGGAATTACGCAGGAAGGAGCTTATTACTGGAGAGTTTTAGCAACAGACTTAATTGGAAATTCTTCTTGGAGTGAAACTAGAGTGTTTTATTATGATTTATCTGCCCCCCAAATAAATTTTGTAAATCAAACAGGGGAGGATAATAGAATAATAAATAACCTTAACTGGTTAAATAGCGGAGAGAGTCTCACAGTTTTTGTAAATATCCTAGATATGAGTACAGATTATGTCTGGCTATTTGTATGGCAATCAGTTGTAGGAGGAATGGAGAAAGTAAAAGTCTTCTTTACAAGTGTTGGAAATTTTTTATGGAAGGCTGAGATACCAACAGGCCAAGATTGGAATGGCTCTTATAATTACACCATTTATGCTAACGACTCATTAGGATTAGAATCAAATTATTCTTCTAATTTCACTGTTTTAAATGGAAACACGTCAATTTATCTTAATCAAAATCAGGTAGACTCTATTGCAAATATCTCTACATACGGGCATATTTATTTATCCAACTTAACAAACCTCTCAAATTATCCAATAAACCTTTGGCTAAATGGAACTTTTTTGTTCTTCAAGAATTTAACTCCTGATGGAAATTATATTTTTAATAAACAGTTTTTAGAAACTTCCAGTTCTCAATTTTCTCAAGGAACATTTTATAATACTCAGGTTCAGAATAATGAAAATATAACTTTGTCTTCTGGAAGAACTTCAGGAAACTTCACGAAGATATTGGATGCAGGAGCAATAGTCCTTTGGAATAACATATCTTGGAACTTTCAAGGAGCTTCTTGCTCCGGAGTTTCTTCTTATCAAGAAGGAGATTCTAATTTGTATTCTGGAACAGAAGATAGCTACATCAGCAGTGGATTTTTAAACACAAACTATGGCTCAAATGATTTGATAATTATAGACGGTTCTCCTACTTCTGATAGAGGGTTATTATTATTCAGAGGAATAATTGGAAGAGGATTTAATCAGATTCCTGAAAATTCAACAATTATCAATGCAAATTTGACAGTTTATATCTCAGATACAGGAGACTCAGTGAATGTATATCAAGTTTTAGAAGATTGGAAAGAAAATGAAGCAACTTATAACAATAGATTATCTGGAACCTCCTGGAGCCTAGCAGGGTGTGCAGGATCTCCTTCGCGTTCTGCTTTTGCAGATGATTCTTTTACTGCTTCTTCAATAGGAAAGTATACTTTAAATGTAACCTCTTCTTTAAAAAACTGGGTGTCAGGTTCTGAAAATTATGGGTGGGTATTTAATATGCCAACAAGCAACGGAATTAATATTAAGAGCAGCGAGTCTTCTGTAAAATCAGAAAGACCTCTTTTAACAATAGAATATCATTCAGATGAATGTACAAATATCAAGGTGTATATAAGAACATCCAATGATAAATTATCCTGGACAGAATGGAAAGAAGTTTCTAATGGAGAGAACCTTGGCGATTTAAACATCTATAGCAGATATCTTCAATATAAGACTGAGCTTACTTCTACTGCGCCTTCACTAACTCCTGTTTTAGAAGGATTAGTTTTTAATTATACAGCTTTAACTACTGACACCAATGGAAATTTTAAGTATAATTTTACTTCTCCATCTGAATTTGGAAGTTATGAAGTTAAAATTAATACAAGCTTTAAAACTATTTTAATTGAAAACTCAACTAAGCTTTTTGTTCAAACAGGAATTCCTCCAAGTGTTTATTTAATCTCTCCATTGGATAATCACTGGTTTTCACAGGGAGAATTAAATTTGACATACAATGCTTCAGATTTAAATAGCGATATTATACTCTCTGAGTTAATTATTAATGGGCTGGTTAATAGAACTAACTCTACACCAATAATTAATAATAATTATAACATCTTCGCAGTAAACTTTACAAGTGGAGAATATAACTGGAGCATTAATGTAACAGATAGGTCTGGATATAAAGCTGAAAGCTCTCAAAGAAAATTTTACATTGATTTAATTAATCCAAATGTTTCTTTAATCTCTCCTCTAAATGGCGGCTCTTTTGAATTAAATGAGTTAAATTTGAGTTTTAATGCAACAGATAATATGGATACTAATCTAAGTTGTAAAGTTGTATTGGATGGGGAAACTCTGTACTCTTCAATCTGGGCAGAAAAAGACAGGATAACAAGTGTCTCTTCAGGAACTCTTACAGGAGGGATACACTATTGGAATGTAACCTGTACAGACAATGCTTTAAGGAATTTTACAAGCCCAACATTTAATTTTAATATTACAGACACTCCTCCAATTGTTACATTAGTCTCTCCTATCCAGAACTATCTTGATAATGATGGAATACTTTCTTTTATATATAATGTAACAGATAATTCAGGAATAAAAAATTGTAGCTTATATATAGACAACATATTTAATATGACAAATTCTTCTCCTGTTCTAAATTACCAAAACAATGCATTTGATGTAATGGGTATACCTGAAGGAAATCATAATTGGACTGTAGAGTGTTTTGATTTAAGCTCCTCTTCAAATAAGCCTTTACCAAGAAATTTCAGCATGGATTTGTATAAACCTTCAATTACTCTTCATTCTCCGCTAAATTCAGGAACATCTTTGAGTTCAAATGTTTATTTCAATTTCACAGCTTATGATAGCTTTGATCCTTCTTTAAATTGTACTCTGACAATAAATGGATTAATTAGAGACACATTTAATGCAAATTCAGGAGTTTTATCTTCTAGGTTAGTTTATAATCTTACTGACGGAGTAAAACTTTGGAATATAACTTGTGTAGACGATGCCTTTAATTCAAATACCAGTTCAACATGGTCAGTTAATATCACAGAACCTCCAAGCATAATTCTCAATACCCCAAATAATTCAAGATTTAATACTTCATTAATTAACTTGAGTTATACCCCCAACGATAATACTAATTTAAGCTCATGTAATCTTTACTTAAATGGAGTATTTAATCAAACAAATTCCTCGCCTATTTTAAATAACAATTTAAATTATTTTTTAATTAACAGTCCAATAGAACAGCTTTATAACTGGTATGTTTCCTGCACAGATAAAATAGGATTAACTAACCAATCTGAACAAAGAGTATTTTATGCAGATAGAACTCCTCCACAGATAAATGTAATCTATCCAAGAGGAGAGGATATTTACGCATACAATATTACATTTAACTTCACTGTTATAGATAAGCTTGATTCAAATATCCAGTGTAATCTGATAGTGAATTCTTCTATTAGAGATGAAAACTTTACAGTAAATAATGGGACTTTAACAAGCAGAACTATTTCCGGAATTGGAGATGGATATAATGTTTGGTATTTAACTTGTAGAGACAGTTCAGGAAATACCAATACTTCTCAAGTATTTAACTTCACAAGATACACTCATCCTAGAGTAACTTTAATTACCCCTGCAAATAATACTTGGTTTAATTCAAACTCTTTTGAACTAACTTATCTTCCAGAAGATGATGGAGGAATAGTTAATGCCTCTCTTTTTATAAATGGTGCTTATAATCGGAGCAATTCTTCTCTGATAATCAATCAGGCATATAACACCTTTTTTATAAGCGGATTTTCAGATGGTTCTTATTTTTGGAATGTAAATGTTACAGATACTTCAGGATTAACAGGAGCAGCTGAAATGCAAAGATTTTATGTTGATTTACACCCCCCTCAGATTGAATTAAATTCTCCTTATGAAGATGAGATAATCGACAAAAATAATGTTACATTTAACTTTAAGGTTTGGGACAATCTCGCCGAATATCTAAGTTGTAATTTTACTTTGGATGGGGAATTAGAATTTTCAGGAATTTTTGCAAACAATTCAGAAATAACAAAGCATTCTATTTTAAGAGATGGAGAACACTCCTGGAGAATTAGTTGTATAGATAATGCATCTAATTTAAATTTTAGCAATACAATTAATTTCACTGTTAAAGCCCCACCATTAGTAGAATTAGTTTACCCAGAAAATGAATTTAGAACAACCAGCTCATTGGTTAATTTTTCATACATCCCTTATGATTTAATTGAAATTACTAGTTGTAGATTGTATATAGACGGAAAATTAAATTCAACTAACAATTCTGCTTCAGAGAATATCCTCAATAATTTTAGTGTTCAGGGAATTGCAGAGGGAGAACATAATTGGACAGTAAATTGTAGTGATTCAGATAATAATTGGAATTGGTCAGCAGAGAGAATTTTTTACAGAGATATTTCTCCGCCATCAATAATTTTAAATTCTCCTTTAAACGGCTCTGGTATTGATTTTAATAACGACAGAATTTATTTTAACTGGACAGCAATTGATTCTTTAGATAATTCTATTCAGTGTAATCTCACTGTGGATGGGATTGTAAAGAAATCAAATCTTTGGGTAACAAATACAACTTCTAAGAGAGAATATATTTTATCTTCTGAATTAGGGCAAGGTGTTCACTTTTGGAATGTAACCTGTTGGGACCAATTAAAAAACACAAACACTAGCACTTTAAACACATTTAATCTAACCTATCCGGATTTTTCAGTTAATAATTTAGAAATTTTCTTGAATGAATCTTCTCCTAAAGAAAATCAAACAATTGAAATCATAGCCACAATAAGCAATCTTGCAGGAGCAGATGTAAGTAATGTAACAGTGCAGTTTTATAAAGGAAATCCCGATTTAGGAGGATATAAACTTGGCTCTGATATTTTTACAAATATCTCTAAATTTGGGAAAATAAATGTTTCTCAAATATGGATTTCAGAGATTGGCTCTTCAGATATTTTTGTAATTGTTGACCCTCCTCTATCTACAAACGGAAAGTATATAGAATTAAACGAGTCAAATAATAGAGCTAATAAGATGATTAGTATTGGCTCATGGCACTTCTTTTATGGAGATGTTTTAACTTCAAGTAATTTTATCTTAGCAAATGGAAATTCTACAAAATTGCTTAATTGGAGCACAGAAAAATTAAATCAAGGAAATATTTATGTTGCAAATTATGATTCTGAAATATCCTGGACAACTCTTCAAGCAATAGGAAAAACTAAATTAAACAGTAATTCAAATTCTGATTTTTCAGAGATAGATTCATTATTAAATATGGATTCATTTGAAGATTCTGTTTATTCTCTCTACACTGATTCAGGGACACCAAAATATTCCAGAAATATTTACCTGTTTAATCGTCTTATCCAAGATGTTCCAATAATCAATTCCACAGACAATTCTAATTTTGTCACAGGAATTCTTTGGGATGCTTCAGATGACACTGGAAATAATGAATTTGATTCAATAGATAAGGAAGACATCGTCTTTATCTCTCCAGTAAATAAGCATAAAGAAGGAACATTTGGAACTTATGATTACGAGCTAAGAGTTCCAGCAAAGTTAAGAGAATATGATTCCATGTATGCAAAAAGTGTAGTCTTTTATGTTGAAATTTTTTAATTTTTAATTATTAGGTTTTAATTTCTTCAAAATTAATCTCAATTCAATAATAGTTACTATTTCGGAAAGATTTATAAATTATAAATTCTAATCTCTTATATAAAATTAAAAAAATTTTATAAAATTGAAAGGAGGATAAGAAAAAGTGGTGAATAAATTAAGCAAACTGTTTCTATTAACAGTTGTTTTTAGTGCATTTTTAAGTGTGCTTCTGCTTTCATTCGTCTCAGCAGTTGAGCCATTTGGAGTAGAAGATGTTGTTAAGATGGATTCAACCAGACCAGTTCCAGACACTGCAGATAGTGACGAAGCAATGGCGGGAAATGTAACTGAGCTAAGCATCTTTGGTTACACTATAACCCAATCTTGGCAAGGTTATTTTGGTAATGTTACTGGTACAATAATGTTAGCAGACAATCACGACAATGTAATGTATAATTGGTCTCTAGCTTCTCCAGAAGGTGAGATATATGCATCTACAAGCAACACAATATCTTGGTTAGATATTAAGTGCCTTGAAAATGAAAAAGGAGTGGGCTTTATAGATTTGGAAACTGAATTTGGAATAGCTTTTGATGATGTAGATGGAGTAGATGAGACATTTTCAGTTTTAGGAACTCATGAACATGGACATGGGCTAGGCCACGATTTATTTTACACAGCAAATATAGAGTTTCCAGCAGGAACATGTGCAAGCACACACTTGTTTGCAGGAAATCGGAATGTTACTAGTAGCACATTCCAGGAAGTTTTAATGTATGATACATTCACTTCAAGTGTTGTATTCACATCAATACTTGATGAAGAGACTCCAGTAGGTTTTGATCAAAAACCACATGACTTTCAAATGCTTGTACTAGAAAATGGACACGGAACAGATACTGCTACAACTACCTATTACTTCTGGGTAGAATTAGAGTAAATCTTTATTTTTATTTTTATTTTTTTTAAGAAGCAGAAGTAAATACAAATTAAAATAAACCAAACAAAGAACAAAAGACAAATATGATACAAAAAAATAAAAAAACAAAAACCCTGCTTATTTGCTTAGTGGTTTTAACATTTGCAATTTCAACTTTATTTTCATTTAATATTCTTGTATCTGCTGACCCTGAAGGTCCTACAAGCATAGTCTCAATTTCTAATGAAACAAAAGGCACAAATGCTGCTGCGATGTTTAATATCTCAGGAGGATATATTGCTGCATTAAATCTAACAGCTAGTGTTCAAAACACACACTGGAAAGCATTTGTAGGATGGGTAAATGGCGCATTTACACTAGATGATTCGTCAGGCTCTACAATTTATGATTGGAAATTGAGTATAACAACAGGGAGAGTTTATGCTACACGGGATAGTTCCACAATTGAATGGAATTTAATTAGGTGTGCAAGTTCAGCCAACCTTACTAATGAAGATATAGCCCTTTTTCATAACAGAGCTTCAGATAATATAACTGCAACATTTAGGACTTCACCTCAAACTCACGATGCTTTCTGGGTTGCAGGGAGAAGCATAAGCCAAGATTCTTGCCCTACTTTAAACACCTATGTTAATGATACTTCTCAGGATGATGACTTTGAAGAGATAGCATTACATGATACTACAAGCATGATATATGCTACAATTTTAGAAAACCGTTTAACAGGATATGATGGAAATAGATATGATTTCCAGATGCTTGCTCCAGAAAACGGCTCAATAGGATTTACAGGAGCAACACCTTATTATTTATATGTGGAGTTAGATTAAAATGAAAATAAAAGATAAATCACTTATTTTTTTTCTTATACTTGAGGTTTTCTTAGTTGTAATCCTTTTTTCTCTTTTTCCTAGCAAAGTCTCTGCAGGTGTTGGAGTAAATAATGTAACTGTAATTACTTATCTAGATATAGGAAATGTTTATCCTGAATTATTTAATGTAACTGTTCAGAATAATGCCTCCTCTATTGTGCTTATTCCTAATTCTACAAGGAAGGTTTTTTGTTCGGGAATAGCAGTAGATTATAATGGATGGAATGATTTAAGTCACGCTTCAGCAGTTTTCTTTGATTATTCTAATTCAACATATAGCTCTTTAGATGATAATAATCTTCATTACACTAACTCCTCTTGTACAATAGTCTCAGAAGGGACATATAGTGCTTTGGTAAATTGCACTTTTGATATATGGTATTATGCAAATCCTGGAAAATGGAACTGCACAATTAAAGTCAATGACTCCTTTAATAAAGCAGGATATGGAAGTGATGATATCTCTATTTCAAGCTTATTAGGGCTAGGACTTCCAGATTATATACATTATGGAACAGTTAATGCAACAGAATATTCATTTGAAAATGCCTCCCAAGTAACTAATTATGGGAATGTAAAAATCAATCTCTCTCTTAGTGGATATGGATTTCAGCCTAACGACGGAAATGCAATGAATTGTACATTAGGAACAATAAAAAATATCTCCATACTTCACGAAAAATACAATCTAACACAAAGTAATCCTGTAATTTCTTCCTTTGATGATTTGCTTAAAAATTATGTTAATCTTACCTCTTCACCAGTTGTAAAGAGATTTGAATTAGAATACAGACAAAATGATATAGTTAATGAAGCAATAAAGCCAACTTACTGGAGAATTTATGTTCCACTTGGAGTTGGAGGAACATGTCAGGGAAATATTGTATTTGGAGCAACTGTCAGCCCAGAAAACTAATTTCTAAAAATAATAAACTGGAAAAGATTCTTATTTTTACTTCTGGCATTATTATCCCTAACTTTAGCTTTTATTACTAGTTATGGGTTTATTCTAAGAGCAATAATTTTAGTTTTAATTAATCAAAAGAATTATTAAAAAACACCCAGAATAAAAAAATAATCTATTTTTTGAATATATTTAAATAGGTTCGCACAATTAGTAACCTATAATTGAGGGAATATAACCTATGAATAAAGATGAATTTTTAAAAAAACTTAAAATAGAATTAAAGATTTCTAAAAATTCTGAATATACTCTAAGAAATTATTTAGATTCAAATAAAAAATTTTTAGACTACATTAACAAAGATCCAGAAAAAGCAACAGAAGATGATGTTAAATTATATTTAGCTGAAAATCTAACAACATACTCATCATCCTCCCTAATAGTTTTTCTTTCAGCAATAAAATACTCTTTTTCAAATATCTTGCATAAAGATATAACTTTAAACATAAAACGCCCAAAAAAAGAAAAGAAAATTCCAACTGTTTTAACAAAAGAAGAAATAAAGAAGTTAATTGAATCAATTGACACAAAAAAATCAAAACTTATGGTTTCTTTTATGTATGCTTGCGGATTTAGAGTATCAGAGATGGTTAATCTTAAATTAGGGGATTTAAACTTTCAAGAAAAAGTAGGGAGTGTTCGCCAGGGAAAAGGGAAAAAAGATAGAATATTTAATATCCCGGAATTTCTTTTAGAAGAACTTGAAGCACACATAGAAAATCAAAAGAGAAATAACCAGGAATACCTTTTTACAGGGCCTAAAGGTAAACTTTCAGAAAGAAATATGCAAAAAATAATTTCAAATGCAGGGAAAAGGGCAGGACTTCAAAAGAGTGTCCATTGCCACACTCTTAGACACAGCTTTGCAACCCATCTTTTAGAAAATGGAGTAGACATAAGAAAAATACAAGAACTTTTAGGACATAGTGATCTTTCAACAACTCAGATTTACACCCATATTTCAAGAGAAGAATTAAAAAAAATAAAATCTCCTATAGATGAGGTAATGCAATGAGATGC
The DNA here is from genome assembly GCA_964418095.1 of Candidatus Woesearchaeota archaeon. Classification (GTDB taxonomy): domain Archaea; phylum Nanobdellota; class Nanobdellia; order Pacearchaeales; family GW2011-AR1; genus MWBV01. Next base: position 12,005 of record CAYQKM010000002.1, read on the forward strand.
CCCAAATGCGGACACGAGTTTGATCACACGCATACACAAGAAATAGATAGAGGAAAATCTCAAAAAAGAGGAATGATAGAAAAATTTTCAGAAGGAAAACACATGTCTAGAGCACCTTTTGGATATGAATGGGATTTAAAATCAAAAATCTTAGTCCCAACACAAAGCTCAAGGGAAGTTGAGGAAATTTTTGAAGAATTTTTACAACAAGATGCGAATCTCTCAATACTTGCACAAAAACACAATCTCTCTGTAAATGGATTAAAAAAAATACTTAGAAACTTTGCATATGTTGGAAAAGTTAAGTTTGATGGGCAAATTAGAGAAGGAAAACACAAACCCTTAGTCTCAACAACACTATTTAATCATGTACAAGATAAATTAGAAAAAACAAAAAGAAAGAGAATCCTTTCTCCCTGAATAATCTTTTAAAAATTCTTTCTTTATGCCTTGTTTAAATCTTTCTTAATTTCTGAAAATGGAAATGGTAATTCATTTGTAGAGAATGTAATATACCTAAAGAAATAATATTGATGAGTGTTCCAAGTTTCAGACATTTTTGATAAATCATCTATTCTTTTTTTAGTAAAGAGAACATGAAAGAAATTTATAATAAAGAAAACCGCAATTAAACAACCCCAAGCATAAAATGTTATTCCAGATACAATTAAAACAGGAAGTCTCATAAGAGTATCTTTTATTACTTCCTCATTAGGCTGCCTTTTCTTTTCAACCTTCTTTTTTTTATCTTTATTTTCCATATTCTTTTATATTATTGTTCTTTGTTTTTTATAAATGCTTTGAAAAAGTCTAAGACTAAAATGATTACCATAATTAATAAAACAAGTATTGAAAGAGGATTAAACTCTATTGCTCTCTGAAAATTTCCTCTTAATATACTCGAAACCCCCCGAGTTATTCCAACAGAATAACAATATTTCCCCAACACTGCAGAGCAAATAGAGAGATTATGAGTTTTTTCAACAATACTAAATGGAAGAGCTCTAAGTAAAACTAAGATTCCTAAAAAAGTAAAAAACCTATATTTAGGATAACTTAAACTAATTAGTTTTGAAAAGAACTTCTTTAACTTCGAACCCATTCAACGTTTTTAAATTCGTGTTTTGTTGCAATTAGTATTAAATCAACTAACCACCAGATACCACAACCTCCAAAGGTAATTAGTTTTAATATTCCTAGGAAGATATGTCCCATCATAAATCTGTCCACTCCAAACCACCCAAAAATAATCGACATCACTAGTGCCAAGACCCATTCAACCTGTTTCTTTTTTTCTTTTGGTTTAATAGGTATTTTTTTCTTCTGAGAATTTATAACCCTCTTTTTTTTAGCCATATTTATATTAAGAATTCCTCTTTTATAAAATTACCTATATGAGGTTTGTCTCTTAGCTCTTGCCTTAGAATCTCCAGGCTTACACGCTTCCTTTCTCCTTACATCTGCAATTAAAAGATTTCTATCATAATTATAATATGCTTTTTCTAATTCTATTGAATTTGTAAACTTAATAATTGCTCTTGCTAGAGCAAGTCTTGCAGCATCTATTTGCCCTTTTTCTCCACCCCCCTTAATAGATATTTTAACATCAAAGTTTATTTTTCCTAGAATTTTTTCTGCAATTAAGAGTGGCTCACTTATTCTCAAAACATCAAATTTGTGAATATTTTCATAATTAACTTTATTTAGGGTTATTTTCCCTGCTCCTTCTTTTATTTCTGCTCTTGCAACAGCAGATTTCCTTTTTCCAGAAGTTATTATTTTGCTCATTTTGAAATTTCCCCCACATTAAAATATTTTTGTTTATCTTCTTTATTTAATGAAATTGTTTTAATATTCTTTAATTCTTCAGGAACTCCTTTATAGCACATTATTCTCTTAAATGCTTCTCTACCCCTACCCTCTCTATGATCAGGAAGCATCCCCCTTATTGCCCTTTTTACAATTTTTTCACTTGTCCTTGAAACTTTTGGACCTATTTGCCTTGTTCCAACTCTACTTCTTTTTATTAAAAGTGAATCCTCTGCAAACTTTTTATTTCCTGTTATAATTACTTTTTCACAATTAATTATTTTTATTTCTTCTCCTTTTAGTGCTTCTTTTGCAGCAAAGCTTGCTAATCTTCCTAAGACAGTATTTTCCCCATTTATTACTTTCATTTTTTTAATATCCTTATTCCCTTACCTGAAGGGTTTGATTTAATTTCTTCACTAATATAAGCAACTTGGCATTTTGAACTTAATAATTTTTCTTTTGCCTTTTCTGAAAAGCTTAGTGCAACAACTTTAACTTTTTTAGTTAACTCTCCTTGAGAAAGTACTTTTCCAGGAATTACTAAAATTTCACCTTCTTTTGATTCTTTATCTATCTCTTCTAGATTAACACATATTCTTTTCCTTCTTGGGCCAGATAAAGCTCCTGCAACTTCAATCCATTTTTCTTGTTTTTTAGCATTAATTATTGTATTAACTAATTCTGGATTACTTTTTTTACTTGCTTGCTTAGATATTTTTGTCTTTGATTTCATTTTTTATCTTTGGGGTTTATGAGGCAATTAATAGAGTTTAGAATATCTAACTCTACTATCGCTTGCGCTCGCAGATGAATTGTTAAAAATAATTTGTTTTATAAACCTTTTGATATGCAGGAGAGAGGATTCGAACCTCCGAACTCACTGAGAGACGAGATTTTGAGTCTCGCGCGTTTGACCACTTCGCTACTCCTGCTTATTTCTACAAAATCAAATCTCTATAAAAACCTTTATTTTTAAATTTGGTGTAACTGCATAGTAGGTATAAAATGAAAAGGTTTATAAAGTTTGTAACTACTATATAATTATGGAAATTAAAGGAATTAATTTAGACTCATTAAACTTAAAAGATCTTGAAAAACCCGAAATAGCTGGTTTTTCAGCTAAAGAAGCATTAGATATATTTGGAAAAGAAAGAGTGAACTCTTTAAAGAAATCTATTCATGAGATTGAGCAGCTTATTGAAGAAAGGAAAAAGTTAAGTTTAGAGTTTATTAAAGAAGGAGATGCAATAAAATCTGAAATAAATAATTTAATCTTAACTAATGAGACAACATTAAGGGCACTTGGGCAAAGCGAAGCACTTTCAGAAAAAAATGCTCTCAGGAATAAAAAAATAGAAATCTCTGAATTGCAATTAAATGAAAAAATAGATTGTTGGAAAGATATTGCTCTCTTAAAAAAAGAGCTTAGAATACACGAAAAAGAATTAAGTGAAAAGGAACACAGGATTAGAGAATTAAATGAACTTTTAGAAAGAGGAGATTAAAATGAATCCAGAAAACAAAATAAATTTTAATACAGCACTAGACACTAAACTAATCCTACTTGAAGCACTTAGAGACTATGGAAACCAAGACCGCCAAGTTTCAAGGGACTTGATTAGAGAAGTTAATGGGGCTTTAGGAGATTATATTGCTTTTTATAGAGTAATTAGACTTTTAGAACATGAACCCTCTGAACTAAAAGACCTCTGCAACCATTTTAATTCCAGCAAGGAAAATATATTGAAAGACATGCAAGAAAACTATTCTAATGAATTAAATTTTTTAAAAAACATAGGAGGAAATTATTCACCTTATCCAATGTCTTTATCTTGGTTTGATTAAAATTCTTAAAATAAAATGGCTTATCAAAAACTAACCTCAATAGAAGAAATGAGTTCTAAACTTAAACCAATACTTGGAAGAAAAATAGATGAACTTTATTTTAGATACTCTGTTTCAGAATCTCAAGAAGAGAAAAACCAAATAATTCAAATTTTAAGTGTTTTATATCAAAAATATCTGGGTGAATTTTTAGATAAAAAAGTTTTACTTGAGCCCCCAAAACAATTAGCTGTTTCAGGAGAATATGATTTAGCAGATGTAGTTTATGCTGGTAAGGAATTATTTCCATTTTCATTAAGAGAACAAGACTGGCCAAGGCACATGTGTATAAGTGGAATGAGTGGTTCTGGAAAAACAACTTTTGCATTAAACATTCTTCAAAGATTCATAGAAAAAGATAAACCTTTTTTAGTTTTTGACTGGAAAAAAAGTTTTAGAAGTTTAATGAATAGTGATCCGTCTATTTTATGTTTTACAGTAGGTAATAATTCAATTAGTAATTTGTTTAAAACAAATATTAATATCCCTCCAAAAAATGTTTCACCTAAAGAATGGATAAATACTTTATGTGATTTATTAGCAGAGAGCTTCTGCGTTTCTTTTGGAGTGCATAAAATACTCTTAGAAACATTAGATGAAGTTTTTGAAGGGTGGGGTGTTTACGCCGGCTCACAACACTATCCAAATTGGCAACACATTAAAAAGATGCTTGAAATAAAAGCAAGAGAATCAAGAGGAAGAGAAGCAACATGGTATGAAAGTGCTCTTAGAATAGCAGCTGTCCTTACATTCGGAGACTTTGGAAAAGTAATTAATTATGATGGCAAGAAAAGCCTTTCAATAGAAGAATTATTTGACAAGAGAGTAATTTTTGAATTAAATTCTTTAGGAAACATAGAAAAAAAATTCTTCTCAGAATATATTTTAACTTACATCTTTAAATTAAAAAAATCAAATTCAGAAAAAATAACTAATGATTTTAATCACGCTATTTTAGTAGATGAAGCACATAATATTTTCCTCAAGGGTAAAACTTACTTTCTTTCAGAGTCAATTACAGATATGATTTATAGAGAAATGAGGGAGTATGGAACAAGTCTTATCTGTTTAGATCAACACGTTTCTAAATTAAGTGATAGTGTAAAAGGGAATAGTGCTTGCCATGTAGCATTTCAACAACAGCTACCTCAAGATGTATATGATATAAGTTCCATAATGCAATTACCAGAAAAAAAAGAAATATTCACACAACTTCCAGTAGGGCACGCAATTGTTAAGCTTTCAGAAAGATACACAAATCCTTTTTTAGTGAAATCTCCTTATATTGATATTAGAAATAACACTGTCTCAGATAATAAGATACTCTCAAAAATGGATTGTGAAATCCAAGCAATTGAGGTAGAAAAAAACGATCCTGAATTTAAAGAAGCTCTTCTTCAAGAAAATTTTAATCAACCTGTTTTAGAACCTGTTTCTGAAATTCCTACTAACACACACATTAAAATTTTTCCTAGTTATAATTCAAACCTAACAAAAGTTCAAGAGGTTCTTTATGACTTTATAACTAAACAAGTTAAAGAAAAAGGGCTTTCAATAAAACAAGCTGAAAAAGCATTGGAAAAAGGACTCTCAGAAAAACTTTACAAAGAATCAGATATTCTTTTAGCTACAAATTATTTTTTACAAAAAGAAATGTCTAAGCCAACTAACTCTAGTTTACAAGACACCTATAATACAGAAAACCCCTCTAAAAGTAATCTTCTTATAAGAAATACTGAAAAAACTAGTGAGAAAAACAGATTACATGTATTTGAAAATCAAGATGAATTAAAGTTTATTGATTTCCTTAAGTATAATCCTAATCATAACTTAAGCACTGTTGAAATTTATAGGAGAGTAGGATTATCTACAAGAAAAGGAAATATAATTAAAAACACCCTTCTTTCTAAAAAGATGATTAAAGTGTATGAAGAAAGAAATAATAAGGGATGGAAAAAAGTAATTAGATTAAACAGAAATTAAATACTCAAAAATAAATCATACTCACAAAAATAAAACAAATACAAACCAATTCAAATAAAAACAAAATCAGATAAAAACAACACAAAAATTTCAATAAAGAAATTATACTGTTGAGCAATTAAATGATTTTGTATCTCTTGATTTGGATTCACTTTGTTGATTTAAACACTGTGAAATACCTTAATAGCCGAATTAGGCTTTGTAAGGAATACCCTAAAACATAGAAAATAAACAAAATTTCTAAAAACTAAACATATTCTTAATAGGTTTTTCTCTATGAAATACCTGAAATAACTAAAAATACCCTCGTTATACTCTAACTTAACTTAACATTGCATATAATTTAATTTACTATACTATATTTCTTTGAAATAACTAAAATAAAATAATATTAACTAAACTCTTAAAGTCATGAAAACAAAACTTAAACAACTCAGAATCTTTTCAGACATCTTTAATCTGAAATCTAAATTCCTTACATTTGTGTTAGGAATTATTGTCCCCTTCTTTGCTGCCCATATCTTTGCACATACTGCTACACTCACTTCTTCAAAAGTGAAGCTAGACCCCTCAAAAAAAAGCTCTTATTATAGATGCTACCTTTTGATTTCTATTCTTTACATTTCAGTAATCTATGCATTTTGCTTCTTACTACTCTCATTTTTATTTTGCCTGGGGGTTTTCAATTGTTTAAGAATAAACCTCTACTTCATCTTTCTGATAGTGTATTTATTAATTAATTTATTTTATACACTCATTTATTACTCTTACTATAAGGAGTACGTATTAAAAGAATGTAACCTTTAATATAGAAATATTATGAAGACACTTAAACCTCATTCTAAGTTTAAAAAAGCTAAAAACGAGCTTTCACTAACTTTGGTGGTTCCTCCTTCATGCATAGTCCGAATTAATCGCCTTAGCAAGCAGGAAAGAGAAGATTCTCAGAAATGCATTAAAAACCCAACAACAACTGAAACAAATTAATACTACAAAAAATGAAAACAAAACAAACTACCTCCCGGTTTTGCGGAATCTTGTTAATACCTGCAGAAAACAAATTTGGTGGAAGTGAATATCCTTACACTCATTACAAGGGATATATTCTTGGAAAAGAGAGTGAAGAAACTAAATTCATAATTCATATACTCTTTTTCAATTGCTTATCTTCTGAAAAGATTCCCCCCTTAGTGGATTTAGAGATAAAAACACTTGAGAAATACCTTTCAGAAAATCCATATGTTAAGGAAATTGAGCACCAGATTGAATTCTTTTTAAATCTAAAAAAAGAGTTATCTAACAAGAAACTACACCACCCCCCAACAGATGAGCTCATCCAGGTTATCTCTGAAAAATACTTGCCAGAAGTACAAAAGGAAAACCTTATCTTTTTGTGTGGAGTAGAGCGCATTGTTTAACAATAATTTATCTGCGAAGGCTCTCAATTGAAATTGTACTGTAACTTTCCCTGAATTTTTTCCTTTGAGAGCCTTCTTTTATAAATAACACTAAACTAAAATAACTCTAAATATATGAGAGAGTTTAATGAACTTAAGCCAGTTTACAACGGAAAAATATTTCTGTATGCCTTACTAGCAATGGCAATTTTTACCATCCTCTCGCTTTTAGATTATGTATTCTTCTTGTAATCTATAATAAATTAAGATAATTTTATAAAATAAATTTAATTAAAAAGGGAAAGTTTAACAGTTCAGTTACGGGGTGAACTCCCACATGATTTTTTGAAAAATAATTTAAGTCTAACTTTTAAATCTTAAAAAAATGAAAAAGATTTTATTTTTAGTAGTAATTTTTGTTCTTGCTCTGGGAGCAGGGTGCAAAAAGAAAGTTGAACAGGTTCCTCAGCCAGTTTCTCCTCCTCCTGTGGAAAAAACTATTTTGAGTGAATTTGTCAAGAAAATGGATTTTGTTTCAATGGTGTCCAATCTCAATGAAGGACAGGTTCTTACAGTGAAGGTTGATGCTTCAGTAATAACTGATGAGCGTGAACTTTACATTTCCAAATTTCCCCGGGAATTTAAAATTCCAGAGAATGAGGAAACTTTTGTTACTTATCTCAAAACCTATCTATTTCCTTCAGTTGTTTGGAGAATAAATGCCAAGTATCTCGGAGAAAAAGATTCACAACTCGAAGTCCTTGACTTACAATACTATTTGGACCTTAGAGAGGATGGGGATATCATGTGGATTTTAAAAGACTCTCCCAAGGGAACTCCTCCTTTTAAGAACATCCCGACTGTGCTTGTGGAATCTCCAAGTGGGAAGTTTTGGATTTTGAACCAGAAGAATGAAGAAATGCCAAGGAGAATCAAAACAGCAAAAAGTGATTACCTTTGATTAGTGTGTTTCTTTAGGTGTATTACAAAAACCCCTTGATGATTTGATTATATCAGTTATCTTGGGGTTTTTGTTTTTACTTTTAGAATTGTCCTTTCCAACTGTTCTTATTAGATTTATATTTTTACAATTTTAGCTTGAAGAAAGTAATCTGTTAAAGACAGAACAAAATAAATTCTTATAAATAATTTTAATTTAAACATTAAAATATGGAGACAAAAATTCAAACAAACCAGAAAAGTCCAAAGAGAGTTAAAAACACACTGGCAATTGCTGGCTTTTCATTATTCTTACTCTCTTTAGTAGCCCTCTTTATCCTTCAGGAGGCCTTTGGGATAAACTTAGAACTTTACTCTAGAACAGCACTGATTATTCGAAAGATTTGCATTGTTGTCTTGTATGCAGGGTTAATGTTTTCTATAATCTTTTTATTTCTAAAGTCCTTCTCTTCAGAGTAACATTAATACTCTTGTATGCTAAGCACAGTTTACTAAAAATCTAACTTTAGTTAAAGTCATGAAAAAAGAAAGAATATTGAAAGTAGTTTTCCGAATTGGGTTCTATTCTTCTTTGTCTACATTTATCTTCCTAGTGTTAACAGGAATAATCCTCCTCTTTCCAGATTCAGTTGTAGATGATCCTAATCTAATTTACTATCATCTAATGTCCATTTTCAGGGTGTTGTTCTTTTTATCTTTAGTAGTTTTTGCTTTATCTGTAGTAGTAATAGCCCTTCTAACTGCTAAAGGTAAGCCTGGATTTTTCTTCTCCGATTCTGATAAAGAAGACGATGACTCTTGAGTTTCAGATAAAGGACATTTCTTACAAGTTAAGTTTTGTCCTTTTTTTTATTTAATCATATGAAACTAATTTCATATTTAATTATAGTCTTTAAAGCATCTTTAAATTATAAATAATAAAAGAATTTATTTTCCTATTTTTTTTGATACTTCTGCTAAATCTTTTCTAAGTGCTTCACTAGATTTGAGAAATATATCTTTAGGACTAAGATGTCCAAATGTTTCAACAGTTACTACTTTTTCTTTAGTTTGCTTTACTTCTGCTTTTTTTCCTAATCTTTCAGCAACACCCTCGCAAATGTCTGTAATTTCTCTTTCTTTATCATCTAATATTGCATATTTTTCCCCTCTTTGCTTTACATCTACATTTGAGAATACTCCCTTAATTTTCTCAACAATCTCTTTATCAGTAATTATTTCATTTACTTCTCTATAATTTAACATTCCAGGAGTAAATTTAGCATGATCTTGCCCTTTTCCAAGACCCACACTAGCAACCAGTTCTATTTCTTGTCCACTATCTAAAATAGTTAAAGGTATTTTTCCATATACAATTTCAAAATCACCTTCTAATGAACCAGAATAAACTGTTCCTTTTTCTCGTATATTTAATTTGAGTTTCCCTTCCTTTTTTGAACTCTGTTTTAATGGAACAAGCCCTAATCTATGTGCAAGTGTTTCATCATACAATGGAGAATCATTTTTAACTATCTCAACTTCAGTTATTGCTGCAGTTTGTATCTGTCCAATATATCTTCTAATAGAATTAATTAAACTATCTTCTATCTCAGCTTTAAACACATACTTATCATTTGTTTTATTTATTCCTTCCATTTTATACCCTCCTTCCTCTCCTTCCGCCTTGTTTCTTAGGACCTCCACGCGGAACTCTTGTTGTATCTAAGATATTTATTATTTTAAAACCTTCTCTTGATAAGCTTTTTATAATTGCGTTAGCACCAGGACCTGGACCACTGCTTCCAGTTTTAGCTCTTATTCTAACATATAATGATTTAATGCCTTTATCTTTCATCTCTTCACTTATCCTCTTTGCAATAAACATCGCAATAGTAGGGTTTGCCTTTAATCTACTATGTTTTGTAACCATTCCTCCTGTAACCTTACTAATTGTTCTCCCTGATGCATCAGTTACATGAGCAATAGTATTATTGAATGAAGTGTAGATATTTAGAACAGCTTCTATTTCTTTCTTTTTAGGAGCATCTTTTTTTATCTCTTTCTTAGGAGATTCTTTAACATCTTCTTCTTCAATCTCTTCTTCTTTATCTTCTATTTTTTCTTTTGCCATTTTATTCTTTTTCCTCTACTTTCTTCTTTGAAACTTTTTTCTCTTTTAAAGTTATTTTATTCTCTAATTTAACAGGAACAATATAAGATGGGACACTAACTGCTTTTCCATCAACTAAAACTTTTTTATGAACAATTAGTTGCCTTGCTTGTTTTGGGCTTGAAGCAAGTTTCTTAGTAAATACTATTGTTTGCAATCTTCTTTGAAGATAATTTCTTTTATCTAAAGACAATACAGAAGAAATAGAATCAACATTTAACCCTATTTTATTTAGCCTATCAAATAATGCTTTTTGTTCTTCAGGTTTAGAAGAAATTAATTTTTTAGCTTTTTCTCTAATTGTTTTAATTTTAGCTTCAGCTTTCCATATCTCACTCTTATTTTTTAATCCAAACTCTTCTACAATTTTTACTTCTTCGTCTATTCTAGCCTTATCAAATGGCCTTTTAGGTCTTAAATATCTTTTATGTTTCCTTTTCATTTTTTCTTCATTGTTGCAGCTGCACTCTTAGCAGGGCTAGGCGCCTTTACATTTTTTCTTTTAATTCCAGAACCTTTTTTTCTATTTCTTCTAAAGTTAGCTTTAGTTCTTTGTCCTCTTGTAGGCAATCCAGATGTGTGCCTTATACCTCTATAACTTTTAATTTTCTTAAGCCTCTTAATATCAAATTCTTTTCTTAAATCCAAGTCTACTCCAGTAAGATGCCTCTCTTCTCCACTTTCCATATCATTTCTTCTATTTACAAGATGTTTTGGGAAATTAGGATTTTTTATTAGTTCAGTTATTTTTTTTATTTCTTCTTCAGTTAAACTCCCAATTGTTCTTCTTTTATCTATTTTCAATGTTTTACATACAGCATTTGAAAATGCCCAAGAAATACCCTTTATTTTAGTTAATCCAGAATAAACTTTCATTCTTCCTTCAATATCTTTTGATAAAATTCTAACAAGTTTTCCTTCGTGTTTCTCTTGTTGTTTTATGTGGGGGTTTTTGTTTTCTGCCATCTTATTATATTTTTCCTGTGAAAAGGTTGTACCTTTCAATATTTGTTAATTCTTGGAATATTCTTTTTTCAACAGCTTTTTTTGGGTCAGGAAGATTCTGTATTCTGCTTTTCATCTCTTGAAATGATTCAAAATTCTTTTCTTTTCTTTGTTTCAATATTTCTTGCATATGTTTTTTTCCTAATCCTGGAATCAATTCTATCTGATGTGTTCTTTTATTTATTGCATCAGAGTTGTTGAAAAATTCAACAAATTCCTTTTCATTTTCTTCAACAACTTTATTTATAAATTCTCCTAATTGTTGTTTTGCACTTTCAGTAAGTTTTTCTCTGTGCAATCTTCCTAAAATATAATATACTTTATCCCTCTTACCTTCCCCAATATATACTTTCTCTCCTATTTTCAAATCAACTCCTCTTCTAGGGACAAGCTCAAGTAGAACTAGTGTTTTTTCACCAATAGCCTGAGCTATAGGCATCATTTTCTTCTCTAGTGGATACCCGTTTGGTAAATATTCTAAGATTATTGCATTTTCTTCTTTTTTCATTTTCTTTATCTAAATTTTTTAATTGTATCAAGTACTCTTTTTGTTTCATTCTCATCTAAACTAACATCTACAAAAATTTTATTTATTTCTTCTGCTTTTTCAGGCATAATATCAATAAGTTTGGAGATGTCCATATTATTTATTTTTATTATCTTTAACTCTTCAAGCTCCTTTCTCAACTTTTTAGCATCTTTTGGATTTATTTTCACAAATTTTTTAATAAAATCTGCAACAGGCTTTTCAGCTTTCTTTTCTTTTTCAAGATATTCTAAAGATTCTGCCATGCTTATAGGTGTAGTGTTTTTTATCATTTTATTTCTTAGTTTTTATTTTTTTTAAGTGTATTGGTGAAACAATAAATGTTTTTTCTTTTGTTTGATCATTTATTTTTACAGAGTAGCTTCTTCCGATTTTTTTATCTATTTTTCCTGTTCTCCCCTGTAATCTTTTGGGAAAAGGAGCTTTCAGAGCTCTTTCTTCAACTACTGCAACAGAATCTCCTTCTTTAAATTCTTGAAAATACTTGCTAAGTTGAAGTTTTCCTCTGGTTCTTACAGGTTTCCTATTTACCATATAATACCCAGAAAAATTTGATTTAAAAATCTATCCTTTACATAAAGCTTATTCTAGAATTACCTAATTTTGCAGGAGGTTCATTTAACCCAACATTTGAATTACACAAGTCTCCTTTCTCTTCAGCCTCACCCATATTTTTTAAAATCGTATTAAACATTTTTTCTCCCCACACTCCAACACCGCATCTATTACACACATCTAAGCATCTATCATCAGTAATCTCAGCTTTGCAATAAATACATTTTTTTGTCATTTTACACCTTTTTTATCTCAATTATTTCTTTAATAAAAATTAGTTTTTAAATTTTTGTATGTTTTTGTATTTTATTTCTATATTTTTTTCTAAAAATTAAGTTTTTATAATACAACTTCAAAGTTTTCTAGAAAATCAAAATATAGTAAGTTTTAAAAATCTCCTTTTAGCATTAATTATATGATAATTCCAGTTCGTTGCTTTTCATGTGGAAAAACAATTGGTCATCTATGGGAAGAATACAAGCAGAGAGTAGCTCAAGGTGAAAACTCTAAAAAAGTATTAGATGAACTAGGTGTTGAGAGATTTTGTTGCAGAGCAATCTTTTTAGGGCAAGAAGATAATTTAGAGCTAGTGGCTAAATTTAAAAAATCTTAATTTCTTAGAGATAATAAATTATATCTTAAATAATTATTTTATTTAAAATCTTAGATAAAAATAAATGAGACAGCACCAATGCTTTGCAGCTTGTCGGCCACTACCACATCCGGCGTAAGATGCTTAACTTCTGTGTTCGGAAAGGGAACAGGTGTTACCAAATTACTATGGCCGTCTCAAAAATTCAACTATATTTTGATTTATAAACCTTTTTATATTAATGATTTCTTGATTTTTTATGCGGGGTTGCCGGAGTGGTCAAACGGGCGAGATTAAGGCTCTCGTAGCTTAGTGCTTGCACAGGTTCGAATCCTGTATCCCGCATATATTCTCCTAAAATATGGTTTTTATAAGATATAAATTTAAAAGAAAGAATTTTTTGTAAATAATATGAGAATTTTAGTCACAGGAGGTGCCGGGTTTATAGGAAGTCACCTATGTAAATTTCTTCTTAAAAAAGGTAATGAAGTTATTTGCTTAGATAATTTCTTCACAGGTAGGAAAAGAAATGTGGCTCCTTTATTGAATAATCCTAAATTCAAGATAATTCCACACGACATTACAGATACTCAAATAAGAATAGATCAAAAGATACCCTGTGGGGTTGATCAAATATACAACTTAGCTTGCCCAGCTTCTCCAGTCCATTATCAATTTGACCCAATAGAAACAATTAAAGCAAACACCATTGGTGTAATAAATGTGCTAGAATTTGCAAAGCTAAATGGAGCAAGGGTTCTTCAAGCTTCAACTTCAGAGGTTTACGGAGACCCTCTGGAACATCCGCAAAAAGAATCATACAAAGGGAATGTAAATACTCTAGGGCCGCGGTCTTGCTATGATGAAGGGAAAAGAGTAGCGGAAACATTATTTATGGATTATTATAGGACATATAAATTGCCAGTAAGAATTGTAAGGATTTTTAACACATACGGGCCAAATATGGTTAAAGAAGATGGAAGAGTAATAAGTAATTTTATAATTCAGGCATTAAAAGGAGATCCAATTACGATTTATGGAGATGGAAATCAGACAAGAAGTTTTTGTTATGTTGATGATTTAATTGAGGGATTATACAAAATGATGAATCAGAGTATTACAACTGGCCCAATAAATCTTGGAAACCCAGGAGAGTTTACAATAAATGATTTAGCAAAGAAGATTTTGAAGGCTACACATTCTAATTCAAGGATAATACACAAAGAACTTCCGCAAGATGACCCTCTCCAGAGAAAACCAGATATAACTCTCGCAAAAAATTTATTGAAATGGAAGCCTACGATAAATCTTGATTCTGGACTTTCTAAGACAATAGAGTATTTTAAAGGCATTCAGTAATTTAAATAATAGGGTGTTATAGTTTTTAAATTCCTATAAATTAAATAAAATGAATGCCTGGGTAGCTCAACCTGGATAGAGCAGTGGGGTCCTAACCCAAAGGTTGCAGGTTCAAATCCTGTCCCGGGCATTAAATAAAAAACATCCAACTAATTTCAAATACATTTAACCAATATTACAGAATAATTAAATGTAATATTTCCCAATAAAATAATACTATTCCTTCAGTGATTAGCAAATATTCCCATGATATTTTGTATCTTCCCCTTATCTTAAATAAGAAATACAAAAGAACAAGAGATTGAAGAGCAATTACATGAAAATATCTAAAAAAATCAGTGAAGAACCTTTCTGCTAGATTATAAATATGTGGAGATATTAGAGAAGCTATTATTATTGTCATTAAAAATCCGATAAACAGGTCTCCCCTCTCTTTTCCTTTCAATTTATTTTTCTTTGAGAATATTGTAAAAACTCCTTCCTGGAGCACACTTGAAAATGTATAGGATAAACTCAATCCAATAAACCAAGAAAAAGGAGATTGTATTAATGAGAATATCTTCATAAAAATACTAAATTTTAATATTTCAACAATAGTAATTATTGCCATAATAAGAAAAATAGACAATTCAATAATTAGAACAATCTTGCCTTTTTTCATTAAATAAATCTTATTTCTTAGTTAATAAATTTGTTTATATTTGTCTTAAACCAAAAACCTTTAAAACACTCTTAAAATAAGAATAATATATGCGTGGGTAGTTCAGCGGCAGAATCTCTGGCTTCCAACCAGATGACCCGGGTTCGAATCCCGGCTCGCGCATTTACAAAATAGAAAATGGAAGAAAATAAAAAACAAAAAGCCTCATTTGGAGAGTGGCATGACAAACATTATAAAAAATTACTTTTAATTCCAGCACTTTTTATTATTTTTTCAATAATTTATCTTGGAGTATTTTATTCTCAAAATAATGACATTTTCATGAAAGATATTTCTCTAGCTGGAGGAACTTCTGCAACAATAAATGGAAAATTAGACGTCTCTGAACTTAGAGATGCATTAAATGAGAAATTTGGAGATGCTAATACTAGAGTAATTTCAGACTTAATTACAGGAGAACAGTTAGCAACAATAGTTGAAGTAAGTGTTGGGACAGAGGAGACAAAAGCATTTTTAGAAGAGTATTTAGGTTATGAGCTAAATGAATCTAATAGCAGTTTTGAATATTCTGAATCCTCCTTTACACAAGATTTATATAGACAATTAATGATTTCACTTGTCTTAGCATTTTTACTTATGACTCTCGTTGTTTTTATTTTGTTTAGAACATTTATCCCTTCACTTGCAGTTGTCTCTTGTGTTTTATTCACTATTATTATGACTGTTACTGTTGTTAATTTATTTGGAATAAAAATATCTACAGGAGGAATAATTGCTTTACTCATGCTTATTGGTTATTCTGTTGATACAGATATTTTACTTACAAATAGAGTTCTAAAACGAAAAGATGGGACACTAAATGAAAAAATCTCAGGAGCATTTAAAACAGGAATAACAATGACTCTAACTTCTTTATTCGCAATATTAGCTTCACTTTTTGTAGTTAAATCATTCTCATCAATTCTAACTCAAATCTTTTTAATAATTTCAATAGGATTATTTTTTGATTTAATTAACACTTGGATAACAAATGTTTCAATACTTAAATGGCATGTTGGGCATAAGGAGAAAAAGAAATGAAAAAATTAGGATTTAAAATTTGGCTTTATCTTGTTGTTTTAGTTGTTACAATCCTCTTAATCTTTGTTTCACAAAATGGAATTACACTCTTTCAAAAAGGTGTTTTAATAAGCAGTGTTGAGCAAGATTCCCCTGCATTTGAAGCAGGACTAAGACAAGGACAAATAATAACAGAGATAAATAACCAAAAGATAGAAGATATGGAATCTTTTTTAGATTATATTCAAAAAACATTCCCTTATGATGAAGAAACAAAAGTTGTAATAAAGACTAAATCTGAAGAAGCAATACTTTACACAAAGTATGCTCCGAACATAACTGTCTCTCATATTCCTAAAACAGGATTAAAAACAGGATTAGATTTAGCAGGAGGAGCAAGGGCAATAATTGGTGCAGAAGATGTTGAGTTAACTAGCCAAGAAGCAAAAGATTTAGCAGATGTTGTGGCAAATAGAATAAACTATTATGGGCTTAAAGATATTCAGATTTCCCCCTTCTCAGATTTATCTGGAAATAATTATATTAGAATAGAGATAGCTGGGGCAACTCCAAAAGATTTAAGTTCTATGATTGAAAGCCAAGGTAAATTCGAAGCAAAAATAGGAAATGACACTGTCTTTATTGGAGGAGAAAGAGACATAGCTTCAGTCTGTAGAAATGATGCTACTTGTGCATATGTTCAATCTTGTGATCCAATACAAACAGGAGAATTTTCTTGTAGATTTACATTTACAATTTATCTTAGCGAAGATGCTGCAAAGAGACACGCAGAAATAACAAATAAGATACCAATAAACAGCACAAATGCAGGATATTTAGCTGAGCCTTTAGATTTATACCTTGATGATCACCTTGTTGAGACTCTTTTAATAAGTAAAGACTTGAAAGGAGAAGTTACAACACGAATAGCAATCTCAGGCTCAGGTTTAGGAGCAACAGAACAAGAAGCATATGATGCAGCAATAGAAAATATGCATAACCTTCAAACAATATTAATTACAGGAAGCTTCCCTTATAAATTAAAAATATTAAAACTAGATGTTATTTCTCCAAACCTTGGAAGTAATTTTACAAAGGCAATTTTCTTAGCAGGATTTGTAGCACTATTTTGTGTTGCATTAGTTGTATTTTTTAAATACAGGAAAATAAAGCAATCATTTACTGTTTTAGCAATAGGGATATCTGAGATTATAATTACTTTAGGGATTACAGCTTTCTTAAAGATTAATTTAGATTTATCTGCTATAGCAGGTATTTTAGCAGCAATAGGAGCAGGAGTTAATGACCAAATAGTTATGCTAGATGAAGCACAAAGAAAATCCTCTGAGTCATTAAGTATTAAATCTAGAATAAAAAATGCATTTGAAATTATTATGGGTGCTTATTTAACACTGGTTGCAGCAATGATTCCACTTTATCTTGTGGGTGGAGGATTATTAAAAGGATTTGCAACAACAACAATAATCGGGTTAACTTTAGGTATTTTAATAACAAGGCCTGCATTCGGAGAAATACTAAAGAGAATGGAGAAATAATTTTTATTTAATTTTTATCTAATCTTGATTTATCTTCTTCTTGTAATCCATATTTTTTTAATCTATTTAAATCACTCTCCATCATCATCTTAACAAGCTCTTTGAATTTTGTCTTTGGAACCCACTTAAGAATTTTCTTTGCTTTTGCAGGATTTGCAAGAAGATAATCTACTTCAGCTGGCCTATAAAATTTAGGATTCACTTTTACAACAACCTTACCCTTAAATTTTCCAACTTCTTCTAATCCTTCTCCTTCCCATTTGATAGGCATTTCTACTGCTTTAAAAGACTCTTCTATAAACTCTCTTACTGAATGTGTTTCTCCTGTTCCAATAACATAATCTTGCGGTTTATCTTGCTGTAGCATCAACCACATTGCCTCAACATAATCTCCAGCATATCCCCAATCTCGTTTAGAATCCATATTCCCAATTTCAAAATATTCTTGATATCCCATTTTTATTTTAGCAACAGAGTGACTTATTTTTCTTGTAACAAATTGTTTTCCTCTTTTAGGAGATTCATGATTAAAGAGAATCCCATTACATGCAAATATATTATAGCTCTCTCTGTAATTTTGAGTTATATAATATCCAAATACCTTTGAAGCAGCATATGGGCTTCTTGGATGAAATGAAGTTTTCTCTGTCTGAGGAATTTCATGAACTTTTCCAAACATCTCAGATGTTGAAGCCTGATAAAATTTAGTTTTAGGATTTAAAATCCTTATAGATTCAAGTATATTTATTACTCCAAGAGCATTTATTTGAACTGTTGAAATTGGCTGAGTCCAAGAATCAGGGACAAATGACTGTGCAGCTAAATTATATATTTCATCAGGGTTTATTTCACTCATTATTCTAATAATAGAACCAAAATCAGTAACATCTCCTTCAATAAGTTTTATTTCTTTTCTTAAGTGTCCAATTCTATCAAAAACATCTATGCTTGTTCTTCTATGCAATCCATAAACTTCATAGCCTTTGTTTAGAAGAAGCTCTGCAAGGTAACTCCCATCTTGCCCAGTTATACCTGTTATTAGAGCCTTTTTTTTAGTGTTCTTATTTTCTGTTTTAGGATTTTGTTGCATTTTAATAGACTCTAATTCATGCTTCAATGAATTTATATCTTCCTTTATTTTAGAGAAAGATCTTTTTATATTTTCACTATTAGCCATGCTATTATATTTTAGCAGAGATTTAAAAGTATATGCGGTGCTTGATTATATATTCAGGAATATACTTACTCGTGATTTTTAAACACTTTTAAAAACAATTATCTTTTAATTATATAATGAAAAAAGATAAGGCACATCCTAAAAATTTATCCAATGTAGCTATAAAAGGCTCGACTTACAATCTTATTTCCTTGTTAGCATCCAAGTTTGGAGGACTTCTTTTTACAGTTATAATTGCGAGAATGCTTTTACCAGAATTATTTGGAATATATTCTCTAGTTCTTTCAATAGCCACCCTTTTTATAGCATTTGCTGATTTAGGAATAGATAACGCTTTCCTGAGATACATGTCTCATTCTATAGGGAGAAAAGATGAAAAAGCCTCAAGAGGAAACTTTAGATATATTTTTAAAATAAAATCTGTGCTTATTTTGTCTTCAGTAGTTGTTTTATTTGTAATCTCTAAATATCTTTCTTATTCAATATATAAACTTCCAATTTTATTTTATCCTTTACTTTTTTCGTGTTTATGGATAGTATTTGACTCATTTAGGGCATTTTTTTGGAACATCTTTATTGCAGCAAAGGACTTTAAATTCCCAGTATTTTTTGATGCTTCATTTCAATCATTGAAAATACTCTTTTCAGTATTTGCACTGCTTATATTTACAGATTCAATGAAAGTGTCTGGAATATTTATTGCCTTTTTCTTATCAAGCATCTTTACATTTATATTAATGTCTTCTATTTTACTTAAAAAATACAAGCCTTTTTTATTAGGAGAAAAAAGGAGAACAGATAAATCTAGAATTAATTCTTATTGGAAATTTATGGCTTTTGCAACTGTTTCATTAGCATTTTTCGGCTCTGTAGATATTCTTATGTTAGGGAAATTTGTTCCATTTGAATATCTTGGGTATTATAGGGCAGCTATGAGCCTTACACTTACTTTAGCATCACTTCTTTCATTATCCTGGGCTTTTTTCCCAATATTTACTCAAATAAAAGGGAGCAGGTTTCAAAGAGGATTCAATAAAGTAATTAGATATATCCTAATGTTTTCAGTTCCTTTAATTGCTGCTATGATCTTTCTTGGGAAATATTTTATTAAAGTAATTTATGGAAATGAATATCTTTTAGGAACATTGCCAATGTATTTCTTATCTATCCTAATAGTTACAACTCCTCTTATTGGATTATACTCTATAATTTTTCAATCTAAAGAAAAGCCAAAAATAGTAAGCAACTCTGTTCTCTTATCTCTAATACTGAATATATCTCTAAATGCATTAGCCATCTTCTTATTTAGAGGGAATCCTATGTCTACAATTATTGGGGTGAGCATAGCAACATCTGTTAGTAGAATTTTCTTATTGGGACTACTTGCATTTTATTCTAAAAAAGAGTTTGATTTTAAGATA
Organism: Candidatus Woesearchaeota archaeon; assembly: GCA_964418095.1. Taxonomy (GTDB): domain Archaea; phylum Nanobdellota; class Nanobdellia; order Pacearchaeales; family GW2011-AR1; genus MWBV01. Next base: position 32,122 of record CAYQKM010000002.1, read on the forward strand.
AGAGGAATAGGATTAAAAGCTCCAATTTTTTCAACAATTATAATGTCACTATTTCTATTTTTATTTAATAGGTTTGTAGACATAAATTTCTTTTTTGGAGTAATAGAAGTTATTCTGAGCATAGTTATTTATTTCTCATGCTTGTTTATATTTAAAGGAATAAATAAGGACGATAAAATTCTTATAAATGAATTAATAAATAAAAACAAAAAAATGTAAAATGAAAAAAAAGACAATAAAAATAAATTTTAGATATTTTTGGAAAGATTTTAATCCAGAGGATAATTTCTTTACCAATATTCTTAGAAAAAATTATAATGTTATAGTTTCAGACATTCCGGATTATATGTTTTATTCGGTTTATCCTGAAATTAAAACAGGGGAAAACGTCTATAAAAAAGGAGAGTTTATAAAAAAATTATCCCCCAAGTTGTATACATTTATTAGGAAGATTTACTCAAAGTTATTATTATTTTTTAAAAGAGAAAAACAAATTCCTAAGTTAAAAGGGGATTTTATAAAGATTTTCTGCGGAGCAGAATATATTAAACCAAATATGATGGAATGTGATTGGGCATTTTCAACTTATTTTGATGATGAAATAAATCATCCAAGGCACATGAGGATACCATTAATTTTTATTAATGATTATCAATTAAAAGATTTTGGAGTTCCTGCTGTAAAACACAAAATTGATTTTAAGAAAATAAAAAAAGAAAAGGTTAGATTTTGCAATTTCATTTATTCACAAGAGAATACTTTGCGAAATAATTTTTTCAAAGAGCTAAGCAAGTATAAAAAGATAGACTCTCCTGGAAGATGTATGAATAACATGCTTCCAATAGGAAATTATACAGATGCTAAAAAATCAAGATTTGCTGTAAACTGGGTTGAGGAAAAACTTGACTTTCTTAAACCCTATAAATTTACAATCTCTTTTGAAAATGCTTCTGTTTCAGGATGGATTACAGAAAAACTAACTCACCCAATGCTGGTAAACAGCATACCAATTTATTTCGGGCATGAAGATGTTTCAAAAGAGTTTAATACTAAAAGTTTCATTAATTATAATGATTTTAAAAGTATGAAGGAATTTATAAATTTTATAATAAAAGTAGATAATGATGATAGCCTATACGAGAAAATTCTTAATGAACCCAGATATAAAGATAACAAGATTCCAGAGGATTTTGATATAAAAAGAATAGAAAAAAGGTTTAAAGAGATTTTTGGTTAATTTTTAGAGAGATTAACCTGTTTTTCCACCCATTTATATGTCTCTTCCATCCCCTCTTTCAGTGAATATTTGGGCTTCCATCCAAGAGAAGATATTTTTTTATTTGAAAAATATCTTGCTGCTACTCCAACAGGACCCTCAACATGTTTTATCTTTATCTTCTTATTAGCTACTTTCGCAATAATCTTAGACAATTCATCTATAGACACATCTTCTTTTGGTCCAATATTAACTGCAGTTTCTATATTTGAATGCATTAACTTGTAGATACCATCTAATAAATCATCAACATAAACAAAGACTCTTCTTGCTTTTCCGTTTCCCCATATTTCTATTTCTCCAGATTTGCCTTCTATTTCTGCTATCTTTCTGGAGATTGCTGCAGGAGCTTTTTCTCTTCCACCCTTCCATGTACCTTCAGGACCATAGCAATTTTGAAATCTTGCAATTCTAACTTTAGTTCCATATTTTCTTGAAAATGCTTGATAAATTCTTTCAGCATAAAGTTTTTCCCATCCATATTCATTATCCGGATTAGCTGGTATTGCTTCTTCTTCTGTTATCTCCCTTTCCCCCTTTTTCATATCTCTATATACACATACAGAAGACGAAAAGAAAAGCCTTGGAACTTTAAACTCTTTTATTGCAATATAAGCCATATTTAGATTTATAAGAGCACTATTATGCATTATATCACATTCTGAAGACCAGATAAATCCCATCCCTCCCATATCTGCAGCAAGCTGATAAACTTCATCAAAACCTTCCTTCACAGAAAGTGCCTTTCTGCAGTTTTCTCTCCCTCTTAAATCAAGTATTAAAAATTCGTCTGCTTTGGTATTTGAAAATTCAGGATATTTTATGTCTACACCTCTTACCCAATATCCTTTATCTTTTAAGTAGGTAACAAGATGGCTTCCAATAAATCCCCCTGCTCCACAAACAAGTGCTTTTTTCATATAATTTTTCATATTTTTATGCTTTTAAGCTTTTATACTATTTACACCACAATTAATCTTATATACATATTTTAATAGAAGATTTTATGAAAAATCCATTAATATCAGTTATAATGCCTGTCTATAATGCAGAGAAATATTTAGAGGAGAGCATTCAATCTATTTTAAATCAAACATTTACAGATTTTGAATTTATTATAATAAACGATGGCTCAAAAGACAAATCCTTGGAGATTATAAAAAGATATCAAAAAAAAGATAAGAGAATAATTTTACTAAATAATAAAGTTAATCTCAAATTACAAAGATCACTAAATAAGGGGTTAAGTATTGCGAAGGGAAAATATATTGCAAGAATGGATGCAGATGATATTTCCCTTCCAGAAAGGTTCTCAATCCAGTTTGAGTTCTTGGAAAAACACCCAAGTGTTTTTTTAGTGGGAGGATCTGTAATTGTAATTAGTGAAAAAGGGAATAAAATTGGAATGTTCAAAAAATATACGAACTTTAAGAAACTTAAAAGGAAGTTATCAAGCTCCAACCCATTTATCCATCCATCTGTTTTATTTAGAAACACTAAAGAGTTTTCTTATCGGGAAAAGTTTGTTTGTTCAGAAGATTATGACATCTATTTAAGGATGCTTTCCTCAGGAAAAATAATATTAAACCTCCCAAATGTTTTAGTTAAATATAGAATATCAAACACCTCATTTGTATCTACAATGCCTCATCAGCAATTTTATTTTGATAAGGCAAGAGAATTTTATCTTCAGAGAATTAAATATGGGAGAGATGATTATGAAAATCTTAAACCACCTTCTTATGAACAAAAACAAATGAATTTTGAAAAATTGAATCTTGGAATTAAGATATTTGCAGAATTTCAGGATAATAATCCAAAAGTTAGAGAAAGCATAAAAACTTATTTTAAGAAATATGGGTATGATAATCGTATAGGATTGTATTATCTGCTTAGTTTTTTGCCATACTCTTTTGTAGAATATTTAATTACTATATTCTGAGCATATTTACAAATTTATTAGCTGGTTTCTTTTAGTGCTTTCTCATAAGCTTCAATAACTTTTATACCATAGTTTTTCCAAGGATATTTCTTAGAGAGCATTATTGCGTTTTTAGACATCACTTTAATTTTTTCAGGATGGTCATATAGATATTTTATTTTTTCTTCAAATGCTTTAGGATCTCTAGCAGGAATAATAAACCCTTCTTTTCCATCTTTAATTGGAGTGCCTGAATTTTCAGTCACTATCTGAGGTAGCCCTGCAGCAAGTGCCTCATAAGTTACTAATGCAGAACCCTCTGATAAACTTGGAAAAACAAAAATATCTGCTTTTTTATAATAATCTAAAGAATTTGCAACACCTGTAAATTTTATTGTTTTATTTTTTTTATATTTCTTAACAATTCCCCTCATCTCTTTCATGATTTCTCCAACCATAATTAATTCTGCATTTTTTAGATTTAGATTCTCCCAAGCTTTTAACAAGTAAGGAGCTCCCTTTATAATTGAAACTCTTCCAACAAAAACTGCTCTGAAGACAGAATCTTTTTTATCTTTTTTAAAATCTTTAAATTTTTCCAAGTTTATCCCAAATGGTACAGGAACAAGTTTCTCTTTTGGAAAATTATTCTTTATAAATGACTCATATGCAAACCCTTTTGGAACTACAACATAATCTGCATTATTTATGTCTCTCATCTGCTTATTCAAATATTTATCTGAAAGTTCATGTTGCTCCATACCAAAATCTCTATATGCTTGTTTAAGCATATTTTGGTGGTCTTTTGGATATGTAGAAGCATATTCTATAAATATTTTAGCCCCTAGTTTTCTTGCCTTATTTGCAGATAAAAATCCGTGTTGCACCCATGAGTGGAATATATCACATTTTTCAACTTTTGTTCTGGCACACAAATCATAAATATAATCTGTCCAATAATAAGAATAAAAATTTTTAAATAGAAATTTTTGAATAGCTCGTATAGGATACCTGATAGGGTATTGTGTCCATTTAAATGTCCTGACTTTTTCTCTTGGTAAGATTGTTCCTTTGTTTTCAAGGCATATTGCTTTTTTTAAAATGCCTTTTTTATATGCTGGCTCTACTACTCCATAAGCAGTAGTGCCCATCCCTCCTCCGCCAAGAGGAACCCCAATAGAATATATTACTTTCATTTTTTAATTATCCACCAATCTAATTTATCTCCAAAATATACCATTTTTATTTTCTTTTCAAGCACAAATTCAATTAATGCTTTTGAAACATCTTTATCTGCGATATCATGTCCAGCAAGAATACCCTCTTTTCTGAGTTTTTTCCAGTATAAGTTAATATCTTTTTTAACATACTTATAAGCATGGTTTCCATCAATATAAACAAAATCAATTTCCTCTTTTATTCTATCGGCCGCAATATCAGAATACCTTTCAACCCAAATTATTTTTTTATTATAATCTCTTAGTGCCTTATGGGCTATTTTCCTTGCTCTTGATAATTCATCATAAAGCCCATCTTCACTATATCCGCTATATTTCTCATAAGGATCAATTAAATAAATCTTCTTCACATTTAACTCTTTTAGAATAGACTTAGAATTTTTTCCCATAAAAACGCCTATCTCTGCAACATTAATTGGTTTATCCTTAAAATATTTTTTCGCGAAGAGAGTTGACTCCTTTGGGTGTATAAATTTTAACTGCATATCAAACACCCTGTTTAAAGTATGCCCTGTAATTTCTTTGAAATTCATTTTACCTCGATTATGTTTTTAGTTTTTGACATTATTCATTTTTCAACATACCCGAATAATTTTCTTTCTTTTTGTATTATTTTATAATTTGGATTTGCTTTTAGTATAATTTTCTTTAAAACTATTGGGTCGTCTTTTAAATGATAGGTACATATTGAGAGAAGAGGAGCATCTCTTTTTAAAATATTCTTAGCCCCAACAAGCATATTCCTTTCAAAGCCCTCTATATCTGCTTTAATAAAGTCTATTTTAATTTTATTCTTACTCGCCCAATTATCCAATGTAATGATTTTTATTTTTTCTTTTCCTGTTTCATCAAATTTATTTCCTCCATCAGCCCCGACATCCCTAAATGAAAACATGCCTTCTTTGTTCCCCAAACCTGCTTGAATTATTTTGATATTTCCATTCATCTTTGCAGTCTTATTTAACCATTCAACAGAATTAGGTGATGGTTCAAATGCATAAACATTTGCACCTTTCTTTGAAGCATATGCAGAAAAATCCCCAATCCATGCTCCAGCATCAATAACATTCATATTAGGTTTAATTGTTATATCTTCTCCATTCTTTCCAACATAGAGATAAGGATCTTCCCCTATAGAAGAATCCAATCTATCAAAATTTTTATAGCTGTAATTATCATTATATTTTAACCAAATCTTAAATATTTCATCAGGTATTGACATCCCTATATCTTCTTTGTTTATTATAGGAAGGTATATTCCTTTTACATTAACCTTCTCTCCTTCAACATATCTCTCAAATCTTTTATTATTAAATTCTATAACCTTCTTTTTAAACAATTTATACAATAGGTTTTTCTGCTCATGAAACTGTCTTGTTCTTTTAATGTTTCCAAAAGTTATTATTAAATAAAAACCACTTATCATATAAGCAGGAAGTTTTAGAAATTCTGCTAATGCACTTTTTTCATTTTCAATTATATGTTTAAGATCAGGAAAAGAATGCCTTATTACATTTAAATTCCAGGAAAATTTTCTTATCTCAATATCTTGTTTCATCAATAATTCTTCCCAGGTTTCTCTAATCATTTTGTCCGCATCCATATCATCCTTTTCAGATACTTCCCTTTTTTAAGCATTATTATTATATGATCATACTAATTTGAGCACCAAACTTCAATTTGGTCTCCCATCCTTAAGAAATTTACCAGCCAAGTTAAAGGAAAGAATAATATCCAGAATATTCTCTCAAGATATTTATTCTTAATGTTCAGAAGATACATTAAAGATACTGAAAATTGACTTGGTCTTGAATTGTATCTTGTCTTTAACACTTTAAATCCATGCTTCTCTATAATGACTTTTAAATTCTTATTAGAATAATTAATAATGTGTCTTGGAACATCTAATTGGTACCAATTTTTTCCGAATATCCAGTAAGCTAAAAAATTAGTATTTGGTACAGATATTATAAGCTTCCCCTCTTTCTTAAGTATCTTCTTTATTTCACTTAGAGTCTCATGAGGATTATCTAAATGTTCTAATACATGATTTAGTGTTATCAAATCAAAACTTTCTTTTCTATGCCTTGCATTGATTAGATTTGACTTTTTTATGCTTAGTTTATATTTTTTGTTTTCTTCTTCATTAAATTCTCCTGGCTCAACTCCCTGGACATTCATTCCAAGTTCTTTCATCTCATACAAAAATTGTCCTGAACCGCACCCTATATCTAAGAGTTTATTTTCTTTTGCTAAATTTGTTCCTCTAATAATAAATTTTATCGGAGAAAATATAGCTTTTAATAAAAAGTTGCTCTTATTTGAATTGAAGTAAATATCATATAATCTTATTTTTAGTTTTGTTTTCTTAGACTCTTTAGATTCTATATTTTTTAAGGAATAATACTTCTCTTTAGAATAGTGCTTCTCAAGTTCTTTATATTCTGGGCGGGGATTTAAGAATAAAGACGAGCAATTCTTGCACTTATAGATGTAAAAATATTTTTTAATATCCAAGTTTTTATCATATTGCTTAAATAGAAAGTCTATATTATTACTTTCGCATATTTCACATTTCTTAATTGCTTTCATTTTTATTTAATAATATCTCCAAATATTTCTTACCCCATTTTTCAAGAGATAATTCGCTTATTGTATCCATTGACTCCTTTATTATATTCTCTTTTTTAGTTTTATCATTTAATATTCTGATAATTTTGTTTGCATTCTCTTTATCAAAATTTTCAATTATAATGCCATTTTTATTATTCTTAATTATCTCCTGTTTAGAATCTTTTGAGCAAACTAAAAAACATCCAGAAGCCATTGCCTCAGAAGAAGTCATTATAGGTCCTCCTCCTTCATACCTTGAAAAACAAAAGAAAATCTCTGAAGCATTATAATATAGTGGAATATTTTCTCTTGGAACTTTACTTTTAAAATAAGTTAAAAATTCTTTGCCTTTTATTATGTGTTTTACTTTATTGTAATCCGCACCTATAACTAAGAGATGATAGTTTTTGTTTATCTTATATATCTCTTCTGATAATTTTACTGCTCTATCTAATCCCTTTCTCCAATATCCCCCCTGTCCTATATACAATCCATAAATTTTGCCTTGCTCAAGATTAAGCTTTCTTCTTATTTCCTTTTTGTCTCTTAAATGGAAATCTCTTAAATCAACCCCTGTTCTAAGAACATTCATTTTTCTATCAGCATTATATAATTCTTCTAATTCTTCTTTTACTTTTTCAGCTACACAGATTATCTTATCTGCTTTCTTTATTGGAGGCTTCTCTATTAAATAGCTAAACAATAACATTGGGGAGATTAGAATTTTTTTTAGAAACGAAAATCTTAATATGTGAGTCTTAAAGAAGTTATATGTAACTCCATGATAGGTATGGACTATTTTTTGACTATCTTTTTTCTTATATTTTTTCATCCATCTACCCCAGACAGCATGGGAGTTTATTATATCAAATCTGTTTTTATTAATATAATTTAATATCTTGAAATTGTCTACTATCTGGTTTAAAGGGTAAGGAAAAGTATTTTTTAATTCAACATATTTAATACCTTTATCCCCATATTTTTTTGATTCTTTCCCACTATACACCCAGGTTACATCCACATTATTTTGTTTTTCTTTTAAATATTTTATAATGTTCTTTTGATATAATGCTATTCCCCCATCAAAATGAGGATCAGCTCCTATAAAGCATATTTTAATTTTTTTATTTTCCATTTTACACTGTTTTATTTATCAAGCATTTTATTATATCTCCTTGGATAAAATGCTATAATCCATAAATATAAATTTAATATAAAGTTTTTCCTGATTCTAATATTTATTATCCCTGTTCCTCCTGTATCTTTCTTTTTCTTAAAAATAGCAACTATTGGTAAATAAACAAATATCCTAAATATTTTATTAAATAATCCTAAGTGCTTTCTTGAAAAGATTATATCATTCTTAAATCTAATTAAGAGTTTTCTTTTATCTTCCTGTGAGTCAATACTCTTTCCTTTTTTGTGGATTATCTTAACAGATGGAATGCTTATTATCTTCCATCCTTTTTTCTTTGCTCTTAAGCAATAATCTGTATCTTCTAAAAGATAAGGGGAAAGGTTTTCATCAAGTAACCCAATATCTTCTATTACTTTTCTTTTTATAGTGAAACAAGCCCCCATAACATGATCAACTTCAAAATTTTCTTTTTTATTATCGTCTAATTCTAAATCAATTTTCCACTTTTGCAAATACCCTCCAATATTCTGCAAGCTTCCATCAGGATATCTCAGATTACACCCCAAAACCCCTACCTTCTTGTCTTTTTCTCCTGTTTCAATAATTTTATTCAACCAATTCTTTTCAATAATCTCACAATCATCATTTAAAAGAAGAATATAATCTGGATTATACTCTTTAATTGATTTTTTTATCCCAAGATTATTTGATTTTGAAAACCCCAAGTTTTTTTTGTTTGCTATTGTATCTACCCATTTAAATTCTTTTTTTATGTTTTTAGCTATTTCTCCTTTACCACTATCGTCTATAAAATAAACTTTATAATTTTTATAACCAGTTTTATTCTTTAAACTCTTAAGACACTCTTTAGCAAGTTTTTCTTGATTATATGTAGATATTATAATCGCTACCTTTTTAATTTCCATCTTAGAAACCTACCCAAACCAATACCCTAATTTATATGGAACACCTCTTAATACTCTTAATAGGAAACTTTTAAGACTCCATTTTAAATGTTTAAATTTAAATCTTCTGAATCTATCTTTTTTTGTTATTAAATCTCTGTATAACCCTGTTTTGTAAAAATCTTTTGTTGTTTTTCCCCATCTCCACTGTTTTTTAAATAATAATTTTAATGTATCTGGCTCCATATGCTCTACAGCATCTTCTATCATACCATTCTTTTTTGTTATTTGCTTAAATTCATACCAAGTTATTATATGATCTTGTGCAGCACAAATGTTAATATACTCTTTTGGGATATTGCTGTGCGCTTTCATTAGTAGTTTTCTTTTAAAGAATCTTGGAAGTACAATATCATCATCAGGTTTCCAGTAAGTTTGAACAAGCATTCTATCTGCATCATATAATGAAGGAAGAAACTTTTTTCTATTGTATGCTCTTTCCCAAAGCCATAAGCTATCATAGTTTTTCATTTTTTTGACTGCTCTTTCTATTGCTGTTTTTTCTAATATCTGATCTGAATCAAGTAATAAAACATACTCTCCTTTGCTTTTTTCAGTTCCAAGAATTCTAGCTTCAAGCAATTTACCCTTACACATAATAATTTTAGCATTAAACTCTTTAGCTATTTCAAGAGTTTTATCTTTACTATAACTATCAACAATAATTATTTCAATATTTTTATATGTCTGATTTTTAACAGCATTTAAACACTGCCTAAGTGTGCTTTCAGAATTATATGTTGGGATATTCACAGAAACTAATTTACTTGCCATTTTACTCTTCTATTACACCTTTAATTTTCTTTATAAAATTATTCGTGCTATAGGATAGATTTGTTATTTTCTTTGGCTTTATCTTTGATTTTAAAAATCCTTCTAACACCTTATTTATCTCATCTATCATTTTATCTTCATCATACAATTCTCTTATTTTATAGTATTGAGGAATATCTTTAACTAATCCATAGTATCCTCCTTTATCAACAGCAATTATCGGTTTTCCTAAACTTAATGCCTCAAAAGGAACTATTCCAAAATCTTCCATAAATGGAATAAATACAACTGCCTTACACTCTTCATACAGCCTTAGAAATTCTTTATTATCTAAATTTGTTTTTATTTCAATACTTTTACAATTCTCAGATAGTTTTTTTATTTTTTCATAGTATTTTTTATTTTCTAAACTCCCTGCAATCACTAATTTTTCATTAGGGTGTTTTTTAGAAAATCTTATCCAGGAATTTATTAATAAATCCTGTCTTTTTGGAGGATTTATCCTTGAAGGATATAAAAAATAATTTTTATTCTTATTATCAGATTTATTTTCAACTATAATATCTGTTGGGGGGTAAATCACACTAACTTTCTTATTTTGTATTAAATTTCTTTTTTTTGCTCTCTCTAAACTTAACTCAGAATTAAATATAGCATAATCTATTCTTTTCCAAGCAATTTTTTCTAATTTTCTGTAAAACCACACTGAAGTTCTGTAAACTGATTTATGAAAAAAGTTCTTGTATTTATTCTTCATATTCCACTGAATTATTTCATCTGTAGCTTCTCTTAATGGGGTATGAATATATGCATAGGTTTTACCTGGTTTATAATTTCTAAATGTAATAAATTCTCCAACTCCAGAAGTAGAAATAATAAATGAATCATATTTTTCAAGAGGGATTTTATAAAATACTGAATTCATTAAAAATAATCCTCTTAAGATATTTGAATGAGAGAATTTTCTTAAAAATTTGCTTCCAATTAAATTAACTTTAAACTTCTTAAATTCTTCAAATGTATTTTCTTTATCATAAACCCAGGTATATACTTCAGAATCTTTAAAGTGCTTTAATAATTCAAGCACAGTCTTCTCTGCACCTCCTCTGCTTTTAATCCATGGGTGAAAGATGATTATTTTATTTTTCATTTTACAAATTTGAGATTATCTAATCCAGCATATTCTCCAGAAACAGCATAAAATTCTTCTAGTGAGAGTATATTTTCAGGAGCATCATACTTCCAGATTTTTAGCGGTCCTCTGATGCCTCCAAGGTAAAAGAAATCTCCAACTCTCACTCCATACATCTCAAGATATGTTTTAACAGGGTCTGGTTCAGAGTGAACTAATTTTACACCTTCATATAGTTTATTAGGGTCATTCATTATGTAAAGCTGAGTAACTAAACTACTCATAGATTTTTGTGAGAGATACATGAGTGCACCTTCCTTATCTAGTTGTCCTGATTCTGTTACCCTATTCATAATATACACTCCACTCTCTGTTCCATTTTTGAAATCATAAAATTCATTATTATAATAAAGATATCTCATAGGTAATCTAACCTGGTTTCCATTGTAAATGTAAACAGCAACAGGCTGTTGGAAACTATTATTTTCTTTAATCATTATTACTCCGCCTATGCCTGAATTTTCAACAGGAATAAATACTTTTTGCCCATTATCATTATATATTAAATCTTCATCTAATGCATACCCTCCTTGATATATTCTTATTGTACCATTACTAGTTTCTTGAGTTTGACTAGGATTAGATATCATCGCAGGGATAAAAGAATACCTGTCTTTATTTTTTCCATCACTTCCAATACTGCTATATGCAGGATACTTTCCTATATCTGTTGGGTCTATTAATAAGTAAGAAACATTTTGAGACTTCATGAAGCTTAATGCAGTTTTAGGATTTGGAGTTGTTAATAAATATCTTCCAATCAAATGATCCCAATATGAATTAGCATGCCCTCCGTCTGTTACAGTGGGTCTCTCCCCCATATATTGGACCCAATATCCATAATCCCACCAATGAACAAATATATCTTCTGGCTGAGTATTTTCCCTTGTCCATTCCATAGCATATTGCCACTGAATATTTGCAGAAGAACCAATCTGAGGAGCTTGAGCTTTAATTGTTTTTATACTATTAACAGAAGCAATTATAACAAAAACTAAAACCCCAATTAATGCAATCCAAATTATAATCCTTAATGTTTCATCTTTAACTGACTTAGAATATTCATAGGATTTTACAAGAGAGTAAGCAGCACCAATGCAAATAATAGGAGCAAGTATAAATAATAATCTTAATGCACTAATTCCCGCTAAAGACATAAAGAAGATAAGTAAAATTATTATTACATTCTCACTTTTAATTTCTATTTTATCTTTAAAGTAAATAATCAAAAACCCGGCAATAAATGCAACTATGCTGCCAATATAAAATAATTTACTAATAAATGAACTCCCATTAAATACAGATGAAACAGAGTATCTATGGAAGAATATTGCAAATACCATAATTATCCATAAAGCAGAAAAAATCATCTTGTTTTTCTTCTTACCTATTCCCTTTGAAAATTCAATTCCTGCAATTAGTGTTCCTGCAATAAACATCCAAAATAATAATTTTCCAAATTGATTTATAATATCTGAAGTGTATGGAATTGCATTTTCAGCAACTGTCTCACCAACTCTTCCTCCTCCAAAAGGTCTTAGTATACTTTCTATAATGCCACTTAAGGAGAAACCAATACTCTGATTAAACATAAAACTCATTAATATCCCTAATACCAAAGCAATCCCAATACTTAATGCAATTCTGTTTTTACCAATATCTTTTATTTTTTTATTCTTTGATTTTAAAACTAAATAATCAACTATTAAGAAAATCAATACAAACGGAACAATTAAGCCCTTCACATTTAAAATTAGCCCCTTTATAGCACCAAGAGGATAAGAGAAAATAAAACTTAATAAGATAAATGAAATAAACCAGAAAATGTAAAACAAAAGATATCCTTTAAATTTATTTTTTCCTTCTTCATTATCCCCCTTATTAGTTATCCATAATAAAAATACTGTTAAAGGAATAACAAGTAAAGTAAATGTAGCAACACCCCCCCATGCAGCAATATTAAATATTGTGAAAAACCCAGTTATGATTCCAAGCACTATTGACATTTTCCACGAGCTTTTCTTTTCTATTTTTTGCATAGAAATACTAAATGAGAGTAGTGCTAAGAAAAATGCAAACATACCTAATGGCTCGTGATCTGACACTCCAGCCATTGTTCTAAATAAATAAGCTGGAATTATTGCTAGGAAAAAGCTAGATAGCAATGCTGCTATTTTTGACTTTGTAAATTTTAATACTAAAAAGAAAAATACAAACATACTCAAAACAAAAAAGATTACAGGATAAATAACATCAACATATCTTAGAGTTATTGTATCTGAAAATTTATGAATTACTTTATACATAAATACAAGAGCATGCGGCAGAAGTTCACTGCTAAACGGAACTTTTAAAGGAATATATCTCATTAAATCATGTTCAGGATAACTTCCTTGCTCATTTAACACCTCTGCAAGCCTAAGAAAATAAAATGCATCTAAATCTGCTGTAAGGTATTCATCTGTTGTAACATCTTTTAAAGAAGCAATGTTTCTTGTCCTTATTTCAGCAGTAAATGCAATTGTTGCAATCAATAATATAGCAACTAAAATAATTAGTACTTTTTTTTGCTTAAAAAAATCAAAAACTTTTTTAGATGATCTTTTTATATCGTCCTTATTCATTAAAATTAGAGAAAATCAGTATTTAAAAACCTTCTATTTTAAAATTATATGAATAATACAAATCCTAAGATAATCACTATTATTTGGAAGAAATTTATTAGATTTACAACATCATTCTCATACACTTTTTTACTTGGCTTTATCTTTTTCAACAAATATATTGAGAGATGCTCTAGTCCATAAATTTTATCATATAATAATTCAAGGCTTCCATCAGGGTTTGGTTTTCCAAAACTTTGCTTCTTTAATCCTCCTCTTAATTTTAATATTGTTTCAAGAATATATGGGATAAAGAAAAACACTGCTATTTTCTCAACATTCCCTAAAATTGCCATACATACTATTGCTGCCCCAATAGCATATGTTAGAGAATCTCCAGGGAATACTTTTGCAGGATTTGAATTAAATATATAAAAAGCAATTAAAGCAAAAATTAAACATAACCCGATAACACTTAACCAAGAACTTCCTGTAATATAAGTTACAATAGACATTGCCCCTATAATTAATATTCCTTGCCTTGCTTCTAATCCATTAAATCCAGCAAGAAAATTAAATGTTGTTGTTGCCCCAACTAATCCTATTGGAATAACAAGTAATGGAAATAATAAACCTAATTCTATCCCAAGAATATTAGATTCACCTGCATTAATCACCATTAAGGGAATAGCTGCAGACAAAACTAAAGCTATTCTTGAGCGCTTAGATAATCCTCCTTTTTTCCAACCAAATAAATCATCTATTAACCCAATGCCTGCTACTAAAAGTAAAGTAGTTGTCATAGCAAATATTTTTATTGATACTCCATCAATAGATTTAAAATAAAATGTTTGAATAGCAATATAAGAGAGTATTCCCATTATTGCCCCAATAACCACAATTATTCCTCCAGAGCCAGCAACATTTTTAGCACTTTGATATTTATTCATATCTTCCCAAACTAACCCTATCTGTTTTGCCTTTTTTATCCAAAATGGAAGTATTAAGTATGTACAAAAAAAACTCAAAAAAATAGTTATAACAATTAATGGTTCCATTTTATACAATTTTTATCATTTAAATATTAAGGGTGTTATATACACCTCAATTAAAGCTGCAACAACTAAAATAATTAATGCTAAAAATATTAATGTAATTGTATTCTCAAGCACCCTTAGGAATTTTTTATCTCTTGCACCATGCCTTATTAGTCCTATTCCAAATATTCCTCCTGCAAGGGCAGTAATAAAGTAGGCAGCTATTTCAGGAATCCCATGTATTGCATATCTTGCAATCCCCAGAGGTATCTCACTTAAATTATATCTTGTAAATATGCTAACAGCAGCAGAAATAACACTAGCATTCCAAACTAAAATAAATAATGCTCCTGCACCAAATATTAATGAGAATACAAGTGTAAATATCATTACATACACATTATTTTCTATTATTGAAAGCAATCTTGAGCCATTTATTGAAGAGCCTGTTAAGTTTATTTTACCTGAAGTATATCTTTCAATGCACCCACTTACATCACCTGGACTATTTATCTGGCAATAAGTGTTTATCTGAAAATTTAAAAGATTAGCATCTTGCAATACCCCATTCCAAAATGAAAATGCTACAACAAACCCAAAAAATAACCACATAAATTCAAATATTGCATCTTTATGGGTTTGCCAAAGCCCAACAATCCCTTCTACTTCTTCATTTTCTCTCTCTTCTCTTTTTATAATATAATACATAAATGGAAAACTAAACATTATACAAAACAAAACCACTAACATTCCAGAAGCATTTGAAAGATTAGGGTCACTTGAAAAAAACCAGTGCACAAGTAAAAGTGAAAGAGAAGCATAGACTAATCCAACAAAAAACATTCTCCACGAACCCTTTTCTACTTTTTTTGGATTAATTAATATTTCAAGCATCAATATACTAAAAAAAGAGAATTTTTAAATGTTGGGTGACTTTTTAATAAATGGATAAACAAGAGAGGTTTAACACTATCTTAAATAAGATAAAATCAATAGAAATTCAAGGTGCAAGAAATGTTGCAAAATCTGCACTTGAAGCATATTCACTCTTACCCTCAAAAGCATCAAAAGAAAAACTCTTATCTTCAAGACCAACAGAACCTATGATGTTTTATGTTCTTGAACTTGCTGAAAAAGGAGTGCCTAAAAATAAGATAATTAAACACTTTGATTACTCTCAAAATGAAATAAACAAGCATGTGTTTAATCTAATAAAAGACAATGATACTATTTTTACTCACTGCCACTCATCAAATGTTGTAAACTCCTTGATTTACTCTAAGAAAAAATCAAAAAAATTTAAAGTTTATAATACAGAAACCCGCCCTCTCTTCCAAGGAAGAAAAACATTTAGTGAATTAAGGAAAAATAAAATTGATGTTACAATGTTTATAGATTCTGCAGCAGCATTTGCATTTAAAAAAGATGACCCTAAAGATGAGATTTACGCAACTAAAATATTTTTAGGAGCAGACGCACTCTTAAAAGAAGGAATAATCAATAAAATCGGAAGTGGCATGTTTGCAGAAATTGCATATAAAAATAAAATTCCTGTATACATAATTGCAGACTCCTGGAAATTTACGAGAGATAAATTGAAAATAGAAGATAGAAACATAAATGAGGTCTGGGATAAAGCACCTAAAAACGTAAAGATAAAAAATCCAGCATTTGAGTTTGTAAAAAGGAAATACATTACAGGAATTGTAACTGAGATTGGGCTTATGTCTTATAAAAAATTCTTAAGGAAAATGAAGAAATCTAATTAATTCACTCGCAATCTTCTTCACAATTACATCCTTCTTCACCGCATTCACACTCGCGAGTATGGTCTTTATGATTTTGCTGATGACTCATAAATACTCTTGTAAGCTCTTCATTTATTTTTTCTAATTCTTTATTTATTTCTTCTCTTGCTTTTTCTAATTTCTTAGTTTGATTTTGGATTATTATTTTTGTTTCTGGGATTGATTTTTTAACAAAATTCTTATTTCCAATATCAACTAAAAGCTCTTCTGAATTTAATTTAGCATTTACATATATTCCTCTGCCTAATGGGGAAATAATATCCTCTCCTTTTTTACCAATTAAATCATCTAATTCTAAGTTTAAACTTCTTAAATCAATAATTGCTCTTTCAACTGCTTGTTGCTGTTCTTGAAGAATATTTATTTGCTGCTCAAACATTTGAAACTGCATTGTGAGTTCTTCTTGTGAGTATTTATTTTCTTTTGCCATCTTAACACCAAAATATTACTCTTTTTAAGATTTGAGGTTTTCAATTATGCCACATCTAAGAGTTTTTTACTTCTAAGAATAGAGCTAATTATCATAGTAGAGATTAAATAAAACCAAAACCAGCTTAGACCAAGGAAGAACCTTGGACTTTCTAATGCACTGAAAAAGTCATTAAACCATCTAAAAAATAAGATAAAGGGTATACCAGTATAAACTATTGACCTCATACTTAATTTCATTTGCTTTGGAAACATTTCAAATTGCTTTTTTTGTAATTCCATAAGTTTATCAGGCTGATTTTGAAACTCTTTCATTTTTTTCTGCATTTCTTTTTGCTCTTTTTTCATTTCTTTTAGAGTCTCTTGATCAGTTGCGTATTTTTGAACAAGTGTAGTTGCAAGAGCAATAACAAATACAATAATCAACATTCCTAAATTCAAATTCCAATTTAAAAGAAATCCAGCTGTTGGATTAAGAATATAGTGTATTGAATCTTTTATTATAGGTAACTTATCCCACAATCCAGCAATAATCATTGAGATTATTAAAAATACAAATAGTGATTTGAAACTTCCCTCTTTTTTTGGTTTTGATTTTTTTGTAGTTTTTTCTTCTGTCATTTTAATTTGAGCTAATGAATTTTCTCATAGCAGGATTCATATCTGTCATGTGTTGTTCAGCTATCTTTTGATAGAATTGATACATAATCATAATTACTAACAGTATAGCTGTTCCTGAAGATAATGCTCCAAGTAAGTCAGTTGTAGCAGCAAGTAATCCAATTGCTGCACCTCCCATAACAGTTAAAGGCATTATATATCTATCTAATACACTCTCTAATACTCTTACATCTTGTCTAAATCCAGCTATTTGTAATCCAGATGAAGATATTTTTTGTGCTTGCTCTTTTGAGCCCATTCCAGATGTTTTAACCCAGAATACAGAGAATAAAGTAGCAAGTCCAGCATAGAATATCATATGTGTAAGCCCTTGAAGTAAATACTTTGGTAAAAATCCTCCTCTAATAATTAATTCAAGAAGATTTGTATGTCCTAACCAAAATGCAAATCCTGAAACAGCCTGCCCATCTTGGAAGTGCCCTAAAAATGTCGGGTGCCCTGCCCAGTTTTCAAGCAATCCCCCAAATAGCTGAATATTCGCAATTAATGCAGCAGTTAAAATAACAGGTATAACTGATGCGTAAAAGAATTGCAATGGCCATTTAATACCATATCCTCTTACTCTTCCAAAGCTTAAAGGTATTTCAACTTTTAAACTCTGAGCCCAAACAACTAAAAGGAATATTAAAGCTGTAGCAATTAATGCCCCTAGTGCAGAAGCAAATTCAACAGGATATTTATTTATTATAGACTGTATTAAAACTAAAACTTTTCCTGAACATGCTGTCCTGCCAAAATCAAATAAACAATTTCTTCCTTGTGCATTTACAAA
This sequence comes from Candidatus Woesearchaeota archaeon, assembly GCA_964418095.1. Lineage (GTDB taxonomy): Archaea > Nanobdellota > Nanobdellia > Pacearchaeales > GW2011-AR1 > MWBV01. The sequence goes on from CAYQKM010000002.1 coordinate 50,569, forward strand.
CTGGAAAGCTTGTGTGAATATATGCCATGAAGCCCCAGCAGCAATAAAGATACTTACTCCTGAGCCAAAGCCCCATTTTTCACATAGTTCATTCATATAATAAATGGCTATTCCACCAAGTATTAGTTGAAAGATTACAATTCCAGCAAATCCTGGAATAGCTTGCAATCCTTTCATTACTACATAAACTATTGATTCAAAAATTATGAAAAAGAATACTAACATTTTTTGAATGCCCTGGAAAGTCTTTTTACCCTCAGCTGTAGAGGTGTTTATATTAATTATTCCAGAACCTGTAAGTAATTGCAAAATAATAGAAGCCATTACTATTGGACCAATACCCAAAGAGATTATTGAGCCAAAATCTGTTCCAAGTATAATCGCTAAATATTTGAATCTTTCAAGAGCATTTCTAGATAAACCATACAATGGAATATTTGCAAGAATAAAAAATGCAACTAAAATAAGCAGAGTCCATTTTAATTTTACCTTGAATCCCAGCTTTTTTTCATCTGGTTTTTTTACTTCTGGTATAAATGCAAATATTTTTGTAAAATCAACCATTTTATAACCAAATAAAATTAGTTTTTAAAGATTAGGTTTTATTAATTACCCTCATCAATATCCTGCTTATTCTGTTTAAGAAGAATAATTTGCCCCCCAACTTTTTGTACTTTCTTTAATGCAGATTCAGAGGATTCTAATGCTGTTATTATTAGTTTTTCTTTTACTTCTCCTTTTCCTAATATTTTATATTTTGAAAGATTTATCTCCCACCCTTTTGCTGTTTTCTTTCCATATTTTTCAAGGTTCTTTTCTATTTGTCCAAGATTAATTCTCTGCCTTGTATCTCTTTCAGTCTTTCTAGAAGTTATTCCTTGTTTTCCAAAATAAGTTTGCCCATAGAGTTTTGTAATAAGTGTTTTCTTTGAATCTCCTCTCTTTCCTGTTCCAGCCATTCCTGTTCCTCCCCTATGTCCTGATTTTTTATGCTTTTTTCTAGCTCCCCATCCATGAGTTCCCATTTTTCTGCCATGCATTCTAGAAACTTTTTTTCTTTTGTGAGTTTTCTTAATTGTCATTTTATAACATCCTTAAAATTAATTCATTTATTTTTTCACCATTATTTCCTAAAACTCCTTTTCCAACACCAAAGTGTTTTTTAGATTCAATACCTTTTCTAGGAGGATGAAGCGCGAAAAAAGGTTTTAGCTTATTGTCTTTATCTTTCTTACCTCTCTTGCTAACAAGCTCTTTGTAAACCTCATCTTTTATTTCTCCATAAGCTATAAAGTCTCTTAACTTTTGAATCATGCCCATTTCTTCAGGTGTTCCTTTTAATACAACACAAGAATATTTTTTTCTTATTCTTAATCTATTCAAAGTTTCATTTACATCTTTATTTAATCCTACTCTTCCTTTAATTCTAATTACTGCAATTGCCATTATTCTCTATCCTCCAATGAATTTGTTTTTTCAAGAGCATCAAAACATGCTTTTATGAAATTAAAGCTTGTCCTTACTTTTCCAAAACTCTTACTATAAACATCTTTTATCCCAGCAAGTTTTAAAACTTTTTTTAATTCATTTGCAACAACTAATCCTGTTCCTTGAGGAGCAGGTATAAGAGTTATTCTAGAACTCCCAGCTTTTCCTGTAACTTTAAATGGAACTGTATGTAATTCTGAACAATCACAATCAAATCCAGAGCATCCTCTTGTAACTCTAATCATATTTAATTTTGCTTTTCTTATTGCTTTATCTCTTGCTGGAAGAGTTTCCATTGATCTCCCACAACCAAATCCAATATGTCCATTTTCATCTCCAACAATAGCCATTGCTGAAAATGTAGGAACATTTCCTTCTTTAGTTTTTCTTTGAGTTTGTCTCCATGCTCTTCTTTTTCCTCCCCCGAACTTTCCTTTTGATTGTCCAATAGAAATTAAATCTGTTTTTAATTCAAGTAAATAATCAGATATTTCTGGCTCAAGTATTTTTTTATTTTCTTTTAAGATTTCATCAATGTTTTTTATTTTTCCACTTTTAACATCTCTTCCAAGCTGAGTTTTAGGTTCCCAGGATTCGGCTGGTTTTATTTTATCTCTTTCAGCAGGACTTTTTTTAGTTTCTTGAGTTTTACTTTCTTCTAATTCTTTAAGTTCTTTTAAATCAAGTTCATCTAAAACTTCTTCAGGAACTTCTGCATACTCGTCTTTCTCTTCAATTTGTTCTTCTTTCTTTGCCATTTTATATTTTATCTATTTTTGATTTAATTTCATTGAAATTAATTTTATTCTTTAAGTGCTCTCCCTTTATTCTCTTTTCTTCTGGGAAAAATTCTTTTTTACACTCTATTTTTATTCCAGCATCAATTAATCCCTTTAAAAATGCATAAATTTTATTTTTATGTATTGAGCGATTCATTCCAGAATCTAGTATTGGCATCTCCATCTTTTCTTTTAATATTTTCTTACCTGTTAAATACCCAGTTAAATATGAAGCACTAATTGATTTTAAACTTCCATAAGCTTCTTTTGGCCAGCCATACTCTTTAAGTATTTTAGAATCAAATCCAAATACAACTTTATCTTGAGCTTCATTGCTTACTACATACTCACTTATTATTCCTCTATTTGTTTTTCTAAACACAATTCTAGGTTTTCCTGACTTTAGTAGTTTTAATCTTTTCAAATAATCTGTTTTATTTTCTTTTCTTCTTCGCTTTTGGCTTCTCATCTTTCTTACCTCCAATATATCTCTTTAAATGTGCTTCACTTCTAAACATTTTGTTTCTTATTTTTTTCCTTAAGTCTTTTACTTCATTCTCTACTAACTCACCCTTTCTTTTTCTATCTGCAACAATTTTTCTTAATTTTCTCGTCATAATAACATAATCTTTTTTTCTACGATTAACATTTTTTCTAATATTCCCAGGACCTCTCTTTTTTTTCTTTTTAATAACTTTTTTTCTTCCTTTAATCTCTTTTACAATAATTGCCCCATCTTCTTTTAATTGTCTTATATCTTCTTTTGTTAATGCTTCTTTTATTTCTTCTATTCTTTCATTAACAAATAAGATTCTTTCTTTACCTACTCCAAGTGTGTTTGCTGCAAGTTGTTTTTTTGCTCTTAGATTCATTTTTTCTTCTCCTTATCTTTTTCTGTTTTTTCTTTTAAAACTTTTTCATTTATTTTCATGAATTTATCTGCATTTAATTTGTATATTTCAATTTTCATTTCTTTTGCTTTCTTAACAATCTCTATTTTTTTCTTTTTTCCTACTCTTCCAATTAAAACAATGTTTTCTTTCTTTACATTTTCTAATTGAGAAACATTACTAACAATAAAAGGAATTTTATTCTTTATTTTTCCTCTATTTTTTTTATCTGTTGAATATCCAATAGAAACTGACGCAGGTTTTCCTTTCCTTTTCTCCCTCATCTTATTATCTCTTCCAGTAGGCCTTCTCCAAACTTGTTTTTTCTTTCTTCTTACACCTAACTTAGAATATTTATGAGAAGTGTGTCTTAGAAATTTTGGCATTTTATATTTCCTCCCCATCTTTTGAGATTATATAGATTCCATCTTGAAACACTCTTCTATCTCTTTTTCTTACTTTTGTAGCACTCTCAAGATTAGCAGCAGCTTGCCCAGCTATTTCTTTATTTACAGAATTTATAGTGATTATATCTTTATTTATTTTAATTTCAATCTCCTTCGGTAAAATACACTTTCTAGGAGTTTTTTCTCCAAGGAAATTTTTAATTAGTGCAACTTCTCCTTTTATCTCAACAGTTATTGGGAAGTGGCTAGAACATATTTTTAATTTATATTCAAATTTTTCTCTAACACCTCTCATTAAATTTTTTATATGTGCTGTTATTGTATTTGTCATTCTTTTTTCATTTTTTGAAGCACTAGGATACCCTAAAGTTATTTTTCTATCTTTAATATCAAATTTTAATTTACCAAAATTAAACTCTTTAGAGGTTTCTCCTTCAGGACCTTTTACAAATACTCTTTTACACTCTTTCCTTACTTCAATTCCTTCAGGTATTTCAATTTCTTGATAAAATTTATCTTTCATTTTAATAAAAATATGCTATTAAGCATCCCCCTATTCCTTCTTCTTGAGCTTCTTTATGAGTCATTAAACCCTTATTTGTAGAGATTATAAGTGTTCCAAGATTTCTTGCAGGAAGATATCTTCTTCTATATTTTTCTAATTGACTCATATCACAAGTGAATCTTGGCTTTATTGCTTTGCATTCAGAAACATTCCCTATTGTAAGTGTAATTGATTTATCTTTAGAATCTATCTTATATTTCTTTACAGCATTTTCTTGCTTCATTATTTTTAATACTTCTACAAGTAAGTTTGAAATTATCTTAATTCTGATAGTTTCTTTTCCTGCCTTCTTGGCATTCCTTATCATATTCAAAGCATCTGCAACTACATCGTGTGACATTTTAATTGTATTTTTTAAAGCCGATTTCATTAGCTATTTCTCTAAAGCAATGTCGGCATAAATTTAATCCGTATGATTTTATATGTGCTCCAAACCTGCCGCATCTTTCACATTTTCTTGCAGCAATTCCTATCTTTCTTTTCTTAGGAACATTATGTTTCATATATTTTTCCTTTACAACTGGCTTAGCATCAAGTTGCTTAAGTATTTTTTTCCAATCACTAGCAGTCATTTTTATTTCTCCTTATTATTTGAATTTTGTTTGGAATTTTTCTTCCATAAATTTAATTATTTCTTCTTTTGAGATTGTTTGTTTTGAAGATACTTTTCCTTGTTTTATTTTTCTTTGTCCAACTCTTCTTCCACTTCTCTTAAACACAATAGTAACATCAAATCCAATTATCCCAATATCTCTTTGATACTCTACTCCTGGAATTTCTATATACTCTTTTATCCCAAATGAAAAGTTATTTTCACTTATTTGTTTAGTTTTTAGAGTGTTGTCTATGCTTATTAGAAGTTTTTTAAGGAAATCATCAAAATTTCTTCTTAATGTTACAACTGCCCCAACTTCTAATCCTGGTCTAACTCCCCAAGTAGGTATTCTTTTATTTGATTTTATCTTTGCTGGTTTTTTGTTTGTTAAAAATTTAAGAAGCTTAAACCCTTTTTCAAGATCATCTGCTGTTCCACCTACATTCAAAACAATCTTCTCAATTTTTATTTTTCTCATAACATTTTCCATTTTATTCTATTACCATTATCTGTTTAATTAAAACATTTATTTTTTCTTCTCCAGTATTTATCTCAACCATTTTCTTACTATTGTCTATATTTTCAATTTTTCCAACACTTCCAGAGTGTTTTCCAGTGAAGATAAGCACTTTTGATTTTTCATTTAATTGAATGCATTTTTCTATTTTCTTTGTTTTAAGATTAACTAATACAGAATCATTAACCTTGCACTTTATTTCAGATAAGAAGTTTCTTCCATCTCCTAAATTAAGTTGTGTCTTTTTACCATTAAGTGTTTTCTTATTTATTATTTTGACGATTTTAGTGTTTGATTCACTTTCTTTTATTTCTTCAACATTTAATTTTCCAGTTTTCAGAACAATAAGTTTATAGTATTTTTTAGAAGGCACAAGCGTAATTATATCAAACAACATTACCCCCTCATTTTCATGTCTTACATTTCTCCCATTTAATAAGATGCTCTTAAAGTGAATCATTTTTTTAACTTCTTTTTTATTTTGTGCTACTTTAAGTAAATCTCTTAATATTATTACAAGAGGAAGAGAATTTGAAAACCCAACTGTTGGCTTAGCTATGAATTTAGTTCCTTTTCTTACAACAGGCCATGTTTTTGGAGCACTATGTCTCTTTATGTGTTTCATTTTTTATTCTCCTTCTTATCTTTATTTTCTTTTGATTTTTCTTTTTTATCTTCTTTCTTTTCTGCTTTTTTAGTTTTTTCTTTTCTTTCAACCAATTCAATAATCTGTAAATTTGATGGTTGTAGTTTTACATTTGCTTTTGATCCATCTTGTTTTTTTACTTGTATATCTTCAACTATTATTTTTGAAGTTTTGAGGTTCACTGTAACTATCTTTCCTGTTTTACCCTTGAATTTACCAACTAATACTTTAACTTTATCTCCTTTCTTGGCAGGAAGATTTCTTTTTCCTTGTTTTTTCCTTAATTCTTTTGAAAGATTAACACTCACAAATTTCTTCCTTAAATGTAATGGAGCATTAGCTCTGTATTTTCTTTGTTTTCTTGGTTGCTTGCTTGATTTCCATGATGTTGATATTTTCTTTTTCATTTTAATATACTACCGAGGCTATTTTGGCAACTTGCGCCCATCTCTCCTGAACCTCCCTTGCTATTGGACCTTTAATTTGAGTTCCTTTTGGATTTCCTTTTTCATCTTTTAATATTGCAACAGCATTATCTTCAAATGCTACTCTCTCTCCACTTAATCTTCTAAATGGTTTTTTCTGTCTTATTACAACAGCATCAAAAACTTTACCCTTCATATCAGGAATACCTTTTTTCACAGAAACTTTTACCCAATCTGCAACTTTTGCAGCTGTCTGTTTCCCTTTTTTAGCTTTAGATTTTTTAACTGAAACTATCTTTACTATTTTAGCTCCACTGTTGTCTGCTGCAATTAGGATTGTTCCTAAATTTAGTCCTTCTGTTGTTCTTGCACTAATTGCTTTCATTTTATTTGTTTACCTCTGAAACATCTTTTATTTTTTTAACTACAACAAAATGTATTATTTTGCTTAGAGGTCTGCACTCATGAACTCTAACTAAATCTCCAACATTAATTTCATTTTCCATTGAATCTAATAATCTTGCATGAAGTTTTGTTTTTAACTTAGTGTATCTTTCATATTTTCTAATTTGAACCATTCTTTCAAATTCAATTACAACTCTCTTAGGGAATTTTTTTGTAACTATTCCTTCAAATATTCTTCCTCTAGTAGGGATATTTATTTTATTTGCTTGCACAGCTAGGTTTTTTTCTTCTTTCTTATTTTTTTTGCTTATAGCTTCTGCTTTCTGTTTTCTTTCCATTTTTGTTTTCCTTTTGATGGTTAGTCCTCTATTGAGTTATTCTCAAAGCCCATTTTCACAAGAAGAGGTTTTATCTTCTTGAAGTGGTCTCCTTGAAGCTCTATGACATTGTTCTTGGATGTTCCACCGCAAGCAAGCTCATTTTTCAAAGCTTTTGCGATTTTTTTTATATCCACGCTTTTGTCAAAACCACTAATAACAGTGACTATCTTTCCATATCTTTTCTTATCCATAGTCACGATTATTCTTTGCGAACCCCTCGTGAGGTTTTCCCACTCTATTGCCTGTAAAGGCAAACCTGTTTTCGGATCTATTTCCATGGTTTATTTTTTTCCAATACCTCCCTTAGAGGAATTGAATGTGTGTATTCTAGCTATTGCTTTTTTAATCTTCCTCGGGTTTGTTGTCCCTGTTTTTGATTTTACAAGTTCTACTTTTAAATCTTTAAGTTTTTTCTCTCTTTCTTCTTCACTGAGGTTTTTTATTTCTTTATATTTCATTTTTTATCTCCTTTTGATTTTTTTACTTTCTTAACTGGTTTAGTCATGAATTCTTCTTCATTTACTTTTAATTTTTTCAACATTTCCTCATTAATATATATTCTATCTTTTAATACAGCACGAGGTGATAAAATGCTTACTTTTATTCCAACTGTTCCTGGTTTTGTTTCTGCTCTTGATTGAGCTCTATCAACAACTTTTGCACTATCTCCTGTTTTCTTCAAATATCCTTGAGCAAATCTCCATGTCTTAGCTCTTGACCCAGGAAGCTTTCCACTCAATCTTATTTCACATCCTAAAGCTCCAGCTTTCATTACTCTCTCTAAAGTTCTATATGCTAATATCTTAAACTTTAAAGGACCAAATCTTTCTAACCCCAATGCAATCTCGTCTGCAATTATTTGAGCATCAAATTCTGGTTCTTTTATTTCTTCTACATCAAGGTGAAGATTTTCAAATTTGAAATGTTTCTTTAAATAATCACTTATTTCATTTAGTTTCTCTCCGCCTCTACCAATTATTAGTCCAGGTTTATTTGTAGAGATGATTATTTTTTCTCCTATTGGAGTGTACTCTATTCTAACTTTGCTTATCTTTCCTTTACCCAACATCTTCTTTACTGATTCTTTTATTGCAAATTCTTCTTTCTTAAATTTAACAACTTGTTTTT
>CAYQKM010000002.1:58893-122245 GCA_964418095.1 Candidatus Woesearchaeota archaeon
CTTCCATTTAAATAAAATTCCTCCTTATTTGAATGCATGAAAAATTTATTTTTTCTTCCATTTAAATAAAATTCCTCCTTATTTGAATGCATGAAAAATTTATTTTTTCCTCCATTTACTTTTTATTCTCCTTTTTAGTTTCATTTGATTTTACTTTTTTATCTTTTTTCTTTTCTGTTTTATTTGTTTTCATTTCAATTGCCTTTAATGTTATGTGGCTTCTTTTTCTCCTTACTCTTCCAAATCTTCCTCTCGGAGAAGGAGCCCAATTAGCTCTTGCCTCAATAATTATTGGTTCAATTATCTCGTGATTATTTGCATTACCTGCAAGACTTTTCAATAACACTATAAAGTGTTTTGCAGCACTTTGAGGATATTTCCCTCCACTAATTCCTTTTCCTTTTTTATGAGCATACTCTCCTTTCATTGGAACAGGTTTTTTAAGCAATACCACTTGCTCTAAATCTCTTATTGCATCTCCAATCCTTTTCCTCTTGACAAATTTACATATGCCTATTGCATATTTTGTTGAAACAGGAACACTTTTAGCATTAACACAAACTTCTTCTTTCTTTATTTTTTTTGAAACTTTTTTTGTTTCCTTTTTATCTGTTTTACTCTCTTCACTTTTCTTCTCTTCTATCTTTTCAATTTTTTCAACTTTCTTTTCTTCAACATCTTTTTCTTTTTTTGGAGTTTCCTTAATTGCAGTTGGCTTTGGCTGCTTCTTCATAGCATTTCTTTCTTTTTGATTTGGATTATAATTTTTTTCAGTCATTTTTATTTCTTAGATTTGTGTTTAGTTCCTTTTGTAGCACCTACTCCAGCTTTACTATGTGCAACTCTTGATCTTGTTCCAGACATTTCTCCAAGCTTATGCCCAAGCATTTCTGGTTCAATTACAACTTGATTAAAGTTTCTCCCATTGTAAACTTGAATAGTCATCCCAACCATTTGGGGCATAATCACAATATTTCTCGAGTGAGTCTTAATCTTTTTTCCTTTCTCAATTTTTATTTTTGATCTTTTAATGAAATCTTCTATTATCTGGAAGTTTCTTAAGACAAATCTTTTTTGTCTAGAAGGAAGGTATTTAGCAAACTCTCTAACTTCCATTCCTTTAAGCTCATCAATTGTCTTCCCACGATACATATATTGTTTTTTTTGTATTTCCATTTTACTTTTTCTTTCCTGTTCTTCTTGGTCTTAGTAACCCAACCTTTCTTCCAGCAGGAGCATTTCTCTTTATAATCTTGCTCTTCACATTCTTTCCTCTACCAGATCCGAAAGGATGGTCAATTGCATTCATCTTTACTGCACTTGTCCTAGGCCATAATTTATTTTTAGCTTTTTTAATATGATGATTTTTCCCAGCTTTCATAATTGGTTTTTCTAATCTCCCATGCCCTGCAATTTTTCCAACAATAGCTCTACACTTTGGATTAAATGCCTTTTCTTTCTTTGAAGGGAGCATAACTAAAATCTTATCTCCTACAATCCTTGTAACTACTGCACTACTCCCCCCTGATTTTATGAATTTTCCTCCATCTCCATATCTTGATTCAATACAATAAACTTCTCTTTTAACAGGTATCTTACCGAGCATAAGAATATTGCCTGGTTTTACTTCATTATTAAACACTATTTCTTGTCCTTCAACCATTCCCTTAAATGCAGGAATATAAAATTGGCCCTTGCTGTAAATTATTTTTGCAAGAGGTGCAGAGTGTGCAGCTGAATTCATTAGTTTAATCACTGTTCCTTTCCCTTCAAGATTTTTCGGATATTGTATTTTATATTTGAAAGCACTTGGTTTAACTCTATAAGTAGAGCTTCCATGCCCTCGTGCTTGTTGTATTATTCTTTTTCCCATTTTACATTAGTCCTAGTTTAGTTGCCAAATCAACTGCCAAATCTTTTTTATTTAAAGTAACATAAGCCATTTTTTTGCTTCCAACAGTGCTTGTTCTTACTCTATCCACTTTAACTTTGAATAAAATTTCAACCTCTCTTTTTATTTCAACTTTTGTTGCATTTTCTTCAACTAAGAATACAATTGTATTTTCAAGTTCAACTTTTCTTATTGCCTTTTCTGTTGTTACAGGTTTTAATCTCATTTTTTCTTTTCTCCTAATTTTTCTTCAAGCTCTTTAATTGCTTTTTCAGTATAAACAGCTATTCTTCCTAATCCCCCTTTAGCTAAATCCATCACACTTAATTCACTCGCTTTCCTAATATCAAATAATCCTGTTTTTAATTTTTCATCTTTCCCAAGAACTAAAATCATTCCAGCATTTCTCTGATATTTTCTTCCTCTCATTTTTCCTTTTCCAGCTCTAACAGATTTTTCTTTTATTGAAACGTAGTATAAGTTCCCTAAAACATCTTTTAATTCACTAAGGATATCTTTTGTCTTCTTATTATTAATATTTGAGGAAATAATAAATGGAGCTTTCTTATCTAATTTATTAATTGTTGAATATTTTTTAATTATGTATTTCTCTGAGCCTGTTGCAGCAATTGAAGATAATAATGCAATTCTCGCTTCTCTTTTATTTACTTTTAAATCTCTACTAAATTGAGTTATCTTTGGGGGATGAGCTCTCATACCTCCTTTAGCATGAGGAACTTCTGCTGCTTCCCAAGTAAATTGCGATCCTCTTCTTGAAAATATTTTTCTAGGAACTCTAGACTGTCCTCTCCCATACCCACTTCTCCAAACATGTCTAGCATGAACAATTAATCCTTTAGCCGAATGCTTTTTTCCAGCAATTAAATTATTAGAATATGGTTGCTGTTTCTTTTTTGTTTCAAGAACTTTAGCAACAATGTCTTCTCTTATTTTTGCTTCAAATATTTTTGATTTCATTTTTATCTTTTAACTCCTATAACCTCAAAATTCTTTTTCTTTTGCATTTTGCTTATTCTCAAAGGAGAAGTAAGTAAAATTTGTCTTTTTGCTGGACCCTGAACACTTCCATAAATTAAAATATAATCTTCATCTGTTTCACCATAATTTTTAATATTCTTTAATTTCTTTTCAACTTCTTCTGCCTTATTTATTTGCAGTATTTTTTGATTATAATGTACTCGTGTAAACATTCCTAATTGCCCAGCCATAGGAACTCTAAAAGTTACTCTAGCAGGATGCCACGGTCCAATACTTCCAACTTTTCTAACACCTTTTTCAGATTTATGGAATCTTAATGAAATGCCAAATCTCTTAACAGGACCAGAAAATCCTTTTCCTTTAGTTAATCCTCTCACATCAACTAATTCTCCTTGAGAAAACACATCTCCAATTGTTATTTCTTTATTTAAGTGAGCTTTAATAAAATTTAATTTATCTTCAATTGTCCCCACTAATCCTATTTCAGTTAAGTCAGGTGTTTTCTTTAATTTAGTTTTCTTAACTTGAGAGTATGCAATTATAGTCGCATCTTCATATTCCCCAGAAGTTAGGTGCTCAGAAGGATTTTTTCCTTGTTTAGGAAGTTTTACAACTCTTTTTAGTTCTTTATCAAAATGTTCTACAAGAACATCTTTTGCAACTTTATTATTTTTATAAAATCTTATTGAAAATATTCTCATTGGCGGGCACTCAATTATTGTAGATGGGATAATTATTCTCTTATCTTTAGTCATAGAATTAGGAGTTAAATCTTTTACTTCAATAGAGACCATTCCAGCTTTATACCCAATAAAACCTTTAATATTCTTTCCAGAAGCAATTCCTTTCCAGTTTACACTAGGTAAAAATTTACTGGCTCTTTTTCTCGGCCAGAACTGCAAACTTCCCTTTCTTGGTGATTTCGGCGGTGCCATTTCTTATATTTAGTTTTAGTGCGGATATCATTTTATCCTACCCTGGAATATTATTTTGAGAAAAAAGAGGTTTAAAAACCTTGTTAATTTTGATTTAGGCATTAAGTTCTAAACTACTCTCAAATTTGTTGCCATCTATTTCTGCTTTTCTTAGTATTTTCCCAACTCTTCTTGATTTCTCTCTTATCAATGAGAAATCCTGAGAATTCTTTAATTCAGCCGGAGCTTCTATGCTTTCAATTATATAATCATGAACAATTTTTGCTGATTTGAAATCACCAACTTCAAACACAAAACTATTTGCAATGCCTTTATCTTTTGTTTTTAATGCACAGAAATCTGCTTTTGGAGCTTCATCCCCCTTGCTTCCGGGTTTTCCTGATTTTGGTGCTTTTGGTTTTATTTTTATTGTTTCCTCTCCAACAGAGAAACTTAAACCAAAAAAATTCTTAGGAAATTTCTCAATTAAATTAAGCATTTCTGTCCCACTCATTTCTTTTTCAATAGAATAATTCTTAACACCCTGAAATTGAGAGATTTTTTTAAATTCTAAAACACCCTTCAAATCATTTGTCCCAATTATCGAGCCAGTAATTTTAGTCTTATTATCTCCAAGTTTCTTAGAAAGAAGTTTAACCATCTCATTAGCAAACTCAGCAGAAGTCTTTATAGTATATGCTCCCTTTGAATTTTTCACTTCAACTATTGCCCTATTTTTAAATTCACCTTTTGAAAATTTTTGAAATTGCAAGTGAACTGATTCATCAGATTTTTTCTCCTGCACCTTTTTTATAAAATTCATAATTATCTTTCTTAAATTTAGTTTATAAACTTTATTCTAATTTGAATTTTTAAACCAAATCTATTCATTAACTTTATAAATTAAAACTCTTTAAAATACATAGGAGATAATATAATACATGAGTGGTGAACATACTAAAAAAGTAATAAGCATTTTAATCTTTGTTTCTCTCATAGTTTTATCCTTCTTTCTATTAAAACCTTTAATAATGCCAATAATTATTGGAGTAATTCTAGCATTTATTTTCGCTCCAATCTATAGATTTGTTTTAAGATTTCTAAAAAAGAAAACACTCTCTGCAATAGTTGTATGTATTATTTTAATTGCATTATTTATAATTCCACTCTGGTATGCTGTTCCTCTAGCAATAGATGAATCAATAAAATTCTATGTTGAATCTCAAAAGTGGGATTTCACAACTCCTCTAAAAAATATTTTCCCTTCAATCTTTAAATCTGACGAATTCGCAGCAGAAATAGGAAGAGCAATTCATACATTTGTATCAAACACAGCAAACTCTCTTATGAACTATCTTTCCCAGGTACTTTTAAAATTCCCTTCCATTGTCTTAAAATTACTTGTAACTCTTTTTGCATTTTTCTTTTTCTTAAGAGATAGAGATAATATTTCAGAGTATATTAGAAGTTTACTTCCATTTTCAAAGGATGTTAAGAACAAACTATTCAAATCCTCAAATGATTTAACATTCTCAATACTTTATGGACAAGTAGGAATAGGTATTTTAGAAGGAATTGTAACTGGAACTGGTTTGTTTATATTTAATGTCCCTGGAGCACTTCTTTTAACAGTTATATCTACAATAGCAGGAATACTTCCAATAATCGGAACAGCAGTTGTTTGGGTGCCTGTTGTAGTTTATTTATTTATACAAAACTCTCCTGTAGCTGCATTAGGAGTAATGTTATTTGGACTTGTTTCATCATTTATGGAATCTTTCCTTAAACCATTATTTATTTCAAAGAGAGCAAAGATGAATACTGCAATAGTCCTTTTCGGAATGGTTGGCGGACTCATGCTTTTAGGTTTAATAGGAGTTGTAATTGGTCCTCTGATTTTAGCATACCTTTTCATTATATTAGAGATATACAGGGATAAAAGAATTCAAGAAGGTGTAATTATCCCACCAGAAAAAGAATAAATATAAAAATGAATTTTGTTAAATATATATTTGTGAGTGTTTAAAGAGATGAAACTAAAAACTCGTTTATTAAAATGGCATGCAGGAGTTCCTGTAGCAATGTTAAGGACAAAGACAGCAGAGCAAATGGGTATTCGTAAAAATGATAGAGTTTCAATTGAAAAAATATCAAAGAAAAATTCAGATATTTTTCTTACTGTAGTTAATATTACTGACGAGATAGTAAAAGAAGGAGAAATAGGAATTTCTTCAGAAATTAATGAGTTACTTAATTTAAAAGATAAGCAATTAGTTGAAGTCAATATAGCTAATTCTACTAAAAGCCTAGATTATATAAGGAAAAAGATAGATAAAAAAGAACTTTCTAAAAAAGAGATTAAAGAAATAATTAAAGACATTGTAAACAACTCACTTTCTGAAACTGAAATTGCAATGTTTGTTTCTGGAATGTATGAGAATAAAATGACATTTAAAGAAATAATTTATTTAATAGAATCTTTTGTTGAATCAGGAGAAACTCTTTCATTTAAGGGAAAGTATATTGTAGATAAGCACTGTATTGGAGGAATACCTGGAAATAGAACAACTCCTTTAGTAGTTTCAATATGCGCTGCTGCAGGTTTAGTTTTTCCAAAATCTTCTTCAAAAGCAATAACTAGTGCAGCAGGAACAGCAGATGTTATTGAATCAATAGCAAGAATAGAATTTTCAAAAGAAGAATTATACGATTTAATCGATAAAATAGGCGCATTTATGATTTGGGGAGGCTCAATAGAGCTTGTTCCAGCAGATTCAAAGATAATCAGAGTAGAGAAAATTCTTAAAATTGATCCACACGCTCAGCTTTTAGCATCAATACTCTCTAAGAAACTTGCAGTAGGAAGCAAATATATTCTTATTGATATACCCTATGGAAAAAATGCCAAAGTTAATCTTAAAGAAGCACTAGAATTAAAAAAATCTTTTGAAAAATATGGGAAGCATTTTAAATTACATCTTAAAGCAGTTTTAACAAAAGGAAGTGAACCTGTTGGAAATGGTGTTGGACCATTTTTAGAATTATTAGATGTTATAAAAGTTTTAAACCCCTCTGAAAAAGCTCCAAAAGATTTGAGAGATAGAGCAGTCTTCTTATCAGGGAATTTATTAGAGATGACTGGAAAAGCAAAAAAAGGACAAGGTGGAAAAATGGCAGAAAAAATATTAAAATCTGGCAAAGCCTTTGAAAAGTTTAAAGAAATAATCTCAGCACAAGAAGGAAGCCTTAAAACAATTAAATTAGCAAAATTCAAAAAAGATATTTTAGCTGAAACTACTGGAAAAATTAAATCAATCCATAATAAGAAAATAAGCCTTCTCGCAAGAATAGCTGGATGTCCAGCAGATAAAGCTTCTGGATTATACATACACTTGCATGTAAATAATAAATTCAAAAAAGGAGATAAAATTCTAACAGTTTATGCTGAATCTAAACCTCGTTTAAAAGAAGCCATAAAATACTATTCTAAAGAAAAACCAATTGAATTCTCTAAATAATTTTTAAATAATTAGCTTAAACAATACTTTAAACAAAGCTCGCAAATGGTGTTTAATAAATAACAATTTTTTTAAACTTCTATGGTTTAATTTTTATATGAGAAGAGAAGAATACAAAGCAAGACTTGTAGAATACTTTAAAAAAAATTTTAAAAAAGGGTATACAGAGGACTCTTTAAGATGGGCATTAGTTAGTCAAGGATACTCTCGCTCATTAATTGACTCTGCACTAGAAAAAGCTCATAAAGAGTTAGCAGAAGAAGCCCCAATACTTAAAGAGAAACCAACTATAACTTATGAAGTTCTTGATGAAAATAATGTTCCAGTTGAAATAAAAAAACCCTGGTGGAAAAGATTATTTAGAAGATAATTTAATTAAATCTAATAAGTAAGATAGTAACCTTTAAAATCTGCTAATTTATTTATATTTTATTGAAATGTTTTGTAAAGCCTCCGGCGCATAACGGTTTTGCACCTGCCTTGAGACTAACCTCCTTAAAGAGTGTAAAAGTAAGCAAGTGAGCAGGGCCCTTTGGGCGACCCGGTTCGACTCCGGGCGGGGGCGTTTCCTGAAAAAAACAATGCATTGGGGTTGAGGTATATAACAAGCTATAACCCAAAAAGAACACTCAAGAGGATTCAAACTTCTAAAAATATTTCTGAACATTTAGATTAGCAATTGATTTTAAAAAGAATTTGGACAAAGCAACAGGATTTGATTTAAAAGATGTTGTAGTAAAAAATAAGTTTAAGAAAATATATTGGTTTCACCCCCCTAAAACACAGCCAAGAATGAAGAGATTGTTTTTTAATTGTTTTATATTTTCTTTCTTATTAAATACATGATTAATATGATGATGCCTAATAAGGTTAAAAGGATGCCAAGATATTCTTCAAGAGTTTTAGATTGATAAAATATAACTCCTTTAGAACTTAGAGAAGGATTAACATACATAAAACCAGTAGAAGTTTTTTGTATCTGTAAATTTTCGTTGGATTCTAATTCTCTTGCTTTCCAAGTTTTGTGATAAAATTCTTTAAAGACAACAGCATCATCCTCATCAATAGAATCGTATCTAATTATTATTTCATCTGGGCCTTCTCTTTCATATTGAAAAGCTTTTTCTTTTCCAAGAGTAGTTTCATTAACATAATCCACTAAAGCAATAATATGCTTTGCATCTAAATATTCAAATAGAGTGAAACTGTACCCTTTTGAACCACTCATAATAATTTTAAAGCGCGAATCATTTATAAACTTGCTAACAGAATCACTATTTTCTGACTCAAAATATCTTATTCCAAACCAATCCAGCCAATAGATTGCTTCATTTATATCTTCAGACAACCAAATATGCTGCTTCATATCATAATGTATAGATATATTTAGCATTCCTACATCTTGATAACCAAATGTTTGAGAAACTTTTGGCATAAAATAATTTAAGGTTTCTCCAAAAATATATTTAGAAGTACCAAATCTATAATTATTAAATTCATTTTTTACTGGGAAGTCTTCTTTAGTCATTATCTGTTGAAAAAATCTATATCTGCTACCTTCTTTGCAATATGAATATTCATCAAAATTTTTGTTAATAATATGTAAGTTCCAAAAAAGCCCAAAGATTAATATTAAAATAAAGAATAGTAGAATGTATCTTTTGTTAAATAACCCCACCTTTTCTATTACCAAACCCAAAAACATGCATAATATTATTGAAAATGGCAAAACTAATCTAATTGGGTCTACTCCATATGGGTAATGATTGCCTAATCCCCCCAGAAGAAGAAACCCCAAGATTATTAAGAAAACAAAGTATATTTGAGTTGTCTTATCTTTCCAATATCTTTTTAAGAATAATAATGAAAAGATAAAAAAGAAAAATATAATCCCTATACCTCCAACTTGCAATCCCCAAGAGCCCTCTTCAACAAAACCAAAAAATTGAATTAAATCTGGAACATATCCTTCATATCCTCCTGAAGGAATTGAATAAAATATAAATGGAATAAACCAAAATGAAACAAGCAAGACTGGAATAGTTCCACACAAAAATACTTTTTTTATGTTCTTCCAATTAATTCCATCAAATAGGATTCTTATAATCATAAACAGCCCAATTATAATCCCAACAATAATATGAGAGAGAATGCCTATTAAAAAGGTTAAAGAATAAAAGACAAAATATCTTTTCTTTTTCTCAACTAAATATTTTTCAAGAAAATATAAAGAAAAAGGAATTGTCCACAAAGCAAAAAAATAAGGTAAATTTCCAGTAGCAATCCAGTAATATGAAATACTTAATACAGTTAAGTAACTTAATCCAGAAAAAAGAGCCACCTCATTATCCTTTATTTTATATTTAATAAATATATAAATGCCTAAAGAAGTTAAGAGTACACTTAAGAAACTAAGAAAGTTCATCCCAAAAAATACATTAGGAAATAGAGCAACTAAATAATAAAATAATGGAGGATATAATTTCAAGAATAAAGTTCCAGAATACCAAGACATATCCCAACTTGCAGAGGGATAGGTTTTAAGATAAGAAACTTTGCTCAAATGTCCAAGAGTATCTAACCCTAGAGGTTGATTACTCAAAAGAGGTTTATAAAATAAAACAAAGGATATTATAATAATTATTAAAATACTAACAGATAATATCCCTTTATCTCTCTTCATATCCTATAAATCCAATATCCGCTATTTATATATATCTTTTAATAAACTAAAATTAAATAATCTTTAAAAACAGTTTAATATTTTTGATATAATGAATATAAATAAGACTCCTAAATTTATTATTTTTTGTTTTGTTGGAGGAATAGCAACATTAATTGATTTTATTGTATTTAATCTATTTGCTTATATTCTTGGAGATGGGCTTTTAATACCTCAGATTTCAAGAGTCTTGGGCATTGGTATCTCAATGGTCTGGAATTTTACAATGAATCGTAATATTACTTTTAAAGCAAGAGAAGGAAAAATTAGATTTCAACTCCCAAAATGGTTAACTGTTTATGGAATTACTGCTCTCATTAATTTAATTATATTTACATTAATAATAAATCAAACAGGAAATTCTTTAATCGGGAGAAATATTGCCTTTATATTTGGCACAGTGGTTAGCATAATTTTAAACTTTTTAGGTTCTCTATTTTGGACTTTTAAAAATAGAAATTAACTCTATTCTGTATTTAATTAATTTTAAGACAGATTTTATACCATCTATATTTGTTAAATGAGAACCAGAGTTTTCAACCCATAATATTGGGAATTCTTTAATTTTATATCCCCTCCTCTTACAAAGATATAATAAATCTACATCAAAAGCCCACCCTTTTTCTTTATTGTTTAAAACAAGATATTTAGCAACATCTTTTTTAAATATCTTGGCTCCACACTGAGTATCTTTAAATTTAAGATTAAAAAGAAACCTAGTAATAAAAGAAAATAAAGAACTACCAAGTCTTTTACTAAATTTCCTTTCGGGAATTATCCTTGCTCCTTTAATTTTCCTAGAACCAATAATTCCTTCAAAGTTTCCTATGTTTTTATATAATTTATAAAACTCTCTAGGGGAAGTGCTTTCATCTGAATCTACAAATCCTATATATTCGCCTTCTGACAACTCAAAGCCCTTCATTACAGCCCCGCCTTTTCCAGTATAATATGGAATATTTTCAATAATGACATTCTTCTTTCCAATAGAGAATTTCTCTGCAATTTCAAAAGTTTTATCTGAACAATTATTTGGGACAATAATAAACTCAAAAGAAATATTCATTTTATCTTTAAAGAAATTATAATAATTATTTAAAACAGGCAAGATTCTTTTCTCTTCATTATATGCTGGAAAGACTATAGACAACTTCATAGAAGATTAAGATAAAGGGAATTTAAAAGGATTATTAGTCATTTGTCCTAGGGTTTAGAATAGATTAATGCTAATAAAACTAAGTCATTTCTATTTTCAACATTTAGCTTTGATTAATTTTTCTATATTTTGAAGAAAATGTCTTTAAGTTAAACCTTAGGATAAATTTATGGCAGGAGCATTTTATCTAATTTAAATAAGAGTTGTATTTTTAAACCCAAGTTTCTTTATCACACAATTATGAAAAAAAAGAGGAAAAATTATAGTAAGATTATTTTAGGAATAATTATTTTAGGAGTATTAGGATTTTTTATTTACTCGTATTTTACAGGAGGATTTTTCCACTCAATTGTAAATTTTAATCAAGAAACACTAATTGAGACACTTAGTTCTTTGGGAGCATTTTCTTTTTTAGCATACATCCTTTTAATTATAATTGGAATTATATTTGCCCCAATACACCCATTTATTTTTTATGTTACAGGTGGAATTGTTTTTGGTCCTTATCTTGCCTGGGCACTCACACTTGTAGGTGTTGCAATAGGTTCTTCAATTGCATTTAAACTCGCACAAAAATACGGAAGAGAGTATGTTGATAAACATGTTTCTAAAAAGCACACTGAAAGATTTGATAGAATTTCTGAAAAATACGGCTCAATAGCAATATTTCTTTTAAGAGTAAATCCTTTAACTTCTTCAGATGTTTGGAGTTATTTATCAGGGTTAACTAAAATCAAATTTGGAAAATTCATATTATACACTCTATTAGGGTTAGCACCAGCAATATTTGTGCAAGTTTATTTTGGGAAAGAAATTG
This sequence comes from Candidatus Woesearchaeota archaeon, assembly GCA_964418095.1. GTDB lineage: Archaea > Nanobdellota > Nanobdellia > Pacearchaeales > GW2011-AR1 > MWBV01. Next base: position 70,911 of record CAYQKM010000002.1, read on the forward strand.
GAGATAACCCTATTTTATTTAAGATATTTGTAGGCATTGCAATATTTTATCTTGTTGCATTGGCTTTAGGTTTAATTTATTTCTTCTTCTTAAGAAAAAAATCTAAAAACTAATTTTTACAAAACACTTTTTCCACATAATATAACTTATGTTTATATACTCTAAATTTGTAATTACACTATGAAAAAGTCAAATAATTTATCTGTATTTTTAAGAAAAAACTGGGTAATAATTTTAATAATCTTAATTGTATCCATGATATTTGCTTATTCATACTATTCTAAAGGATTGATTTATTCAATGTCTATTAGTGATTCAGATTCAATTATAGAATATATTGGAAAGTTTGGAATCTTTTCTAATATTGTATTTACATTTCTTGTAATTTTAGAATCTGTAATTGCTCCAATACCAGCTGTTGCCCTGTATGTTGCAGGTGGAGCTTTCTTCGGAGCCTTTTTCGGAGGAGTATTAGCTTTAATAGGAAATTTAATTGGAGCAGCAATAGCTTTCTTATTAGCCAGAAGATTAGGAAGAGAGTATGTTGAAAAAAAAGTAGATAAAAAGATGATGAAAACATACGATAAATTCTCACAAAAATACGGAATATTTTCACTATTTGTTTTAAGAGTAAATCCTCTAACTTCTTCTGACTTATTTAGTTATATTGCAGGATTAACTAAAATGAGATTAAGAGAATTTTTAATTGGAACAGGATTAGGTTTAACACCAATAGTATTTTTACACACTTTCTTCGGAGAATTTTTCCTTAAAGAGCATCCTGTATTATACTCTATATTAGTCTGGATAAGTTTAATCTACTTACTTGTTTTTGTTTATCTAGTTATTGTGGCAGCCAGAAAAAAGAAAAACTAAAGGTATCTTAATTAAAAAAATCCAATACCCTTGAATCTGGGCTCATTAAAAAAACTTTATCTTCTTTAAATCTAACCCCTCTATACACTTTTTGAAGAACCTCTCTTCTTGCTTTATCTTTATAAAAACTCCAATATCTTTGAGGATTTGTTTTATTTAGTATTTTCCAAAATGCATCTTGAACATTAGGGTTTGGGAATTTAGTAAATATAATTGTTTTGCATTCATCTCCAGGAAAGTCCACTCCTCTTGAGCATTTAGTTGAAAATAAAATATTTATCCTTCCTTTCTTAAATTTGTCAATCATAGTGCTATCTTTATCTTTAATTTGAAGCTCAATTAAATCCTCTCTTGTTATTGTATTATTTAATTCAAATTTCTCTCTTTCATATTTATCAGGTAAATCATAAAAACTTGTAACATGAACCAGTGCAGGCTTTTCTGCTTTTTTAATGCACTTATCTAATGCTAAAAGATATTTTTTCCTTTCTGCTTTTCCCGAAGAGAAATTAGAGTATTTGCAATCCATTTCTTCTCCTGTTTTCAGAATATTTATTTTTCCAGGATTTTCTGTTTCAGCATCTATTATTTTAAATTTCTTTATGCCAAATATTTCTGAAAGCACTTCTTCTGAGTGCAGTGTCCCAGACATTAAAATAATAACCTTGTTTTTATTTACCATCTCCTGCAATTTCTTTTCAAGATTTACTGTAACTATACTCGCAATAAGGTTATCTTCCCTCTTATCAAATAGAACATATGCCTCATTTAAGAATTCATCAAACATCTTTATTGTGCTAATTACATCATGAACATAACTTTCTTCATCTATCTCCTCGGCAAATTCATAATTCTTGAGAAATATTTTAAATAAATCATATAGCCCTGTTTTTTTTAACTCAACTATTCCTTTTGTTCTTATTAGTTCATTTATCTTGCTATTTCTCTTTAAATGATTTAATATTCCATTTATTTCTTCAACTATTTGTTTATGCTCTCCACTATTAATTGTCGCATGAGAAAGAGAATTTTGCAATCTATCTAAATTAATATTTCTTTGATTTGAAAAACTATCTAAAAATTCATCACACTCGTCGATTATTTCAGCTTCAGTGCAGGGTTTTCTATCAAGAGCACTCTCTAATTTATATTTAAGAGAATTAAATACAATTATGTCTGAATCAATATAATTATTAAATTGCTCATAAAAACTACACCCCGATTTTCTTTTATAAAAATAAAAATATTTTCCATTTAATCCTTTATATTTTATTTTCTCTTTCTCGTCTATATTTTTAATATCATACTCTTCTGAAACAACAGGACTCCAGTATGGACATACAGGGGCTATTGACATCCTCTTTATATCAGAAGTTTTTTCAAAACTCCTAGGATCTATTTTCCTATTTTGTTTTAAATATTCTCTTAAAGTATTAGAATTTCTTTCTTTTATTTCTATTTTGCACGGAATATTCTTATTATCAGCAGAAATATCTTTAGAAATTAATTCATTTAGTTTTTCTCTTTTTCCTTCAAATATATTATGCAATTTAGAATTAACTTCTTTTTTTTGTACAGGTATTGCATTTTTATTATCTTCTAAAAATTTGCATTTATGATTATTTCTTCCAGTAATCACTGAAATTTTTAATCTTCTATTTTTATCATCAAGAATATATTTGTTTTCCTCATAATCTCTTTTATATTGCTGCTGTAAAGCTTTGCTTGGAACAACAATAGATGTTCTTCCAAGCTCTTTTGCTATATTTAATGCAATAACACTCTTGCCTGTTCCGCACTTCCCATGGATAAATATTATTTTGTTTCCTTCTTTTACAGCTTTAATAACTTCTTTGACAACATCTTCTTGAGTTTTACCATTTGAGAATTTTAATGGCTTTAAAAATTTATTATTTTCATATAAACTCCATACCATAGACTATCAGAAATTTAGGAGCCATTATAAAAGTTTTGTAACTACTTTACTTTTTATCAGGATTTTGTCTAAGAACTCTATAGTACATACGATCTAATAAGAATAAACACTCTTTATCATTATTAACTAAAGTGTTTTTCACATAAGAGTAATTATTTTCCTTGGGGACAATCTTATCTAATCTTATATCCTTGCTTTCAGGGTAAATTAAAATATACTCTGCTATATCACTCGGAACTTTCTTTACAATATAGCTTATATTTTCATGCCCAAGATCATAATTTCTTTCAAAATCTGAAACAGCACTTCCTATTCTTAGTAATTCTTCTCCACAACACTGTTTTTCAAGTTTAAATTTCACACACTTTCAAAATATAATTTCTTTAAAAACATTATTGCAATAGATTTCTATATTTTATTGTATTTAGTTAAATCTGATTAGGTTTTATTTTAAGCTCATCTTTATTTTTACATAAAACATAAGCCCTTGAGAATTTATGTTCTCCATGAAGAGCATACCCTGTTCCTTCAAGCTCTTTTAATAAAATTTTAATAAACTCTTTCATCTCTTTTTCACTAGGCATTCTTTCATATCCTAATCTCTTTCTTGAGCTTCCAACAGCCATATAGCTTTTTAATTCTATAAACTGAGGCTGAGCTTTTTTTATAAGAAGAGCATATTCTTTTGCTTGCTCAGGAAACATATTTAATTCTTTAACTAAATTCATTCTAAACACTGTTCTAGTTTTGCCTTTTAATTTTGAAAGAAGCTCAAGTGTCTCATTTAATTTTTCCCAAGCATCTTCTTTTATACTTCTATGGAATTTTACATACTGCTCTTTATTTGGAGTATTAACAGAAATATATAATTGAGTTGGGAGCTGATTTTTCTTAAAAAGCTCTTTAAGTTTTTCAGGATAAAGCCCATTTGTAACTAAAAATGAAGTTTTCTTTCTTCTTCTTAATTCTTCTATTAACTCTCCAAGATAAGGATAAGTTGTTGGCTCTCCTGATAAAGAAATTGCAAACTGTGTAGGTTCTTGTGCTTCCTGATATTTTTTCTGATTAGCTTTGCTAAGCTGCTTTTTAGAAGATTTTGGATCTATTTTAAATCCTAAAAGAAGTTTCCTTTGAGCTTCTATGCACGAGTCTATTATTTGAGAAGGTGAATCTATTTTTCCAGGAACACTCTCGCCTGTAGTGTATTCAATAGCTCTCCAGCAGTGAACACATCTATTAGGACAATAAAGTGAAGGAGTCATCTGACAGCATAAGTGAGAATTAATACCATAGAATTTTTCTTTATAACACACACCCTCATCTCTCAATGACTTTTTTGTCCATCTGCATATTTGCACAGCAGAGTGCTCATTTTCACCTGCTATCTCATAGTGCTGTTTCTTTAAAATTTGTTTTACATTCTTATCAAGCATATTTACCCAAAATATCTTTAATTTAAAAGCTTACCCCTAAAACAATTTTAATTAAGCAACAAAGAAGCTTAATCCCCAGAAGACCATTAGTAATAAGAATAAGAAAAGCAACACATTTGTAGAAATCTTAAACCACAACTCAGCTCTCTTTTTATTCTTTGTAATGCCTAATATTGTTAAGTAAAAGAATCTTCCTCCATCAAATATTCCCATTGGAAGCATATTTACTAGTGCAACACTAAAGCTTATTAGAACTAACCACCATAAGAAATTATATATGAACATAGCAGATTTAAATTTAGCTTCATAGTGTATGTGTTGTTTCTTAAATGAAGAAAGCCAAGTAACAACTTTGCCCATAAACCCTTTCCTTTCAGCTTCAATATACCCTACACCAACTAATGCTTTTTCAGGATTTGAAGGATTTTCCATTAAAGTAATTTCATACTCATTAAATTCTTCTTCAACTTTAGTTGTAAGTGTAATATTTTCCCCAGGAGAGTATTTAGCTAATTCTTTTCCAAAATCTTCCCAATCTCTTATAGGAACATTATTTATCTTTACAATTGCTCCATCTATTCCTGCTAAAATTGCAGGAGCATAATCATACAATACAAGAAACTCTTTAGCAGATTTCCTCTGTGTCTCTAAATTATCTTTATTAATAATATAGGTTCTTTCACTTGTTTTAATCTCACTAAATCCTTCTGCATTTATTAATGAAAATATATCATCATAATTTGGATTATCTGTAGGGATATTATTTACAGAAATTATTGAAGGTATTGCAACTACTGAATACGAATATGTATTAAATTCTGCACCTGATGGAGCAAAAGATAAACTAAAAAATAAGAACATCACAATAAAAGATAATATTCCAACAACCACATTTGCAAATGTTCCAGCAGCTAATACAGCCATCTGATGAAAGTTTTTGCTTTTCTTCATACTCTTTTCATCTTGCTCAACAAATGCTGCTAAAAATATAGGTAAGAAAAATGGGAAAAATCCAAACCCAGTTGATTTTATTTTTATTTTATATCTTCTCATAAATATTCCATGAGCAAATTCATGAGTTATTGCTATAATAGCAAGTATTACTATCCAATATATGAAATAAAAGCTTGGAAGAAAATCTAATTTAAATGCCTGAGGCAAATATGGAACAAGAGGAGTTATAGGAGGAATCTTTATTGCCCTCACTATTGATGGATAAGCAACATACAAATAAACAATTTTTCCTAAAAGGTAAATCATTCCAACCATAAGAAGATAACCCGTTCCTATTACAACATAGCTTAAAGCTCCGAGGGTTTTCTTGTATTTTTTACCAACATTATCTATGACTTTCATTCCCCATTTTGTTCTATATAATAAAAGCCACCCGTCTTTTTTCAGATTTTTTCTCTTCCTATAAAGAAATATTGATATTACTATTACGAATATCCCTAATAAGGTTAAATCAATAATTGTAAAGTAATCCATTTTCACCTTTTTAATTAAAGTTAAATCAGGTTTAAAAGTGTAATGGTTTTTTATTCCTAAGATATAAAGTTTGTGCTACACTTTCAATAAAACTCTAAGAATAATTTACTTTCCTTTCTTTACTGTTCTAAATGCACCCTTGCCACATTTTCTACATCTAACTTTTCCTTTAAGGATTTTTTGAATATCTGCTCTTACCTTTGATTTGCAATTTTTACAAATAAAGACATTCTTAAATAACCTGTTTTGTGCTTCTGGAATTTTTGCCATTTAATCTCTCCTGAAATTATTTATCATTTTTTATAGTTTTCTTTTTATTAATTTTTCACCCTCAACATCCCAATACTCGCAGTTTCCATTTTCTTCTAGTTCTTCAAAAACAGCTGAGTCTGGACACTCAACTTCAATTGTCTCAAAATTGTCTAAATCCATTAAACTTGCTTTTCCATCTGCTTTTGATAAAACCTGAGCTTTTCTTTTCTCAACACTCGGAACTTCAAGTCTTTCGTGTCCAGGAACAACAAACACTTTTTTTGAGCCTGTTATTATTCCAACAGCTTCAATTCTGCATTTTGAGTGCCCGTGCTTTCCTGTTTTTGAAATGTCAATGCTTCTTATTGTACAAGGCATTCCTTCAACAATAATATTTGTTCCAACTTTTGCTTCAGTTGCATCAATAATTTTTAATACCATAAACTATCAAAAAAAAATACATTTATAAACATTTTCAATTAACTAGGTTGATGCCATTACAGAAAAATGACTTCATTGAAATTGAATTTACAGGTAAAATAAAGTATGGAGATGTATTTGATTCAAATAAGGAGGAGCAATTAAAAAAATTAAATCCTAATCAAAAAGCAGAGCCCTTTATTTTTCCATTAGGACAAGAAATGTTCCTTAAAGGAATTGAAAATTTCTTAATTGGAAAAGAAATAGGCAATTATGAAATTGAACTTTCACCAAAAGAAGCATTTGGATTAAGAGATTCTTCTTTAGTTCAAGTAGTCCCAATGAAGGTTTTTGTACAGCATAAAATAAATCCTGTTCCTGGCACAGTTTTAAATTTTGATAATAGAATAGGAAAAGTTATGACAGTTTCAGGTGGAAGAGTTATGATCGATTTTAATAATCCTCTTGCAGGAAAAGATGTTATTTATAATATAAAAATTATAAGAAAAGTAGATGATTTAAATGAAAAAATTAAATCAATAAATAAATTCCTGTTTAGAAGAGATTTCAAATATGAAGTTAAAGATAAAAAACTTATTTTAGATGTAGAAGAAGGATTTAAGTCATTTGTAGAATTATTTAAAGACAAGTTTAAGGAAATACTTAATCTAGAATTAGAGGTTAAACAGCCCCTAAAGCCAATTCCAAATACCTCAATCCAGCCTAACACAAATAATTTTGATTCAAAAACAGAGCAAACTAAAGAGCCAGAAGAAGATGAAACACCCTCAGATTCACCTGAAAATTTAGAACAAGAGTAATAAACCTTTCTAATACTCACCACTTTTCTCAAAAAACAATAATGCTTAAAAACCAAACTAACCTACTTTGAATATGGCAAACTCCTATGAAGAAGGTGAATCTTTTGATTCTAATTCATCAAATCTACATGAAATTGATAAAGAACTTGAAGAACTTTTAAAGAAACACTCTGCTAAAATAAAAATAATGGGTATTGGTGGAGGAGGAAATAACTCTTTAAGCAGAATGAGAGAAATTGGAATAAAAGGCGGAGAATTAATTGCAATAAATACTGATGCTCAAGATTTACTTTATGCTAATGCAGATCATAAAATCCTTATTGGAAAAGAATTAACTCAAGGATTAGGTGCAGGAAGCAACCCTCAAGTAGGACAAGAAGCAGCTAAAGAATCAGAATCTGAAATAAAAAAGAGAATTTCAGGAAGTGATATGATTTTTATAACATGCGGGTTAGGTGGGGGAACAGGAACAGGTGCAGCACCTGTTGTTGCAGGAATAGCAAAAAAACAAGGGGCACTAACAATTGCAGTTGTTACACTTCCATTTACAATTGAAGGAAAAAAGAGAATTGAAAATGCAATGAATGGCTTAGAAAAATTAGAAGCACTAGTTGATACACTCATTGTAATACCTAATGATAAACTTCTTGAGCTTGCTCCAGATTTGCCTTTGCAAACAGCATTTAAAATAGCAGACGAAATTCTAACAAATGCTGTAAAAGGAGTAACAGAATTAGTTACAAAGACAGGACTTGTAAATCTTGATTTTGCAGATGTTAAAGCTGTAATGGTTAATGGAGGTGTTTCTTTAATTGGAATGGGTGAAGCAGACAGCCAAAACAGAGCTGTTGAAGCTGTTGAGAAAGCAATAAATAATCCTCTCTTAGATGTTGACATTTCAAATGCAACAGGGGCATTAGTTAATGTAATTGGGGGCCCAAACATGAGCCTTGATGAGTATAAAACAATAATCGGAACAGTTGGAGATAGTTTAAGCCCAGACTCAAAACTAATCGGTGGAGCACAAATTGCCGATGATATGGATAAATCAATAAGAGTATTATTGATTGTTACAGGTGTAAAATCCTCTCAAATATTAGGGAGTGGAGAATCACTTGATTCAATAAGAAGAAAAGAAATTGAAGAAGAGCTAGGAATAGACTTTTTTGAAAATTAAAATGTCAATTGGTATAGATGTAACACGGATGATTATCCACGAGAAATTAAGAGAAGAAATTAAATTCTCTTTAGATGAGCTTCTTAAAGAGATTTCTACACAAGGCGGTTCAAAAAATGTTTATAGAGGTGTTAGTGTTTTAGATTACTTAGAAAGTTTAGAAAGGAAAGGATTTTTATCTTATAATCCTTCAGATAATACTTATTTTGTTGTTCGTAATTTTAATAAACTTAATTAAAACACAATAATTTTTAATAAAACTAATTGAATAATTTTAAAAACTCACTCTTTCTATTAAATCTATGCTTGGAAAAACAAAATCATTTTTATTAAAGTGTAGAAGGGTTTGGCAAGTCCTAAAAAAGCCAACTAAAAAAGAATTTCAGCTTATAGCAAAAGTTTCAGCAATAGGAATTGTAGCTCTCGGATTATTTGGATTTTTAATTGCAATAATAATGGGACTTATTAAGTGGGGCTAAACCTGTGTTTATTGTTTTTCTAAAAACCTTACTCTAACCAAATCTTTATAAACACACAATTTTATAAATTATAATCTGCTTCTTAGATATTAAGAGGTAGTTGGAACAAGACAAAATGATTTTCATAATAAAGGTAACAACAAACAAAGAAGAAAGAGCTCTTGATATGATAGCTGATAGAGCTGAGAAGAAAAAACTTAGCATATATTCTGTATTTAAGCCTCATGGATTAAGAGGATATATTTTTCTTGAATCAGAAGATAGAGATTCTGCAGAAGAAGCTGTTTTTAATTTACCTTATGTAAAAGGAATAATAGGAAAGACAATTGAATATTCAGAGATACAAGGAATGATTCAACCTACAATGGAAACAATCTCAATAAAAGAAGGAGATATTGTAGAGATGATTGGCTCAACACTAAAAGGTGAGAAAGCAAAAGTTTTAAGAATAGATAAACAAAAAGAAGAAGTAGTTGTTAGCTTGTTTGGAGCAGTTGTTCCATTACCAGTAACAGTTAAAATAGATAATATTAAAGTCATCAGACGTGAGGATTTAGAAAATGATAATTAAAATCTTGGCAGATGGAGGGGCAATGAAGCCTGGTCCTGCTTTAAGCCAGAAACTAGGGCCAGCAGGAATACCTATAAATCAAGTTATTCAGAAAATAAATGAAGCTACTTCTGATTTTCAAGGATTGAAAGTTCCTGTTGAATTAGATGTTAATGTTAAAACAAAAAGTTTTGAAGTCAAAATATTCTCGCCTCCAGTATCAGGACTTCTTAAAAAAGAATTGGGTCTTGCTAAAGGTTCAGGTGCTCAGCTTAAGAATATAGTTGGAAATGCTTCAATCGAACAAATAATATCTGTGGCAAAAACAAAAATGCAAAATTTACTTTGTAAAGATTTGAAGTCTGCAGTTAAAGTTGTTGCAGGTACTTGTGTAAGTTTAGGAATATTAATTGAAAATAAACCAGCTAAAGAAATTGAAAGAGATATTGAAGCAGGTAAATACGATAAAGAAATAGCTCAGGTTAAAACAGAAACTTCTCCTGAAAAGAAAAAAATATTAAGCGAATATCTAAAGGAGATACAGAAGAAGCAAGATTTAATGTTGAAACAAGAACAAGCCGCTAAAGAAGCAGCAGAACAGGCTGCCCCTGCAGCAACAACTGCAACTCCTGCAGCAGCTGCACCATCTGCAAAAGCAGCTCCAGCAGCAAAAGCTAAAGAGCCTGCAAAGAAAAAATAAATAAGCTAATCCAATACTTTATAAATTGCAATTAGCTATTTTTTCATGAGGGGTTATGGGGTAATCTGGTTAGCCTTCGAGGTTTGGGACTTCGCGATCCCGGTTCAAATCCGGGTAGCCCCACTTTAAATAAAGACCAAAAATTAAAATGACAACAAAATCAAAAAAAACAAAATCTGCAGGAAGATTCGGTGCAAGATACGGAAAAAGAGTCAGAGACAGATTAGTTCAAGTTGAATCAAAACAAAGAAAAAAACAAAAATGTCCTTTTTGTAAAAAGCTAGGAGTTAAAAGATTAGCTAGTGGAATTTGGCATTGCTCTAAATGCAATAAAAAATTTGCAGGAGACAGCTATACTGTTTAAATAATATAAAATGGCAACCTATAAATGTTTTAAATGCGGAAAGAAAGTTACAGACAAAAATCTTGAAAAAAGATTTCTTTGCCCTTTTTGTGGAAGCAAGATCTTCTTCAAACCAAGGACAAAAGTAAAAGTAATAAAAGCAGAGTAATCCGTTAAATAAAACAAAAGTTATCAAAATGAAAGACAAAAATATCCAGGAAATACAATTTTTAGAACAAGGTTTACAAAACTTATTGTTTCAGAAGCAAGCTTTTCAAATGGAGTTATCTGAAACAAAAGAAGCTTTAGTTGAATTGGAAAAATCCAAGGACGAAGTTTTCAAGGTAATTGGACAGATTATGCTTAGAACAGATAAATCCAAGATAAAAGAAGAGATTTCTTCTAAAATAAAGATATTTGAATTAAGAATAAATGAACTTGAAAAACAGGAATCTGCTTTAACTTCCAGAATAGAGAAAATAAGAGACGAAGATTTAAAGAAATCCAAGTAAATTTTCTGTTTTCTGCTTTTTAGCTATTGTTATTATATAAAGATAAAAATATCTAAAAAAAATCCGAAATCTTTATAAATATCTCAATTATAAATTTATCATGGTGTTTGAAAAAATAAAAAAAGCTTTTTCAATGTCTGGTGGAAGAGATGGAGATGAATATATTGAAATCGATTTAACAGCAAATGAAGAAAAAGATAATAAAGTGATGGTAAAGCTTTTCACTTTAAAGCAATATGAGGATATTAATGAAGTTCTTAATGCTTTAAGAGATGGCTATACAATTACTATTGTTGAAATAAAAACTTTGAAGCAAAAAGACCCAATTGAATTAAAGAGAGCAATATCTAAGCTTAAAAAAACAACTGATGCTCTTGGCGGAACAATTGCAGGGTTTGGAGAGAATTTGGTTATAGCAACACCTTCTTTTGCGAAAATACAAAAGGTTGATAAACCAAAACCAGAGCCAAAAAGTAAATTTGACGATTATTAGTTTTTCTTTTAAGACATTAAAAAGTTAAGGCTCTATAAAGGATGATTTTTAATTATAAATAAATTATTTAAATAATTCTATAAATGTGTTGCAGAGAATCCTGTTTTTATAGCTACAATTATTGTTGCTGGAACAAAAAGCACTATTAAAGCTCCAAATATTGTTGAAACTAAATCACCTAAACCTATTCCTATAAGTGAGCCACTTACACTTTCCATTCCAAATCTGCTTACTATTACTAATACTGCCCCTGCAATAAGGAAAGTCTGTGCATCTTTATTAGAGACATTTGTTTTTGCACCTACAATAATGCCTAATATTACTAAAACCCCATATATTGGAGAACTATATGCTGCTATTTTATTTAAAGGAATAAAGAAAGCAGTTGCAAACCCCACTATTACAGCTATAATCACTCCTGCAAGAAATAACCAGGCTGCAACAACATTCTCACGAGATCTCATTGACATTTTAATTATTTTTCAGCTCATTTACTCTCTTAATATAATATTTTGCCTCTCAAAATATATAAACTTTATGAATTGCGTTAAAAGACAATAAACTCTTAGTAAAACTAAAAAAACACTTGAAAAGGAATATATTGTAAAAAATATAAATCTTTATAAACCATAGTAACTCTAAAATGATTACAAAATGAAAACAAAAAAATTCAATATTTTGTTCGCAAGTGTTTTTGCATTTGTATTTTTAATAGGATTAGCTAGTGCAACAATCACTTTAAGCTCTTCAACAAGCACACTTCCACAGCAAAGTGGCTCATTTGAAGTTAGTGTTTCAAGCAATCAAAATGAAACAATAAACCTATCAATTTCTAATATTCAAGATAGTTATGGGAAGCAAATTACTTTTCTCCTTTCAGAAGATAAAGTAACAATAACTCCCAATGAAACTGCTCACACTATAAGTGTTGGTTATACTGTTGAAAGTGGATTTCATTTTGGATTATCTGATTCTTATTCTACTACATTAAAAGCACTTGGAAATGTTTCTCCTGAAGTTAAAAAGACATTTTCTTTAGCTGCTTCAGACTTTTGCGAGTATGCAAATCAGGGTGGTTTAAGAGTAATAATAGATGACTTTGAAGTTATAAAAGGAATTGGAACTGAAAAGAAATGGTATGCTTTTGATGAAATTGAAGTTAAACTTGAAATAAGAAACTCAGGCAAATGGGATATTGAAGATGTTTCTGTTGAGTGGGGTGTATATAATCCTAATACTAATAAATGGACAATAGAAGTTGATGAAGAAGATGAATTTGATTTAGATAAAGGAGATAGAGAAACACTTACACTTAGATTTGCACTTGATAATACAATGGATGAAGATTTAGAGGATTTAGTTAAAGGAAACTTATACTTTTATGTAAGAGCAACAGGAGTAATCTCTGGAGGAGATTATAAAGGAGATAATACTTGCGCATCAAACTCGCAAAAAGGAGAATTTGTTTTAGATAAGAAATTAGTTGCTATAAGCAATTTAAAATATAATTCAAATATTCAGTGTGATTCAGGATTATATGTTTCAGGAAAAATCTGGAATATTGGCTCAAAAAGCCAAAAAGGAGTGTATTTAACAGTTAGTAATAAAGAGCTTGGAATAAACCAGAATGTAAAGATAGGAGATTTAGATTCTTTTGAGAGTACTGGTTTTGACTTTACTGTTAATATTCCTGAAGATGCTAAAGAAAAAACATATACTTTAGTTTTAGTTGCATATGATAAAGATGATGAATCATTTAAAGATCTTAATACTGACTTAATAACAATTAATGTTGAAGGAAATTGCGGTGTTGCTGATGCAATGCTTACAGCTCTATTAGAATCTGGTGGACAAGCAGGAAATGATTTAGTTGTTAAAGCTATAGTTACAAATGTAGGTAAAAAATCAGCTCAATACACACTAAAAGTAGCAGGTTATTCAAGCTGGGCATCTTCAATTTCAACAAGCACATCTTCTTTAAATTTAAAACCAGGACAATCAGAAGAAGTTTTATTGACATTTAAGGTTAATAATGATGCTCTTGGAACTAATTTATTTACAATTGAGCTTTTATCTGATAGTGAAAGTGTTCTTACTCAGCCAGTTCAAGTTGAAATAACAAAGAAGCAGAGTAAATTCTTCTCAAAAGAGTTTTTCTTAAAAGATGGAAAATACTTATGGGGAATAGGAATACTTAATATAATTTTAATTGCTCTTATAATTATAATTGCAATAAGAATCGCAAGAAAATAATTCTTTCATTTCCTTAATCTCAACTTATTTAAACACATTTTTACTTTAAATGTATATGAAAAAAGAGAGTGCTTTAAAAAAGAATTCTAAAGAGATTATTTTCTCAATGTTTATGAGGTATTTTCTTATTTTAATTAGCTCTCTCGGTAATCTCACTCTTTTTTATTTCATATTTACACCTCTAACAACCTACACCTCTTACTTTATCCTTAATTTAATATATGGAGCAACACTTTCAGGTCCTTTAATTGCACTTAAAACACTGCCTTACTCTGTTTTGATAATAGATGCTTGTGTTGCTGGCTCAGCATACTTCTTATTAGTTATACTGAATCTTTCTATTCCCACTAAAAGCTTCTTAAAAACACTTAAAATGCTTGGATTTGCATTTGGTGTCTTCTTTATAATAAATATAATAAGAATAGTTTCCTTAACTTTAATCTACATAAATGTTCCAAGAATATTTAAACTTCTTCACCAACTTACCTGGTATATAGGAAGTGTTGTTTTAATTATAGGAATTTGGTATTTAGAAATTAAACTATTCAAGATAAAAGATATTCCAGCTTACACAGACATTAAAACAATACTCTCGTATATAAAAAGACCAAAAAAGACAAAAAAACAACTAAACAAAAAAAGAAAAAACAAAAACAAACAAAACTCAAAAACAAACAAAACAACCAACAAAGCAAAAAATAAAAACAAAAAGAACAAAAAAACCAAACAAAAAACAAACAACTAAACAAAAAAGATAAATAAAAATAAAACCAAAAAGATAAATAAAAAATAAATTTATTCTTTAAATCTTATTTTATAAATTTATTTTTTATCTTTAAGAATCTTATTCACTTCTGAAAAAGTTTCAATAATAAATCTTTCAGTAACAGGAAGAATCTCACAATCACTCACAATTAATTTATAACACGAAGGTCCATACTGTTCTATTCTTGACTTCTCACCTTTCTCTGCTTCTGTTATTTGAATAAACATATACTGCCCATCAGGGTCACAACCAGCATCTTCATCTTTTAAGAATTTCATATTAAATATTTCCAAATTAAGAAGATTAGCAAGAGCAATACTCCAATCTCCATCACAAAATAAATTTTCTGTTGTACTCTCCATAACAACAAAGTTCCTCAATTCAAGCTCTCCTTTAAAATTTATTTTCTTTTCAAGCTCTTTTGGATCATTTCTTAAATAAAATACATACTTTGTTGGTTTATTTTCATAAATAACATCAAAAACTGTTTTATAAAAAATCAATTCACCCTCTCTAACAACCTCAAACTTCATACCATCGTATTTAGAGTGTGCAGGCTGCGAGGATTTAAGAAGCATAATTACAGCACCAGCAATAGCTAACCCCATAATTAATAAAACAAGAAAAATAAGTTTATTTGATTTTTTCTTCTCAAGACTCTCAATATTCTTAACACTCTCAACCTCTCCAACATTCCCAACACTTTTTTTATCACCACCACTTACCACTTTATCACTACTCTTAACACTCTCAACACCTTTCTTATCACCACTCACTACATTACCTCCATTAACACCATCAACCACACCAACCTTACTCTTTTTCTTATTAGTATTCTTTTTTTCAGCCATATTATCTTTTTTATTTTTTAGTTTATATACATTTCCATAACTTCAAACAACCCCCACAAATTAACCCCCCCAAGCCTAATTAACTTCAAACAACCCACACAAATTAACACTCAACTAACCTTTCACATAATGGCTATTATGTTGAATAACTCCAAAC
Organism: Candidatus Woesearchaeota archaeon; assembly: GCA_964418095.1. GTDB lineage: Archaea > Nanobdellota > Nanobdellia > Pacearchaeales > GW2011-AR1 > MWBV01. Next base: position 86,418 of record CAYQKM010000002.1, read on the forward strand.
AACTCACATAATTTAACCCTCAACTGCCCCCTATCTATTATATATATTCTAATCAACTATTCCCATTATTTTAAAGAAGAACTCATCTGTTAATTCAACTAATCTATCTTTTGGACCCTCAATAAAAACACAATTTTCTACTTGATATATTCTGCCTGTTTTCTCTGCACTCTCTTTTTCCCTCACAATTATAAAATTATTAGAGCAATCCCTTACAGGCCAATTTTCAGGACACCCCTTTTCTTCAATGCAAGCACCCTGAGCTCTTAATACAATATTACCAAGATTTCTAGATATCTCAACAAAAGCTCCATCATCTTCATAACTCAAATAAACAACTTTACCAACATACTCATTAAGATAACTCAACTCTGCACTCTCATTATCCACACCATCAACACCACTACTAACTCCAGTCCCACTCTTTCCAAACTTAATGTTTTCTCTATCAATTTCTTCAGGATTATAACTAAAAGCAAAATTATACTCTCCAAGATTTAAATACCAAAACCCATTTTTATTTAAAAACAAATATCCCTTATAATTTACTTTCCCATCAATTCCCCTTTCATCTTCTTTTGTATTAAAAATAAAATACCCAAACATACTTCCAAACATAATAAAAATCAAAATACCCCCAATTATAATCTGGTTTCTCTTTGCCTTTTTCTCCTGTTCTCTTTTAGTTATTATTTTTCTCATTTAATATAACAGCAAATTGGGTTTTTTAAATTTATTCACATAAAAACATCCAATTAAACAAAAAACCCAATTAACCAACATAAAACACTCAATTAAACAAAAAACCCAGTTAACCAACATAAAACACTCAATTAAACAAAAAACCCAATTAACCAACATAACACCATCACAAACCACCAAACCAAAATTAACCAACCACTAACAAAATAACATAATATAACAAAAAAATAAAAAACTTACAGTTACACCATAAGATTAAAAAAAAAGAAAAAAAAGAAAAAAATAAAAATTGTTTTCTAAGCTAGATTTACTCAATCACAACAGCAGTTTCAGTTGATGTTGTTCCTTTGTATGACTTGCTTGTATCAACAGCTTTGTTTCTTAGGTAAGTAGATGCTTTAACAGTATCTTCTGCCTCATAACCTGCAACTAATAGTGCAAGTTTAGTTGTTATAGGTGAATTTGAATAGCCCTTAATTAAGAACTGTCCAGTTCCAACACCTGTTGCTTCAGTCCAAGCAGCACCACATTTAGCACCACCAATTAAAGCAGCAGCAGCTGAATTAATACAACTTCCACCAACAACAATAAGGTTCTTTGTAGCAACACTTCCTACTTCTTTATCCTTAACAAGAAGAACATCTCCAAGATTTGTTTCACCACTTGAAACAGTAGCATCACCGCCAACAACCATTACTTTTGCAATAACTTCTTGACCATAATACTCTATCTCAAATACATTATCATCTGGATTAGTATCGTGTGTAACCTTTGTAGCTAATTCTGAAGGATTATACCCAATATTAACTTTCTTAGATTTTTCTACAGTGTCAACATTAGTAGCACTAACATGAAGCTTGTAATCATTAACACTACCTCTTCTTGTAATTGTAGCAGTGAAACTATCTCCTTTATTAACATCACCGTCTTTGTTCTGTTCAGTGAATGTTAAGCTCACTCCAGGAGTTTCTATACCAGTCAAGACAGTAGGCAATGTAACAACCATTCCTGTTTCAGAAACAGCTTTATCATATGCTAAAGTCCCACTTCCACTTTTACTGAAAACAAGATAAGCATATCCATCATCAGCACTTACAGCAGCAAGAGTAACCTCAACATCTCCGATTTCTTTATCATACCTTTTCTCATCTAATGTGAAGTCATTATTACCAATTAAGTCCTCAAATTCTACACTAAACTTATTATCATCATCAAGAGAAATACTCCTAATTTCATAGTAAAGTGTTTGAACATCACTTAACTCATCAGTAATGTAAGTTACTAAGAATCTGTTATCCTCTGTAACTTCAATACCTGTTGTTATTGCAGTACCAGGAGTTCCACTAGCAGCAACCTGATTTATAGCAGTATTATTACCCAAAACATATCCTTCTGTAAATTTACCAGTTGCATAGTTTGCTCCTGATGCGTCTATTGCTAATAGTAAAGGATTGTCTTCTTCACCTAAAATTGCTGTTCCAGCATCTTTTACATACATTAATGGAAGCTCATAATTCTCCATAACTAATGTTAATGTTTCACCAGCTTCAACTTCTATCTTTTCAGATGTAGAAGGGAAATCAAGTCCATTAAACACTAATCTTATTGAGTCAAATGGCGCAGGCATTACAAGTGCATTTTCTTTTGCTAAGAAACTCTTTTTATCTGCTTTCCAACTAAGTGTTAATGACTTTAAGTTATTATTAGTGTCTGATGTCCAACTAGCTTCTAAGCCCTTTATAGCTTTATCATTTAGCTTAACTTCTCCAACAGCCTTAGTAAGTTTAATCTCTCCCTTTCCAATTGAGAAATCAACTTTACTAATTCCAGAATCTTTTGAAGCATACATTACCTCATTTACAATAATATATGAACCATCACTAAGTTTAGCAGATTCTCCAGCTTTAAGAGATTTAGTTGTAGTTCCATCAACATTAAACTTAACAACATCCTTATCAATATATGTTATTGATACTGATTTTCCACTAACCACTTTAGTTTCACTTTCACTAATAATATCTTTTTGAGCTGAATCAAAAAGAACTATTCCTGCATCACTAGCACTCTTAACATAAAACTCTTTATCCATTATAGGCATATTAGTTTTGTTCATATCAGTAACTTCAACTTCTTCATCAAATGTAATTGTATATTCTAATACATCATTACCTTTTGCATATTGGAATCCAAATGTTGGCTCTTTATTATTATAGTCCTTATCAGCAAAAAGTTCAAGTGTTTTTGACTTTAGAGTTATTTCTTGACTATAGTCAACATCAATATCTCCATCATCATAAGTTCCATCAGCTAAAAAGTTAGGTAATCTTACATCATTCAATTTAGGATAAAAGAAATTTATACTATCACCTAAATTAAATTTGTCATTTGTTTTTTCCAATACAAATGATTCACCCCCCTCAACTGTTACAGGTCCTTTACCACTCAAATATCCTGCTAATGAAGTCTGGATATTTCCAGCTTCAATAAAGTCCAAGTTTGAAACACCACTGCCAGTACCATAAACTATAGCTGCATTAGCTGTTCCTCCTGACACAAATGGTGCAGGATAGTTTGCAGCAGCAGCTACACCCATAGTCATACCAGTCATTAAAGCACTAACTGCGATTGCAGATATTTTTCTAAAATTAAATTTCATTATTTTATAACCTCCTTTCAGCTATATGTAATATGTTGTCTATGACAACCTTTTACTTCAATCTCGCAGAATAGGGAAACCGCTCAATTGAAATCTTTAAGGTCTGCCCTGTTACCAAGGCGTCTCTCCCTATATTTGCACCTTTAAGGTGTAATATACCAAAATTCATTTTCCTTTAAAAAGCTTGCCCTCCCAGCACACAAAACACTTAACACTATCTTGAAATTCAAAGGTTTTGTTTATAAAGGTTATGGTGTCACTAACATATTAATACACATTTTACACCCCCTAAACACCCCCTCTTAAACCCCAAAAAACAAACATTTATTAACATATGGTATTTAATTATAATATATGTTCAACTTTAACATATATACAAAAAAAACTAATTAAAAAAACATATATTATCTAAAACACCGACGACAAAAAAAATAATTTAAAATGGCAAAATCAAAAGTAAGAGAAATAACAATAAAACAAAGCAAAAGTGCCTTCTCAATACTTCTCCCCACAAAATCCTCCTCACCTTCTTATAATTTCTCAGGAATCTCAGCTTTAAGACAGCTTTTAAGCAATGAAAAAGCCAAAATCCTAGACACAATAAAAACCCAAAAACCAAAGTCAATCTATGAATTATCTAAGAAACTTAATAGAGGTTTTAAGTCAGTAAATGATGATATTAAGCTCCTTCAAAGATTCGGTTTTATTGATTTACTCCCAGAAAAAACCAAAAACAGAACCCGCCTAAAACCAGTACTCTTAATAGATAAAATAACAATAAACATAGTAATTTAGTAACTACTTTAATAACTACTTAATTATAAACATGAAATAATATCACAATACTATCTCTTGCTCTCCCAAAATCCTGCTGAGAACCCCTATACTTATTAGTAACTATTCCACCCTTTAATTCAATCATATTTCTCATAACCTCTCCATCTGAAACATTTATCACAAAAGAATACCCTTTCACAAGATTATTAGGATCTGGTTTCCAACTCTCTTTTAACATCCCTTTAAGTGTATTATTCAAAATAACACACCCACTAACCTCACCACAATTCTCATTATTTTTACACTTAAATATTAAGTCCTCAACACTCAAATTCCCTTTTCTATCTTCACACACACTTGTATATTGCAATGCAGCCTGTATAAATGTACTAGCCTCATAATCCTCTGTTTGAGTAACAGGCCTTTTAATATACACCATAATAAACACAATCCCAATAACAGCCACAATAATTAAAATCAAACCAAACCCAACTATCTCTTCTTGCCCTGATTTGCCAATTCTTCTAAGTTTCATTTAAACCCCACAACAACAATACCCAGCTCACATTTAGTAACTATCTTCTCATTATACTTCTCTTTTCTGCATAGAGCAACAAACCCGTGCCTATCAGGACTCTCATCATTCTTAATAAGTGTAATAATATTACAATTAGGATAATTCCCTCTATTACACTCAATCTCACCCCCAACACCACCCTCAGAATAAATCTTTCGTATTTCTAATTTATCAACATCCCAAAAATTCTTATATTTATCACTGCTCTCTTTAAGCACAAGCACCTTATCTAAATCAATACAATTCATTCTATTCTCCTCATATGCACCCCCACAACTAAGCTCAGGGGAATTAGCAATTCTTGAAGAAAGCAGCCTAGCATTCTGCTCTTTAAGAATCTCTGCTTCTTTCTTAGTATTATTCATAAAAAAACCAACAAGAATCATTCCAACAAGTGCAAAAAATATCACAACAATAACTAACATAAATGACATCTGCTGTATTTTCATCTGCCCTCTCTTTTCAAAAAACTTTACCATAATCTACACCTCGAATACTCATTAGAATGCCTAACACTCTCAGCAGCTTCCATAATCTCTCTTAAATCTATACTCTCCTTATACCCTCTTAAAAGATTTATCATTCCATTTAATTCACTCTCCATTCCAGATTCACACCCAACCTCATTATAAATAAATCTAGATTTAGCATAATACAACCCATAAAGCTGCTCAGTCCTATTCATTAATCTCTTAACCTGACACTCATATATTCTCTTTTCAGAGAATATTGCAGCATACATAAGGGCATCACCCTCATAATACACTCTTGAAGAAGGCTTTTGAACAAACTTCCTCCCATATGCAGTTGAAACAAACACATCACAATCATCTAAATCAAAACACACACTCACACTCTTAGAAGGACAATTAGATTTACTTCTCTCAATAAAAAAATTCTCATTCTCAGAACGAGTCTCCCCAATTAAATAATTTAATTCATTTACAACATCCCTAGGAGCATTCACAAAACAATATTTATCTTCACTTGAAGTTAAATAAATTAAATCAGAAACCTTAAATGGCATTTCAAATGGTTTTGAAAAAACATAAAACAATCTCCCCTGACTAACTTCTTTTGCAAAAATATACCTATTCTCCATAATAACCTCAACCTGCTCCTTCTCTTCCCAATCATTCATCATCTTTTGAGCAGTTCTTATTCTCTGCTCACCAAATAAACTAAAATTAGAGCAATCACTATAAATTCTAGCTTCACCTCCACTATCAATTAAAACACGAGTAGCACTCTCAACACTTGATTCAAGAGGTCCAGTTAAAACCTTAAGCCCCATTGCACCCTGAGCACCTGCCTGAAACTTAGATATTCCAACAAATTTTGTCACACCATATATTGCTAAAAAAAGAATAAATACTCCTGCAATTATTGCAAAAATCCAAGGAAACGAAATCTGAATATATGCCTTTTTATTTTTCATTTGCAATTAACTTTTTCCATTTAAAATCAAAATACTATTTTGTAATTGTAACTAATGTATCTCCACTAGATTTTTTTAGTGTAACTGCTATTTTTCCTGAATTAGCACTAACACAAAACTCTTCACCAGAACTTTCAGGATTTGAAAGTATCTTAATAATATCTATATTCTTCAATAATGCACCATCATATTTTCTCTCAGGAACAAAATACATATTCTCATATAAATCTCCACCCTCATACACTAACCTATCTCTAATAAAACACACTTTCTGCACATTCCTAGGAACATCATATTTAACAGGATTAGAAACAGAAACACTCATATATGCACTATTTATATCATCTTGAAGTTTTTTCTTAAATGCTTCAGCCTGAATATTACTCTGAGTATCTAAAAACTTAATTATTCCAAAAATCGCAAATGAAATAAAAACAACAATAAGTATAATAGAAAAAATAACCCCAAATCCAATTTCCATTTGAGCTCTTTTACCCTTATTACACCCACTTTTAATACTCATAATAAATTAAGTTAAATACCTTTTATAAATATTCACAAATTAAAGATAATTCACTTCAAATGGTCTTAAAATTATACTGCACACTCCATCTAAAGGAGCATTTTCAAATTCATCAGCACACTTTATATACAAATCATTAGAAGAATCCCACGAAGTATAATGCTCTAATCCATTAGTTGTTCTTATTGGTGTGCCCTCTTCAAACTTATAAACACACGATGTTGTTGAATATACACAATGCGCAGCTTCATCTGTAATTATCTTAAGAGAATCTGAAGAACTCTCTTTAAATGCTCTCACAATAGCAGGAGCAATATTATCTAATTCTATTGTGAAATTAACATATGTTCCAACCTCATTTCCTACAACATCACTGCATAAAATATCTACTTTGTAAAATCCAGATTCCATTGTAAACTCATCTTTATTTGAAGTTAAATACTCAGTGCTTCCCCCATTATAAAATAAAGAATGCCCTGCTCCATTAATACCATATGTACATTTTGCTTTTCCACTCTCTGCACCACTCGCAGTAAATACATTTAAATTAATCTTCATATAAGGTTCAGGACTTCTCAATATTGTTCCATTTGGTCTTTCATTTATTCTTACAGATTGTATTAATAATCCTCTTGTTCCAATCAACCTAACAGTATATGGGTCAGCAGTATTTCTTTGAGATTCTTTAGCTGTTCCTTTAAGCTCTGGCTGGTCCTTACATGCAACATAATATATATTCTCTTCACCACTTCTAAACTGAGTTAAATTACCTCTGCATCCATAATTAAACCCAGAAATATAATCATCAACATTTGTAGAGCATCTTTCAAATTCATAATTCATATATTCATAATTTACTCTTCTAACATCCCATCTACACTCAACAGGCTCATCAGTATGAATCTGGAAATCTTCAATAACACTAACACCTGCTCTAACATAATCACCTGTCTCAGGAATTGTCTTTGTTATTTTTGGAGGATATCTATCAGGTCCTTGTTGAACACAGAATCTAAAACTATAATGATTAGTATTTGTATTACCCCAATAATCTGTACATCTAACATAAAACTCATAATTTCCTCCATTATCTAAAACATAATCAGCATAATCTAATGCATCAGTTGTTGCAGTTACTCTAGAAGATAATCTTAGTGAGTGATTTTTAACATAGCTTCCCCCTTCATCCATTAAGCCCATTGATTCAAATATCTCTTTAGGTGTTCCTTGAGGAGTTCCTACTTCCTCTGAATTATAAATAATCCTACATATTGCTTCTTCATTTGTTGTAAATGCTATTGTAACAGGACTATATGCAGGAACACATCCTGCTGCTCCACCACCCTCACCCTCATAAATTATTCTAACTGATGAAGTTCCTTCTCTATAATTATACTGCTCATTAGAGAAAACTCTCTTTCCATTAAGTTCTAATGCAGGAGTTATTATAGGTGCAGCAAGATCATTAGGATTACCAGTAATACATTTTTCATAACCCTCGTCACTCTTTTTATTTAACCAGATACAAGCTGTTCCATAAGTATGACAAATATATTCACTACATCCACTAACTTTATTTTCACCCACACCAATTGTCAATGAATTGCACCTTTCACAATTATTTTCACCAGGAGCTAATTGCCACATAGATGTTTTATATGAAATCACTTCTTTAGAATAAATTTTATATCCTGAAAGCATATATGCTCCAAATGCAGCCAAAATAACTACAGCTGTAACAGCTCCCCCAAATAATAATGGTCCCCCTATGACTGCAAGCCATATACTCATCCCTGTTGCTGCAGCAGCACCAGCAATCGAAGTAACTGTTAATATATCTCCTAAATTTCTTTCACCAGTACCAAGAGCTTGCATACCAAAATATATTCCTGCAACAAAAGCAGCAGCAACAGCAAAATTTACTAATGCGTGTAGAACTAGTGAATGTGGACCCATACTTAAAGCTGCACTATTAAAAGTAGCACCACTCACACCAGCTGTACCTCCAGCAACTGCCCCTCCCGTAGCTGCCCCTCCAGCAACTGCTTCCCCAGCAGCTGTACCTCCTTTTCCAAGCATTTTACCTATTTCCTGAATTATTACTTCTCCTGATTTGCCCTTAGCATAGTCTCCAAGCAATCTAATTAATTCCTCTATAATATCCCCTCCTCCCCCTCCACTATCTTCAGGAAGACACACACCCCCTTTGCATTTCATTCCATCTGTACATTTTAAAAGAAGAGTCCCATTAGATACACAAATTCCACTATCTGCACATCCCCAATATGCATCTTCACCCACACATGTTCCACATGGGACAAGACAATTATCACTAGCTGCACTAACTACTTTAACTTCACTCCCTATTGCCCAAGAAAATGCAATTATTGCAACTACAAGTAAAACTATTTCTAAATAACTAATTAGTTTTACACTTTCTTTTTTGTTTCTTTTGTTTTTCATTTTTATAATTTATTCATATCCTTCAAATTCACAGCAAATTGCCCCTGCTTGACAAGTTCCATCAGCTTCTTGTCCTGCTTCTCCACACACTCCAAATTCTCCTGTTTCAGGAGGAACACACATTCTTCCTTCAACTTCTGAGCAACTAAATACTCTCTGAACAGAAGCTGGAATTTCACTCATAGAGTTTTGCATTTTTTCTTCACTAATATATCCATCTCCTTTGTAAATAATCATTTCAACACCAACCTTTTTCTTTTCAGTTGTCATATCTTGTTTTACTTTCCAAAACTGATAAGTAATTATTTCTGCATCAAGAATTCCTTTTGCTCCATTAACAGCAGTTTTATATCCACAATCACCTAATGATTTAGTTCTTTCAGTTATACTCATAATAAACTCTTGATTTGTTAAAAATATTGGATAATCTCGTGTTTTTGCTTCAGTTCTTTCCTCATTTTTAGATACAGGAGTACAATCATAAGAATAGCCTGTAACTTTACCTGTAACCCATTTATCTGGTTTATTATATTTATGACAATACTGTCCTTTTCTTGTAGAGAGTGTATAAGTTTTAACCTTATCAGGTAACTCAAAATTTGATTTATCATAAAATTTAGTTAAAACACTATACATATTACTACATCCTACACCCCCTACACCTGCCCCACTCTTACATTTTACATCTTCAGGATAAATTTTAGTTCCATTAAATGGAAATTCTTTACCATATCCAGGAATAGCATAACACTCATTTATACACTTTTCATGTAAATCATCCCACTCTTTAATATTGTCTCTATTTCTCCAAATAGAAGTTTCAAATAATGCATTTGCACCAACAGTCCCCATAGCACAAATTGAAGAACCCATACTCTTTGTACCATTCCAAAAATCAAATCCAGGTGCAACTAAAGAAACACACGAGCCTTGCATTTCTTTTCTATATTCTTTTGGAACAATTTCAATCATATTCCAAGTATATCCTGGAATCCACTTACATAAAATATTTTTTTCACAATCTGTTTTTGTTACTAAACTAGTACACTTCATATATGGGTTTGCAGAGCACGAAGCCTCACTTCTTCCTGAATAATCATCTACACCCTGAATGCATACCTCTCTTCTATAATCTTCACACTCTTCAACTAAAACAACTCCTGATGAGCAAACTAATTTATAATATCTGCTTCCAGGCAAATTATATTTTGAAGCATTTTTTAATTCCTTTAAATCATTCTCATATAATTTTCCTGTTGTTAAATTCTGATGAATTATTAGTGTTCCAGGACTTTCAGCACACCAACTCTCACCATGTTGATACACTCTACCCTCATATTTACAACTTAAACTTCCACAAATCAACCCATTATCATTATTTGAAGGTTTTGAAGCACCACTATCTTCTTTATAACTTTTACATACAGTATTCATTGTAGGATCACAATTTCCACATGTTGAGCTTCCAGAAGCACCCACTTTACAAATATCATCATATCTATTTTTCATATCTGTCCAATAATTAATAGAATTATATTTACTAGAATCAAAAATATTTGCTAAGTTCCCACAGGTATCAATATAATATACTTTCTCATTAGAACAAACAGTGTTTTGAGTTTTAGCACACTCTGAAATTGCCTCTCCATTTGGGAGAGTAGCAGTACATAACTTATTTTCATAGAAATTAACACTTATTTCATTTTGTAAAAAAGGCATAACTAATTTTTTTGATAATTCATTAACATTATTATAATTACATAGTGTATTTGAGGTTATAATGCACTTTTTTTCTGAGCCTGTTCCTATAACGCACGCTCCTTTTTTTATCCTTACATTTTGAGCTAGACACGAATCTGCACCTAAATTTGCATTAAATGTTCCTTGAATATTGTACTCTGTAAACATATTCCTACACTCTGCCTGTGTAACAAAATATGTGTCTAAACCAATTGTACAACACCCTTTTTTACACACAGCAACCTCTTCTATTTTCTGTTCAACCCAATTATTATTTTCTTTTAAACAGCTTGCTTTAGGAGTACTTTCACTGCACTCTCCTGTTTGAGGATTAATACATGTTCCCATACACTCAGGAACAGTAAGACACGAGTTTTTATACTGCCAAACATTATAGTTTGAATCACACTGATTTACATTTTCAGCAGCAATACACCACTGCCCCTCTTTTAATTTTTCACAACACACAGCAGAAATATTTACAAGTCCTATTATAAATACAAATCCAATTAAAATAAACAGTATTTTTTTATCTCTCATTTTAAATGTATATTTGATTTTTAGATGCAAACCTAAAATCCTCCCCTGTATTTATATCTGTAATTATATATACTTTTATCCCATCTCCTTTTTTGTGTTTTTCAACTCTCATATAGGGGTTATCATACATATACAATTCAGGTATAGAATCTCCTAAATTCATTTCCCAAATTAAAATACTTTTTGTAATTTCAATAAAGTTATGCAAATTACTCTTTGTCTCTATTTTAAATTCTTTAAATGTTTCAGATTCATCTTGTTTTTTAATAGAAAATGTACTATTAAAATCAGTTAATATTTTTTCAGGAAGTATTTTAACATATAATTCACCTCTATCTAATATAACAGAGTATCCTTTATCCTCATAGCTCTTCTTTAAATTTTCAAAACAAATATCAGTTGTTTCTTTTATTGAATCTCTTATCTCAAACTCAATATGTTTATTTAAAAAAGGTTCTTGATTTATGCAAGTTCTTTGAGGAAGTTCATTATTTACATAATTCACATAACATAAATATCTTACATGTGTTCCATCTTCTCTATCATTTTTCTTATAGAAATACCCAGTATTCTCATTTGTAACATAATTTCCACCTTGTAATCTTATTATCTCAATATTATTTTCAAGTTCTTCTACAACACACTTTTGAATATATGCTGCAGGATTACTACTTTCTGTACCTTTTACAGAAAATATTTTTGGGTAGTATAGAAAAATTAATGCAACAATAGCAACAATGAGAATAGCTATTATAATAAATATAGTAACCTGTCCTCTCTTCCCCCCTTTAATCATTTAGTTTTATAGTTATACACCTTTAAAAACATTTCTTAGATAAAATTTATTTTAATCATCAGTTTCAACTCTAGGAGCAAGAATATATGATATCTCTAAACTATCTGTCTTCACATCCATTTTTAATGGATGATCATTTGCAAAATTCAAAACTGTCTTATCTGTTAATTTTGAAGCTTTAACAAATTTTTGAAGATATTCTAAACTATACCTAGCTTTACAAGATTCAGCTTCTATTTTTGCTTCATCACTAGAAAATTCAGCTCTAGTTGAATTCAATCCTTTTGTTTCTATAACAAATTTATCATCTTTAATAATAAATGAGCAAGCATCAGAAACAACAACACAATCTTCAACAGAGTCAATTAAATCTTGAGAAGTTAATTCAACTCTCGCACAATATTCTAAATTAGGAATATCTTTATCTTCACTCTCAATATCAATTAAACTAAGAACAAAATTTCTTTTTATTCTATCATCAACTTGAATATGCAATAAATTCTCTTTTCTTTCAATTGTCATCTGTCTGCTCCCCCTTTTTAATATTCTTTTAAGACTATCTAAATTAACACCTAAACTCTCTTCTCCAGATTCAAATTCAGAAAAACTTCTTTTTGGGATCCTTAAACTAACCATTGCAACATTTGCCGGGTCTATTGCAGTTATACTCAACCCATACTCACTTATTTTTATTTTCACCTCTGTAACTAATTCAGATATTAAATCTATTGCTTTAGATAAAACACTTCCATTTTCAAGTTTAATTCTCATTTCAATAAAATGAATTCTTGTTTTTTAAGTATTACTATTGTGAAGTATAAGATAACTATTAAAATACTAATACCTAAAGAAAATAATGGAATCTAACCCAATTTCCTTTAAAGAGCAAAGAATAAGAAAAATAACTAATTTATACTATTCAAACCCTGAAATTCAAAATGAACTATTTAATTTTTCAAAAAATAGAGAAGTTTGTCCAAGATATTTTGAAGGGTTTGGAAAAAGACCAGATGTTTTAGAATACCCTGGAGATGTTTTTGAATTAGTAAAAAAAGGAGCAACTTCTTTTAATTGCTCTGAAGAATTGTGGTCTGACCCTCTTAAACTAGAAACAGGAATGAATGAAAGACAATTAAATGATTTAAGAATTGGATGGGATTTACTAATTGATATAGATTGCAAATACATTGATTATAGTAAAAAAGCAGCCCAAGCAATAATTCAAGTTTTCAAAGAGCACTTTATAAAAAATTACAAAGTAAAATTCTCAGGAAATAAAGGGTTTCACATTATCCTTCCATTTAAAGCATTTCCAAAACAAATTGCAGGACAAGAAACAAAAAATTTATTTCCAGAATTACCGAGAAAAATTTTAGCATATGTCAGATTTAAAGCAGAAGACCAACTTAGAAATTTAATCTCAGAAGAAGAACTCGATTCATTTAAAGGGACAAAAATTAAGAGAGGAATAAAATGCAATAACTGCAAAGAAATAGCTCAAGAATATGATTTAATAGAGTATTTTTGTCCAAAATGTTCTAGACGAGAGATAAAAAGAATTTATCCTGGAGCAAAAAGAGAATTTAAATGCCCAGACTGCAGAACACAATTTGAAATCTCTAAATCAGAAAAAATATACGAGTGTAAAAAATGCAACATCTCTTCTAAAGACAGCCCTCATAACTTTTCAAGGCATATTGAAATTGATTTATTTGATTTAATGGGTTTAGATTTAATCTTAATTTCTCCAAGACATTTATTTAGAGCACCCTATTCACTTCATGAAAGCAGTGGACTAGCAAGCATTGTTTTAGATGAAAAAGAATTGGAAAAATTTGATTTAAAAGATGCTAGCCCCTTAAATGTAAAAGTAAAAAATTTTATGCCTAATTGCAAAGCAGGTGAAGCAGAATATCTCGTGAGAGAAGCTTTAGATTGGGTAAAACAAAATCAAATTTCTTCAGGAGAATCAAAAGAAATTCTTAGTGGGAAATATGCTGATTTTAAACCAATAAAACTAGAGAATGTCTCTCAAGAACAATTCCCTCCTTGCATAAAAAATATTCTTAAAGGAATGGCAGATGGAAAAAAGCGCTCACTTTTTGTTTTAATAAATTTTCTCCGCTCAGCTGGGATAGAAAAGGAAACACTTGAAAAAATAATTTATGACTGGAATAAGAAAAACAGCCCCCCACTACGAGAAGGATATATTCAAACTCAGCTTTTATGGGCATACAAAAAAAAGCCAACACTTCCTCCTAATTGCAGAGAATTCTACCAAAACTTAGGTGTTTGCCAACCAGATGAACTTTGCAACTCAATCAAAAACCCTGTAAATTATCTTGTAAGAAAAAATTATATTTTAACAAACCTTTCTAGAAAAAATAAGCCCCAAAAACAACCTGAAAAACAAGATAAAAAAACTCAGCCTAAAGTTTCTAAATTAAAATCTAAAACTTCTAATTAGTATTTTAATTTAAATTTATAAAATTTATATTTAATTTTTATAAAAATGTTTATAAATAAGAAATTGCTCTTTAAAATATGAAAAAAGAAGGTGTATTTTTATTAATCATACTCGTATTTACAACACTTTCTTTACCATACCTTTCTCCAATAATCTCTGCAGCTGATGAAGACAAAGTAGAGCTAGCTTATTCTTGCCTTGAGGCAATGGTTAATTTGTCAGGATGTTCTAAATTAACATTTGAGGAAAAAGCTTTTTCTTATTTAGCAATAGGAAAATGTGGAACTGAACTTTCAGCAGATAATTCTTCAAATAGATGCTGGCCAAAATCAGGATGTAAAATAAAATCAACTGCTCAGGCTATTTTAGCTCTAAATAAAAGATTAGATACTTCTGCTGCAGAAAGATGGCTTTTAGATCAATCAGCAATTCCAACAGGTATTGACTGGTATCTAGAAATTGAATCTCTTAGTGGAGAAACAACATGTACAATTACTCCTCTTGACTCAACACCAAGAACAATAACTATCAGAGAAGACAAAACAATTTCATCTGGAGCAGGAAGTGATTTAACACTCTCTTCAAATGGATACTGGCTTAAAATAAATCCAAGAATATACAATAGAGAAATATCTATTTCTTGTGGAAAAGATTTCATTACAACACTTTTATTTGTAAAATCTGGTTCTTCTACAATTCATGTTTCAGAAGAAGTATCTAGTGCAAGAGCAGGAGGAACAACAACAGAGATAGTAAACTCAGTATGCTTTGCTCAAAATGGGGTGTGCAATTATGAAGGAAGTTTATGGGCAGCATTTGTTTTAAGTTCTTTAGGACATGAAGACGAATTAAAAAAATTCATGCCTTATTTAATTTCACTAAAAGATAATTTTGAAAATAAAATTTACATTCCAGAATCTTTCTTGTATTATATGACAGGAAAATTTAGAGTAGATTTGCTTTCTAAACAAAAATCTTCTTCTTATTGGGAAGAATCAGGAAACAGGTATTATGACACTGCATTAGCTCTTCTTCCATTTGCTGGAGAAAATCCAGTTGAAAAATCATCTGCTAAATCTTGGTTATTATCTAGTTCTATTCAACAAAAAACAGGCTGCTGGAATAATGGAAATATTAGAGACACAGCATTTATACTTTATTCTCTTTGGAAGAAAAACCCTTCTTTTCCAGTAGGAGAGTGTGAGATTGATAGAGATTGTCCTTCAATTGATTGTAAAAGAAAGAAGTGTGAAAATGGAATATGTAAATATGAAAATGATGGAAGCTGCACTCCTGGTGGAGTAGATAAAGAGTGTACAAGTGATAAGCAATGCCCTAACCCAGAACCTTTGGAGGATTATTGTTATGACAAATCAACTGTATATAAAGATGTAACAACTCCTTTTTGTGACATTTCTAAAAATAAATGCTCCTTTAAGTTAACACCTACTTTAGTTAAATCATGCTCAAAATCAGAAGTGTGTGAAAAAGGAAAGTGTATCCAAGACAAATGCGGATTCCTTAATCCTTGTAATAAGGGTTATGATTGTGTTGATGGAAAATGCATTCCTGAAAAAGGAGAGTGTGACATAGCTAATGGAGATAAAGATTGTGAAACTTTTAGTCACAAAACAAGTAATTTTTGCTCTGATAATATGACTCTTTCTCAAACATTATACTCTTACTATTGTAATGAAAAAACTAAAACCTGCGAACCAAAAAAAGATCAATTAATTAATTTAACTAAATGTTTAGAAGGAGTAGAAGTTTGTGAACCTAATTCTGCAAAATGTATTTTAAAAGAAAATATTTGTAAAAATTCTAAAGGATGCAAAGAGGGATATGATTGTGTAAATGGAATTTGCACACCAAAAAATGCATGTGAAAAAAGTGAAAATTGTTCAAGAGAAGAGTGTAAAGTTGCTGAATGCATTGCAGGAGTCTGCCTTTATGATTTTGTAGCTTGTAAAGATAATGACGGGTGTTGCCCTCCTGGATGCAACCACTCTAAGGATAATGATTGTAAAGAAGACCCACAATGTATTACTGATAGTAATTGCACTAAATTTGATTTCATCTCAGAAAGGATGTGTGGTGGAGCGGGAAACAGAGATGTTTATGTTAATTTTCATAATTATACTTGTAAGAAATCATTATGTGAAGTAACAATAAAAAGCCAACTTGTTCAACAATGTTCTTCTAGTCAATCTTGTAAAGTAGGAAAGTGCACTGGGGGAACTGATTGTAATTGTGTGACTGATAGTGATTGTGATTCATCAACAGAAATTTGTAAAGAATGTGTTTGTAAAAAAAAGAATGACTCTGGAGTAACTCCTAGTAATAAAAAATGCACTTCTTATTTAGATTGCAAAATTACTGAAGATTGTTTAGCTGGAATTTGTATTCAGATGTCTTGCACATTTAAAGAGGATTGTAGATTAGGTGCTAAGTGTGTAAGTGGAAAATGCGTAGAAGATTCTGGCTCTGATTGTATAAAGAATGGTTATTTCTGTAGAACAAAAACAAGTTGCACTGGCAGTGATGGAAAAGTAATGCAAGACTATGTTTGTGGAGATGATTTATTAGTGTGCTGCAATGTAGAAGCAAAACTTTTATCTTGCTCAGAAGAAGGAGGGAAAGTGTGTGCTTATGATGAGATTTGCATGGGTGGCGCAAAGCCTTCGGTTACAGGACTTTCTAATGGAGAGGTTTGTTGTGTTGGAGGAACTTGTAGTTCAGACACACCAGGAGGAACAGGAGGAAGCACAAAAAGTTCTTGCGCAAGTAAAGGAGGAGTTTGTAGAAGTTCATTTTGTGATAGTGGAGAAGAAGAATCATTATTTGCTTGCGATTACTCTAAGGATGTCTGTTGTATTCCTAAATCTGCACAAAAGAAATCCAAAACAGGACTCTGGATACTCCTTATACTCCTTATAATCTTAATAGCTCTTGCAGTTTTAGGAATTGTATTTAGAGATAAAGTAAAAGTTAAATTCATGGAAATTAAAGATAAATTAAGTGGAAAAAAATCTCCGAAAAAACCAGGGATGCCTCAGCCTATGGGTGCTCTTCCACAAAATAGAATTTCACCTAGAAGAATATTACCTCCAGGACAAAGCCCTGCAACACACCCTCAAAATCCAAGATTCCCTATGAGATCAATGGGACCTCCTATTTCAGGCTCAGCACTTCCACCTCAACAGCAAAGACCGCCTACTTCACAGCAACCAAGACCTCCTACACCTCAAAAACCAGCATCTCCTACATCTCAACAACCAAAACCCCCACAACCAGAAGTTAAAGATAAACCTAAACAAGATAAAGTAGATGAAAAACCAAAAGATAATGATTTAGAAGATGTTTTAAAGAAATTAAAAGAAATGGGTGATAAGTAATTTAATTTTATTAATTATTTTTTACTTTTATTTCCAGTGTTTTTTACTTGCTTGTTTTTTGATTCCTTACTCTTTACTTCTTTCTTCTTTGCATCCTTCTTTTCTACATCACTAAAATTACCTTCTTTATCCTCACCCACAGTTTTATTTTCAACACTGCCAGACTCATCTTTTCTAACTAATTGAATTCCTTGTTTAGCAAGTATTTGTTTAAATTGTTCTTGCATTTGAATGTTCTGCATTCTTATTGTTCTTGCAACTTCTTCATACCCATGAAGTCTTCTTGTTAATTCACTAAGAATATCTGTCCAACCATTATTTGTTAAAGCAATTAAGCTCGGCTCTATAACCTCTACATGAGCAGGCATATACTTAAACATCACAATAGCCAAGTATAAAATATCCTCTACTTCTAAATCAACTTCTGCAAAAGTAGTATAAAATTCTTTATTATCTTTCATCTCAATAGGTTCATTTATTTTTTTACCTATAACTTCAACACCTTTTTCTTTGTCAATCTCTTTTATTATATTTTCAAGTGTTTCAATTAAATGCTCAGCTGGTTTTCCAATTATCTCTAAAATAATACTAGCACTAATTACTTTTTTCTTTTCATCGTCTTTATCTGAACTCGCTTTTTTCATTTTCCTTTTTCTTTAACAAAAACAAAAACCCAACTAAAATACAAATTATTATGAGTCCATAATTAGCAAGTTTAGTCTTGTTTAACTCTTTTGTATTTTCTTCGCTTTTTATATTTTTTGGAGAAACCTCATTTAGAACAATTGGCTCTAATTTTTTACTTTCTTTATTATTTAATTTATTCTCATCTTCTTCACTTAATTTATAACTAACTAACTCTATTTCTTGAGATTCTTCTTTAGATTTTTTACTCTCTTTAGATTCTATTTCTTCATCTTCAAAATCATCATAAATCTCTTCTTTATTTTTAGTATTTTTATTTCCAACACATGCAAGGTCTTGCTCCTTTATTTTATTTAGTGTTACTTCTCCAATCCCTTTAACTTTAATTAAATCATCTATTTTCTCAAATGGACGAGAATCAACTATTGATTGTGCTTTTACAGGACCTATTCCAGATAAATCTTCTAATTCTTTTAAAGAAGCACTATTAATATCAATCTGATTATCTTTGCACACAGAAGAAATAAAATTCAAATTTATAATCATTAAAAATATCACAATCAAAAACAGATATTTTTTCATTTCTTTATTTAAGACTATCTTATTTTAAGCATTATTGTCCTGTATTTGTTGCATTTGATTATACTTTTTAGAAAAGTCAATATACTCTATTTCTATTTTTCTCCCAGAAATCTTCTTTTTTGCAATTAATATCCTTGAGAAAATTTTGTTTTCAATTAACCACATGCACATTCCTTTTTCAGCTTGGTCTAAATACCCGTTACTCTTAACTTCCAGCCCAATAACTTCATACTTTCCATCTTTATCTCTTTTAAAACACACAAAATCAGGGAACCCTGTTCCTACACTAAGTGCCTTTAAGTAAGGATTATATTTTCTTTTTGCTGGAACTATCTTATTCTTTTCATAATCTATATTATTCACCCACTTATTCACAATCCAACCCATCTCTTCAAGGTTTTCACGAACTTTAGATTCAAATCTTCTCCCTGCTGCGCGATTTTTTTTACCCTGAGAAGAACGAGAAGATTTAGTTTGTTTTAATTTAGAACTCTTTTTAACCTCTTTTTTCACATTTTTTAATTTTTTACTCATATCTTTCACCTTCGTTTTATTTACTCTTAATCCAATTTACAACTAAACACTAAATATTCTTAATTATAAAAAGTTTTCATAAACTATCCAAATAATCTATTAAAAATAATTCCAATAGCAATAACAATTAAAACAACAGGCAACCAAGGAACATAAAAGTCAATTACACTCATTTCTCTAAGGAGCCAGAGTGTTGCAAATATCAATATTATAAATCCTAATACAGGGAATTTTCTCCTATAAACTGTTTTATGATATCTATGACTTCTTGCCATTTTTATTAAAGGTCCCGAGCTTGCAGAGTTCTTCTTCCATTTGCTTTTGCTCTTTTTATTGCTTCATGCAAAATATCTTCAACTTTTCTTTCAAGAGCAACTTCAACTTCATCTGCAACACTGCTTATTGTTTTTTCTTTATCAAGCTCTTTAACCATTGGCCTGATATTATTTTTTATTATTAGCCCCATTTTATTTAAACTCCTTTATTTAATTTGTTTATTACTCAAGTATAAACTCCTTTAAGTTTTTAAATTTTTCATTAGTATTCTCTGATTAATTATCATCAAAACAACTGCACCAATAATAAAGTAAGGATTCACTACAAAAGTTAAAACAATAAATAAGATAGCAATAATCGAAAAGATTACAACTTTCCAATTTGGTTTTTGTTTTTTAGTTTTCATTTTTTTACAAAAGGTTAGGGTTTAAACATTAGTTTTATTTCTTACTTTTTGCACGGAAGTAAGAAAATAATATCGTAAAATGCACTGAAGTTTTATATACGATAAAATAAAACTAGTAAAAAAAACAGGCAAAATGCACTGAACTTAATTTTATTTCTTAATTTTTGCACTTATTTTTACTTCCCTGTCTCTTCAGGTTTCATTAAAGGAAATATAACGCACTCTCTTAGTGGCTTATTCATTAAAAATGCAAATAGTCTTTCACTAAGCCCAAACCCGCATGTAGGAGGCATTCCGTATTTAAGTGCTTCAACAAAACTCTTATCATGGTCCATACTCTCTTCATCTCCTGCTTCTTTTTGTTTTGCTTGCTCCTTAAACCTCTCTTCTTGATCTAAAGAATCATTTAATTCTGAATATCCATTTCCAACTTCACTCCCAGCTATTATAACTTGAAACTGTTCAACTTTCCTTTTATCTTCTGGATTTCTTTTTGCAAGAGGAGTAAGCTCAACAGGGTGTCCTGTTAAAAATCCAGGTCCAGATATTTTCTTTCTGCAATATTTCCATAACTGATCAACTAATCTCCACTTATCAACAGAATCATCATAATCTATTTTTAATTCATTTAATTTTTTCTTTATCTCATCTATGCTTGCTTTGTAAATATCTATTTTTGTTTCTTTCTTTATGAGTGTTTCAAAATCATAAATTTCCCACTTCTTAGAAAAATCAACTTTATGCCCGTGTATCTCAAAACTCATTTTACCAAAAACATCTTTTGCAATTTTCTTATACATCTCTTCAACAAGTTTCATTCCATCTTTATAATTTGCATATCCCCAGTAAAATTCCATTTGAGTATAATCTTGCAAATGCTCCATATCCATACCCTCATTTCTAAATTGCCTTCCTATCTCAAATGTTTTTTCATAACCTGCAACCATTAACTTTTTCTGCCATAATTCACCCATTGAAATTCTTAAATACACCTCTAAATCTAAAGCATTGTGATGAGTTATGAATGGCTTTGCAGCTGCTCCCCCAGCAGAACTCTCAAGTACAGGAGTCTCAACCTCTAAAAATCCTCTCTCAATAAGGAAACTTCTTATGCAATTCCAGAACTTTGATTTTTTAATGAACATCTCTTTAACATCTTTATTCATTAAAATATCCAAATATCTTTTTCTGTATATTTCTTCTTCATCTTTTATTCCCTTCCATTTTTCAGGCAAAGGAAGAATTGATTTTGAGATTATCTCCATTTTTTTAATGAGAATTGATATTTCTCCTGTTTTTGTTTTTATAATCTCTCCTTCAATACCTGCAAAATCTCCAATATCCAGATATTTTTTAAAAAATTCTCTTGTCTTTTCAGGAGTCTCTTTTTCTTGAAGAACTAATTGAATATCTCCTGTTCCATCTCTTAAAACACAAAAAGCAATTTTACCTAAATCTCTTTTAGTCATTAATCTTCCAGCTGTTTTAACTTTACTATTTAATTTACTCTCAGAACATTCAAGACAAGTCTGTTTTTTATCATACTTGTTTGGATAAGGATTAACTCCTTCTTTTCTCAATTCTTCAAGTTTTCTTATTCTCTCTCCTATTATCTGTTCTTCTCTTCCCATTATTTTAAACCTCTTATTCTTTTTAGTTTACTCTCTCCATTTGGAAGGAGAAGTATTTTTTTATAGCTTTCCCTTGTACGAATTATCTGTGCATCCAGAAAAGGCTTTAAATCTTTTTTCCAATTTGGGTCAGCTTTCACTTTTCTTGCCCATCTTTCAATTTGCTCATTATGTGTTTTATCTCTCATTTTTATGCATCTTTACTCGTTTTATTTTATCTTTAAATTCTTTTATATACTCCTCATCAATCTTTTCTTCATAGATTATTCTTAGATGCTTAGCATCTTCTATATCTTTATCTGACTTTAAGTACTCTTCTTTGAATGCTATTGATTCTTCTATCCTAGGAAAATAAACATCCAATCCAGTAAAGGGCATCTTAACTCTTGAATTAAGCTGGAAGTTATCCAATTCATCTTTTGCAAATTTAACTTCCATCTCAGGAAGCAAGTGCTCCTCTTCAATGTACCTGACACTATCTCCTTTAGAAAGATACTCCTTATAAACTATATCTGAGCTTTTAGATTGTATGCATATAAATTTATTTTTTACTAAATCATCATGAAGTTTCTTAAAATCTTCAATTGACAACTTTTCTATAATCATATCAATATCTTCAGTTCCTCTGCTTCTTCCATGAGAGATTGCCACAAAACCTGAGCAGATAATATATTTACAGTGTGTATCAACTATCTTGCAAAACTTTTCTGTAAATTTATCAAGTATTGTTTTATCAGATATTTCTCTTTTCATTTTTTAAATGAAAATAACAGAATTTACATCCTAGTCTTTTCACATTCAAATTAAATGCAGCTATTTTATATATTTAACTTCTCTCATTTCTTTCTAATAAATCTATTCTTTCTATACCCCTGATTATCTAATTCATCATTTAACATCTCATCAACTATCTTTTGAAAATTATCTGTTCGCGGGACATGAATATATTTTATTTCTTTAAAATTCTCCTGAATTTCTTGGACTTTAAGAAATAAAGGAAGTATATTTTTGTTCTTTACTTTATATTCTCCAAGTAATTGCTTAACAACTAATTCAGAATCTAAAAAACAAGTTATCTCTCTTTTTGTAACTTTACTAGCTAATTCTAATGCTAAAATTAAGCCTTCATATTCTGCAACATTATTTGTAACATTTTCACCTATAAATTTACTAGACTTAGTTAAAATCTCACCCCCTTTTCTCACAATAGCAGCAACAGCCCCAGGTCCAGGGTTCCCTCTGGCACCTCCATCTGAATTAGTATATATCATAATGCTAATACTTATAAATTACTATTAAATCTTTCTATGAAATACTCATGAAAAAAATACTAAAGTTCCCAAATGCAAATAAGCAAATCAATTCTGGATCATGTGGTCCAAATTCAATTAAACATGTTATTTTGTATAAAAAAGGATTAGATATTCCAGAACAAAACTTAATTAACATGTCTTGCTGCTCAGAAAAAACAGGCGCAGCAATAAAAGACTTAGCAAGAGTAGCAGATAATTTTAATCTTAACTATTTCTTAAAACATAATTCATCAATAGAAGACATAATCTCTTCACTAAATAAAAACAACCCAGCAATACTTCTTATACAAGATTGGGGAAGCACGCACTATATTGTAGCAAATGGATATGACACTAAATTCAATAAAATCTTTTATTATGACCCCTTTGATGGAAAAACAAAACCAATGAATTACACTACATTAAATAGGGTCTGGAAGGGGTTAGATGTTTTTAAAAGAAATAAATTTGGAATGTTCTTTAAAGATTAATCTCTTAAAAAAACTCTTTTAAAATAATTCTTTAGAAATCACTATTAAATATGAAGGATTTTAAATGCTTTAAAATCTTGAAACTTCTCATTTCTTACTTCTACACCTTTTATTTGAGAGTGTTTAGGTCCTTTTTGACACAATTCAATCATTTTATTTACATCTGAGATACTCCCTTCTAAGAAAACTTCAACTCTTCCATCTTCAAGATTTCTTATAAACCCCTTTACATTATGCCTTTCAGCATTTTCTTTAACAAATCCTCTAAAAAAAACATCTTGAATTGTCCCGCTAATATACATTCTTACAGATTTTTTCATATCCTTTTTAGTTAAACCAGATTATTAAAGATTTGCTCTCAAACCCCCCCATCTCAAAATTCTATATTTCATTAAACAAATATATTTTCTTAAATGCCTCTATAATCTAATTCATTATTTACAACCGCAATTGTTTGAGATGCAAAATACATTTTATCTCCTATAGAAACACTATTGCAAGATTCTTTTAATCTTTTAAGTTCTTTTTTTGGAAGCCCTTCATGATCTCCTAATATAAACACACACTTGGAAGGTATCTCAGCTTTTCTAATATCCTCCCCATTTTTTTCTAAAATAAAAATTTCATTACCTTCATCAATTAATTCATTAACAACTCCCAAAAAATTCTTCTTTTCAATAAAACACCCAGGAAAAACTTCTGTTTTTTTATTTTCTTTATATTTATATAAAATCTTTTTAATCATATTTCCAACATCTTTTTTAGATATTTCAGTTTCATCTTGAACTTGTATCTCTATATGTTTTGGGGGGTCAGGCATTCCATAAAAAATAAAATGAAACTTGCAATCTTTTCTAAATCCATGAGATAAAAAAACTCCTTGTATAAAACTATGTATTGCAATGTCCATTCTTCCTGCTTTCATTAAATTACCCTCTCTAGAAGAGTATTTTGAAAGTGCATTTCCAGATGTTGCAGCTGAACTTGAAAAATATATAAATTGTCTCATATGAGTTTATAAAGTTCAATCTTTAAGAAAGTTTTGATTAACATTTTAAATACCAAAAATAAAACTTAAGTACCAAAAATAAAATTTAAATCATAAAAATAAAGAAATGGGAAAAGAATTAGTAAAATTATGCAGAGAAATAGGAATACCTTTACGAGCACTAACGCCAGAAGAATTTGAATATTATAGAAACAACAGACCAGACCCAGATAAAATGTTCTCAAATTTACTAGACCTTAATTATATTTTAGAAGAAAATCTTATTTTAATTGGAGGATTTTGTTTACACCCCTCACTTTTAGGTCATAGAACAATAAGAAGAATAAGTAATGATTTAGATTGCATAACAAATGAAAAAGGAATAAGAATTTTACACAAAACATTTGGAGACAGATTATTCAATACTTTAAATTACAAAGATGTATTTCTTGATTATGACACTATTCCGTGCGGTTTTGATATTAAAGACACTCACGGCTGGAATATCCCTGAGGACTTTTATACAACAACAAAAAAATTTAATTTTAAAGATAATTCTTTAAGCACAATTTCACCAGAATACCTTATTGCCTTAAAAGCCAGAAGAAGCAAACTAAAAAACAGGATTTATGGAAAAGATAAATTAGACACAATCTCACTAATTATAGCACCTTATTTTAAACACGACTTAAATAAAGTAGATTTATCCAAAGCATCTAAACTAATTAAAGAACACTCTACAATGAATTACTCTCAATCAAAAAACTATGTTAATTCCCTAAGAGATGGGTTTTTCCAACTAGATAAAATGGAAAAGTCTATTTTTTTAAAAGAGCATTCTAATTTTCTTAAATCACTTGAAGAAGAATATACTATCTAATTAAGAATATTGCATTTAAACAAAAACACAGCACTTTGTTTTTTAACACTCTTAATTATTTTTTATTTCTTGCATTACAAATTTAGGTTTAGCAAAAATCTCTTTTCCTCTGAATATTTCATACATTCCAATAAATCTTTCTCCACAAAAAACACTTACACTAGAATTAACTCCCCATCCTTTATCTTCAATTAAATCTTTTTTATGTATTGGCTTTCCTGTTAAAATTTGTGATAAATTATCTTCTCTTATCATTACTTCAGGATAAACTTTAGAAACAATTTCAGCAGGAATAATTATTTTTCTTAAAAGATTATCATTTCCATTCTTATACTCTTCAACAGCTTTTTCAAATTCATATAAATTAACTGAAAAGGTTTCATCAAATATCCCAGCACTCACTCTTCTTAATTCAAGCATGTGTGCCCCCACCTTTATTTCTTTTCCTAAATCATCAATTAATTTTCTTATATATGTTCCACCCTCACACTTCACTTTAAATAAAATATCCTTGTCTTTTTTTTCAATTACCTCAAAAGAGTATATTTCTCTTGGCCTATTCTGTCTTTTTACTCTTGATTTTACAGGAGGCATTTGAATTATATTTCCAAGGAATTTCTCTTCTATTGCTTTTTTTATTTTCTCAATCTCAATATCCTGATGAATCCTCATAACCCCCACATACGCTTTATCTTCACCTAAAAAATACCCTGTTAATTTGCACCCTCTATTCAATGCAACAGGTAAAACTCCTGTGACTTTTGGATCTAAAGTCCCAAAATGAGAGGTTTTTCTTAATTTTAATGCTTTAGACACAAATTCAGAAACACTAAAGCTTGTGGGTCCAGAAGGTTTATCTATATTTATTATACCAAATTCAAGTAATTCCTTAGTTGATTTCTTATTTTTTATATTTTCTATGTCCATAAAATTTCTAGTGATTAGTGATTTAAAAGATTAATCAATTTACTACAAAATATACTTTACAAAATATATTTTATAAGATAATGTTTCAAATAATACTTTAAAGAACTTTTTTAACTCACTCCTCCTAATAAAAACTATATTTCCCCTTTTAGATATTTTTTCCTCTTTTCTTCTGGAAATTTTTCTATTGAATATCTTAGCATTGTTCTTGGCATTTCTTTATACCTTTCTTTAAGAAAAATTTCTAAAACTTCTTGATTCTTTTTCCCAACTTCTCTTAACATCCACCCAACTGCCTTATGAATTAAATCGTGTTCATCTTTTAATAGAGTGTCTGCAATAGCAAGTGTCTCACCAAATATTCTCTTTCTTATAAAAGCATAAGTTGAAACAATAGCAATTCTCCTTTCCCATAAACTCTTAGATTTTGCAAGGAACTTTAAAATTTCTGTCCCATCTAAAATACAAAACTCACCAACAATATTGGGTGCAGTTAAATCAACTAAATCCCAATTATTTATATTGTGAGTATTCTTCAAGTAAAACTCAAAAATCTCTCTTTTCTTTAATTTATCTTTCTTAGCTTTTTTATATTTATTAGTTAAAATTATCAAAGCAATTAATCTCTTTTCATGTATCTTACTATCTAAGAGAGTTTGTAAATCCTTAAAGGATAATTCAGTATATTTTTTTGCAATACTTCTTTGAATAGGAACTTTTATTCCTAGAAAAATATCTCCTTCACCATACTGCCCTTTGCCAGTTTTAAAAAACCTTTGCAGTTGTTTTGCTTGTTCAGGGTTTTTAGAATTTTCAATTTCTTTTTTTAATTCATTTAACATCTTAATACTAAACTTAGTCTTTAATCTCTTTTAACTTCAACTTTACTTTTGAAGAGCTACTCTAACCGGCTTAGTTGCTTTTTTTGGTTTTTCAGTCTGTCGTTTTGATTCCTTTGCCTTTTCTTTCTGGAACTTTTGAGCTGCTTCTGCTGTTGCCTTCTCTTTTTCAGAAACCTCTTTTTTATCATCTACACCATCTTTATTCTTGTCTTTCTCTTCAGCAGGTTTTTGAAGAGTTTCCTTCATCTTTTGCATCATACTCTTTTTACTCTCAACTCTTTCAAGAGCAGTTTGCTTCAACTTCTCTTCTCTTAATTTTTTGAATTTAAGATTATTTGGATAATCTACAAGATAAACTCTTACATTCTCACCCTCTTTAACAGTTCTTACCTTTATTTTAGAAGGATGTTTTCTTATACCTCTTGCCCACAAAAATTGATTTAAGTCCTTATCAATTTTAATTTTATTTAAATCTCTATTTTCAACTTTCATATGCTTAGCTAAAAATTCTTTAATTGTTTTTATTGCCTTTGGAGTTTTCTTATATCTCGGAACAACTCTGCTTTTTTCTCTTAGTGGAATTGTATATTCTCTTTCAAGTTTATTTTCTTGTTTTTTTTCTGTCATTTTAATTTGATTTTGCATTCATTACTAATTTTTCTAGAGGCAATCCCCATTCAGCTTGGAACATTGACCTTATTATAGTCATATTTAAAGGGTCATCTAAATTATTAACATATATTGCTAATTTGTGCCTGTCTTTTTTATAATTAGCATGGACAATAGCTTTTCCTTGAGATCCTTCATAAATTATTGTTTCTTTATAGTCTTTATAACCAGGAGTATTTTCCAATGTCTTTTTTTCTTCTAGTGAAAATTTGTTTATTCTTTTCCACCCATATTTTTCAAAGTGTATATCACTAAAATCAGGTTTTCCATTAATTATGTAAACCTCCATCTCTTTCCCAAGTATCTCTTTTCCTTCACTAGATTCTTCTTCTGCTAATTTTGACTCAATTCTTCTATTGCTAAATATTTTATGTCTAGCATATCTCGGGTTTTCTCTTAACATTTTAACCTAAATGATATTTCCTCCTTTTTGCAGGTTTAACATGAAGTTTAGTTCTTCTCCAAGACCTTTTTCTATTTGTCATAACAGAAGGATGCACTTTTTTTCCTGTTCCGTATTTTTTTAAAACAGCCCAGACAGGAGCCCATTTTGTTTGCTTTCCTTTTTTTGCAAGTATCTTTTTTTTATTTTTATTTTTTATAGGCATTTTACTTTACTCCTTCTAAGAATTTTTTTCCTTTCTCAGTTAATATTCTTCCAGGTTTTTTACTCTTTACTCCTCTTACTGGTTTTTGAATCTCAGTAAATCCAGCTTTATCTGATTGCTGTAAAATTGTTCTTATTATTTTTCCAGAACCTTTTGCAAATTTTTCAGGTTTAAATCCTCTGTTTTTTCTAGAGCCATATTTAGTTCTTAATCTTTGAACACCAACTGAACCTTTTTTGTAAATATTTCTAAGGACAGATGCAGACCTTTTATGCCAGAAATCATCATCATCTATTGGCCTTTCTTTTCCTGAACCAGATTTCACAAACTTTGCCCATTCTGGCTCTTGAAATTCAGGGACTTTTTTTAAAGCTTCAGCTAATTTTAAATTATATTCCTGCGCTGGCAAAGTATAAACTGAATTTTCCATTTTAGTTTTATTCTAATTTATCAGGCTTGTCCTACGACAATAGATTAACTCTTTGAGTTATTTACCTAAAAATTATGATTAAAGAAGGTTTATAAATTATTTGGTTAGCTAATCCTGAGTTTCTTGCTTTATTTCACTCCTCATATCTCTTCTCCACTTTTTCACAACAATTGTATATCCTATTATCCTTGAAGTATAATGATTCCCAAGCTCATTTAATATTTTTTCATTTATTTCTTTTAATTCTTCTTTATCTCTGCAGCAGCTTTTTAAAACAGAGATTTTAACATTTTTAGTTACATTAAAATGACTTTTAAGACTGCTTATAAACTGCTCTGTAACTCCGTTTTTCCCTAATTGCATTTGTCTTATTGAAGGCATTTATTTTTTCTCCAAGTTTTTCTTAATATACTCTTCTATTTCTGACTTCTTTACTTTAATTATTTTAGGTTTTTTCTTTAACCCCCAACTTCCACTTTTCATTAATCTGCTCTTATAAACTTCTTTTCCAGTAAATTTATGCATATTAACATCGGATTTATTATCTCTCCAGTCCTGACTTTTAGAAGCACAAATAACTGCAGCTTCTTTTATTTCTTTTTTTAATATTTTCCCTTCTTTATCAATAACACAAAAAGGGCTCCCAGGCTTTGCACTATGTAAAATTACACATTCTTTTCCTTCGTATTTTTTAACAAGTTCGTCATTATTTTCAGAATTTTTACCTAAAAGTATTTTTGTTCCTGAATATAATTCATATTCCCGAGGTTTCATATAATTATCAGGAACTTAATGTTTAAAAATTCTATTAACCCCTTTATCTAGTTTGAGATTTATTATTTTTAATTTAAAATTTATTTTTTTTATTAATCCACTCATTTACTATTTTAATGCATTTTTTTTGATTTCCCCAAGTAAGCATCTTTTTAGCTTCATTATATGAAGCCCACTTATATCCAGTATGCTCAATAGGGTCAAGTTTTAATTTGCCATTTCCTTTCTTAACTTCAACTGCAAATAAATGGTAAGTTTGTCCAATAGTTGTTGGCCTATCCCAGAGTTTTTTATTATATAAATAAGAACCTTTTTCTCTAAATCGTTTTACTCTTAAAACTTTCAAACCAGTTTCTTCACTAACTTCTCTTTTTGCAGCTCTTCTTTTTGATTCAAATTTTTCAATTTTACCCTTTGGAAATTCCCATCCTTTCCAGTGTTTTTTTCTTTTAAGTAAAACATATTCTATTTTACCCTCATTAGATTTACAATATGTAACCCCAAAAACAGCTTTTCTATATTTTCTTTTTTTTAAATTTTTATTTGATTTTTTCTTAGTTTTAAACATCTTCTTATTTTTTTTCTGTTTCATTTTTAACTTCTTCTTTTTCTTTTAACATTCTTGATGTTATCATAATTCCTAGAACACACAGCCCAGTAACAATTACTGCTCCAATAACTGAACTTAACAAAGTTCCATCTCCTGAAAATCTGTCTATTGCTTCCTTAACAACATCTCTCCAGACAAGAGCAATTAAAAATCCAAATGCTGCCATCAATGCAGTGTTTGTTTCTTTTTTAAACTCCTTCCTAAATGCTTTCACACCACTCTTTGTTTTTTCTTTTAATTTTTTAACTCTTTCTTTTTCTCTTTTAATGATTTCTTTTTTTTCCATTTTATCTTAAATACCCCCACTTGCCAAGAGCTAGTTTTAATTCTATGTGTTCTTTAGAATATTCTTCTAAACTAATATTTTTCATAATAGCATCTACAGCCTGCCTCATTGATTTTGCCCCAGCTTCTATTCCTAATGGATGTGCACCAACACCTCCTCCTGCCTGAGCAATAATATCTTTTCCCATATGCCTTACTAATTTCTGTAATGTTCCAGCGTGTATTCCCCCTGAACACACAGCAAAAGTAGGTTTTACACCATACCATTTTTGAGATAAATTCTTACTTGTTTGAGGTATAAAATTATATTCTATCTCATCTTTAATATGCATAATCTCTTCTTTCTTGCCTTTCATTTTTCCAAAGATTGCACCAATATGCAAATTATCTGCACCTATAATTCTAGAAATTTGCGCAACAACTTTCATACTCATTCCATGATTCTCATCTTCTGTAAACATTCCGTGTCCTGCTCTGTGAGCATGAATAATCAAATTAAAATTCTCATTTCTTAATGTCTGAAAAGCTCCCCATCCCACACTAAGAATATCTATCATAACACACTTTCCACCATTATCTTGGACAAACTTTGCTCTCCTTATCATTTCATTTGTTTCAGCACTTACATTTTCAACATAAATCTTTTTTTCACCAGTTTCTTTTTCTACTTTTTCAAGTGCTTTAATAGTCAATAAAAATCTTTTCTTAAATCTATTAAATGACTGGTCAGTAAGGTTCTCATCTGATTTAACTAAATCTAATCCCCCTTTCCAAGCCTTATATGCATACTCTGCATGCTCTTTTGGCGTAAGCCCAAGTTTAGGTTTTACAATTGTTCCAACTAAAGGTCTATCTTTAATATTCAATATTTTTCTAACACCCTCTATTCCATATTTAGGACCCTTAAAACTTTTTATTATTTTTTCAGGAAATTCAATATCTTCTAATCTTAGTTTTTCAACATCTTTCATTCCAAAAATATTTCCAGCAATTCCAGATAATATTGAAGGCATATTTCCTAATTCAAAAATTTCAATAGGATAAGCAATTTTAACATAATTACCTTTTATTGAAAATACTTTTGCACCTAATTTTTTAATTAGCTTATCATTAATTCCCTGGACACTATCCCATGTTCCTATTGAGCTTTCAAGAGCAACTTTATTTGCAGCATCTTTTATGCTTATTTTGTTTGGAGTTACTTTAAACAAACAGATAAGGTCTGTTTTTTTTGGCTTGTATTTTAAATCTAAGAATTTATTTTCCATTTTCACCTCTGATATTATTTAATTATTTTTAGTTTTTAAACTATTCCTCTTAAATTATTTTTAAAATAAAACTTCATTAAAAACTAGGTTCTTTATGATTCACAATAAGTTAATTCATATCTTTTATGATGATACTCTTTGCACTCTTTACAGTTAGAGTGTCTAGGACAATTTAATTTAGGACACCTGCATTTGGGATTAAATGTCTCATCAACTTCTTCAAACTCTTCTAAAAAAGGATACTCTTCATTTTCCATTACACTTTTCAAAGTCTCTTTTTTTTAAAATCTTTTCATTTAAAAGAATTATTTTAAAACAATTTCCTTCTTATAATTTTTAAAGTAAATGAACTCTCAATTGTCTCTTCTGGATACTCTTCACAATTCACACTTAGTTTAAACACTTCTGTACAAGGCTTAGTATTTTTTGGAGCACTTATTTTTACAAGAGAAGAACCTAACCCATCTCCTCTAATTTCTTCAAAGTATGCATCCTTAACAGAGCTCTCAATTAAATCAAGAGGATTAACAAATCCTTTAGCTAAGCATGAATCTTTTAAACTTGTTTCTAAAACTTCAATATTATATTTGCATCCCTTATTTCCATTTCCCCAAGCATCAATTTTCTCAGGTTTAAATATGACTAAGATATTAGACGATTTCCCTCTTTTTATTTCAAATTCTTTATGGTTACCAAAAATAATTAACGCTGTTTTATCTTCATTTGCTAAATTTCTAACATTTTCAATTGCTTCTCTTTCTTCTATCTTAAGAATTTCATTAGAAGATTTAACTAAATAGTATTTTAATAAAACAAGCCCCAACAAGATAATCCCTACACCAATAGCAATCCAAAAAATAATTTTACTCTGTTTTTTCTTAAAAGTTCTTTCACCTCTTTCTTTTTTCATTCTTATTATATTTACTTTTATTCTTTAAATCTTTTCTTCTTTTATTCACATGTTTATTTGCCCAGTAAGAAACATAGATTAAAACACCTAAGGCAATACCCAATATTATAAATCTCATTAAATCATCCATATAACTCCAATATCTTCCTGTTCCATAGATAATAAACATTAAACTTCCAAACATTAATCCTCCAGAGATAGAATTTATACTTATAAAAATTGCACATATTGATATAACTAAAATACCAAATATTAAACTAATTATAAACATGTTTTTTGAATATTCTTTCTCTGCAACACTGTATTCCTTATAACACTCTTCATATGCTCTTTGAGATTCAATTGCCTTTTCTCGCACTTCAAGTTCAGTTTCATTTGAGTCAGGTAGAGAATTATACACTGGATTTATTAAACTATAATTACAATAATCTTCGTATTTTGGAGCATCATAAACTAATTTAGTTCCAAAAACACAGAACATTAAAAATATTATTGCTATTGTGATACCTAAAACAACTTCTCTTATTTTCATTTTAAAATACAGATTTAAAATATTCCTTTCTTTAAAACGTTTATGTCAAAGTAAGATGTTGAAGTCTCTGAATTGTAACCTGGACATTTAACGATAATAGTGAATCTTTGCAAACATGGAGGAATATCTTTTGGAATATTTATTTTTAAAGTTGTATATCCTACACCATTCTCAAGTGTACTAAATGAAGCATTTACTTTCCCTGTTACAATTGAGTTCTCAGGGTTTGTCCATCCCATACCCTCACTATTACAATAATCTCCATCTACATTAGCAACAATTGAATATCTGCAATTTTGATTATTTGCATCTCCCCATGCACGAGGGTCATTTGGAGCAAATCCAAATGCTATCCCAAAGTTTTCTGTTCCCTGTTTTACATCAGCAGCGTTCTTTCCAAGGAGAACAACTAATTTATTTCCTTTACTGCCAAATAAATTTTGAATTTCTCCTTTTACTTGTCCATCAATACTATCAACACTTTCTGTTGTGCTAGAAAAAATACTTCTTGTCAAGATTAATCCAAGAACAAGTGCACTCATTAAAAGAACTATAGTAACAATTGTACCAACACTCATTTCCATAGCAGCTCTTTTTTTGTTCACCATCTTATTAAAATATAATTAAATAGAGTTTATAAATATATACATATTTAGTCCAATTAAGAGGGAGCTTACAAGTATAGCGACTATACTAAGCACTCTTGACACTCTTGCTATTCTTGTTTTATATTTTCTACCTTTTATTATCCCTAATATTCCTAATACTAATGCTGTTAAAGGCAAACTAATACTTAATAAAAGTGAAGATAACCAGCCTCCTCTAGTAAGACTTAAAATTAAAGTTGATACAGGAATAAACAAAGCAAATACTATTCCCATTGTGCTAAAAATATATGAATTAATCTCTTTCAGTTCAGCATTTTTTAATCCTTCTGCAAAATTCTTTCTTGCTCCAGATTTATTTAATTTTGTTCCCCTCTTTTTCATTCTATACAAATAAACCTTTTTTATTTTATAAATGTTTTTATTATCTTTCAAATTTAAATCACTTAATTTACTAGAACTTATCTGATTTACACTTAAAATAAATGTGAGAATATGGGACCTCCGGGAGTCGAACCCGGCACTCCATGATCTTCAGTCATGTGCTCTCCCGCTGAGCTAAGATCCCAATTTAAGTTAATACTTTATACTTTTAAATGTTTAGAAAAGAGAATAGATTGTACTTTGTCTTAACGCCTACAATGAAACTTATCTAAATAATTTATTTAATCTAAGTGTTAGCTCAATATTCTGGAATTTAGCTCAAATTTATAAATAATTTTTATTTATCATCCATTATGAAAAATAATTCTTCAAAAGTGAAATTCTATTTTTTAGTTTTTCTTGTTTTAATTATAGTTCTTGGACCAATACTCTTAAGATTAAGCGGATGCAATTTTTATTTATATAAAAGTCTGAAACAAATATCTCACACTCCGCTCTTTCCATTAGTTTTCATTTCACTCTATTTAATTTCTTCTTTTTTTCCAATACCTTTTTTATCTTTTTTAGGGGCAGCTATTTTTCCTTTCTATAAAGCATTTCTTTTATCAATGTTAGGAAATATCATTTCATCTATAATTTTATTTTATTTTACAAGATGGCTCGGAAGAGATTATATACAAGAGTATAAAAAAAGCCACCCAATTGTTAAAAAATTAAATTCTAAATTTGAAGAAAATTCCTTTCTTTACATTTTCATCCTTAGGATATTTTTTATTATTCCTGTTGAATTAGTAATTGTTCTTGCAGGAATATCTAATGTTAAATTTAAAAATTATCTTCTTGCTTCAATACTTGGAACAATCCCCGTGGTCCTCCTTTCAATATTTTTAGTTAAGAGTTTCATATTCAAGCAGTTTTATCTCTTTGTAATTTCTCTGGTAATTTTTTCATTATTTTTAATACTGCCACTTATTTTCTTAAAAGAATTAAAATCTTATTTTAAAAAATAATTTAAAAAAGTGTATGTAAGAATCTGGGTTTATAGAAAAGTGTAAGTCAGGAATAGTGAGCAGTTTTGTGGTAGAAGTATAGCCATCATTCACCTTCGTGCAAAATTGCGAATAATATTCTGTAAGAATCTGGGTTTATAGAAAAGTGTAAGTCAGGAATAGTGAGCAGTTTTGT
>CAYQKM010000002.1:122345-124818 GCA_964418095.1 Candidatus Woesearchaeota archaeon
GGTAGAAGTATAGCCATCATTCACCTTCGTGCAAAATTGCGAATAAGATTCTGTAAGAATCTGGGTTTATAGAAAGAGGGTTTTAAAAAATAGTTTAAAATAATGTAAGTCAGGAATAGGCCAGATTCTGTTGAACTCTGTTTCTTTTTCAAGACAGACAGTTCATGTTAACATTCCACTATGCGTCTTATGACTTGCACCAGCTGAGATGCTCGTTCCACTCTCCACTTAAGGAGCTCGTCTCTATACCAGAGCTTTGCTTCACAACAATTGGAATTTCTCCAACAGCCTTTCTTAACTAATTGTTAAGGGTGTCCGGACCTTCCTCAGAACTTAGAAATCATACTTTTAGATTTCTTGATAATTTAATATCAAAGTCCCGATGTTAACTACCCGACTTACAAAATTAAGCACAAATAAGATTATTTAAGGGTTTCTGTTTTTTAAGTTTGACCAAAAACTCTAACAAAGGTTTTTTAAGCTTAGAATCATTTTAATGAAAATGGCAAAGAGTGTGAAGAGTTCTAAAAAAACTAATAAGCCTACACAAAAAAACAAAAAATATAATTTAAAGGATAAGGAGAAATCAAGAAAACTATTAAGAAGTTATCTTCTAATTATTTTAGGGCTTGTTCTCGGGATTGTCTTTGGTATGGTCTCTAATAACCTTTTAGCAGGAATATTTTTAGGAATTGGAGCAGGATGCTTAGCTTTCGCAATTGTCAACCTTCTAAGAAGTGAATAAAAATAAAATAAATAAAAAATAAATAAATTTGACTTTGGATTAAATTTGATTCTAATTAGAATCTTCTTCTATTTCCACTGCTATTTCCAAAATCTCTTCTAGGACCTTTTGAATCTCTTCCTCTTCCACCACCATTTCCAAATCCTCTTCTAGGTCTTCTTGGTGCGTCAGGGTCAAGAGGCTTAGCTTCATTAATCTTTAAAGCTCTGCCTTCAAATTCTTTGTCATTCATCTCAGCGATTGCTTTTTTAGCATCGTCGTCGTTTTTGAATGTTACAAATCCAAATCCTTTAGATCTTCCAGAAAATTTGTTCTTAATAACAGAAACTTCTTCAATTTCTCCATAAGATTCAAATAATTTCTTTAAACCTTCATCATCTACACTAAAAGGCAGGTTACCAATATATATCTTCATTTTCCTTATATCCTCCTTACACTACTATCTAACTTAGAACCAGCTGAACCTGCGAAATCAACATCGAATCACTAAATCCACTTTATTCTATGTTTAAGATAAATACAAATAGTCGGTTTTTAAATGTTTAGGATTAGAATTATTTTCTTTCTAAAAAGACTTTTATATGTTCTGTTACTTCCCAAACATCATCTATATACTTAATTATTTAAGAGAACTGCGTTTAGGTTTAATATATTAAGATTATAAAAGATCAAATAAATAAGTAACAGAAAATCTTTCTTGAAGTTTAATTTTCAAACATACAAATGAAGCTATTAGTAGCTCTATGCTGAAATTCTCGCTTGAGCTTGAATCTTACACAAGAGCTCTATCAACGCAATCTTCTTTTGCGGCCTTAATTGTCTCGTTTTGCGAATGGCTTCGAGCTTAGATGCATTCAGCTCTTATCCATATAGTGCGTAGCTATGCAGCCTGCCATCTAACAACTGCTCACCAGAGGCACCCAACCTCCGTTCCTCTCGTACTAGAAGATTGTTCCACTCAGACAATAACACACCTAGTAGATATTATACAAACTGTCTCGCGACGTTCTTAACCCAGCTAACGATCCCTTTTAATGCGTGAACTCCGACACCCTTGCACGCTGCTGCACGCGCAGGATAGGGAGAGCCGACAGCGAAATACCAAACCGCCCCGTCAATTCGGACTATTGGGGGCGACCAGCTTATTATCCTTGGGGTAACTTTTCTATCAGACACGGCTCCTATTAAAAAAGCACGTGGGTTCACTAGGCCCTAGTTTCCTATCTGCATTTCTTGCTGTTCAAAATACAGTTAGACAAGCTTTTGCCCTCGCACTCATCCCTAGATTTCCAAGCTAGGTGAGCTTGTCTTTGGGTCCTATCGATATCTTTTCGACAGGGCACCGCCCCAGTCAAACTGCCCGCCTGCTGCTGTCCTCTAAAGAGTAAGCAAATTTAATCAAAGTGGGTAGTATTACAAGTTCGCTCCATTGCCACCGAAATGACAACTTCGATGCTCCTACCTATGCTATGCATTCCAATTAAATTTACAACAACAAGTTGCAGTAAAGTTCCACAAGGTCTTCACTTCCCACTAGGCGTCCCTGGTCTGTGCACCAGGCAATATTTTCAGAGGGCTCAAAATTGGGACAGTGACAACCTCGTTAAACCATTCATGCACGTCGCCATTCAGACGACAAGGCATTACGCTACCTTAAGAGGGTCATAGTTACCCCCGCCGTTTGATGGACCTTAGCTCCCTTGAAAAGGAGTTTTAGACACCACCACT
>CAYQKM010000003.1:0-22833 GCA_964418095.1 Candidatus Woesearchaeota archaeon
ATTATAAAGGAATTAATTTCACAGATTCTGGAGGTTTCCAAATGTATTCTCCAAGCATTTACATAAAATCAAATAAAGAAGGTGTTTTTTTCAGAAATCCCTTAAATGGAGATAAAATATTTATGACTCCTGAAAAAAATATGGAGTTACAAATAAATATAGATAGTGAAGTCGCAATGTGTTTAGACTCAATGCCAATGTACCATAACACTACAAAAGCGCAAATTAAAGACTCTGTAAATAAAACTTCACTCTGGGCAAAAAAATGTAAATTACATCATGATAAAATTCAAAAGAATATTCCAGAAAATAAAAAACAAATCTTATTTGGAATAATTCAAGGTGGAAAATATGAAGATTTAAGAGAAATTTCAACAAAAGAACTCTTGAAAGTAGATTTTAAAGGATATTCTATTGGAGGATTTGGGTTAGGGGAAACAATTGAAGAAGAATTTAATATTGTTGAAAAAGTAAAAAAGCTTCTTCCAGAAAATAAGCCGGTTTATTTAATGGGAATTGGAACACCAGTTGAAATACTAAAAGGCATATCACTTGGGATAGACATCTTTGATTCTAGAATGCCTACACAGAATGCTCGTAGAGGAACACTATTTACATCAGAGGGAAAATTAAGAATTCTTAAAGAAAATTGTAAATTTTCAAATGAGCCTATAGATAAAAACTGTAATTGCTTTGTATGTAAAAATTACACTAGAGCATTTGTTCGTTACCAATTAATCCATGATGAACTCACAGGAAAAAAATTAGCAACATATCACAATATCTTTTATCTAACAAAATTAATTGAAAAAGCAAAAGAAAAAATAAAACAAGGAGAATTTAAAGAATTTTTAAATGAAGTTGAAAAAGCCTACAAAGAATAAACAATCTAAATCTCTAAGGGGTCAGTCTTGTTCTATCTCTTGGAAACATTGTAGCTTCCTTAACATTATCTAACCCGCAAATAATTTGAGTTATTCTTTCAAGTCCAATACTCCACCCTCCATGAGGTGGTGCCCCATACCTAAAACTATCAATATATGATTTAAAATTATCTGGGTTAAGTCCTTTAGTTTTTAATCTTGCTATTAATAAATCTGGAATATGTATTCTTTGCCCGCCTGAAGAAATCTCAATCCCTCCATAAAGAGCATCAAATCCTTCGCTTAATTTAGAATCTTCTCTTTCATCTTTAGTCATAATATAAAATGGCTTGATTGAACTTGGCCAAGAGTGAGTGAAAACCAAATCTCCAGGATACATTTCACAAAGCTTTCTTTCTTCTTCTGGAGTAAAATCCTCTCCCATCTTTCCTCCAACTTTTTTAATTGCATCTTCATAACTCAAATAAACTCCTTTTGGAATTTTCAGATTTTTCGCTCCAAGAATTTCAAGTTGAGGCTTGCATTTTTTTAAAACCTGTTTAATTATAAATTGTACAACATGCTCCAATTCTTTCATAACAGACATTTGATTTACAAATGCACACTCGATATCCATCTGTCTTATTTCATTTATATGCCTAGAAGTATTGTGTTTCTCAGCTCTCCAAACAGGAGTAATTGTAAATGTGTTTCCTAATGAACAAGCCAACATTTGTTTATACAATTGAGGTGATTGAGCCAAATAAGCTTTCTGTTCAAAATACTGTACAGGAAATAATTCTGTTCCACCTTCAGAAGCTGCACTAATAATACATGGTGGTTGAATTTCAATAAATCCCTTTTTATAAAAGTGCTCTCTAAATGAATTAGCCACAACGGTTTGTATTTCAAATATTGCTTGAATCTTTGGTTTTCTAATATCTAAGAATCTATAGTCCAACCTGTTTTGAAACTCAGTTGTAGTTGTTTTTTCATTGACATGAATAGGTAATTTTTCTGCAATTACGACAACATCTATTTTTTCTACATCAACCTCAATATCATTTCTAACAGCCTCTGCTTTTACTTTAGCTTTTTTTGTTTTACCTTTTATTTCAATTACACTCTCTAAACCTAAATTAGATAATTTTTCCAGTTCTTTACCCTGAACAACACACTGAACAATACCTGTTTTATCTCTCAGCAATATAAAACCCAATTTAGCAAGAATTCTTATCTCATATACCCATCCTCTAATTAAAACCTGTTTTCCAGGTTTTAAATCATTTACATCTGTTACTTTCATAACAATTAAAGAAAAAGAGAGTTTTTTAATATTATCATTTTAAAATCTTCTCTATTATTTCCATTGCCTCTTTTCCACCAACTTTCCCTTTAAATTTACTCATCACCAACCCCATATACGCATTTACATTTAATCCAGGTTTTTCACTAATTAACTTCAAGATTTCTTCTTCAATCTCAGAATAATCAATTTTCTCTATTTTTATTGCATCCTCAAAGTTTTTCCCTTTAACAAGATTAATTAAAATATTCTTAACATCCCCTTCAGAAATTTTATTCCTATTTAACAGCATTAAAATATTCTCATAATAATCAACAACTTTATCTTCAACTTCTTCAAGGCTCTTATTCTCTTTTGTGGCAATCTCTTTTGGAAATAAGGCAATCATCTTTACAATAAAATTTAAATCAGGATAATTGATTAAAAGTGATTTTAATTCTTCAATTTTATCCTCACTTAAAACTAGCTTAACCATTTCATCACTTAATCCTTTATTTTTAAGTTCATTAATACTCTCACTTCTAAGTTTAGGGAGATTCTTTTTTACATCATTAATAAATTCTCTTTGTAATTTTAACAAAGGTAAATCTGTTTCAGGATACATCCTATCTGCACCAGGCATTGGTCTTAAAAACTCAGAACTACAGTCAGGTAAAGCGTTTCTCACTTCTGCTGGCACAGGTTTTCCATTATCATATAATTCTTTTTGTCTTAAAACTTCATTCTCAATTGTTTTA
Organism: Candidatus Woesearchaeota archaeon; assembly: GCA_964418095.1. Classification (GTDB taxonomy): domain Archaea; phylum Nanobdellota; class Nanobdellia; order Pacearchaeales; family GW2011-AR1; genus MWBV01. The sequence goes on from CAYQKM010000003.1 coordinate 2,907, forward strand.
ATAAAAGTCCTCATATCTTGGACTCCTTTCATCTCAACTCTATTCCCATTTAAAATTGAGATGTTTACATCCTGTCTTACTGTCCCAATTCCTCTTTTAACTTTACAACTTCTTAAAACATCTCCAATATGCAATGCTACTTCTTTAGCTTGTTCAGGAGATTTTATATCAGGAGCAGTTGCAATCTCAATTAAAGGAATACCTAGCCTATCTAAATTCCAATAAACTTTATCTCCTTCTGTCTTTACTTTTCTTGCTGCATCTTCTTCTAAACACACTGTATCAATATTCACTCTTCCAAAATTTGTTTCAACATAACCATCTCTTGCTATTAAAACAGTTCTCTGAAATCCAGAAGTATTACTCCCATCTATTACTGTCTTTCTCATAATTTGAGTTATTGGAATTATCTTACAATTAAGAAGCAATGCTATTTGCAATACTATCTTTAAGGCTTCTTCATTAATACTATGAGGAGGCTCTTCATCTAATTCAATTAAACAAGTACTATTATTATATCCCTGATACACAAATGTTTTTTTAAGAGAAGCTTGGTACTCTGCAGCTTTATCTACTCCTCCTAATTCTCCTGCAACAGCATGTAATTTTCTCTCTACATAAAAGTCAGGTAAATCTCCTCTTAAAATTGCAGGACAATCGCAAAATAGTTTTTTTCCAGAAGCATCTAATTGTTGATGTATCTCTAATCCAGACTTAAAATTCAATTTATTATAATCAATATCAGCCATTTAAACACTAAACAAGAAGCATTATTAAATTTTAGCATATGCTCTCTAAATTCTTTTCAAACTGAAACCTAATTCGAGTATCTTTAAATCCATCCAAAAGAAGTTTCTTCAAAGACTCATCAAGGTTTTTTTGAGCATAGATGATAACATCTCTATGTAATGGAAGATGATCCATAAGAACATTTACTAATTTTTTCTCATCAACCTGTCCGAGAAACTCTCTATTTCTATCAAAGCACCCATAGTCCAAAGAGTAACATTTAGTAAGAGAATTATAAGACAAAAAATACCTTTTCATTTTAAGTCCCTCATTAATTTTTCTAAATTTAAAGTTAATATCTCTCTTTTAATATTTTCAGGCTTACAATTAAATCCAAATTTCTCATATGTTTTTAATGAAATTTCTAAAACCTCAGAATTATTAGCACATCCAAAAGAATTTCCTAATGGAAAGATATTATTTCTCTCTAATGTTTCAATAGGAGGGGCATTGCAAGTATAATGAATAAAAGAGTTCCGACTACCCACATAATATGGGAAACATTCCAATGAATGGGGAATATGTCCTTTTTTCATAAATATATATAAAACTAAAAAATATTTAAATCTTTCTATTTGTTACTATGTGTAAGTTATAACTAATAAATAATTAAGATTATAACCTGATTTAAATTAGTTAAATCATGAAAAAGAAAGAAATAAATAAAAAGAGTGTACATAAAATACTCCACACAACAAGTTTTGGGCAAAGAGCAGCAGATAAACTAACAATCTGGATAGGTAGCTGGCCATTTATTATATTATTTGTAATAATGTTAGCAATCTGGGTAATTTCCATTATTTCATTATCCAAAGACACTCTAGAAATAGACCATTTTTTAATATTAAATTTGTTTTTATCTTGTATAGCGGCTATACAAGCACCTATAATCTTAATGTCTCAAAATAGATCAAGTCAAAAAGACAGAAAAAGAATGGAATATGATTATATTGTAGACAAAAGGACTGAAAAAGAAATTGAAAAAATAAAAATACAACTTGATAGAATAGAAGATAAGTTAAATCATAGGAAATTTTAATTCCTTATTTATTAAAAGTTAATTTAATATTCTAGTCTACTACTAAATTCTCCTGCAATATTTTGGAGCATTTTTTCTTTTATTGCCTCTCTAGATTTTGAAAAATCCTTATTCCCTAAAATCCATCCAAGTTTTATTAAAGCAGTTTCAGAAGTCATATCCTTCAAATAAATTAGTCCAGCATCAATAAGCTTTCTTCCACTAGAATAAACCCATTCATCTACTTTACCATTAATGCACTGAGATGCTCCACAAAAAATAATACCTTTTTGAGAAAGCTCTTTAATTTTTTTAATCCATTTCTCAGAAATATTTCCAATCCCACTTAGCTCAATAATTATCCCTTTACATTTTTTCTTATAATAATCTAAAATATCTGGAGAGTGTCCAGGATAAAATTTAATAAGAGCAACTCTTTCTTCAAACCCCTTAGAACATTTAACCTTTTTTGTGTTCCCTCTTTTATTAAATGAATCTAAAATCTCAACCTCTCCATTAGGATAAACTCTCGCAATACTCTTCCCATTAATAACTTTAAATGCATCTCTTCTTGAGGTATGCGTTTTCCTAACTTTTGCTCCAGGCATAACATTACAAAAATTATCTTCTGAATTGGCATGTCCAACTAAAACAACTTCTGCAATATCACTTATTCCTGCAATTATTGCTGAGCAAACCAAATTTAGATTTGCATCAGAACTTGCTCTATCTATGCTCCTCTGAGAATAAGTTAAAACAACTGGCTTGTTTAGTTTTCCAAGCATGAATCTAAGAGCAGAAGAAGTATAGTGTAAAAAATCTGTTCCATGAGTTATTACAACTCCTTGGATATTACTATCATTTAAAAGATTCTCACACACTTTAGCTAATTTTTGCCAGTCTTTAAAATTCATCTCTTCTGAAAATTTCATAAAAGGAACTTCAACTTTCAGAACATTAACTTTTTCAAAAATTTCAGGATAAAATTTAAACAAACTCTCTGGACTATCTAAAGGATAAACCCCTCCTGTTTTAGAGTCATATCTAGAAGAAATTGTTCCTCCAGTTATAACAAGTGCAATATTTGGCTTAGAAGGAGAGTGCTTTATTTCAAACCCCTCTTTTTTTTCTTTAAATTTATCTAGTATTTTTAAACCAATAATCTCTTTTTTATTTAAACCAATATTATACCCATTACTTAATTTTAATAAAATTATATTTTTTTCAGATTCAGGACTTTTCAAAAAAATCCCTTCATAAATCACTTTCCCAAAATGGACTTCAATTAAATCTCCTGGTTGAGCCGACTCTACCTTAGGTAAATTCTTTAAGTTAGCTGAAGAATTAATCTTTTTTTTAATTTTTAAATTAGATTTTTTTACCATATCCATTAAAATAAATTGGCAATTAAAAACTTAATGTTCTTAATTAATTTTGCTAATTCATATAATATGAGCCCAGGAGGAATCGAACCTCCATCAACCGGGCCGAAACCGGATATTCTATCCATTGAACTATGGGCCCAACAAATACTAGATAATAACTAAAAACCTTTTTATACTTTAAGATTACCACTATTTTGCAGATTAATAGATTATTAAATGCAATTAAATAATTTTAAATACACTCTTAAACATATAAACATATGAAAGAAAAAAATCTTAAAAATAAAAAAGAAAAAAAATCTCAAGAAGGAATAAGTGTAAAAAAAGAGGAAAATTTTTCTGAGTGGTTTACTCAAGTAATAGAAAAAGCAGAATTAATTGATTTAAGACTAGATGTTAAAGGATTCACAATAATTAGACCCTGGGCAGCACTAACAATGGAAAATATGTTTGAATATCTAGAAAAAGAACTGCAAAAAAAAGGACATAAACCAACATTTATGCCATCTGTAATACCTAAAGAAAATCTAATGAAAGAATCAGAACATGTTCAAGGATTTACTCCAGAAGTGTTTTGGTTAAAAGAAATAAGTGATAATAAAGAACTTGCATTAAGACCTACTTCTGAAACACTCTACACTCCAATGTTTAAATTTTGGGTTAGAAGTCATAGAGACTTACCTCTAAAACTATATCAAAGAGGCTCAGTATTTAGGATGGATACAAAAGCCACTCGCCCACTAATAAGGGGAAGAGAATTTATTTGGATTGAATGCCATGATGCTTTTGCAACAAGAGAGGAAGCAGAAGCGCAAGTACAAGAAGATATAGATACAACAGAAAAAGTAATGCATCAAATATACGGGATTCCTTTTTTACCTATGAAAAGACCATCCTGGGATAAATTTGCAGGAGCAGAATACACAATAGGCTCAGATTGTTTTATGCCAGATGGAAAATTAATACAACAGCCCTCAACTCACTTAATGGGACAAAAATTTTCAAAAGCATTTGATGCAACATTTAAGAATAAAGATGAAAAAGAAGAATATCTCTGGACAACCGCTTATGGACCAGCAGTATCAAGAATACTAGCTTCAGTTATAGCTACACACGGAGATGATTCAGGAATGATCCTTCCATATTCTATTTCCCCAATACAAGCAATAATAATTCCAATATTCAACAACCAAAATAAAGAAAAAATACTCAAAAAATCAAATGAAATACTTGAAAAATTAAAAAATCAAAACATCAAAACAGAAGTAGATGAAAGAGAATATAAAAGACCAGGAGAAAAATACCATATCTGGGAATTAAAAGGAGTTCCATTTAGAATAGAAATAGGAGAAAAAGAATTAAAAAATAATGAAGTAATTCTTTTCACGAGAGACACAAGAAAAAAAGAAAAAATAAAACTAACAGAATTAAAAAATCTCAATAAATGGGGAGTTGAATTAGACAATAGAATAAGAAAAAAAGCAGACAAATTTATGGAAAATAGAGTAGTATCATGCTCTAATAAAAAAGAGATAAAAGAAAAACTTTCACTAGGAAATATAGTAAAAGTAAATTTTTGCTCTACAGAAAAAGAAGGAATAAAATGCGCTGAAATAATTGAAAAAGAATTTTCAGGAGATGTCAGAGGAACACTTGCAAACAAAAACGAAAAACCTTCTGGCGATTGTATAATATGTGGAAAGCCAGCAACAAAAATAGTGTATATTGGAAAAAGCTATTAAGACATTTCTAACAGACAAAATGACACTTACAAAATATTTTCTATTTCTCTAATTTTATGCAATTGTTGAGTTCATCTTCAAGCTGTATTGTAAAAGCTATTAATTTACCCAGCTCTTGCTCAACTTCTTTTTTTTCCATGTTTTCATTTTTACGTTTCATGTTGTTTAAGTCAACATCCCAAAAATTCAGTGTTTTTCAAATCTAGAAAGAAAACTTCTCAACTCAATCCAGATTTAAAAACTGAATTAAATTGAGCTTGGTTTAATATTGAAAGTATAAACTAAGCAAGGACACTTCCAACATATTGAAATACTAATCCTTCTTAGGCTATCTTTCATATAAAATTTAATGATAAATACTTTATAAATATATTTGTGCCAAATGAATTTTTAGTATTTTTTTAAAAAACCTGATATAATTAGTATGTCTTAATTAATTCTCTAATTCTTTTTTCAAACTCAGGAATATCCTCTTTTCTAATCTGAGCTCCAACAGCATTTTCATGTCCCCCTCCTGTTGCTCCTTCTAATCCTTCAATTGCTTTCAAGATGATATCTCTAACATTTTTACCTCTTGCAGATGCATTTGCTCTAGATTCTTTAATATACAATACAACAATAAATTTATCTGAATAAAGATATTGCAAGGAATTAGCAACATCTGAACTCATACTTATTTCCCCAGAGTATGTAAAAAATAAAAGATTACTAGAATCAATTGATTTCTTTGCCCTGTCAAGTATTTTATTGTATTTTTTATCTACCTCATTGAATCTTTTATGAATTAATCTATTTTTATTTCCTTCTTCTAAAAAGTCATAAGGTCCCTTACAAGATATAAGGAATCTCACCATCGACAAAACATTAGTTATAGTGTCCTTTAACCCAAATCCCATAATTCTTGCTATTTTACCTATGCCTGATCCATAAAAAATATTAAATGCACTATCATCTTCTTTGCACAACTCTGGAAAATCTTTCATAAATTCATTATAAATATCTGGAACAAAATTATCAGAAATACAGCCTGCAATTGCTAACCACATATCTTCTTTTCTCTGAGAAACATTATAGCAAATAAAAGTCACAGGTTCACTTTTTTTGTCTTTTTGAAATAAGGGGTTATAATAATTTGCATAAGCATGAATCTTATCTAAATGGATTTCATGGTGATCTATCCAAACAAGAGGAATGTTTCTCTTTTCTATCTCTTCTACAAATTCCTTTGAAATTTCCGGTTTATCTAATACAAACACATAATCAGAGTTAAATTCATCAATCTTTCTTAAATAATCCTTAGTTAAAGCAGGAGAAGTCTTTATTGGAAATCCTTTACCCCTGCCAATGTATTTCTGTAAAAGTAAAAAACTACACAATCCATCTTGGTCATTGTCAAAAAAGAAAGCTGGATTTTGTGCTTTGTTTAAGTGTTCTCTAATTTCTTGTAATTGTTTTTTTGTTAGCATCTTATATAGGTTTTCCTATAACTAGTTTCTCCCTTAAACTATATACTTCTTCCTTAAAAAATGCTAGCATCCCTTCATTTTGAAAAATTCTAAGAAGCTCTTCATCGCTTGCTAAAAGGATTTTGTCTAAAAACTGAAAGTGTGCTATTAAAGAGTGCACATATCTTTCCAAAATATTTGTTTTGGTTAGTATCCTCAATCCTTTTGGAGAAATTTGTTTATCATGTAATTCTTCAAAAAGCATCCTAGAGATATTAAACGGTTCTAATAAAAAATCAAAATCCATTTTTTCTAAAACTTTCTCAGCATAGGAGTGATTAGCTCCAAAATAATCTTTAAGTAAAAGTTCTTCTTCTTTGTCTAACCCTTTAACCAAATCCTTTAAACTCATGCTTACAATAGCACCCTCTCTTCCCAACTCAATTAAATATTTTTTTACAATACTAGAGATTCTTTTTATTATTTCAAATCTCTGAATAACATTGCAAACATCTTTAACAGTAACAACCCTTTGAAGTTCCATTAAATTCAAATTAGTTATTGCCTCATTAAAACTTTCTCTTTGTTTTTCAAGAATTTGAAGTGTTTCAGCAGCTCTCCTCAATATCTCTGAGCTATCTTTAAGTTCGTGTCTTTTACTTCCCTGATAAACAGTAATCTTTCTTTTCCTTTCAGAGATAGCTATAACTATTGCTCCTGTTTGTTTGGCTGTTCTTTCTGCTGATTTATGCCTTGTTCCTGTTTCCCTTGTTGTTATTTCAGGATTTGGAGAGAGAAATGAGTTTGCATAAAGTATTTTTTTAACATCTTTTGAAAGAATAATTGCTCCATCCATCTTAGCAAGTTCAACTAATTTTTGAGGGGTAAACTTAGAGTTAATTACAAATCCTCTTTGATAAGAAGAAGAAAGATTTCCATTATCAATAACAATTAATGCTCCCATCTCTGCATTAAGCAAATCGTCCATAGCAACTCTTATAGAAGTTCCAGGAGCAACCATTTTAAGGACATCCATAAAATCTTTTTCAACAACCATCATTTCTTGCTCATTTTGGGGGATAAACAAGTCATCAATCTCTTTATTTTCTTCCATAAAAAAATGTATAAAAATATCTATATAAGCTTTTATATAAAATTAAGTAAATGACTATTAATTGTACAATTTATAGTTTACAAAAATACTAAAATCATAATAGTTCTAAAATTTCAATTAGATTTAGCAAAGGTCTTAGCTACGAGTAAAGGCAGCAAAAGTGTAGCATCACCATAAACTTTAACTCTCTTACATCCAGGAGTTAATTTTCCCCATGAAACAGCTTCTTCTGGAAGAGCTCCTGCATCACTTCCATCAAATTCCTGAGCATTATTTATATACACAGCATAATCAGCACCATTCCTGTAAAGATGTGCATTTAAGATAGCATGTTTAATAGTTCCTGCACCAATTATTAAAGCTCCTGATTTTTCAATGCCTGTAGTAGACTCATTTAATTGTCTTGTTTCTTCTGCAATATCTATTTTAAAATCTTGATGTTTGTATTTAAAAAAATAAACCATATCCCCAAAGCTTCCATCTAATATTGCTGGGCAGTAGATAGGTATTTTATTTTTCCATGCCCAATAACACACACTTTTCTCATTGTTAATCTTTTCTCCAAATTTCCAAATTATTTCATATGGAGTATAAACCTTGCCTATTTCTTTTTGCTCAAAATACATCTCCTCTAAAATAGGCATTGAAAACTCCTCAAATTTAATATAATTATTATTAGGTGCAAGTAAATTACCAATCCTGTTTATTGCTTTATCTCTAAGCTCTTTGCCTGGAAGTCTAAAATCACCTAAAACAGTCTCTCCAAAACATTTTATAATATCTTCTTCAAAACCCCCTCCACTAGTAACACAAACATCTACTTTTTTATGCTCAACCAAATACCTTATTATTTCTCTCAATCCAGAGCTAATAATATTTGAAGTATATCCCAAATAAATCTTAGATTTAACCTGAATCATTTCATTCACAATATCAATTGCTTCACTAAAATGCGAAGCTTGAAATCCTGTGTTTGCAAAAGAATCTATAATCTTCTCATAATCTATTCCTTTATTAAAATCATACCCTTCTATTAATCTACCTTTTATTTTTCCAGATTTTTTTAAAATATTTTTAATTGCTTCCTTTTCCTTGTTTCGATTGTTTTTATCCATTAAATAAAAGAATTAAGTAAACTTAAAAATCTATCTTTAATCATCAAAATCTTTTTAAATAAAAATAGTATTGTAATTGTACAATGAATAAATGGTTAGAACTAGTATTAGGAGTTATTCTTCTTGTAGGAGTTGTTGCTCTTGTTCTTCCAGGAATGCCTTTAAGCTCTTGGGGAGTAGCAGCATGGAATGTATTCAAGGGAACTCTAACTTGGATTGTAGGAATAATCGGCTTAATACTAATAATTCTAGGAATAAGTGAAATAAAAGGTTAAACTTATTTTAAATTAAAAATAAGAAAGCTTTCAACTATTGCTGCAACTATTAAAAGTGGCAAAACAACAAATAAAAAGACTCTTAAAGATTCTTTAAAAAAATAAACAAACTTATTCATCTTATCCCTATAGAAAACAAAACTTCCTAATTTAACTCCCATAGCAAATGAAAAAAATATTGCAGGCAACTCAAAAATCCCATGAGGTAAAAGCCCCATTAAAGAACTTGCTCCAGAAGAAGAAACTGCTAAAGAAGACACAAATCCTACAACATATCCATTAAAAAGTGTAAAAAGGGCAGAAGGTATTCCCAAAAAAACTCCAAACAAAATTCCCATAAAACCTACCTGAAGATTATTCCAAAAAATAAAAGATGTCATTTGAAGAAAATTAAAACCTTGACTAACATTTAACACTTCTTCAAGATATTTTAAAATAATTAAAGATATCTCCTCTGAATGATAAAAATACCCCAATACCAAAGAAGCTAAGAAAATTAAGATAATTACAAAAATAAATATCTTTAACTCTTTAATATAATTCCAGCTCTTCTTATAATTATCCAACAAAAAATTTTCTTTCTTTTTATTCTTCCTAATCGCTCCCTCTTTATTTTTAACCATCTTTAAAAAAAATGCTTTAATTCTATATAAAACTAACTAAATCTTTTCCTAATATATTTTGTTTTATTTTTATATTTGCTTCTTAGAGATATCCCATAAATTAAACCTGCAATTAATCCCCCTAGGTGAGCAGTATTTCCAATAGAAATATTTCCTGCTAAAGAAATGACCCAGAGTAAAATTAACATTCCTGGTGCAGCGTATTTCATTTTTATGGGTATTGGGATAAACATCACATATACCGGCAAATCTGGGGTAAGCAGCATTAGCAGTCCAATTAATCCAAATAATGCTCCTGATGCTCCTACAGCATATGTTCCAAAATCTGAATTAAAGATTAAACTTAAAAGAACAAAAAACATTCCAGCAAAGATTCCTGAAAAAATATAAAACCAAAAGTATCTTTTTTTACCAATTATCTTCTCTATAAGTGAACCTACAAAAAACAAAGAAAGCATATTTACAAACAAATGAAAGAATCCCGCGTGCATAAACATGCTTGTTAAAAATGTCCAAATATACTTCCCAGCTAAAATATTAGAGGGCTTTATTGCAATAATGTCCCATGAAAAAACATTAAATTTTATCAAAAGACTAAACACAATAAAAAGAATAACATTTAAGACAATAAAAAGTGTGTTCAAACTAAGGTCATTCAAAATACTTTTTTTCTTTTTAGGGTAAACCTTGTAAACATATGTCATCTTAAAATAAGAAATTTATTTTTTATTTGATTTTTTCTTAGACGAGATTTTAGTTAATTTTTTGACTATTTTTTTAGGTGAGTTCTTAGTTGTTTTTTTGGTCGTTTTTTTAAGTTGTAATTTAGTCTTAAGTTTAGGAGAGGATTCTTTCTTCAATGCTTCTCTTTTCTTTTTTTCTCTAGCTTCTTTAGCAAGTTGTAATTTCTCTTTTCTCTTTTTAATTTTTTCAGATTCTATTTTCTTGATTTCTTTCATTCTAATCTTGTCTAATTTAGATTTTTCAATTTCAATCTCATTATTGATTAGTTTAAGTTTGTTTTCCAATTTCTCCTCACTCTTTTTAAAATCTCTAAGAACTTTTTCATTATCTTTAACTGTAAAGATCTCCCCGCATTCATTACATGTAAAGTCATGAAGCATTGCATTCTCCTCGGTAAATTCTATATTACATCTCTCACACACATAAAACCTTTTTGTTTCTCTGCTCTTTATTTGATTTTTCAGTTGGGTTAAATTCTTAGTAACTAAGTCTCTCAAAAATTCAAGAGATTTCAATATTTCAATTTTCCAAAAATAAGTATACCACCCTTTCTTCTTATCTTTTTTTCTGATTGATGAAACTAATCCTTGATCAGATATTTTATATAAGATATTTCTTGTTTGGTTTATTGTTAAATCAAGTTTTTTAGCGATGATAAATTCATTAATGTATTTTTCATTTTCCAATAAACTAACAATAGGTTCTCCAGGTCTTCCAATAACAATTGAAATTACCTCATTTAAAAAGTTCTTTAGCATCTCAATAACAAAAATAATCTTATTATATATTTTTCGTTTTGACGGATAAAATTTGTTTTAGTTAAAAATATAAAGATTTTTAAACCTGTATTAGTACATATATATATTAAAAAGAGATAATACTAAAAAAAAGAAAATGGGCTTATTCGGAAAAAAAGAGAAAAAAGAGGATATGAGAATTCTTTCTGACAATCCTCCTGAACTTCCAGAACTCCCAAAATTACCTGAGTTTCCTCCTTCTACAGGTATATCTGCTCCAGTTACAGCAGAAATTGATGAAAATGAATTGCCCCAATTACCAAAGTTCCCAAATAATCCAATAGGAGACAAGTTTACTCAAAATACTATAAAGAAAGCTGTGGCTGGGGAAAAAGAGGAAATGGGGGTTTTCGATGCAGAGGATTTACCAGATGAACATATGGAAATGATGCAAAAACCTCTAACTAGAAAATCTTTCAGAAAAGAATATGAAGAGTATGAACAAAGCATAAGTGGTTCAAATCCAGAAAAGAAATTCAGCAGGGAGTATGATGAAGATATGCCGGACACAGAAGAAGTGTATGAAAGGATGATTTCGGCAATACCTACAATTCCTCCTATGGCTTCTCCAAAAGCAATTGAACCTCCAAGAAAACCAGTATCTTCTACTCCAAGCACTAAAAGTATAATTAGTTCTGAAAAACATTCTACAAAAACAAGTCCAATTAAAAAGGCTGAGCCAGTATTTATAAGAATAGATAAGTTTGAAGAAAGCATAAAAGTATTCCAAGATATAAAATCTCAGATTTCTGAAATAGAAAAACTTATCAAAAATACAAAGGAAATAAAATCTAAAGAGGAAGAGGAGCTCTTATCTTGGGAAAAAGAAATACAAGCAATAAAGAATCAAGTAGAAAAAATCAACCAAGATATCTTCTCAAAAGTAGGATGAAAGAACAAAGTGTTGTTCACATAATGGTGGATTATGAAGATGCAATATCCACTAAACGAAATCTTCTTTCTTCAGAAGTTAATTTTTTAAGAATTATACAAAGAATAAAAAGGTACAAACTCTTAAGAGGTGAGGAACTCAATAATAGAATAAGGATTCAAAATAAGATGAGAGATCTTAAATTGGATATAAATAAAATGAATAATCTATTCCCGAAAGTAAAACTTCCAGAGATATTAAAGAAAAAAGAGGAAGAAGAAAATCAAAAAATACTAAAAAAAGAAGAGAAAGTTGTAGAAAAAGTAAAGGATAAAAAAGAAAAGCATGAAGAAGACAGTATTGAAACACAATTAAGAGAAATTCAGGAAAAACTAATGAGACTTGGATAAACAATATTTTTAAAAATAAACTCTTTCTTTGAATATAATGATAACTCGTGAACAAATTATAAAAAAATATATTGAATTTTTTTTATTGAAAGAACATAAAAAACTTCCAAACTCATCACTCATACCAGAAAATGACCCAACAGCACTATTCATATCTGCAGGTATGCATCCACTAGTTCCATTCCTATTAGGAGAAAGGCACCCTTTAGGAAAAAACCTCGTTGGATTACAGAAATGCATTAGAACAACAGACATAGAAGATGTAGGAGATGAAACCCATCATACTTTTTTTGAAATGCTTGGAAATTGGAGTCTAGGAGATTATTGGAAAGAGAAATCAATAAAATACAGCTTTGAATTTTTAACAAAAGAGTTAAAGATACCTAAAGAAAAAATATCTGCAACATGTTTTAAAGGAGATAAAGAATCTCCTAAAGATACAGAGTCTGAAAAAATTTGGAAATCTCTCGGAATAAAAAAAATAAGATTTTTACCTAAAGAAGATAATTGGTGGGGACCAGCAGGGAAAACAGGCCCGTGCGGACCAGACACAGAGATTTTTATAAATGGAGTGGAGATATGGAACAATGTCTTTATGGAATATATTAAAAATGAAAATGGAAAATACTTACCAGCAAAACAGAAAAATGTGGACACTGGGATGGGTGTTGAGAGGACAACTGCCATTCTAAATAATTTAAAAGATAATTATCTAACAGATTCTTTTCTGCCCATAATAAAAGAAATAGAAAAAATTTCAAAAAGAGAGTATAACGCCCACAAAAAAGAAATGAGAATAATTGCAGACCACATTAAAGCAGCAGTATTTATTCTTTCAGACAAAATAACTCCAAGCAATTCAGAACAAGGTTACATCTTAAGAAGACTAATAAGAAGAGCTATAAGATATGCTCAATTAATCGGGATAAAAGAGAATTTCACGCACAAACTAGTAAAACCAGTAATAGAAATTTATCCAGACTATCCAGATATTAAATCTAATAAAAATAATATAATCACTGAATTAAACAGAGAAGAGAATAAATTTAGACAAACTTTAGAAAGAGCAATAAATATTTTTGAAAAAATAACAAAAGATAAAAAAGAAATTTCCTGTAAAGAGTCTTTTTTATTATATCAATCATACGGATTTCCCGTAGAAATGATTGAAGAGGAGTGTAAATCTAGGAAGATAAAATTCTCAAGAGAAGAATTTGAAAACGAGTGTAAACTACATCAAAAGCTTTCAAGGACAGCTGCAGAAGGAAGATTTAAATCAGGACTCGCAGACAATTCTGAAGAGACAACTAAATTACATACAGCCTCTCACCTATTACTCGGGGCAATAAGAAAAATATTCAATGACAACTCAATCCATCAAAAAGGCTCAAACATAACTCCTGAAAGATTAAGATTTGATTTTAATTTCCCAAGAAAATTAACAGAGGAAGAGATAAAACTAATTGAAGGAGAAGTAAATAAAAATATTAAGAAAGATTATAAAGTAGTAATGGAAAAAATGAGTTTAAAAGAAGCTAAAGAAAAGGGGATAATTGGAGTATTTGAGCACAAATATGGTGAAGTTGTTTCAATATACACAATAGGAGATTGCTCAAAAGAAATATGTACTGGACCTCATGTAAAAAACACAGGCGAGTTAGGAAAATTCAAAATAATAAAAGAAGAATCAAGTAGTTCCGGTGTAAGAAGAATAAAAGCAATTTTAGAATAAATTAATTTTATTTATAGTACTGCCCTTTTAAACCATATTTATAAATTAAATCATCAATTGTTTTCTCATAAAATGGACCAATTTTACCTCTCTTATCAATAGATTCTCTTATCTTAATAAGTTTTTTAGCATCTCTATACTCGTACATATTTTCACTTAAAGATTTTCCTTCACTTAAAAGATAAATCTCAGGAGTAGAATATAATTTTCCAACTTCAAGGTATTTTACTTGATTATCTCCTATTATTGAAGGATAAGTAGTTTCAACAAAACAATAACCAGTATTCATAAAGCTTTTTTTAACAGGGCATTTTACACCAACAGCCTCATGGTTTTCAGGGAGATAATAAAAAAAGGACACCCCATAGCCTAGTTCTTTAAGTAAAAACACAAGCAAATCTGTTTTCTCTCCGCAAACTCCCTCAAAATCATAAATTACTTCATAAGGAAAACGTGTGTGTACCATCCCTTCCCCTAAAAAAGAGTCTAATTTATCTGAAGCTCCAAAAGGAATATTTTGAACTAAACTTATAGCGATTCTCAATTGGTCCTCTTTATTATTTGTAATGTTTTGTATTTTAATTACAAGGGGCATGAGGAACTCTCTCTGTTCCTCATTGCTTATTGCATTCAATTTAAAATCTACTCTTGATACACTATCTCCATCTGAATAAATTATAGCTCTAGGTAATCTAAAAACAAAATCATAAAAATCCTCATAAACTTCAAAGTCAATAAAATCTAATTTTCCATTTAAAACATATTTCAATCTTACTTTTTTAGAATTTTTTTGGTATTGTGATTTACATGTAGTCTTCTCTAAATCAAATCCCTGCGGACACCCGCACAAGGGAGAATACTCAATAAGATTGCCGCTTAAACAAAAATAAGGTTTTACTTTAGAGCAAATACCATAAGCAGTTCCATCACCACAAATCTCTTTTTCAATAATTTTTCCAGGCCATTGACTGTAAATTGCATAGGCTATTTTAATCCCAACAAAAAAAGAAAAAGCTATAAAAATAAAAAGAAAGATTAGAAACCAATCTCTTTTTTGGGGAGAAGATTTTAGATTAGTTTCCTTTCTTCTAAGACTTTTTTTACCCCTTTTCATTAGATAATTATAAATCCAATATATAAAAACATAATTATTTTGAAAAGAAGTTTATTCAAAATAAATTCCTGGTTTAAAAGGCTTAGATTTTTTTGAAATACCTTTTGGGTCGTGTTTTTTTATGTCATTTACAGCAAAAACATAAACCTTTTTCCCAACTCTTAAACTTATTTCCCCAGAATCATAAAACTCCTTTTCGTTTGGTAAAACATAAACATAAACACTATTTTTCTCCTCACCCTTAGATTCAACAATTTTTTGAATATTCAAAATATCCTTCACAATATTGTCTAATGCCTCCTCTTGTTTTTCAAAGTTTAGATTTATCTTTTTTTCATCACATTCTGGCCACCTCTCAAGGCTTATAAAAGATTTATTTCCAATTTTATTCCAAAGCTCTTCTGTAACAAATGGACAAAAAGGGTGTAGTAATTTAAGAGATTTTTCTAAGACAGATTTTGGACACTCTATAGGTAATGCTTCAAACAATTCCCTTATTTTAATTATTGCAAGATTATACTTAAAATTTTCAATTTGATTTGTACTCTCTTTTATTATTTTATTTAACTTACTTTCTATTTTTAAATCAGGCTTGTTGGTTATCTTTACCTCATTAAAATATTCATAGGCTTTTTTAATGAATCTGTAGCTTCCAACTACAACTTTTTCATCCCAGCGAGTATCTGAATCTGGAGAAGCAAAGCTCATTAAAGCTAATCTTAAAGAATCAGAAGAGTAATTCTTTATTATTTCAAGAGGGTCAATTACATTCCCTAAACTTTTAGACATTTTATTACCATCAGCGCCATGAAGCATCCCTTGATTAAACAATCTAATAATGGGTTCATTAAAATTAAGCAAACCTAAGTCTCTAAGAAACTTAGTGTAAAACCTACAATAAATAAGGTGCATGCACGCGTGTTCTGCCCCTCCAACATACATGTCAATAGGCATCCAGTACTTTAATTTTCTCCCATCGAATATTTTTTTATTATTTTTATTATCGCAATACCTTAAAAAATACCAAGAAGAATTAACAAATGTATCCATTGTATCTGTTTCTCTTTTTGCTTTACTTCCACACTTAGGGCATTTAATGTTAATCCATTTCTCATTTGTTAAAAGTGGATTTCCCTCTCCGAACTCAACATTTTTAGGAAGTTTAATAGGCAAGTCTTTTTCTGGAACCGGAACAATCCCACATTTTTCACAGTACACAATTGGTATTGGAGTTCCCCAGTATCTCTGTCTAGATACAAGCCAATCTCTCAATTTAAAATTAATACACTCTCTTCCAATTTTTTTCTTTTTAAGATGTTCTACAATTTTCTTTTTTGCCTCTTCATTATTTAATCCACTAAATTCTCCTGAATTCACTAAAACACCTCTATCTGTATATGCTTTAATTATTTTCTCAAATTTTTCAGAATGATTATCAAATGGAACTATAACTTTCTTTATTGGAATATTATATTTTTTTGCAAATTCAAAATCTCTCTGATCGTGTGCAGGAACAGCCATAACCATTCCAGAACCATAATCTGCTACAACAAAATTTCCAACATAAACTGGAATCTTTTCTTTTGTAATTGGGTTTATAGCATAATTTCCGCTAAACACACCTTCTTTCTCTGCACTCTCAAGCTCTTTTTCACTTACGGATTTAATTTTTTTAAGGAATTTCTCAACTTCTTTTTTTTGAGTTTCAGAAACTAAATCAAAAAGTTTTTGATGATTAGCACTTACAACCATAAATGTAACTCCAAATAAAGTGTCTGGGCGAGTTGTAAATATTGGCCATTTTTTACCCTGAATTTCAAAATCAATTTCAACACCCCGAGATTTCCCAATCCAATTTTTTTGCATTGATTTTATTTTTACTGGCCAATTTAATTTTTCAATACTTTCAAATAACTCGTCTGCATAATCTGTTATTTTAAAAAACCACTGTTCTAAATGCTTAATCTCTACTTCTGTTTCTTCATGCCTCCAACATTTTCCATCGTGTACTTGCTCATTTGCTAAAACTGTCCTACAATCAGGACACCAATTTACAGGAGATTTTTTTCTATATGCAACCCCTTTTTCAAACATCTTAATAAAAATCCATTGATCCCATTTATAAAAATCTGGATCAGAAGTATTAACAATCCGATTCCAATCATAACTAAGCCCTAAAATTTTCTGTTGATTCATAAAATTAGCAATTGAGTTTTTTGTGTACTCTTCGGGGTGAATTTTTTCCTTTATTGCTGCATTTTCAGCTGGAAGCCCAAGAGCATCATATCCTGTAGGATACAATATATTAAATCCATTCATTCTCTTAAATCTTGAATAAATGTCACCTATTGTAAAATTAAGCGCGTGTCCTAAATGTAATCCTGAAGCAGAAGGATATGGGAACATTTCTAAAATATAGTATTTTGGCTTCTTGGATTTTTCATCTGTAGAAAACACTTTTCCCTTCTCCCAATTTAATTTCCATTTATCTTCAATTTTCTTAAAATCAATCTTATTAATATCTTGCATAATTTTACTATTATTTAGGAACTTTTAAATATTCTCATGGCATAAAAAAAATATGAAGAAAATAAATTCTTATCTTATTGGAGAAATTGTTTCAACAAACGAATCAGAAGCATTTACATTATATAAAAAATCAAACTTTGGACAGCCAACAGGACAAAAAATACAATATTCTCTCCCAGAAGCACTATATTTAGTTGAAAAGAATAAAATAGAAATAAAGAAAAATAACAAGGTTTTAAACTTTGAAGAAATATTAAAAAAGTTCAAGAAAATAGACAGTAAAATTCAGATAAAATACCCTGTATTTAAAGATTTACGAGATAAAGGATATGTTGTAAAAACTGCACTTAAATTTGGCTCTGATTTTAGAGTGTATGAAAAAGGGAAGACTCCTAATGAGGAACATGCAAAATGGATTGTATTTTGTGAACATGAATCCAAAAAATTTTCTTGGCACGAATTTTCAGCTAAAAATAGAGTTGCTCACTCAACAAAGAAAAATCTGTTGATTGCTATTATAGATGAAGAATCTGATGTTTCTTATTATGAGATATCTTGGATTAAAACTTAAATAACCAAGATAAAGAAAAAAATATTAAATAAAGACACAAAATCTTTATAATAGGAGATAAACTTTTAAGTAAATGGCAAATCAAGACACTTCAAAAATAAGGGAAAAGATACTCTCAATATTAAGAGCAAAAGGTCCAACTTTGCCAGTCTATGTTTCTCAAGAGACAGGAATAAGTATGCTTTTTGCATCTGCATTTTTAGCAGAACTTCTTTCAGATAGACTGATTAAAATAAGCAATATGAGAGTTGGAAATTCCCCAATTTATTATTTATCTGGACAAGAAGCACAGCTTGAAAAATTTTCAGGGTATTTAAAAAGTAAAGAAAAAGAAGCTTTTCTTTTAATAAAAGAAAAAAAATTCCTCAAAGACTCAGAACAGTCTCCTGCAATAAGAGTTGCACTTAGAGAAATAAAAGATTTTGCAATACCCTTTAGAAAAGGAAATGAAACTTTCTGGAGGTATTTAACTTCTAAAGAGTCTGAATTCAAATACGACATTAAATCAATAGAAGAACACCAATACATTGAGCCAAAGCCAAAACCATTTGATAAAAGAGAAAGGGAAATAGGAGAAAAAATAATCAAAGATATAAATATAGAGGATATAGAAGAAATAAGGAAAGATAAAGAAGAGGCACATTCTAGGGCAGACTATTCTGAAGTTGAAGAGAAAGTTAAAGAGGAAATTGAAGAACAAGAACCAGAAGAAGACGAAAAAATAAAGGAAAAAAAAGAAGAGAAGAAAAAGGAAGAAATAAATGAAAAAAAGAAATCTCTAAAGGAGAAAGTAGAAAAGCCAAAGCAAAAATCAAAACCTCAATCAGTGAAATTGCAAAAGAAAAAGGCATCTCAAAAACAAGATGAAAAATTCTTCGACCTAATAAAAGAGTTCCTTTCAAAAGAAGAAGTCGAAATACTAAGTATAGAGAGTTTCAATAAAAATGAAATACATTTAAGAGTAAAATCAGAGAACTCAGAAAAACTACTTGTAGCATACAATAAAAAAAGAATAATAGATACAGACATAATCAATGCTAATAAAAAGGCATCACAGTTAGGGTTAAAATATGTAATACTTAGCATGGGAGAACCTCTAAAAAAACTCTCAAATCTCATTGAAGCCTCCCAAAACTTAGACAAGATTGAGAAAATAGAATAAGCTACTCAAAAAAAGATAAACAATTCTCAATCAAAACCTTTAAAAACAAAATTCTATATCGATTAAGAATGGGAAAGACAAAATCTAAATTAATAAGGAAAGCAGCAAATAATCTTGTAAAAGAAGATTTAGAATTTAGTAAAGACTTTGAAAAAAACAAGAAAATCTTAGGGCAAGAAATGCCAAGTAAAAGGTTAAGAAACAAGATAGCTGGACTTATTTCTAGGATGAAAAAACAAGAAGAAAAAGCACTCCTTGAAATGCAGTAACAATAAACATCTATTTTCTAAGGATTAACCTTTTAAACAACATGCTTCTAATAACTTGAGAGATACTTAAATGGGAAGACCTAAAGGTAAAACAGCATACTACAAAAATATAAAACTATTCAAGGCTCTGTAGCTCAGTTGTTTAGAACCTAAAGGTAAAACAACACACTACAAAAATATAAAACTATTCAAGGCTCTGTAGCTCAGTTGTTTAGAACCTAA
>CAYQKM010000003.1:22933-64611 GCA_964418095.1 Candidatus Woesearchaeota archaeon
CAACACACTACAAAAATATAAAACTATTCAAGGCTCTGTAGCTCAGTTGTTTAGAGCGCGGCTCTCATGAGGCCGAGGTCGGGAGTTAGAATCTCCCCAGAGCCACTCAAAAATAAATAAAATGACTAAAAAGAGGAAACCAATCTATTTTTGTTTAACAATATTAGTTGCAATCATAATCTTTATAGTGTCAAGCATGGAAAAATCTCCAATAGAAATTCCAGGAATAAACCTTTCAATAATTTACCACTTTACAATATTCTTTGCATTATCCTTCTTTCTTACACTCTCATTAAAATCTAAAAAGCTAGACATTAAGACAATTGTTTTCGTTTTTTTAATCTCACTGTTCTATGCAATATCAGATGAAATACACCAACTATTTGTTTTAGGGAGAGTTGCAGACATAAAAGACGTTTTAGTGGATATGGCAGGAATAGCTCTTGCCCTCTTAACACTTAAACTATCAGAAAAATTAAAGGTATCCAAACACCATCGATAAATATTCTAAAAAAATTTACAAAAAATTAAAAATATCTCTCAAAAAATTTTACTAAAAAAATCGCTGCTTTTATAAACTTCAAATTATTAGTTGGGATGTCTTCAATAAGGTAAAAAAATATGGATGAAAAAGAGATACACATTTTCAAAGACTCAAAAATATGCTTTCTGAGCAATTTTCCTCCAAAAGAGTGCGGAATTGCTACATTTACTCAAGATTTAGTAACATCCATGAATAAAAAGTTTAACCCAAAAGTCAAGTCAAGAGTTATAGCCCTAAATGAAGAGTCAAACATCTACAACTACGACAGTAGAGTGACTATGGAAATGAATAAAGATTATCTCGAAGATTACATCAATATTGCAAAAAAAATAAATCGTTCAGATAAAATAAAAATTGTGTGTATCCAACATGAATTTGGGATATTTGGAGGAGAGTATGGGAGTTATATTATACCCTTCCTAGAAACAATTGAAAAGCCAGTAGTTGTAACATTCCATAGTGTCCTTCCTCAACCTGACAATCTAAGAAAAAATGTTGTCAAATTCATCTGTGATAAATGTGCAGCAACTATAGTTATGGCAGAAAGTGCAATAGATATTTTAAATAAATATTATGGTGTACCAAAAAATAAGATTCATGTAATAAGGCACGGAATTCCAGACACTCCCTTAAGAGATTCTGAACCTTACAAAAAAAAGCTAAGACTAGATAATAAAATAGTGCTTTCAACTTTCGGGTTATTAAGTAGAGGCAAAGGAATTGAATATATGATTGAATCACTTCCTCACCTTGTAGAAAAATATCCCAATATTCTTTATGTAATAATAGGTGAAACCCACCCAGTAGTAAGAAAAAGGGAAGGTGAAGAATATAGAAACTACTTGATAGATTTAGTAAAAAAACTAAAATTACAAAATAATGTAAAGTTCTATAATAAATATCTCAGTTTAGAAGAAATAATAGAATATCTTTTAGCAACAGATGTGTACATAGTAACAAATCTTGAAAAGAACCAAATAGTTTCAGGAACACTTTCCTACGCAATGGGCTGTGGAAAAGCAATTGTCTCAACACCAAATCTTTATGCTCTAGAGGTTTTAGGAGAGGGGAGAGGGTTCATTGCTAAACTACAAGACCCAAAATCCTATGCAGAATGTGTAGATAAAATACTCTCAAATCCTGAATTAAAAAAAAGTGTTGAGCAAAGTGCTTACGCTTATGCAAGATCCATGATTTGGTCAAATGTTGCTTCAAGCTACTTGCACCTTTTTAACAAAGTTGTAAAATTAAGAGAAGAAACAACTGAAAAATACCCTAAGATAAAATTGAACCATCTGAAAACACTTACAGATAATGTAGGATGCATACAATTCTCAAAACTCTCAATACCTGATCCTTATTCTGGATATACTGTGGATGACAATTCGAGGGCTCTAATTGTTGCAACAATACACAACAAACTATACAACTCAGAAATATCTAAAGAGCTTTCAGAAACTTATTTAAAATTTTTAGAAAAAGTACAAGATAACACAGGAGAATTTAATGATATTGAATATGAAAGCAAAAATCAAATAAGGACAAGTGAAGACGCAATTGGTAGAGCACTCTGGTCATTGGGGCATTTAATAAACAATAGCAACGACCAAGAATTAGTTAAAAGCGCAAAAAAGATTTTTAATAAAGCTTACCCCTTAATAAGAGAGAACAGCTCACCTAGAGCAAAATCATTTTCTATAATTGGTTTATATCACTATTATCAAAAATATCAAGATGAAGAAATATTAAATAAGGTAAAAGAGATAGTTAACACACTAATAGAATCTTACAAAGAAGAGGCAACAGAAGAATGGAATTGGTTTGAAGAATATTTAACATACTCAAACTCTAAAATACCTGAAGCAATTTTTTTAGCATACAATCTAACTAAAAATCCAGAGTACCTTGAAATTGCAGAAAAAAGTTTAAAGTTCTTAACAAACCTAGTTTTTGTAAAAGACATACTCTATCCAATAGGACAAAATGGGTGGTATAATCGAAATGGTATAAGGTCCTTCTTTGACCAACAACCAATAGATGCTTCTTCAATGGTTCAAACTTACTTAACAGCATACGCTGTAACAAAGAAAGAAGATTATTATCACAATGCAATACTTGCATTCAACTGGTTTTTAGGTAAAAATCATCTTAAACAGATGATATATAATGATGTGACAGGCGGATGTCATGATGGTTTATCCAAAAGCTCAATAAATTTAAATCAAGGTGCAGAGTCTACAATAGAATACTTAATCTCTAGATTAATGCTTGAGGAGATAAAGAAGAAATTACCTATAATCTAATTCTACTGACTTAGCTTAATTTAAATAGTTCTCAATCCTTTAAAGTCAAATTTAAAATCAATAACATTATCTTTAAATTTCTGTTTTAATTTTTTCTTATCTCCAAAAAAGAGTATGCTTCCTCCTCCACCTGATCCACAAACCTTAGCTGCAATTGCTCCGTTGTTCATTGCAAGTTTAATTATCTCTTGAGTTTTTTTAGGGACAATGCTTTCATGTAATTTTGTTCTTTCTTTTGTCTCTTCATTCATCAATTGAGAAAATTTTTCTAAGTCTTGGTTTAATAAAGCATTTTTCATTTCAATTGTAATTCTTTTTATTCTTAAAAGATTCTCATTATTCTTTCCTTTTTTTAAATTATCCATCATTGCTTTATTAGTATTCCCTGAAAAATGAGGTTTTCCAGTATATACTAAAACTAGTTTGTCTTCTAATTTTTTTATAAAATCTTTTTTAAGATTTAATCTTTGAACTGTTACTTTATCTTTTTTAAATTCCATAAAATTAATCCCTCCAAGTGCCCCTGCATACTGATCTTGTTTTCCTCCAACCAATCCCATTGCTTGCTCTAACTTGTAAGTTGTTTCTGCTAATTGTATTTTATATTTATCATCTAATTTTTTTCCTCCTTGAGAAATTAATGATAACCAAACTAAGTTCATAACACCTGAAGTCCCTAATCCAGAAGAAGTTGGAATATTCCCCGTATACTCTAAATGAGTTTTTTTACTATCAACTCTTAATTCTCCAACAACATATCTATTTATTGCTGCATTGAGGATACATCCACCATATTTATCTTTAAATGGGGAAATGTCAGTAGTCCCGCCACCAAAATCAATCCTCACAGGAGCCATAAATTTTTTTATTTTTAAATCGGTTTTTTTCATTTTTTTAATAAGGTTATTTAATTAATAAGCTTGCACCTAGAGTTCCAGGGTGGTCAAGTCTACTCCATTGAATAGGGGTCTTTCTTGGCAAGATAACGTATTTATTTGCTTCTTTTTTAATCATGTTTAAAAATTTAGGGCCAGTCTCTCTAACTCCTCCTGCTAAAACAATAACTTCTGGATCAAAAACATTTATTAAACTTCCAATACCTTGCCCGAGGTATTTAGTTATCTGAGCTAAAATTTCCTTAGACTTATTATTGTTTTTTTCAAATAATTCGCTTATTGTTAATTCTTCTCCAAATGCTTTTTTAGACAATTCTTTAGTGTATTTCCACCCAACTAATTTTTCAAAAGATTTTCCATTATCTAGAATTATGTGTCCCATCTCACCTCCATATCCTCTTCCCTTATATGGAAATCCATTAACTATTATTCCTCCCCCTACCCCTGTTCCGATTGTTAATACAATAAAATTCTTTTTCTTTACACCTAATTTAGATTCTGCAAATGCAACAGCATGAGCATCATTACATATTTCAACTCTTCTTTTAAACCTCTTTTCAAGAGCAGCCTTAAGATTATAATTTTTTAGAGGAAGATTTGGAGGGTTCTTTATTATTCCATTTTCAAGAGGTCCTGCACTTGCAACACCTATACCTTTAACATCTTTGTCAATTAATTGTTCTATGCATTTGAACATTAAATCAACTAATTCTTTATGTGTTTTAGGAGTTTTATTTTTAATATACTTAACAACTTTATTATTTTGAACTAAAGAAACCCTTAAATTAGTCCCTCCCAAATCAACTGCAATAATTTTAACCATTTTATTTATTTTCTATTATATTTATCCTCCAATCTTATTTCATCATGCTCGTCAAATTTTCCAAAAGATATCTCTAATACTTTAACATCATTTCCTTTAGCAATTATTCTATGAGCAACACCTTTTCCTATTTTAACCAACTCTCCTTCTTTAACATTCCTAGTTTTTTTTCCTATCTGAACATAACCCGAAGTGATAAAATACCAATTTTCTCTTCTTTGCTTATGTTTCTGTAAACTTAATTCCTCATTTTTTTTAACTTCAAGAATTTTAACAGTACACTTTTCATTAAGAACAAATTGTTTAAATGAACCCCATGGTCTTTTAACTACCTTCACCTCTTTCATAGATTAAAAAATCAAAATTGGTTTAAATAGTTTATGATGACTCTAACAAAAAATGTTTGTTCGATCAAATGCCATTTACCAGGGCATTTTTAATTCTAGAAAACACCTAACTCAAATTTTAAAAACAAAGGTTTCCTTTAATAATGATGAAAAAGAGAGGAAAAAAAGATATTCTACTTAATATTTTACACGAAGAACAAGACAAAAAAGGGTATATTTCAATAGAGTTTATGAAAGAAGTGAGTGTAAAACATCAAATCCCCATATCTAAAGTTTATGGGACAGTAAAATTCTATACAATGTTTAGAACAGAGCCCCAAGGAAGATATATTATAGAACTATGTGGCTCTCCAACATGTGTATTAAATAAAAGCAGAGAAATAGAAAAATTCCTAGAAAAAGAGCTTAAAATAAAAATTGGTGAAACAACTAAAGACAGATTATTTTCTGTGTATAAAACCTCATGTATAGGATGTTGTGATGAAGCTCCTGCAATGCTTCTAAATGGGAAACCAATTACAAAACTTACTCTTGAAAGAATGAAAAGGCTGTTAAAAGAACTAAAAAATAGAAATAAGCCAAAAAAGAGAATAAGCTTAATAAAACAAAAAAGAGGTAATTAAAATTCAAATACTAAGACAAACAAATCTTGAAGCATTAAAACTTGCAAAAGAATTAGGACCAGAAAAAACATTGCAAATACTTGAAAAAAAATCACTTGTTGGTAGAGGAGGTGCAAACTTTCCACTTGCGAAGAAATGGAAAATTGCATTAGACGCAAAAAAGAAAAATAAATCTAAAGAAATATTTCTTGTGTGCAATGCTGATGAAGGAGAACCTGGAACATTCAAAGATAAATTTATTTTAAAAAACAATCCAGAAACACTAGTTGAAGGAATTTTAATAGCAGCATATGTATTAGGGGCAAAAAAAGCTTTTATTTATTTAAGGAATGAGTATGATTCTTTACGAATTAATCTAGAAGACACAATTAAAATAGCATTAAAGAAGTCAAAAATGCAAGATCAAGTTGAAATCAAAATAATAAGAGGAGCTGGGGCATACATTTGTGGAGAAGAAACTGCAATAATGGAATCAATAATGGGCTCTCGAGGACAGCCCAATTATAAGCCCCCTTACCCTACCCAAGAAGGTTTATGGAAGAATCCTACTGTCTTAAATAATGTTGAAACACTTACTTGTGTACCTCAAGCACTTCTTTACAAAGATTGGAACCCTAACTTAAGAATGTTTTCTGTTTCAGGAGATATCGGAATTCCAGGAATATATGAATGGGAATTAGGAGTAAAAATGTCAACAATTTTAGATACAGTTAAACCTAAGCAAGAACTAAAGGCAATTTCTTTTGGTTGTTTTGGGGGAATAATGCCTATAAATAAAAATTCAATTGTTACAACAGAGACAATTTGTGAAAGTAACTGCCAACACGGAGCATTTACACTAATTTTTATTGGAGAAGATAGAAATATTGTAGATGTTTGTTTAAGCATAGCAAAATTTTATGCATATGAATCTTGTGGAAAGTGCACACCTTGCAGGGAGGGAACAATCCGTGTTCTAAATATACTAAAAAAAATTAGAGATAAAAAAGCAACTAAAAAAGATTTGGAAATGTTAGAAGAACTTGCTCAACACATTAAAGAAACAAGTTTATGTGGACTAGGGCAATCTTCAACAAATCACATATTAACTTCACTTCAACATTTTAAAAAAGATTATCTAAAACACATTAAAAAATGAAAATAATCCTAGACTATAAAAAAATAGATGTAGATCCAAATAAAACAATCTTGCAAATATGTAATGAGAATAATATTAAGATCCCCACTCTCTGTTACCATAAAAATCTCTTCCCTGAAGCAAGATGTAGAGTATGTTTAGTTGAAATGAATGGAAAATTAGTAACATCTTGCTCAACAAAGCCAACTGAAAATGCAAAAATTATTACTGGTTCTGAAAAAGTTATCAAAGCAAGGAAAATGAATTTAGAACTGATGAGTCCAAATATTGAATATAAAAAATTAGGGGGGGATTTTGAAGCAAAAGGGGTGTATGACCAAATTGGAATGGAGTATGAGAGATTTACTTCAATTAAAGGTTATAAACCAGATTTAGGAGCTGCAATAATACGAGATAATAACAAATGTATAAATTGCGGAAAGTGTGTTCAAGTATGCAGTAAAATACAAGCAATAAATGCAATTGAATTTTCAGGTAGAGCCCATAACGAGCATGTAACACCTTATGATGAAAAAAAGCTTGAAGAAGTTGCATGTATTCAGTGTGGACAGTGTTTGATTAATTGCCCTGTTGGTGCAATAACTGAACGCTCTCATCTTACGGAAGTAATCAAAGCACTTAACAATCCTAAAAAACATGTTGTTGCTCAAACTGCTCCTGCAGTAAGAGCCGCATTAGGAGAATTATTTGGAATGCCCCCTGGAACACTTGTAACAGGAAAAATGGTTAGTGCTCTTAAAAAATGTGGGTTCAATAAAGTATTTGATGTTGACTTAGGTGCAGACATTACAATAATGGAAGAGTCAGCTGAATTACTAAGAAGATTAAAAGAAAGCTCAAAAAAAGGAAAAAAGAAAGCTAAACTCCCAATGATTACAACTTGCTGTCCAGGATGGATATTAATGATGGAATTTTTTTATCCTGAGCTTATTCCAAATATGTCTACTTGTAAATCCCCTCATGAAATGTTAGGAATACTAATAAAAAGTTATTATGCAGAAAAAGCAAAAATAAATCCAAAAAATATTGTTGTGGTAAGTATAATGCCTTGTACAGCAAAAAAATTTGAATCAGCACGTCCAGAATTAAATACAGGTGTAGATTATGTTTTAACAACTCGTGAACTTGGAAGATTAATTAAACAAAAAAATATTGATTTTGTAAATATAGAAGATATGGACTTTGACCCGACACTTGGATTGGCAAGCGGGGCAGGAGATATTTTTGGGGCAGCAGGAGGAGTTATGGAAGCTGCACTAAGAACAGCATATGAAATATCTTCCAATAAAAATCTTGAAAAAGTTGAGTTCAAAAATCTAAGAACATCAGACACTTCAATAAGAGAGGGAACAATAAAACTAAACAATAAAACAATACACTATGCTACAGCAAGTGGAGGAGCTAATATAAGAAAACTTCTAAAAAATAAAGACAAATACGATTTTATTGAAATGATGGCTTGCCCGGGGGGGTGTGTTGGTGGAGGAGGTCAACCAATTTACTTTGATGATAAAATCTTAGGGCTCAGAGCCAAAGCATTATATAAACAAGATTCAATGAGAGAATATCGTCGCTCTCATGAAAACCCAATAGTTAAAGATATTTATAAAAAATATTTAGGAAAACCTCTTAGCCCAAGGGCAAAGAAGCTATTACATACAAGATATGAAAAAAGGGATAAGTTTTAGGAAAAGTCTCTCCAATCAATTTTCAAATTCATAAAATCTATCTCTGCAAATTTATTGAAATTAATTTCTCCTTTTTCTATCAAGTACTTAAAAATTTCCATAACTTGCAGGTTAGCTATTGTTCCTGCAATAGGTCCTAGATTTCCTGTTTGCTCAATGTCTTTTATTTTTTCAAGTTTAGAAAGATAATCGCCTTTTTTTTGATAATTTAAAAAATCATTAAATGTAGCTGTTTTTCCTGGAACTATTATAGGTCCAACCATCCCCAAATGAAGATTATATCCGCCGGAAACAGAATAAGGTATGTTATACTTTTCAGAATAATCGTTTACAATTCTAGAA
This sequence comes from Candidatus Woesearchaeota archaeon, assembly GCA_964418095.1. GTDB lineage: Archaea > Nanobdellota > Nanobdellia > Pacearchaeales > GW2011-AR1 > MWBV01. The sequence continues at coordinate 31,638 of CAYQKM010000003.1, forward strand.
GTCTCTTCAACTGAAGGGGAATCAGCACAGTTTACCATAAAATCTACTCCTTTTATTATCCCCTCTAAGTTTTGCTCTCTTGAAAGAAATTTTTTATAAGGAATTATCTTAGTATCTGGAAGTTTAGATTTAATAACATCCACTTTATACTTTCCTATATCTTCTTCATTGAAAAATAACTGCCTGTTTAAATTTGACTTGCTAACCTTGTCGGGATCAACAACCCTTATTTCTCCTATCCCTATTTGGGAGAGTCCATTTACAATCCAAGTACCTATACCCCCAATACCAAAAACAGCCATTTTGGATAGTTCAATTTTATTTTGTAATTTAATAGCTTCTTCCCATGAATTTGTAAGCTCATTTATGAAAAGCACTTGTTTAGAATATTTCTCATTAACCTCAGAATTATCATACTTCCTAATAATACCTTCATACTTCAATGCTTTGACACAATTTAAAATATCCTCCTTAGGATATTTTTCACCTAATCTGTTAAATAAAAAACTTTCCGCTCTTGGAACTTTTAACTCTTCTATAACTTCCTTAACAAGATTATCAACCTTAAACTTTTTTATCTTTCTTATTGAGGTGTATATTATTGAATAAATATCCTCTAATTCCTTAAGAATATAAATAGATTCATTTAATCTTAATTTTTTATCCATTTTTAACCCTCACGCAGTAATTTACATCACCAGCTTTTGAGGGTTTCATTAACATCTTCCCATATTTATCACATGGAAAAATAACCTTATAGTTCTTCAAAGATTTCATAATCAAAGAATTCTCTTTCAAATGCCAAGTCCCAATGAAAACTAAAATAGGATGTTCAGATTTATCTTCAAATGTTTTTAGCACATCAAGATGTTTTTTCTGCCTCATTCTAATAATCTTATTTATCTCTTTAATATCTTCATTTAAAGGATTTAATTCTCCCTTGACAATTTTCTGTAATCTTTCATTAAACCCAAAATTACGAAAATCCATACCTACAAGGTTTATTTTCATATTATAACATAAATTTATAAGATTCTCAACTTCTTCAAAATTAACCATCTCTGATATCTTCTTCCCCTTAATTATTTTAAGGTAATCCTGTTCAGAGATCAATGAAATATCTTGCATATTTTCAGATAAAATAATCTTAGGCTTTATCTTCTCTATAATTTCTTTCTGTTTAGAAAAATCATTAACAAAGTTATGAGTATCTCCTATGAAAACAAACTTAATTGCCTCAGAATCCATTTTACATCCAGTATTTTATACTCGTTTTTCCACCAAGAATCTCTTCTTCAATCTTTTGCAATCCCTGATACAAAGGTTCCAAAATCTTATAGGTTATTGGGGGATTCTTTACAGGTGCTTTTTCTGTAGAAGTCTTACCTTCAAGATTTTCCATAGAAGAGTAATGCCTTACAAGTTTATATACATTATTATAATGAATTATCTAGAGATGCATCCTTAGGATAAAGCTGCCGCAGGAGCCTCCTTATCTTTTCTTCATTTTTATGTAAATGATACACCTCTTTGATTATAAATAACCTATTATATTTTAAAAGAGTTTTTTTTATTTTATTTAACATAAAATTATCTCTAAATTCAGAAAGTTCAAAGCTTATCTTACTAAAAAGATTTATTTTTAGTGTGGGATTAAAATAATCAGAATAATTTTTATTTGGAACATAATCTTCAGATAGTTTCTCATCCATTATTAAATAGATATGGTCTATTGAATAATCAAATTTCTTCCAATTTGAATTCTCTTTAATATCCTGAATTATCTTCTCATCTGAAACTAATTAATCAATTCCTTCAACTTCTTCCCAGGCATCTTTGCCTGAGTTAATACAGAAGAAAATGCAACACCTGAAGCTCCTAAATTCATTGCAATCTTAATATCTTCTCTAGTATTAATTCCTGCTCCAACTAAAAAATCCATTTTAATTTTCTTTTTTATGTTACGAATCAATTCAGGTTTTTCTTTTGAAACTGATTTTTTTCCTCCAACTAATTCTGGAGGCTCAATTACAAGATAATCTGGTTTTAATTTTTGAATTTTTTCAGCCTCCTTTAAATTGCTTGCAAAAACAAGTGTTTTCAACTTAATCTTTTTACATCTACTAATTGTTTTTTTTAGAACATCAAAGTCTAATTTATGTTCTGAATGATTAAGAAAAGTTCCAACAGCTTTACTTTTCTTCACTGCTTCAGGCAAAACATATCCTGTATTTCTCCCAACTTCAAAATAATCAACATGTTGTACATACACTTTAAGTTTTGTTTTTTTTGCTATCTCATAAATATCACTTACTTGCACACCCAAAATAATATTTGGATTAACTTTCTCAATTTCTTTTGCTATTTTAAGTGATTTTTCACCTTGCTGGTATGTCTTAAGATTTATTACAATTACGGGTTTCATTTTTTATTTTTTAAGAATCTTATTTATTTCTTTTTACCTCCAAAAACTATTTCCTTAATCTTCTTAGTAATTTCAAGAGGTTTAGGATGTTGCCAAACATTTCTTCCAATTGCCAATCCAATGCATCCTGAATCTATTATCTCTCTAATTTGATTAAGCAATTCTTTTTCTCCTTTTTTTGTTCCTCCTGCAACAACAACTTTAGTTTTTCCAGCAGATTTAACAGCCCATTGCAAATCCTTAAATTTTCCTTCGTATTGCACTTTCACAATATCTGCTCCAATCTCCAATGCAACTCTCGTAGCATAAGCCATTAATTCTTCAGGTTTTTTTCCTTTGATTGATTTTCCTCTAGGGTACATCCAAACAATAACAGGCAATTTATTTTTACGTGCTTCTCTCTGTATATTCTGAAATTCCTGAAACATTTCATCTTCATAATCACTTCCAATATAAATTGTATAGCCAACAGCTTTAGCCCCAAGTTTTAATGCTTCTTCAACAGTGCATAATTGTCTGCTTATAGGCTCTCCTTTAAACAAATTAGTTTTTCCATTAAGCTTTAAAATCAATGGAACCCCACTTGCTTTTATCTCTTTATTATACTTCTCTGCTATTCCTTTTTGAAAAACAACTCCATTGTACTTTCCTTTCTTAGCTATTTCAAGAATATATTTTGGATCAACATTCTTATCATTAAAGTCAGTTGGCCCGTGTTCTAATCCTTGATCATATGCCAAATAAAGTGCTTTTCCTTTTGTTGTTAATTTATCTAAATTAGTCATTTTAATTAGCACTCCTTTTTTTCTTTAAATTCATTCTAAGGAGATTAGTCTTAGCACCAAAATATTGTATAACAGCTTCTGATTCTTTTGAGCCTAATTCTAATGATTGCATAATTGATTTGCCAACAATCTGTCCTGCAACAAACCCAGAAGCAAATGCATCTCCTGCACCTGTTCTCTCAACAACTTTGACTCTTTTATTTGGAATCAAAGAATAACTCTTGTATCCATCATAACAAAGAACAGGTTTATTTTTATTTGTTACAACAACTATCCCATTTGTAATTTTATGCAATCCAATCAAAGTATTTTCTTCTTTAGATTTATATCTTTTTAATAATAATTCAGCCTCCTCTTTATTTAAAATCAAAATATCTGTAATTTTTAGTAAAGGCAAAATATTCATTTCTCTTATTTGGTAGCTGCTTGGGTTATATGCAAGCTTAACACCCTCTCTCTTCTTTAATTTTAAAGCAAGTTTTGTTTGAGTTTTAAAACTCTCTCCTAAAAGAGAACTAAAATACAACCATTTTGTTTTAAATTTACTTATATCTCTCATGCTAACCTCATCATTTGCACCCTTATATGTAAGGATTGTTCTATCTCCTCCCCTACTATCTAATATCACAGAATACCCTGTTAGTTCTCCCTTCACTGTTTTACCTAAAAATTTAACTTTCTCTTTTTTAAGAAGGTCTTTTATTCTATTCCCATTTTCATCATCCCCAAATTCACAAATACACCCTGCTTTTAATCCAAATCTAGAAAAAGCAACAGCAGTATTTGTTCCTGCTCCACCAATATCAAATCTTAAATTCTTAATCAAAATCTTTTCTCCAACAGGATAATTCATAAATCCTTTTTTTTCAGAGATGTCTGTTCCTACAAATACATCAACTACTGCAGAACCAAAACTCACAACATCAAAATTCATTATTTAATCATCCCCTTTTACTGCTGTAGAAAGATTTATTTAATTAAAAACTTTGTGTTAAGCGTATGAAAAGAAAAAAAAAGAGGGTGGTAGCTAAAAGTAAGAAAAAGAAAACTCCTAAAGAAAAAGCAAGAGTTAAAACTAAACAAAAAAACATAAAAATTACTAAAAAGATTCTTGCAATTCCCGGAGAAAAAAAAGAAGTATTAGTGGTTGTAGCACATCCAGATGATGAAACAATATGGATGGGAGGAACTCTTTTAAAAATAAAAGAAGAAAAAAATTCAAATGTAACAATAGTCTGTCTCTGTAGAAAAAATGATAAAGACAGAGAACCAAAATTCCAAAAAGCTTGCAAAATCTTAGGAGCAGGCGGATATATATTTGATTTAGATGATGGAGAATTAGGAGAATATAAAGAGATAAACCTTCAAAGTATAATCAATAGAGTCATTTCAGTAACCCAAAATAAACTCTACACTTCACTATACACCCATAATCAAAACGGAGAATACGGACATATAAGGCATATTGAAGTGCATAATGCTATCTTAGAAATGTTAAGTAGAGGATTATTACTCTCAGAGGAAGTTTTTTTCTTTTCATATAAGAAAATGAAAAATAAAAACCAAGGATACGCAATATACAAACAAAATGCAGATAAACTTATAAAACTTAAAAAGCCTTATTTTAAAATGAAGAAAAAAATAATCCAAGAAATTTATGGCTATAAGAAAGGAGGGTTTGAAGAAGAATCTTGCAAAGATATTGAAGCTTTTGACATTAGATAATAAGACTTAAGATGAGATGTTTATTATTATACCCTTATCCAGTTGAACCTGATGGGGTGAGTTTACAAGGACACTACCTTGCTAAGGGGCTTGAAAATTTAGGTGTAGAAATTATTCACTGCCACTATCAAGATAGTATTCAAAAAGAGTATTATATAAAATATTCAAAACCTGACTTCATTATAGGCATTGGATTCTGGGGAAATGTTCCAGAAATTTTAATTGAGCCACAAAAACAAGGCTTAAATGTTGTTCCCTGGTTCAATGCAGACGGATGGGTTGCAAACTATAAAGAAGAATTCAAAAAACTAAAATTAATGTTTACAACAAGTGACTGGGTAAAAAGTGTATATGAACGAGATGGTGTAGATGTTTCAAAAATAATTCCAATGCACATTGGAATAGACACTGACTTATTCAAACCAAATAATAATGCTAAAGAAAACTTAAGATTAAGAAGGATGTTAGGTGTAAAAGATGATGAGGTAATGATTCTTACAATGGGTGGAGATGTTACCTCTAAAGGAGCCCAAGAAATGATGAAAGCACTAGCTGAAATAAATAAAGAGTTTACAAATTGGGTTTATGTGTGTAAATCTTGGCCAAGTGAATGTGCTGAAAAATGGCATGAAATTGAAGAAGAATTAGCAGATGAGTTAGGAATAAGAGACAAAATAATTTTTATGGATGATGTATTTTCTCCAGAGTTTTGCTCAAATATGCTTAATGCCTGTGATATATATGCTGCACCCTCAAGAATTGAAGGATTTGGAATGATACAAGTAGAAGCAATGGCTTGCGGAAAACCAGTAATCTCAATAAACAAAGGAGGTCCTGCAGAAACAATAATTCATGGAAAAACAGGATTATTAGCAGGGGTTGCAGAAGAGATAAAACTAACTGAAGAATGGGTTTATCCTCATATGGGATTTGAAGAACAAAAAAAGATACCTTTTGAAGTCCCAAAAACATTTGGGTATAGAGCAAATGTTGAAGACTTAACAAAATACACTCTAATGCTTCTTAAAAATAAAGAACTAAGAGAAGAAATGGGAAAATCAGGGAGAGAACACGCTGTTGCTAATTTTAACTATAATGTAATTGCAAAGAAAATGCTAGATATAATTAAGGACAAATTTGAGTTTAACAACATAGAGTAATTAACACTCACTAAATAAGAACTTTCCTGGCTTTAAGTGATTCATATGCAAGAATATACATACCTGCTTCCCAGGCTTGTAAAGAACCATAATGCTTTCGTGTAATTGGATGAGTCCACTCAGGAAAATTACCCTTTAAATTTCTATCAGCAAGTTTATTTAATTCGTATTCTGCTTTCTTAAATTGTTTTGATTTTATTAAAGCCAAAATATAAAATGCTCCCACATATCCCCAGATTCCACCATTACTATAATGATTAGGAACTCCTGCATCGCAATCCACATAATAAATTTCCCAGTGTCTATCTCCTTCTTCGATTGGAGGATAAATCACTTTAACAGGATAAGGGTAATTTAGTTTATGTTTCTCAATATAATCTAAAATTTTCTTTGACTTCCCTCTATCTGCTAATCCAAAAATTATCGCGAGTAAATTTCCAAGGGAATCAAACCAATCTCCAATCTCTTTATACACTCCATGATTTTTCCATCTATAAGAAAAATAATACTTTCCTCCCCACAACCCATCATCTTTATCATTATTAATAATCTTTTTCAACTTTTCAGCTTCTTTCTTTTTTCCAGTTAAATTCAAAACATGATAATATAATGCATGAGTGTTTATTGTGTATCCATACCTGTGAGGAAATGCATCCTGCCAATCTGAAGTTGGGAGCTGTCCTAAAAGTCCATTTTCACCTACATCCTGACAGCTTAACCAAGATAAAGATTTATTTATAGAATCCTTTTTTGAAATAAAAAACAGATTATCCCCATATCTTTTCTTATAAACATAGTTTCCAATTATATACCATAGAGAAGAGTCAATTGTCTTAAAATCAATATGAGGCTTTCTTTTTGAAAACTCGTCTACACAATTAGGAATCTGTCCATTTTTACTCTGTCCTCTTTCCAGTGTTTTTATGCTCGCCTTAAAAGTTCTCTTAAATTCTTTATTTTTAACTAAACTCGCTCCTAAAAAGGAAATCATAGAATCACGAGACCAAATAGCATCATAACCTCCTTTTGCCCCTGATGCAAAAAGTCCATTTTTGTTTAAGCATTTATCAATAACACCTATAGCACTCTTATATGCCAATTCAATTTTTTTATTCATTTTACTTTTTTCAAAATTCCCATTATTTTATCAATAGAAATTTTTCTAACACTTGTCACAAAATCCCCTCCTCCAGAATAAATTAACAAATCTCTCCCATTTTTATCCACAACAATTCCTGTTGGAAAAACTATCCTCTTTTGTTGATATAACTTCAATTCATAATCCATTTTTGGGAGAATAAAGGGTTCAGAGTTGGAGATAATTTTTTTAGGATTTTTTAAATCAAATAAAGCAGCAGAAGCAGAATAAGTGGAAGATTGGTCCTCTTCTGTTTTAACAGAATGATATATTAATAACCACCCTTTTTTAGTTTTTATTGGAGGGCATCCTGTTCCAACTCTTTCATGGAATTTATTTACAACTTCAAATAAGTTAATTGAACTTAGCTTACCCCAGCAAATCAAATCATCTGAATAAGCAATCCAAATATGAGGAGGGGTAAATTGGAAATTACTTTCAGGTCTATCAAATGCAACATACCATCCATCTATCTTTTCTGGAAAAATAACAACATCTTTATCTTGCTCACCAAAGATAATCCCTTTTCTATCCCATTTAATCAAATCATCTGAAAAAGCAATAGAAGTGCAAATATTTTCTCTCCTTGACAAACTTACATAAGTCATAACATATTTACCCTCTATCTGAACAATTCTCGGATCTTCAACACCCAATTCAGAATCATCAACTGTTCCATAAAAAGTAGGTTTATCGTCTATAGAAAGAACATTCATCCCATTTTCATCTAGGATAACTCTTCTTAAATGAGAAATAAATGTAAGTCTTTTTGTTCCATCATTAAATAAAATATCAAAGTCAGAGCCAGCCCCTACATCCTTCTTAGGAAATTTATCTATTACTAATTTATAATTATTTTTACCAGCCATTCTAGGAGAATAAAAATAGTCCTTGTCTTCTAACTTCTTAAGTTGTTCTATAACCCTAACATATAAAACTATTTTCCCATTTGGGGCCCTTATTGCAGCAGGGTTAATTGTTCCGATAATTTTTAAGTATCTTGAAGATGGCTTAATCATCTCAGGAGTGACAATCAAGTTTATATTTTTCCCCATTTTAAAAACCTCTTAAATATATTATACCAAAGATGGTTTTTAAATATTTATAAGAACTTTCAAGAAACCAATAAACCAGCCTTTTTATCTATAATAACAATCAAATTTTTATGTTCTCTTAAAAAACTGGCAGGAAATCCACTCCCGATTTTCCCTTCAATTAACCTATAAACTGCTTTAGATTTCTTCTTTCCAGACACTAGCAATAAGATATTCTTAGAATTCATTATAGATTTAATTCCCATAGTAATCGCCTTTCCTTTAATGTGAGTCAACTCTACAACCCTTGTTTTTGAGTTCTTAGGACTGCCTGGCTCATTAAATCCAATGTGCCCATTCTTTCCCATTCCAAGTATTTGTAAATCAATTCTATTTTTAGCTAATTTCTTTTCATAACTTTCGCACTCCCTCTTAGGGCTTTTTGTTGCTCCATCTATAATAAAAATATTTTTTGGAGAAATATTAATCTTGCTGAAAATCCTCTTAGATAAATATCTTTTATAACTTTTACAAGAGTTTTTACTAATAGGATAAAACTCATCAAGATTAAATGCTTTTATTCTAGAAAAATCAACTCTTTTATTTTTATATGCTTTAACTAAATTTTTATAAGTTCTCTTAGGAGTTTTTCCTGTTGCAAACCCAATAACACTGTTCGGCTTTCTCTTAACACTCTCTATTATAATTTCAGATGCTATTCTTGATAATTCTTTATGATTTTTAACCTCAATTAATTTCATTTTATTTACTGCCTATTTTAAAATCTCAAGCCCAGGCAATTTTTCTCCTGCAATATAACTAAGCAAAGCTCCCCCACTTAAACTGATATATCCAAATTTTTTAGGATTTATTTTTGATGCGGCAATTGCATCACTTAAATGTCCTCCTCCAATAATAGAAAATGCTTTACTCTTAGAAATTGCTTTAAGCAAATTAAATGTTCCATTAGAAAATTGCTTTTTACTACAATCTCCAGCAGGCCCTTTCATATAAATTGATTTAGCTTTTCTAATTTCTGAAATATATTTTTTTTGAGTAATTTCTCCAATATCAAATATCTCATATTTATTTGGAAACTTCTTAAGAGTCAGTTCTTTTCTTTTTCCATTTAAATTAACTGCAAAATCAACAGGGGTCTCAACTTTTGTTAATTTATTCTTAGAAATTTTAGTAAACACATTATTTTTTCTAAGGTAATTCTCTTGCTCTCCAAGTTTCATTCCATTATTTAACAAACACACTTGCCCAAATAACCCGCAGCTTAAAACTTTATTTTTCCCAAGAAGTTTAATATTATCTCCAGGTTTTGCTCCTCCTAAAATATAAAGGGAATTATTTAGTTTAACTTTCTTAAGGGCATTAATTTCTCTTTCCAAAATTCTCCCAGCACAACTTTTCTTAATATACTTAGGAAGAAGTATTGAAGATTGAGCCCTATGACAAACAGAGAATGCATCGTTTACATATATTTCACAATTTTTAGAAAAAAAATCAGTTAGGTTATTCTGCTTTAAATCAAACTCTTCTTTTAAAAACCTAATATTCTCTAAAAGTATTGCCTCTCCATCCTTTAAACCCTTTATAGCTTTCTCAGATTTTCTACCAACAATATCTTCAACAAATTTAACTTTAGAATATCTATTCAATTGATTACAATGTTGTTTCAAAGAAATAAAGTCTTTATCTCCTGGTCTTCCCTGATGCGCCAAAATTACAATTCTTGCTTTTTTCTTTTTTAATTCATTCAAAGTTAAAATTGATTCTTTTATCCTCTCGGATTTTAATAATTTTTTATTTTTAACATCTGAATTCAAATCAGACCTTAATAAAACAATTTTTCCTTTAAAATTAAAATTATCCAGTGTTTTCATATTTTATCTTAATTCAATCTATAAATTTAATCTTACTTCAAAAGTTTAATCATCTCTACTAATCTATTAGAGTATCCATATTCATTATCATACCACGAAAATACTTTAACTAAATTCCCATTAACCTGAGTTAATAAAGAGTCAAATACTGACGAATTTGAGTTTTTTATTATATCTGAAGAAACTAATTCATCTTGAGAATACTCTAAAATTCCTTTCATTGTCTTCTCTGATGCTATTTTAAATGCAGAATTAACTTCTTCCTTTGTGACTTCTCTTCCTAAAATAGCCACAAAATCAACTATGCTCCCACAAGCAACAGGTGCACGTATAGCAAGTCCATCTAACTTATGTTTCATCTCAGGAATAACTTCTCCAATTGAGCTTGATGCTCCAGAACTAGTAGGAATTAAGTTTATTGCCCCTGCTCTCCCTCTTCTAAATTTTTTATGGGGCACATCCAAGATTTCCTGGTCATTAGTATATGCATGAACAGTTGTCATGTATCCCGATTGTATTTTAAAATTGTCATTAAGAACCTTAACCACTGGAGCTAGACAATTAGTTGTACAAGAAGCCATAGAGATTATTTTATGTTCCTTTTTTAATTCCTTCTCATTAACTCCCAATACAATAGTTATATCAGGGTTTTTAGCTGGAGCAGAGATTAAAACCTTCTTTGCACCTGCCCAAAGATGTTTAGATGCCCCTTCTCGGTCTACAAATGCTCCTGTGCATTCAACAACAATGTCTATGCCCAATTCTGCCCAAGGAAGGTTTTCAGGTTCTTTCTCAGAAAAAACAAGGATTTTCTTCTTATTAATCTTAATAAATCCCTCTCCTTTCTCTATTTTTCCTGAATAATTTCCATAAACAGAATCATACTTCATAAGATAACTAATAGAGTCTAAATTAGATAAATCATTAACAGCAACGACATTAACACCTTTTTCTAAACATAATTTTAAAAAAGCTCGTCCAATTCTTCCTAAACCATTGATAGCTACTTTTACCATGTTTCCTCTTTTATTGGATGTAAAAGATAATTAGATTTAATAAACTTTACTAATTAAAAATTAAAAATAAAGAAAAAGAAAAAGAAAAAAGAGAAATTACTTTTTTTTCTTTTTAGCAGGTTTTTTAGCCGCTTTCTTAGCTGTTTTTTTCTTTGCCATTATATACACCTCTACTTTAATTGCTAATAAAAGAAAACAAAAGTTTATAAATTTTATGTAGATAAAATAAATACAAAATTCTCCGTCGATAAAAATCACTAAATATCTGAGAATTTTAGTTTTTCATTAATCAAATCTCTTAATATTTCATTTAATCTATTTATTTTAACTCTTTTTTGGATTTTAGAATCTCTATCCCGAATTGTAACATCATTATTTTTAAGAGAATCTTCATCTATAGTTATACAAAAAGGGGTTCCAATCTCATCGTTTCTTGCATATCTTTTTCCAATACTTCCAGATTTATCATAAGAAATATTAAATTCTTCTCTTAAATCCTTAACAATTTCATTAGCAATATTTTCAAAATCTTCTCTCTTAACTAGGGGGAAGACAGCTGCTTTAATCGGAGCAATTCTAGGAGGGAGACTCAAAACAATATTCCCTCTTCCATCATCGCAATAAGAATTTGTTAAAATAGCCAAAAACACCCTCTCGACTCCAAATGTAGGCTCAATAACCCTTGGAATTATTTTATTCTGATATTTCTCGTCAAATATCTCTAAATTCTCTCCACTCTCTTTAGAATGCTGTATTAAGTCATACTGTCCTCGATTTGCATTGCCTCCAAGCTCAGAGCTCCCAAAAGGATACTCATAATCCACATCAAATGTAGCAGATGAATAATGGCTCAACTCTTCTTTTAGATGCTCTCTAATTTTAATCTTAAACAGATTTAAAGAATTATACCACTTAATCTGTTCAGCTAACCAATAAGCATGCCATTCCTCAATTTTTTTTTCATTTAATAAATCTCCAATAGTCAACTCCCTCAAATCATTTTTATTAAGGTTTTGTGTTTCAGAATCTAAAAATTTAAGCTTTACACTCAATTGATTTTCATCCAATATCTCACAAATTTTTTCTTCTGGGTTAATAAAGAATTCAAACTCAGCAATATTAAACTCTCTACTCCTAAACAAAAAATCTCTTGGAGCAATCTCATTTCTAAAACATCTTCCAATTTGAGCTATTCCGAAAGGGAGTTTTACTCTAGAGGTTTGGCTTATCAATTTAAAATTTAAAAACATCCCCTGAGCAGTTTCTCCTCTTAAATAACTTTCAGAAGCATCTAATGCCCCTACTTTAGTTTTAAACATTAAATTAAATTCTCCTTTAATTTCAAATTCTCCTCCACAAGAGCAATTAACTTTCCCAATTTCATTTTTATCAATTTTAGTTGCTTTTCCACATTTTTTACACACAACAGCGACATCATTAAAATTATCTATATGTCCTGAAGCTTTCCAGGTTTTAGGATGAGAGATTATACTTGCATTCAATCCAACAATATCATCCCGTTTAGTAACAAAAAACTTCCACCAGTCCCTCTTAATATTCTCAACTAATTCAACACCCAATGGACCATAGTCCCAAAAACCAGAATACCCTCCATAGATATCACTTGACCTAAATACAAATCCCTTTTCTTTACAAAATTTAGTTAATTCACTAATAGAGATTTCTTTTTGTATTAATTTGCTCTTAGATTCATTAATAGTTTTATCTTCAATACTCTTGTCCCTCTTCTCTTTTGTCAATTTTTCAACCTCTAATTTTTTTTCTTTATCTAAATTTTTAATTATTTCTATTCGCTTTTTCTCAGCCTCTTCCAAATTAGAACCAAGATATGCAATATGTTTACTCACAACTTTTTTTCCTTTTCTAACACTCTCTCTCAAATAAAAATAATCCTTCCCCTTAATTTTCTGTTTTGCTATATACATATACAAAATAAAGAAGTAGTGTATAAAAAGTTATTCAATTAAAGGTTTCATTGGGCTTATTTAAAATAAATAAAAAGCACGGGGTGAGAATCGAACTCACGAAAATCCGCTCACTGCTTTGTGTCTCTTCAAGTGCAGAGAACATTATTCTCAATCTGCAGGCGGACGCAGTACCATTGTGCCACCCGTGCATTAAACCTCCGGGGTTTATGCCCGAGACAGGATTTGAACCTGCGACCTACTACTTAGAAGGCAGTCGCTCTATCCAGACTGAGCTACCCGGGCCCATAGATAAGTATTCCATGAACTATTTAAAAGGTTTTGTTTTAAAAAAATTAAACACTAAACTCACTAAAATCTTCTGCAATAACTACATTCTTAAATTCTTTTTTAGCATCATCTAAAAGCCCTTTAAGATTATTTTCATACCTTTGAGAGATGTGAGTGAGAATAAGTTTTTTAGATTTAGAAGATTTTGCTATTTGTCCATCTTGTTTTGCAGTCAAATGTAAATGTTCTTTTGCCTCTTTAGAATTTTCTGAACTAAAACTTGAATCACAAATCAATAAATCAGCTTCTTTAACAAACTTAATAATCTTCTTATTAAAAACACTATCTAAAACAAAAGAAACTTTTTTTCCTTTCTCTATATAACCCAACTCTTTTACAGAGTATTTTTTTCCTTCAAAAGAAATATTTTTTCCTTCTTTAAGATTCTTTAATAAAGGACCTTCAGGAATTTTATATTTTCTTAATTTAGTTTTATCTATTCTTATTTTATCTTTAGTTACAAAATTATATGCATTTGTAGGAATGCTATGTTCCGTACTTTCTGCTTCTAAATAGAAATTTTTATCTTCATAAAATTTTCCTAAAACTTCTTGGATTTCTATTTTAAATCCGTTTTTTAAAGATTTCATATCAATAAAATTTTCAATTATTTTTTTAGCTCCCTTTGGACAATAAATCAATAAATTTTTATTATATCCACTAAAATTAAGAGTAGAAATTAGTCCAGGCAATCCAAAAACATGATCTCCATGGGTGTGAGTAATTAAGATTCTAGTAAGTTTACATGGATTTAATCTTGCTTTCCTAAATTGCCTTTGAGTTCCTTCTCCACAATCAATTAAGATATTTTCATCTTTATAATTCAATAAAATTGAAGTGTGGTTTCTCCTAAAAGTGGGTATCTGTGCAGATGTTCCCAAAAAAGTTACTTTTATTTCTGATGCCATTAACTAACTAATTAATATTGCTTTAATTAAATTTCTAAAGCACCAGCTAAAAGAAACACGCCGAGAAAAAGCCCAGCGAAAATAAAATCAACGCTCAATAATTTTGAAGTTAAAGTTTAATCTTTTTTTAATGCAGTAGATGCAGGAGAAATATAGATAATAGTATCTCCTCTAAGGAAAGTCAAGCCAAGGCTTTTCTTTAGTTCTCCATTTTGCATTTCTTTCACATTATCTAAAACTAGATTAATGTGTATATCAAAAGCGAGTAAAGTCCCAACAAAGTACTTATCTCCTTTTAAGTGCACTAAAACTTCTTTACCTTTAGAATTGTTTAACAAATCCAAAGGTCTTTCTATTCCGTTAGTCATATCCAAAAGATAATAAATCTATTTTTAAACTTTTCTTAACTTTCAAACAATAAATTCTTATAAAAAGATTTATAAACAAAAAACTAACTTATGATAATATGAAACTTGGAAGAAAGATAACTGGTGGAAGATATATTAAAAGAACAAAAAAGAAAAAGCACACTAAGTTAGGACAAGGAAGAACAGTAAAGCTAGCTGCAGATGAAAAGAGAAAGAGTAAAAGAGTAAGAGGGGGAAATAAGAAAAATTACCTTATCAAAGGAAAATTTGTAAATATTCAAGAAAATGGAAAAAAATTAAAAAAAGTAGAAATAAAAAATGTTCTTGAAACTCCTTCAAATAGATTCTTAGCCAGACAAAATATTTTAACAAAGGGGACTATTGTTCAAACAGAAGTAGGAAAAGTAAAAATCACGAATAGACCTTCTCAAGAAAGTATGATTAATGGGATAATTATTGAATAAAACTGCATTTTTTAATAAGAAACACTTAAAAGCCTAAATAGGGTTTCCCTATAAAATATCCGAAAGCTTTATAAATAGGAAAAATTTATAAACCCTATTATTAAATACTTAAAAAAATAAATTATGGCTGGAATAAGAAAGTGTCCTGAATGCGGAAGCATTAATTTAACTTATGATTCTCATCTCGGAGAAGTAATTTGTAATGATTGTGGTCTAGTTGTCGAAGAGAAAATGGTAGATACCGGAATAGACTTATCAGGAAAATTTGATAAAAGTGAAAAAAAAGGGAGAGGAGGGGCTCCAATTTCTATACAAAAGTTTGACAAAGGATTAACAACAAATGTTGGAGAAATTTCAGACATATATAGGCTTGAACCAAAACAAACCAGAAAATTCTTAAGATTAAAAAAATGGCAGGAAAGAGTTTCAACATCTATTGAAAGAAATTTAAGACTTGCAATGGCAGAGCTAAGAGTTATTGCATCTTACTTAAATCTCCCAAATGTTGTAAGAGATGAAGCATCAAGAATCTACAATTATGTTCTTCAAAGAGGATTAGTAAGAGGACGTTCAATGGAATCTGTAATTGCTGCATGCCTTTATGCTGCATGCCGTTCTTATAATATCCCTAGAACACTTGATGAAATGGCTACAGCATCAGATGTAGAAAGAAAAGAGATAGGTAGAACTTACAGATTCATAATAAGAAAACTTGGAATTAAAGTAAATCAATCTTCTCCAAAAGATTATGTTTCAAGATTCTCATCAGTACTTAAGTTAAGTCCAAAAACACAAAATGATGCTCTTAAAGTATTAAAGCAAGCAGAAGAGGTTGAACTAACTTCAGGAAGAGGCCCTGCTGGAATTGCAGCTGCTGCACTATATGTTGCTGCTCTTATGAACGATGAGAAGAAAACTCAAAGAGAAGTTGCAGACATTGCAGGAATAACTGAAGTAACAATTAGAAATAGATACAAAGAGCTAATAGAAAAACTAAAACTTGAAGACAAAATAAAACAAAAAGAAACTGAGTTTAAGAAAAAGAAATCAAAATAATTAAACTCCTTAAATTAATCTTCTAATAATTAGCAATCATCTAAACATTTTTATACAATTAATTTCTCATTTTTTAATGCGGGGGTGCCGGAGTGGTCAAACGGGTCAGATTTAGGCTCTGATAGCTTAGTGCTTACCTAGGTTCGAATCCTAGCCCTCGCATTCATTTTAATTGTTTAATAATAAAATTATATTTGAACAGGATTCCAAACTCTATAAACAGGATGCCTATCAATTCTTAAATCATATTGAACATACTGATAGACTTTACATCTTGAAGTGTCACTATAAGTATCTAGATCCGTACAAGTCCTTCCAACTCTATCTCTTTGGGATATAGCAAGGGTATTTCCATTCCAATCTGAAAGATTAGCCACAATATATTCTTGCCCTTCAACCCAATTAAGGAATACTAAAGAATGAGGCTTAGTTTGAGAATAAACAATATCTATTCTATCTCCTGGAGTAAGACTCCTTAAAA
The DNA here is from genome assembly GCA_964418095.1 of Candidatus Woesearchaeota archaeon. Taxonomy (GTDB): domain Archaea; phylum Nanobdellota; class Nanobdellia; order Pacearchaeales; family GW2011-AR1; genus MWBV01. The sequence goes on from CAYQKM010000003.1 coordinate 48,366, forward strand.
GATTAGGGTAACTTAAAGTATCGCTCGTATAAGTACATCTATCTGCAGTAACCCAGATAATATTTCCGGAACTATCTCTTTGGGAACCAATCCCGACTGTTGCTGTAGCCCCAGAAGGCAATGATAAAGTATACTCTATTCCTTTCTTAGCTGAGTAAATGCAATTAGATAATCCTGCAGAAGCATGCTGATAAATATAATTAGATGCATCTCCACAATGTTCATTATATCTATCTGGAACAATTGTCCCTTCTAATTGTTGTACAGACATCAATACTCTTTGTCTTGTTGGGGTCAATGTTGTAGGGGCTGTTGAATCTGTTGGTATTGTAGAATCTGGAAGATTATCTCCTCCATATAATTCAACTAACTCAAAATATTTCTGCTTTACATCTTCAACATAATTATTGTTTCCTGTGCATCCCCATCCATTATATCCTCTCAAGGCAGCCTCCCATCCCGAATAAGAAGTAAGTAAAGGAGGACAACTAAATGACCTTCCTCCACTATATGAAAGATATTTATCTTTTAAAATCTGAGCTCCCACATTAATATTTAATCGTTTGTTATCTAATAAAACAGATTTGCATGCCTCTCTACCTGACAGGAGAGAGTAACTTCCACAATTATTCAAATTTATTTGCATAAGTCCAATATCGTTTCCATCAGAAGATGCAACAGATCTACAAGAGCTTTCTTGAATCATTATAGCCAATAAAAGCAACTCATCAGGGAGGTTATTTGCTGCAGTAGATTCAACTATCCAATTTGCATAATTCCCACAATCATTTTCACAATAGCATTTAAAGCTAGAAGCAAATACGCTTGTGGAAATGCTATTCATTAAAGTAGTTAATCTGGCTACATCTCTTCTCTGAAGAGAATTTTCTAAGACAAGAGGAGTTGGCGCTGCAGGCACAGATGAGCCAAAATGCACTCTTGCATTTTCATTATTAATATCAAATAAAATTGCAGCTCCAGAATACTTATCAACTCCACGAAGAGAAAGAATCACTGAATAATCTAAACTACTACTAGGAACTACTTTACCTGAGTCAGACCCTCCTGAAACAGTCAATTCATTTACACTCATTGAATTTGTAAATTCTTTAGGGACTCCTGGAATAACAGTTGACCAATACCACCCTTCACGATCTCCAGAGTAAGCAAATGTTTTCGAAAGAGTCGTAGGAGAAGTTTCATACCACGCCTGAATTAAAGTTGTAGAGTCTGTACTGATAGAAGTTACATCTTGCTTTGGAGCTAATTCCACAAATAGCTTTACTCCCTCTAAATATGACTTGCTTAAAAAAGAATTAATTATATCAATTCCATCTACACTAATACTCTCAATTTGAGACTCTCCTGTAATAGGTTTCCACAAAGTACTTTCCTTACCTTCTCTTTTTGCCGCATTACATGATGCTGTCCAATGCCATTTTGAATCAAAGAAGATATAACAAGCTTCTCCTCTTCCCAAGTTTAAAAGTCCTCTTTTATAACCAAGTGTAAATATAGGGGAGACATAAATAGTTTCAAAGTCCGGTTCAACAATATGTTCACCTGCATCCCCTATTTGTTCACCTACATCCTCTTTTAGTTTTTCAACATAATCTTCATATGCTTTACCAGCTAACTGAGAATAAACAATTCCTCTCTCAAAATATAAAAATGCTTTATGGCTATTAAAGTACACTTTCCCACTATTAAGAAGAGTCTTAATTAATTCAAGTTTTTTGAAAGCATCTATTTCAGATTTAATCTCATTTTTCTTATCTTCAAATTCTTCAAGAGAATAATAAGTTCCAGAAAGGTATTTTTGAGAGTTTTTACTTATCTCTTCTAAAGTTTTATTCTCAATATCTAAAAATTGAATTGCGTCTTTAATACTCTTAATATCTATCCAACATCCAATATTTTTATTCTCACAATATCCTACTTTTTTCCATCTAGAATTTTCATCACCCGGATTAAACTCTGTTGCTAATCCTGGGTTCTCTGTTGAGCAAACTCTAGTAATACCTTGAGAATAAATATCAGGAGTTAAATAATTTTGTGCAGCACTCTGAACATTTAAATCTAAAAGGGAGTATAAACTTGAAGCACCATTAGTGCATTCATCTTTTGTTGTAATACCTGATTTCGATACTTGGTCTTGAACATACTTTTCACTCAAATAATTTATTGCAAAAGATGTGGACACTTCCTTAAATCCACATCTCTCATGTCCATTAACAGAAATACATAAAATATTATATCCAGAAGGTGCAGTAAAGTCAACTTTTTTATCCACAGAATTTCCTAATAAAATATATCCTGAATCAACTACTCTATCTGCAGCAGTATCCTGATAATATGAACTTCCAGATCCTTTCAAATAAACTCTATAGTATGCTTCTGTATCTGTTCCAGCATAAATATTAAAGTACACTCCATAATGAGATGTTGGAGGATTTGTTGAAGTTGTAATAACTGTTTCATCAAATTTTCCTGTAAACTGGAATGGTGAATGAGGTGCAAATAAACGAGATAAAAGGTTTCCAGAATTAGGGTAAGTTACAGAGACAAACATCCCACATGCTGATGCTCCAATCCCCTCAGTTGAACGAACTCTAAATGCATCATAAGAACTTTTAGCATAATGTTGCATAAGATAAGTAGCTGAATCTTGTGCATTCTTTAAAGATTGAACAAAAGATTTATACTCTCCTCCCCCTTTTATATTCATATTCATTATTTTGCCTAAAATTTTTGGAAAATTCATTTTAATCAGGGGTATAGCTTGTTTCCAGAAAAACTCACATAAATAAATACTATACACCTCATCACATATTCCCACCATTTCCCCAGTCTCTAAACTTCTTTGAAGGCATTCTGCATAGTTCTTTTGGACACTGACAAGATTTTGAAGTCCTGCATTTATTGCACTTAAACAAAATGGAACATACACATCCCCTCCCTTCCATTTAGCATTATCATAACACATAAAAAAGCCTCCTACAATTCCTGTTTGAACAACATCTTGAACAGGATATTTTCCCCCATAATCACATCTAGTATTTGGACAAACAAAAGGGTCACACACATTAAAGAGGAGTATGCAGTCTTCAACAGACATAAAATCTGTGCACTCTCCAGCAAGGCTATTCGCTAAAGGCTCTCCAACTTTAACAGTTCCCATTTTAGAATTTATCTTAACACCTGTAACTCCATCCTTATACCCCTTTTGAGCAGAAAGAATAGCTTCTTTTGCTTCTCTTATTTTAGAGTCAATATTAACTTCTGAAGGGAAAGGGTTTGCTTCATTAGCTCTTCCAGTATTAACTAACAAGCATTTGTCATCTCCATATCCTTTTATTTGAAATTCTTCAACACCATTTTCACCAACATTACATAACCAAAATTCTCTTATTACTCCTGAATTATCATAAGACGTTTCAGGAGTGTCTATTCCAGCATACCATCCTTCTTCTTTATCAAATGGAACAATAGTAGGTTTATCTTTATAAGAAGGATTCCCAGAGTATTTTAGTAAGATATCTTTACTACCATATGAACTTTTATATGGATTAATAAAACTACTGTAATCTATTTCTTTAAATAAATAATCTCCTAATTGCTTAAGAACAACACTATCTGTTACTTTCTTTCCTTCCCCATCATAAATTATGGCAAAATTAAGGGGGTCTTTCATTACAGCATAATAATCTGACAGTGGGTCTTTTTTTAATATTAAAATGTGCATTTTAGAATTATGAAGCATTGTTGCTATAGGTGTCTTAGAATTAATTCCCAAAATTTCAGCATCTTCTAATTCAAGAGAGAGAGAATTTACTGTCTGCCCTCTATATGTTTCATGCTTACCTGTTTCCTTTTGTTCTTTTGATAAAATAACCTTATTAGGGTCAATACCAACATCTCTTGCTTGGCTAATCATACTTATTTCGTCTCCTGAGTTTTTATTCACATTAGTTATAACCAAATTTAATCTTTGAATTGCTGCATCTCTAAATTTATCATTTGGGTCTGCAGGGTTTTCATTCAAATACATAAGATACATTTGAATCTCTCTAATTTCTTCAAATGTATATGTTCCTTTAGCTGCTAAATAATCTGAACTAATTGCAGATTTCAAATCGTCTAATCCCTCTATCCCACTCAATTTAGAAGAACTCATAGAATCTATTTTATTTAGAACATCATTTGAAAGGTTTCTAGTTATTTTAACAGAATCTTCATCTACTAGCCTATCAATTATTTTATCTTGTACAGCAATTACCTTAGATAATTTATTAACATCTTCCTCTATCTTATCTGAGTGTGCTAAAAAGCAAGAATTTAGAGACTTATACTTTGTAGGATCTTTTTCCATTTCTTCTCTACAGATATCATTCCACCCTCCAGTTCCACTCATTACTTCTTTTCTTGCTGTTGCTTTCCCCCCAACATTATTTATTAAATTCTTTAAAACAAGCCATCCACCTGTTGCAAAGCATGCTGCATTTCCCGCAGTAATTATCGTATTACTTGCTTTAGAAACTTTTTCCCAAGATTCTATTCTCTTATTAACTTTTTCTAGTTTTTCAGCAGCCTTCTCAGGGGAAAGTTGTATTGCTCTTTTCTCTATCCCTATCTTAAAATTAAATTCTGATTCGCTTTTTGCAAAATCAGTGTTGGCAATTACAGAAACTTTTGCAACTTTCTTTAATGTAATCTCTGAAACAAGGAAAGTATAGTTCCCATATTTTGGAGAAGAAGTTCCTTTAGTTAAAACTTTAGAATCAACTAAAACCTCATCATTTATTCCATGATGGTCAACACTTATTTTAATTCTCGCACCATCTAAACTTAAATCTTCCAACATAATATACTCTGAAACTTTAAGTTTCTTCAAATCATCTGCCTCTCTTAAATTGTCTAAAGAAATAGGTTTATTTTTCCTTAAATCAAATACTTGTGATTTTCCATTAGAACTTGTAACAATTACCTTCGCACTATATTCTAAAACACTTGGGTCACTTACACCTTCAAAAGAAATTTCTTTTATATTTCCGTTAATAAGAACATCTTTAACAGCATTTTCAGAATTTGAAATTTTAATAGGGTTTAAACAAATTTCTAAGCTAGATATTGAGCGAGGGTAATCTTCTGCAAATTGTTTACACAATCTAAGCATAGTTTCTTTTTGTCCAACCTTATAAGCCAAATTTATCTCCTCTATTAAAGCTAATTCTCCATAAGTTTGCAAAGAGGAAGAGTCTGGAACTTCCATTGGGTAACTATTAATAACTGTATCAAAAGAACTCATAGCGCTATTATAATAATCAATAAACACATGGCTGCTTTCTTTTCCAAAAATATCAATATAATCTGTTCTAGACAATCCCTCGAATAAAACTTTTCCCCCTTCAAAATCATAGCTTATAGAAACTCCGCCAAAGCTAGAATCTTTGTGAGGTATAAATTTCATTTTTTCTCCCTCAATTACCATCTTTCCAATATAGATATGAGTCATTGCAATTTTTTTGCTTGATTCATAAACATTTGATAAAAAGGTAGTTTTACCAGAAGAAGTTTCAAATGCTTCCGCGACTCTTGCAACAGATGTAATTTCATCATAAGATAAGGAATTCTTTTTAATTGGTAAAGCTACTAAATAAACATACATTTTATCTTTAATGGACGAAGTATCTACAATTACATTATCTCCTACAACTCCAAGGTATCCCAAGTAAATTGATCTCTTTCCATCTTCAGAAGTGTATAAATAATCTCCAACTCCATAAGTGCCTGACTTACCATTCACATTCAAAGTTACTTTAGGGAAAATTCTAAGATAAAATGTATCTGCAGCAGAATTATCTTCTCTACACATGATTTGAACTTCTTGAGAAAGCCCCTTAGAATCTAAACTAATAACCTTACACATTTCATTTAAGAAAGTTTCGCCCTTTCTTAACTCAATATAATCTCCATTAATTTTTATTTTAGCAAAGCTGTCTGGATTTACAATGTCTTCAAGTTTTAATTCCAAGCTAGCAAGACACGGACTCATTCCAGGAAGATAAATTTTATCAGATTTTTCATTCAAGGCTAAATTAATATTCTCCTTATATTTTTGAAGAGCGTATTTTCTTCCTCCAGATAAAATTCCTTTTAAAATAGTATTATCAGAATAAACAGAAATCCTAGCGCTGTTTACATCTATACTCTCTGCTCTTAAATATCCCCTACCATCCCAAAAACTATATCTTACATAATTCTCTTTCCAATCATCCTCACTAAGCAAAGGAAGATAAAATAAAGCATTTCCAATTCCAAAAGTATTCTTAGCATCATATTCTAATTTAGCAGTTAAAGTTCCATTAACCCAGCAAATTTCTGTTCCAAGTGCAGTCTTCTCGCAATTAGTTAAAGCTGATTCAATTGGCTGTTTTCTTAAAGTAATTACAGCATATCCTAAATTGTCTAATAACAATGAACCTTCCAAATTATTACTATGAGAATATCCTAAAGCAGATTGTGCGGGCATATATCCCACATTAACAACTTCTCTAGGGTAATCTCCCCTAATCCTTATGTAATTTATATTTTTTACATCAATCAAAGGGTTTATTTTAATTGCAGACATTTTACAAAAAACATTTACATTTTCTTCTGCAAGTAAATTACTAGTAACAATATCTGGCTCACATGACAAAGGATTTATTTGTACAATAAAATCTGAGCCCTGTTGGCAAACAGATTCGTCTATAGTTAAGCTGCTTCCCCCATAAAATAAACCAGCACCCCCTAACCGATTATAAATAGGAGAATAACCCAAAGTTTCAGTATATTCTGCTAAAGCAAAAGGCACTTCAAAAAATAAAATTACAACTAAGCAAATAACAAACCCCAACAAAGATAGTTTCTTAGAGAATGACTTTATCATATTAACCTCGCTTCTAATTTACTCTCTTCAAATAAAATATAATTTTTTTGGATTTGTTCAAGGGTGTTAGGTGTAGGAAAATTCTCAGCATTTATCTCTAATGCTCTCGCTCTTTTCAAATCTTCTTCTAAGAAAGAATAATTTAATTTTCCTCCTCCGGCCAGTGCATTTGAAATAGTTTGAGCTGGAACTTCAACATCATAACATTTTTTCCTAGTTAATTTAAGAGCTCCCCCTAAAAATGCAAGAGGTGCGTCAATACATTTTTTCTGAGTAGTGCTTCCAACATTTAAATTAGGATCTTTATAGATATGAACTTGTATCTCATATTCTCCTTCTCCAAGTCTAACTGTTTTCTGTTGAGGGTAAAAAATAATTTTGAAGTCATCTCCTGATGTGAAGTAAATTAAAGATTCTCCATTGTATAAATTACCATCCATTCTAAGCTGTATATCTAAATCATAGTACTTGCTAAGATAAACACTAACTGCCCCAGGAGAAACAGTAGAATACATAATATTTTCTTCCTTATATCCATCTGCTTGTACATTAATAAATCCATTAACACACTGAGGGAAATTTCTTAAAAGAGACCCTTCTTGGGTTGTTCCAATGTTGCAAGTTGCTCCTAAACATGAATAAGAAACAAACGCATCTATTGGTTTTAAATTAGTATCATACACATCTACTCTAATCATTGTATTCATCTCACTGCACAATTCTTCATATGGTTGAGGTTCAAGTGACTCTCCTGCTGGTGCTCCTCTTGGAGTATTTCTTTCAATTACAATTGCTAAAGGAAACTGAAAAATCTCTTCTGCATTGTCATTTGAACTGATTTGAACTAACACAGGATATTTCATACTATAAACAAAATGATAAGCAACATAACAAAACCCAACAATCCCCATCCCTTTTTGATCTCCAACAGGGCTTGCTACCATTAATTGTCCTTCTGATGGGTTAACTTCATACATAGAGGTCCAATTTTGGGAATTTAAGAATCTAACATTATGGTTAGATGGAACCCCTCTAATGTCTACCTCAAAGTATTTTCCAGGAGCATTCCCATTTTTAATACTCATTGTATTAAATTGAATTGCTTCTCTAAGCTCACTAAAAACCTGACTTGCATCCCAAGTAATAGGTGTGCAACTTAACTCTACCCCATCAACAGGAGCATACAATCTAAGAACATCTATAGCATATTTTTCTAAAAAGAGTTCATCACTTTCATGTTTGTATATTTTAAGTGCAGAATCATATAATGAACCTAACTGAGAGTCAATAGTCACTTTATGTTTTCTAGCCACTAAGTTTTTATCTCCTCTTGATATTGAAAAATCCATATCTAAGTCCAAAATAATATTATTCTCAGATATTCTTATATGTGCATCAGGTTCTCCCATTAATATAGAATACCCTTGGGAATAATAATTATCAAAAAAACAAGTCTTTAATTTAGAAGAAATAAATTTACTCAACTCATCTTCCATATCTCTTTTAGATGGAACTCTTTCTTTTTGAATATTATTTCCAGAAACATAATACCAATACGGAATAGGATTACCTAAAAAATCAAGTTGAGATGAAAAAGGGCTATACTTTGAGCCTTGCTCATACTCAGGAAGATAAATATATCCTCCTTGACTTCCCAAAACATTAGCTCCAATTCGCAAATCTTCCTCTAAACAATTTATAAATGTCCTATACACAGGATCAGTGTTTATGCCAGACTTATTTGGAAAAAGAGAGTCTCTAAAAATAAAAACTAAAGAAACCATTGCAACTAAGAGTATTCCTAATATAATAAAAATAGCAAGCTGTGCTCTTTTATTTTTTAAAAAAAAGCTATCTCCCAAATTATTTAATTTCACTCTTTTTAACCCCACTAAAAACCAATGAAAATTAGATATATAAATTTTATTAAATCAAGTATTTAAAAAAAGAAGTGTGTTGTCGGGGAGTTATGTAATTAACGTCTTGACAATCTCACATTTCTTCTCAACTCACGGTATTTAACTGAGTTTAAGAAAAAGATTGCTCCCAGAATAAGAAGAATTCCTCCTGCAACTATAATCCATTTGTCTATACTATTAAAGAAGTCAGGCAATTTAATAAAACTAAATCCTATGTTAAGAGAATATACTCCTAAAATTAAATAAATTAATGCAATCAAATATCTTCCTCCACCTCCTGCCATAAAAAATATAAGGAGGGGTGGTTTAAATACTTTACCCAATATTATTAAATTAATTTCAAAAAGGTCCCATAGTCCAATGGCTAAGACATGTCCTTGACGTGGACAAAATCCAGGTTCGATTCCTGGTGGGACCACTTATCTTTTGCTCTTCTTCCCCCCTTTAATTTGTCCCAAATACTCCTCAACTATTTCAAAATTTAATTTCTTTTCATCTAAATCTGAGAAAATAAGAAGCTCTCTAAAAAGTTGTTCTGGAATTAACCTTTCTTCATTATAATAATTCCTTAAGGTAGAGTAATTTACACTTATTCCCCTATTAACTAATTCCTTTAAAGAAGGACAATTAGTATTTTCAAGAATTTGTTTAAAAAATTTCCTCTGATCCCCTTTATTAAATTTAATTCTCATTTTAAACTATCATTTGCTTATTTAACTGCGGGACACAAATATAAAAACCTTTTTAAACCAAACAAGATAAACACTTTTATGAAAATCCCAAAAACAGTAAAAAGGTTTTGCCCATATTGTAAAAAAAAGACAGAACAAAAAATAAAATTAGTTGGTACAGGATTTCAAAGAGGAACACTTACTCGTGGTTCAAAATATAGAGCTAAATTGAGGGGACTAGCAAGAGGAATTGGAAATAAAGGGAAATGGGGCTCAAAACCAGCTGCATCAAAGTTTAAAAGAAAATCCAAAACAACTAAAAAAACAAATATAATGTATACTTGTAAAGAATGTAATAAATCAAAATACCAGAAAAAAGGTATAAGATTAAGTAAACAAATACAAGAATAAATTAAACAAATCAAACAAATAAAATAAAATGGCACAACAAAAAAGAAAAAAGAAATTTTTTGATGTAGATATGCCTATAATCAATAAACAAACTCAAATATTTGCATATGAGATTTCAGAATTAGAAGGAAAATACATCAAATACGATTTAACAAGAATCTTAAGAGGAAAAAGCATACTAATGCAATTCAAAGTTTCAATAAATGAAAATAAAGCAATTGCTCACCCAAGAGGTATCTTGCTAATGCCCTACTTCTTAAGAAGAATTGTAAGAAAAGGAACAGACTATGTTGAAGATTCTTTCACAGCTGATTGCAAAGATGCTTCTATTAAAATAAAGCCTTTTTTAATAACAAGAAGAAGAGTCTCAAATGCTGTTAAAAGAGAGTTAAGAAAAAAAGCAAAACAAGAGATAATAAAATACATAAAAGATAAAACAACACAAAAAATATTTGAAGAAATATTAAAAAATAAAACCCAAAAAGAACTAAGCTTAATATTAAAAAAGATATATCCCCTTGCTGTTTGTGAAATAAGATTTATTGAGATAGAAAAAGAATTAGAAACAAAACCTAAAGAAAGCCCTAAAAAAGAGAAAGAAACACCAATAAAGGAAAACCCTTAGAAATAAAATTCTTCCTAAAAATAAGAAATCTTTTAAACTAATGTAATTACAATAATTTGTAATTAATAAGCCTGTATAGCTCAGTGATAGAGCAACTGACTTGTAATCAGTAGGTCGGGGGTTTGAATCCCTCTACAGGCTTCACAGCTTAAAATTAAGTGAAGAGTGTAACCAAGTTCATTTGGGTTCTACAGGCTTCACAACTTAAAGTTCTAAGTCTTAATAATCTTTATAAATAAATATTCCCAATATAATCTATGGCAAAAAAGAGTGCAACTACTTCCAAAAAAAAGAATAATTTAGAAGTTAATAGAAACTATTTTTCATCTATTGAATCTTGGAAAAACGATTTAGAAAATGCAATAAATACAAGTTACAATTACCTCCAAAAATATCCAGATAGCCAAGATAAGGAATTCAATTCTGTAAAACTCCTCTTAAAAAAAGGATTAGCAATGTTAGAAAATAAAACTTATGAAGAGAAATTTAGTGATGGAAGAAAAATATTTTATTATATGAAAGATGTAATATCTAAAAAAGAGAGTAAAACAGTCTTATCTAAAGAGATAAAAAAATATCAGCAGGATTTAGCTTTAAGAGGAGGACTCCTCATTGAAAAGTCTCATCTAAATCAAGACTATGGAAAAGGAGATGCAGAAATATTAAGATATTATGATAAACACTTTGGAACTCTCCCAGATATTTTAGAAAAACCAATAGCAAAAGTTTCAATCTTATCTATAATTGCAGGAACAATAATAGGTGTTCCTACACTAACAGGAAATGCAATCGCAGGAATTCCAAGCACCTCTGCTGTATACGGAGCAATACTTCTTATATCTGGAATTTTAGGATTATTCCTTGCAAAAAAAAGATAAAATAAATTTACTTAAAGAATTAAACTAACTTAACAGCTGTTCCATATGCAAGCATTTCAGAAGCTCCTTGCATAATCATAGCAGTCATAAATCTTACCCCAACAACAGCATCTGCCTTAAGCTCAATAGCTTGATTTATCATCCTATTATAAGCTTCTTCTCTAGATTGAGTCATCATAGAAGTATAGCTTCTTACCTCTCCTCCAGCCAAATTTTTTAACCAAGCACCAATATCCACTCCTAAATTTCTTGTTCTTACAGTATTCCCCTTAACAACACCCAATACTGCTGCAATTTTTTTCCCAGGAATTTCTTCAGTTGTACTCACAATAATTTTCTTTGTCATATTATTTTTTAAGTTTAATTTTATTTAAATCTTGTCTCTGTTCTATCTCATCTTCTTTTTTATTAAGGATAATTGCTAATCCTATAGCTACAATAGGAATAGAATAAATCAACATAGCCAATAGTGTAAAAAAAGAAATAACACTCCAAATTATTCCAATACCAAAAATAACTCCTCCAATAATAACTCTCCCACTACCCATCTAATCAGATAAATGATCATATTAATAAAACTTACTTTTCAAGAATTTCTATTTTTTTCCCATCAGAAAGTATTTTAGAAATCTCTTTAGGCAAGTTTACAATGTCTCCTTTTTTATAAGGCCCCATTTTATTTTCATCCATTCCTAAAAACTCTTCAACATCTTCTAAAAATACAACCAAATCATTATTCTTAACAGGCTCTCCTTTCCCATTTCCACTAATTAATTCCAGTAACCTCTTCTCAGAATAATCCATACATCTCATTAACCCTTCAAAAAGCTCTTTTTCAATAGAAAGCATATTTTCAAAATCTTGCTTTGAAATCCCTGTCTCTGCAGCAATAAGAACCAAATTAAGAATTTTCCTTCTTCTTCTAGTTATTAATTCCTTAAAAAGAGTCGTAGCGTTTTCTAATTGTTTTTTTGTTTTTAAAACAAGGTCTGAAGATTCCTCACTCTCCATTAAAACAATCTCCTTTTTCTCTTTAAGATATTTTGAAAATTCTGAGACAAAGTTTTTCGGGATTTGTTGTAGTTGTTCGGAATACCTCTCTTTTCTTGCTGCTTCATAAATATCATTATAACTAATCATAAAATAAAAAAACAAGGTACATTTTTAATAATTATTGTAATCTAAAAGGGTTTAGAATAATAAATTTAAGTTAAATTTGAGATTTAAATGTCAAATAGTACATTCTTACTTTATGCATTTTAATGTCATTTGGATTTCTTGAACTATAACTTCCTCTTCTCCTTTCCCAATAATCTATAATCTGTTTTGGAGTAACAATAGTGTCATCTGGACAAACAACAGAATAACTTGAATCAATAGCAGATAAATCATCATTAGACGCAAGCAATCCAAAACCCTCTTCCTCTAATGCTCTGCAATAGTAAAAAGGTTTGTGATCTTTGTCAATATCTAACACCTCTTCCATATTTTTAGTCCAAAAAATTTTATTTATCAAGTCGCTCATTTTTACTCCTAAAAACAGAAAATTATAAATCAATTACTCCTTCTTTGGTTAAGGCAGCAAACCTTATCCCAACTGGAAGATTAATCAAAGCTGAAATAAGTGCCATATGCTCTTTTCCTTCCCCACTAGCAATAGAAAGTGCAACTTCTGTTCCATCAATTTTTCCTTTTAGTTTTTTTAAAAACTCCTCTCTTAAATCTTTTATTTTTGCTTTTAAATCTATTTTGATAAACTCAAATTTTTTTTCATGGGAAAATCCTGAACCAAACTCATCACCTAAAATAATTATTTTATCCCACTCTCCATGCTTCATTAGTCCTGAAACTTGTCCCCATGTTCCTTTCCCTGATGAAAGTAATGCAACTAAGTCCATTTTAAAATCTCTCTATCAACGCCTCAATATTTAATTTATCTTGGTTTAAGAGTATTTCAAATGCAGATTCTTTACTTATTCTACTGGGTGTGAAAAAATATTTAGGAACATACAAATTTCCACTTTTTTCTAATTTAATCCCCATCTTCTCAGGAGGAATTTGGCTTCCAATAATCTCTAAATTTTTCTCTGACTTATACAAGATATATGAAACCTTTTCTGGAGAAGATTTAAATCTTAAGGTATAATATTCTTTCATTTTGCCCATATTAAAAAGTGAAATTCTTTGTTTTTAAGCATTATTGCAATACAAAACAAATCTCACAAAAACAGGTTCCCAACATCTAACCAGAAGACTTAAAAACCTTGAAAAATATTGAAAATTAGCCGTTTGAACCATATCGGAGCAAAATAAATTCTATGTTTGCTGCGAATAATGTGGGAGGTTAAAATTAGAAAATGACAGAATTAGAAACTGAACTAAAAAAAGGATTATCTGAATTAAGAAAAGCCAAAGAAAGAAAATTCAATCAGACAGTAGATTTAATTGTAAATCTGCAGAAATTTGATGTTAAAAAAAGCAATCTAAATCTTCTTATAACAATACCTCACAAAATTAAAGAAAAAAAGATTGCAGGATTCTTAGAAATTAAAAGTAAAGACATTGAAACAATTACACCAGATGAATTCAAAAAATATTCTGATAAATTAAACACTAAAAAACTAGTTTCAAAATATGATTTTTTCATAGCTCAAGCAAGTTTAATGCCAAGTGTAGCTACAAATTTTGGTAGAGCATTAGGTCCAACAGGAAAGATGCCTTCACCCCAATTAGGGATAATTCTAAATGCAGATGAGAAAACAATTAAAGAACTGAAAAATAAAATAAACACAAGTATAAAAATAAAAGTAAAAGAGCCAAGCATAAAAGTCCCAATAGGAAAACAAGATATGAAAGATGAAGATATCCTTGAAAATATCCTTTCAGTATATAATTCTCTTCTTAAGAACCTTCCAAGAAATAAGGAAAACATAAAAAATATTGAAATAAAACTAACAATGTCTAAACCATATAAAATCCGTTTAAAATAAAATGAAATCTAAAAAAACAAACACAAAGTCTAAAGTGACGAGAATTCCTGAAAAGAAAAAAAAAGAAGTTTCAGAATTATCTAAATTACTTCAAGAGAAAAAAACTTTACTAGTTGTATCTATAAAAAATATCCCGGGCTCTCAGTTTCAAGAGATAGTGAAAAAACTAAGAGGAAAAGCAATAGTTAAAGTTCCAAAAAAGAACTTAATTTTTAAAGTAATAGAATCTTCAAAAGAAGAAGGAATAAAAAAAATAAAAGAAAGCATTGTAAGTGATTTTGCACTATTATTCTCTGACTTAGACTCTTTTGAATTAGCAATAGACTTAGTAAGAAAGAAAAGTCCTTCAAAGGCAAAAGCAGGACAAATAGCTCCAGATGACATTGAAATACCTGCAGGACCAACAGAGTTAGTTCCAGGACCTGCAATAAGTGAATTAGGAGCACTAGGAATTCAAATACAAATTGAGGGAGGAAAAATAACAATTAAATCTCCTAAAATCGTAGCTAAGAAAGGAGAGAAAATATCCCCTGGTGCTGCAGCTATGATGAGTAAATTAGACATAAAACCATTTAGTATTGGATTTATTCCTATCTCTGCATTTGATAATAAAGAAAAGGCATTTTATTCAAATGTAAATATTGATCCAGATAAAACTCTTGAAGATCTTAAAGAAAATTATGGAAGAGCATTGCCTTTTGCAGTAAACATTGGATATTGTACACCTGAGACAGTTACCTTCCTAATAGGAAAAGCAGGAAGACAATATTTAGCTCTTAAAAAACTACAAGAAACGTCTTCAAACTCTCAAACTCCTGAATTAAATTCTAGTTCAGCAGAGGAAACAAATTAAAATGGAATACATATATGCGGCACTTTTGTTGCACAAACTTGGAAAAGAAGTTAGTGAAACTAATATAAAAAGTGTTGTTGTAGCTACTGGTACACAAGCAGATGACTCAAAAATAAAGTCGCTTGTCGCTAGTTTAAAGGGTGTAGACATAGCAAATGAATTGGCTAATGCCAGCTTAGTTGCTGCTGCTCCTGCTGGAGGAAGTTCTTCTGGTGCTGGTGAAGCAAAGAAAGAAGAAGCTCCAAAAGAAGAGAAACACGAAGCTGCAGCAGAAGGTTTGAGCGCTTTATTTGGATAATTTTAAGTTTATTCAATTCAATAAATCTCAAACCTAACACTTTCGTAGTTTATACACACCTCAAAAGAGAAACTAACGGCAAGCATAAATGTATTTTTAATAAAAACCTTAAAACACTAAAAATAATTTAATTTAGTTTTTAATTAATTTTAAAAAAATCAATTTTATTTAGTGAACCCAACTTTTTTAAGAATTTCAGGCCCAACTATTTTACCTAATTTGCCTTTCTTACAATCTTTTTCACAAAATCTTTTTTCATCAGGTTTTTCATTACAATTATAAAACAGAACAGGAACAGGGTCATCAGAGTGTGCTTTCAATTTACACGGAGTTGAATGATCTCCTGTAACCAACAAGTTAATTTTATGTTTAGGTGCAATACTCTTTAAGTATTTGAAAAGAGTTAATATTTTTTAACAAATCGATAGTTTCTCGATCGACGGTTCCAGGAAACATATCGTAGCCGGATAGGGCAGTATGAACAATGACGACATTGTTTATAGGCGCCTCGCCGGCGAGACGCTCCGATAGCGCTTTTATGGTTTCATTAACGAAACATCCGGGGTAGCCGAGTCCGTAAAAATTGTAACCTTTTATATTTATCGGATAAAAAAGGTATTCGTCGTTGTCGCGAATGTAATACGGCCGCGCTAGATATCCTTTTTTCTCC
>CAYQKM010000004.1:0-63637 GCA_964418095.1 Candidatus Woesearchaeota archaeon
TGATCTCCTGTAACCAACAAGTTAAGTTGCTGTTTAGGTGAAGTACTCTTTAAGTATTTGAAAAGAGTTATATCAATATACTCAATCATTAATTTTTTTTCAATAGGTTTATTATCATGTCCGGGCAAATCTGTTTCTTTTATGTGGATATACATGTAATCTGTTTTCTTAATGTTCTTTCTAATAATATTTATAGAATGCTTACATGCCCTTCTAAGTCCTCTCCATAAATTTTCATATGCATCAATTCCAGTCAATTCAGGATAATCAAAACTAAAATTTTTCATTCCACATGCTTCAGAGAATCCAATTTCCAAAGGCATATAATTTGAAGAAACCCATTTCTTATATTGTTTAAGCTTAGGTGGTTCAATGCCTGCCCCCCTAACAAACAAAAAATTTGCAGGCAATAATCCTCTTTTAACTCTGTCAATATTAACTGGGTGATCATTTAAAACATTAAATGCTTTTTCTAAAAATTCATTTACAAGATTTACAGTATACAAAGTATTCTCTTCATCATCCAAAGGCTTGCATTTAGTAATTTTATTTAAATGAAATGTTATACCATCTGTATATGTAGAATCATTTCCTGAAACATTATCAGAAAACCCTCCTCTAAAAACTAAAGCTGCTCTATGTTGAATAGTAGGTTTAAACACAAACTTACAGGGCATTTTTATTTTATTCAATTCCTTTGCTAGCTGAGATGCCTCTTTATTTGTTAGAGTTCTACCCGCTCTCCTATCCAAGATATTTCCTTTCTCTAATGAATCTATTGTTCCAAAATTAACTCTAAATGCTAAATCTCCTCTTGTTAAATTTAATCCACTTCCTCTTGCTTCTAATTGTCCCCTCGTACTTGAAATAAGTTCATTTCCAAAAAGAGAAACTATTGCTTCATCTGACTCAGGTATAAAACCAGGCTTAACAGTATAAACATATCCTAACTCCCCTCTTGAAGCTAAAAAATCTAAATTAGGGGTTTGGGCAGCTTCTAAAGGAGTCATGTCATTTAATGCATTATTAGGTAAATCTCCTAACCCATCAAGTATAATAAATATTCCTTTCATAGTTTATTTAAGCACCTTTTATTTATAAAAATTTAGATTATCTTGCTTTTGAAAATCTCATCTATTTATTCTAACCAAAACCTTAATAACTATTTATTTGCTTCTAAAAAGATGTTTGGAAAACTAAAAGAAAAGCTAAAAAGTTGGACCCAGGGAATAATAAAAAAGACATCTGAAGAAGAAAATCTTCAAGAAATAGAAGAAAGTAAACCCCCAGAAAAGAAAAAGGAAGAAAAGAAGAAGAAATCTAAAAAGCCTCAAAAAGAAAAACAAGAAAAAGAAATAACGGAAAAAGAATCAGAAAATATTGAAGAAATAAAACCAATAGAAGAGCATAAGTATATTGAGCCAAAACAAAAAGAGTTTGATAAAGAAGAGCGGAAGATAAGTGAAAAAATACTTGAAGATATAAAAGTTGAAGAAAAAGAAAAGAAGGGATTCTTCAAAAAAATATTTTCTGGAATAAGCAAAGTTAAAATTTTAGAGGAAGAATTTAACGAATACTCTGAAGAACTAGAAATGATTTTACTTGAAAATAATGTTGCATTAGAAGTTTCAGAAAAAATCATTAGGAAGCTAAAAGAAAAGATTGTGGAAAAAGAGTTCCTTAAAAAAGAAATAGAAGGACAGATAAGAGAAACTCTTAAAGATATAATCTATGAAATACTAGTAAATCCTTTTGATTTAATTGAAAAAATAAAAGACAAAAAACTCCTAGAACATAAACCCTACACAATATTATTTTGTGGAATAAATGGGACAGGGAAAACAACAACAATAGCAAAGATAGGAAGTCTATTAAAAGAAAAAAAACTATCCTGTGTCTTTGCTGCAGGAGATACTTTTAGAGCTGCTTCAATTGAACAACTAAAAAAACACGGTTCTAAACTAGGCATAAATGTTATCTCTCATGAGTATGGCTCAGATCCAGCAGCAGTAGGATTTGATGCAATAAAATATGCTGAAAAAAATAAAATAGATGTTGTGCTAATAGATACTGCTGGAAGGATGCACACTGAAAAAAATCTAATGACTCAAATAGAGAAAATAGCAAGAGTATGCGACCCAGACACCAGTATTTTTATTGGAGAGAGCATAACTGGGAATGATATAGTCGAACAAATAAAATCATTTAATAATTCAGTAAAAATAGATGGGATTATTTTAAGTAAAGCAGACATTGATGAAAAAGGCGGAACAGCTTTAAGTGTAGGATATATTACTAAAAAACCAATTCTCTACTTAGGAACAGGACAAGAATATAAAGACTTGGAAAAGTTTGATAAAAATAAGTTTGTAGATAGTTTAGAATTATAATTATCTAAATGATTACGCCAGTACCAGGAATCGAACCTAGAAATCCTTTAGGAAACACGCTCTCCAAGCGTACGGAGTACCATTGTCCCATACTGGCCAGATTATTTAACAACAAATATATTTTCTATTTAAAACAATATTTTTAATAACCCAAACTTTATTAACCTTTAACTTGCTAATTTTTCTATGTTAGAAAAACTTGGAGAATCACTAAGGAAAGCAAGAGATAAAATAGCTAATGCTTTGTTCTTAGATAAAAACCTGGTTGAGAGCATAGTAAGAGACTTACAAAGAGCACTAATAGAAGCAGATGTAAATATACTTTTAGTAAAAGAAATCTCAGATAAAATAAAGAAAGCAGCATATGATGAAAGAATAAAGGAAATTGAAAAAAAAGAGCATATAATCAAATTACTATATGATGAGCTAGCAGGCATTTTAGGAGAAAGCAAGCAATTAACCATAAACCCAAAATCTCAAAACAGAATAATGCTGCTGGGATTGTATGGAGCAGGAAAAACAACCACAATCGCAAAACTTGGAAACTGGTATGCAAAACGCAGCAAAAAAGTTGCATTAGTAGGATTAGATGTTCATAGACCTGCAGCAAAAGAACAGTTAATTCAGCTTGGCAAAAAAAACAACTTAAATGTCTTTGTGGATTTAGAAGAGACAAGTGCACTGAAAACATACAAGAAATTTGAAAAAACTCTGAAAGATTATGAAATTATCCTGATAGATACAGCAGGAAGACACACTCTTGACAAAGAATTAATTTCAGAGATAAAAGAATTAAACAAATTAATAAAACCAACAGAAACAATTTTAGTCATGCCTGCAGATATTGGACAGGCTGCAAAAAAGCAGGCTGAAGAATTTCAAAAAGCACTAAACATCTCAGGAGTAATAATAACCCGTATGGATTCAACTGCAAAGGCAGGAGGGGCTTTAACTGCGTGCGCTGAGACAAATGCTCCCGTCTATTACATAACCACAGGAGAAAAAATAAATGACATAGAAGAATTCCACTCAAAAAAATTCCTCTCAAGGCTTCTTGGCATGGGTGATTTGGAAGCCCTTATTGAAAAGATACGTTCTGTCACAGATGAATCCCAGCAAGAAAAAATGCAAAAAAAACTAGAAGAAGGAAAACTTTCTCTAGAGGATGTAATTGAACAAGTAAAATCAATGAACCAAATAGGAGGGTTTGATAAAATAAAAAACATGATTCCAGGTTTAGGAAGTGCAAAAATTCCTGAAAATATGCTTGAATCCCAACAAGAAAAAATTGCAAAGTGGGAACATATTATCAAATCAATGACAAAAGAAGAAAGAGAAAATCCAGAATTATTTGAAAAACAAACCTCAAGAATAAGCAGGGTTGCTGAAGGAGCGGGTGTAAATAATAGTGATATTCGAGCTCTCCTAAAACAATATAAAATGCTTCAAGACATGATGAAAGGCGGACTTGAAAATATGGATATGTCCAAAGGACTCTCTCAAAAACAAATACAAAAAATGATGAAGAAATTTGGAAAGAAAAAAATGATGAGATTTAAATAAAATGAAAAAAACAAAATATATCTTATTAATAATAATATTTTCTCTATCTCTTTTAGCCTCAGCAATATTAACTTTCATTCCTCCAGAAAAAGCATGTGGGGGAGTAGAAACAACCTGCTATGCTGTTCAAACTTCTCAATATGAAAAAACACTTGGAATGCACAATAGTATTTTAGGGTTAATTGCATTTTCAACACTCTTAGTGTTCTCACTATCTTATTTAAAAAACCCAAAAAAATACAAAAAACAAATAATAATTTTAGGAATTTTAATAGGCTCAATATTTGCAATTTATTTTTTATATCTTCAATTTTTTGTAATTAATGCTATTTGTAAATATTGTATGATTATAGACATAGGGGCTTTACTAAGTCTAATAATGGTTTTTACATTGAAAGGATAAATCTCAAAAAGTTACTCTCTCTTTAGTCTTCCTTCTAAAGATCCTTCTTTAGATTTTTTCACATTCAAAAACTTTGTAGAGAATTCTGACAAAACTTGCTTCCCTTCAATTTCCCTCGCAACAATTTCAATAGGATATGAAAAATGAAAATCATCTCCTGGCTCAAACTTAACTGCTTCACTTAGATTAGCAGAGTAAATTGTCCTGTCCTCTTCATCTCTCCTTTTAACTCTAAGAGAGTATGAAACACCCATTAAGAAAAAATGAAGACTATCTCCATCTTTAAACTCCCCATTTTCAAATTTACCAAATAACTCTGGGAGAGTTTTATACTTCTCATTAAAATGAGTGTTTTCTAAAGACTTCTTTATTTCTCGAGGTTTTCCTCTACATGCAGAGTAATCTGAAAAAATATATCCTGAACCTTTAGAATAATTAAAAGACTCATTCTTAAATAAAAAATGCTTAGTTTCATTATAAGTGGTATCATCTACTTGGTTAAAATTCATTGAATAAAGTCCCAATAAAAAAGAAAAATCTATTTCTTTTTTAGATAAATTAAGAGAACTATTTGTAGATGGGAACCCTCCCCCCTCTGTTTTAATTCCATAACTCAATTTATCCTGAGGAAATGCAAGCACACTTGAAAAAAATAAAGCACTTGCAAGGAAAATTTCCTTAAACTTCATTAAAAAGAGATTAAAAAAGAGTATAAAAGCATTTATATTAAAGCATTTAACCAAAGAATAAAACTTAAAATGCAAAAAAACATTAATAATTCATGAAATTAATACAGCAAGGTGCAGAAGCAAAAATATTCCTAGATAAAAAAAACAATCTAATAATTAAAGATAGAATCTCTAAACATTATAGAATTCCAGAATTAGATAAAAAGATAATTAAGCAAAGAACAAAATCAGAAACTAAGCTTCTTGAAAAAGCAAATAAAATAATTCCTTGTCCAAAGCCCTCTCATCCATTTAAAGAATTAAAAGAAAACAGCAAAATATCTATGGAGTATATAGAAGGAAAAAAATTATCTGAAAATTTAAATGAATTCTCTTTAAATAAACAAAAAAACATAATAGTAAAAGTAGGGACATCAATTTCAAAACTACACAAATCAGACATAATCCACGGGGATTTAACTACAAGCAATATGATATTAAAAGACAATAAAGTATTTTTAGTTGACTTTGGATTAGGATATATTTCTAAAAAAATAGAAGATAAAGCGGTAGATATTCATTTATTAAAACAGGCATTAGAAGCAAAGCACTTTAAAAATTGGAAAACCCTTTTTGAAGAATTCAAAAAGTCTTACTCTAAAAATAACCCTGAGTCAAAACAAGTGTTTGAGAGAGTTATTGCAGTTGAAAGAAGAGGAAGATATAAACACTAAACAATATAATCCAATAACCCAAATACTTTTAATAGAATTTAAATCTAAATAAATATGAAGATAAGTAAATTAAGTAAAATTGTTTTTCCTGTATTAACAACACTCTCTGTCTCATTATTTAACAATTGCAATCAAAACCCAATCATTTTTGATTGTTCTAAAGAAAAGCCAAAATCAGAAGTCTTATTAAAAAATAAAGACAAGGAGAAATCTGAATCATCTCCTCCAGAATTTGATTTAAAATATTCTAAAAATGTAGAAGATAGCAGAGCCTATCTAAAAGAAGCTGTCAACTATAACCCTTTTTTACGAGATAGTGTCTACCTGCTAAAAAACATAAACCAACTTACAAAAAGATTAGAACACTCATATGTTCAAGACACATTAGGAAATGACATATTCTATAGAACAGATGAATTAAATCTGGAACAGCTTCAAAGGATTTACCTGATGATGAATTCTCTAAAAGAAAAATCATTTAGACAAGAAATAGGACAAAAGATAAAAGATGATGTAGAAGATCAATTTGCTGAGCACGGAGGCTTAGTTTTCCACAACAAAGGGAAGATTTATTTAAAGAGTATAGAGAGTTGTTTAATAAAAGACACTGCTTATAATACTTCTTATTGTTTTCCAACTGAAGCACATTTTATAGCTAATTTAGGAAAATTCCATATTCATGCTGAAGACTATACTGAACAAGAGTATGCTCATCCAAGCAATATTGACTTAACAATCTCCTATTATGCCTCCAAAATGTTTAATGAAAGTAATGAATTTGTAATAACTTCACTAGAAAAAGGGAAATTCAATATAGACTATTATGGTGGAAATATGTTAACTGGCCCCCTAACAAAGGTATTTGATTTAGGAAACTATTACTATGATACACTCAACTTAAAATAAATAGCCCTACCAGGATTCGAACCTGGGTCTCGGCCTCTCTTCGCTTATCTAAACTCCAAAGGGCCGCATACTTGACCACTGTACTATAGGGCTTTACATTCTGAAAAACAAAAACAAGAACTATTTATAAAATTACCTTATCTAAACACTCTTAAAAAGAATAATCTATTTAATGCAACAATAAGCTTTAAAAAACCACTTTACGAAATAGTAAGATGGTTAAGGAAACAAAAGATAAACAAGAAGAAAAAGCTGAAAAACCAAAAAAACTAACTAATGCAGAGTATGAAAAAAAAGTAATAGAGTTAGCAGATAAAGGACTTACTGCTGAAAAGATAGGAGAAGAATTAAAAAGAAAAAATATCCATCCAAAAGAATACGATAAAAAAATCTCTAAAATACTAAAAGAAAAATATGTTAGTCCAGATTTAAAGAATGCTGAAGAAAAGCTAGAAAAAATTGAAGAACATTTAAAAAATAATAAACAAGACAAGAGAGCAAAAAGAGAAAGAAGTAGAATCTTCTCAAGAATTAGAAAAATTAAGAAATATTTAAAGAAAATATAAGATTCTTTTAAAATAAAATGAAAAAAGAGGAAAAGAGTTTACAAGAAGAAATTAAATTATTTGCTAAAGAATTTATAGAAAAAACAAAGAATAAAGAGATTCAAATTATTAGCCACTTTGATACAGATGGAATAACCTCTGCAGCAATAATTATAAGTGCATTAAAAAAACTTGATAAGAAGTTTTCAATGAGAATCTTGAAAAGTTTAGAAGAAAAAACAATAAAAAAACTCCCAAAAGACAAAATAATAATGTTCTTAGATTTAGGTTCAGGAAGTTTTGAACATATTAAAAAACACAACCTAAAAGAAGTATTCATAATAGATCATCACGAAGTAGGTAAAGACATTCCAGAAAATGTAAGAATAATAAACCCTCATCTCTCAAACAAGGAAAAAATAAGCAGTTCTGGATTAACTTATCTTTTCTGCAAAGAAATACATCCTGAAGTTAAAGAATTATCTAAATTAGCAATACTAGGAATGATAGGAGATTGTCTTGAAAAAGAAATTGACTCACTAAATAATGGAATTCTTGAAGAAAGCGGAATTCAAAGAAAAAGAGGAATATTAATTTATCCCTCAACACGTCCAGTAAATAGAGTTTTAGAATATTCTTCTAACCCCTATATTCCAGAAGTGACAGGAAATATGAGAGGAGTATTAGAATTGCTCAGAGAAACAGGAATAGTCCCTGAAAAAGGAAAATACAAGAGTATAATTGAACTTGATGAAAAAGAAATGAAAAATTTAACAACTGCAATATTACTTAGAAGTCCTAAAATAAAGGCAAAGGACTTAGTAGGAGATATATTCTTAATAAAAATGTTTAATAGATTAGAAGATGCGCGAGATATTAGCGCAATAGTTAATGCTTGCTCCAGGTCAGGAAAACCCGAGTTAGCACTTCAATATTGTTTGGAAATACCTTCTGCAAAAAAGAATGCTGAATTAACTCAAATCAAATACAGGCAAAAAATAATCTCAGGATTAGATTTTGTACAAAAAACAGAAAAGATTTCTGGAAAAGGATTTGTAATAATCAATGCCCAAGACAATGTAAAAGATACAATGATAGGAACAATAGCAAGCATAATTTCAAATTCATCAATATATGAAGAAGGAACAGTCATTGTAACAATGGCTTACTATGAAGATAAAATAAAAGTCTCAGCAAGGGATGTTGGAAGAAGAGGTAGAAATCTTAAAAATCTCTTAGAAAATGTAATCACCTCGGTAGGAGGAGAAGTTGGAGGACACGAACACGCTGCAGGATGCATTGTCCATAAAAAAAAGGAAATAGAATTCATTGAAATGTTAAGGAAAAATTTAGAAGTTGAGTTAGTAAATGCCTAAATTTCTAACTCCCAAACATAACCTTTAAAACCTCATTACTTCTTTAAAAAATATGTTAGAAGAAGGAGAATTAACACTTTGCACAGTAGATAGAATAGCTGGAACAGTTGTATTTGTAAAAGTAGAAGGTCAAGAAAAAGAAGGGAGTATAATTCTAAGTGAAATAGCTCCAGGAAGAATAAGAAATCTAAGAGAGCATGTTGTCCCAAAGAAAAAAATAGTTTGCAAAGTTCTAAAAAATAATGGAGAAACAACTATTCTCTCATTAAGAAGAGTAACTCAAAAAGAAAAAAAAGAAGTAATGGAAGAATACAACAAAGAAAAAAGCTACATGAACATACTAAAAACAATACTAGGGGAAAAATCAGAAAAGATAATACAAGAAATTTTAAAACAAAAAAGAATTTACTCTTTCTTTGAAGAAGTAAAAACAAATCCTGTTCTTTTAGAGAAATTAGTTGGAAAAGAAAATTCTGAAAAAATACTAAACATCATCCTGGAAGAAAAGAAAAGAAAAATAATAATAAAGAAAACAATACACTTAAAAACATTAAATTCTGAAGGATTATATCAGATAAAGGAGATTTTAAGTGCTCCAAAAGGAATAAATGTAAAGTACACTACTGCAGGAAAATACTCCCTGATTTTAGAAGCAGAAGATGGGAAAAAGGGAGAACAAAGGATGAAAAATTTCCTAGAAGAAATAGAAAAAAAATCAAAAAACTTAGGAGCAATACTTGAAATAAAAGAAAAATAAAAATGACTGACAAATTCGATGTTAAAATAGTAGGAATACTTTTCAGCCCAAAAGCAAGGAAAATACTTATTGGAAGAAATAAAGGAGAAAAGCATTTAAGTTTTTTAGAAGGAGATTTGAAGCATAATGAAGAATTAGATGTTGGGTTAAAAAGAGTAATAACAAAAAAAACAGGATATATTGCCCATAATTTAGGTGCAGTATATGCAAGAAATAAATTAGCTAAAAAAGACCAATTAGAATTATTTTTCTTATGTGAGGTTACAGAAGGCAAAGAAATGCCTGGGGAAAAGGTTGCTGAATTAATCTGGATAAACCCAAAAGATGTTGAAAAAGAATTAAAGAAAAAACTTCCTACAAGGTTAAGAGAATATATTTTCGGATTAGGATGAAATTAAAATTCTATATTGATTCTAAAGGAGAAAAAATTTACACTTTAAATGAAGAAATAAAAGGTAAAAAAACTAATGATGCTCACTACAAATTTGTAAAAGTAAAAAACGCACCTATTCAAAACAGCTTAAAATCCAAAAGAAAGGCTAACTTATATTCTAATTCTTAATAATTTTTATAAAGCCCTCTTAACAGATAAGTTATATGGGAAAAATAGTGGTGTACATAAGAGAATATCCTAAAGAAAAGGATCAAGAATATTATGACATCATTAAACAAATCAAGGAAAATTGCTTTGATGCAAGCAATGAGGAAAAAAGGTATTTTACTTTTGATGGAAAATTATTTGTAAAAATTTCTCCCAGTTTAACAACAAGCAACTATCATCAAATTAAAGATGCAAGGATAAGAATAGAGAAGGTTGGACCAAATAGAGAAATAGAATCAAAAATTGAAAAATTACTCTTAAAAAAAGGATTTAAAAGAGAAAATCTCTAATCCAAGATTAAAACAATTTAGATTGTTCAGACTCTTTAGCTAATTCCCCATATTTCCCATCATAACCTGGATTAACTTTAATTTTCCCTAATCTATTTTTTAAAATAAGTTCAACTAATTTTTTATTCTCTTGCAATTCACTAAGTAATTCTTCCTCAGGCACATTAAGAAGAATATTAAATTCAGTTCCAAACCTCTCAATTAAATTATTATAAATCCCCCAAGTCTTTTTGCTTTCGAGTGTTGAGTTAATACTAAATGCAACTAACTCATGTAAAGGTAACAAAACATAATACTTTCTTTTATTTCTATTTTCCTCAATTATCTGATCTCTAATTTCAAAAACCCTGCTTGCAACCCCAATAGTTAAAGGCTTTTTACATACAGGGCAAATACCCTTTAGTATTTTAGTTTCTTCAGGAGAGCAAGAGAAATTACACTCCCTATGACCATCATAATGATAAATACCATATCCAGGGTCAGTTTCAATTGTTCCCAAAATAGAATTGTCCCTTATAGAATTTGTAATATCTTGATAAGTGTCTGCTTTCTCAAAAATTGTTGCTTCTCTTCCTAATCTCCACGGCCAAAAACTATGTGAATCCGAAAAACTCACAATAGATTTATTATTTAATTCAGAAATATTCCAGTTCATTTCAGGAGTTGAACTCATTCCAGTTTCAATTGCATGGATGATTTCAAATTGATTTCCAAAAGCTTCTTTTAAACTATCAAACCCAGACTTGCTTCCAAAAACTCCAAAATAAGGTGTCCAGATATGTGCAGGAATTACTTCTATATCTTCTGAAATATTAAGCATATCTTCAACAAACTTCTCGCAAGATATTTTAAAGATAGGTCTTCCATCATAATCCCTTCTTCCTTTACTATCTAAATAAGAATTAATTTTATCTGCCACCTCAAAACTAGGAACAAGCAAAACTAAATGAATTCTTCTTCCTCTTCCTTGAGTATACATTAAACTAATTTCTCCTGTTAATAAAAATTTAAATCCACTTTTAGAATATAAAATGCCTTTCCTCTCCTCTAAATTGTCTTTTATTTCTTGAAGCCAAACAGGATGGGTAAAATCTCCTGTTCCAAGCAAGCCTATTCCCTTAACTCTTGCCCATTTTTCTAAATTTTCCAAAGTAATGTTTTTACTGCATGCTCTTGAAAACCTTGAATGAATATGTAAATCAACAAAAACTCCCATCTTTTCCATTATCCAAGTAAAAAATAAAACTT
Source organism: Candidatus Woesearchaeota archaeon (assembly GCA_964418095.1). Lineage (GTDB taxonomy): Archaea > Nanobdellota > Nanobdellia > Pacearchaeales > GW2011-AR1 > MWBV01. The sequence continues at coordinate 11,482 of CAYQKM010000004.1, forward strand.
TTTAAACTATAGTATAAAATTAAAATAATGGATTCAGAGAAAAAAGAAGAAAGAGCACTAGTTTTAATAAAACCAGATGCAATGGCAAGAAGATTATCTGGAATAGTTATTTATGATTTAGACCACTTAAATTTAAAGATGATTGGGTTAAAGCTTGTGAGTGTTCAAAAACACTTAGCAGAAAGACACTATGAAATTCATAAAGAAAAACCATTTTACAATGATTTATTAAAATATATAATGGGAGAATACCACAATATTAAATCCATTATTGCAATTGCATATGAAGGAGAAAACGCAATACAAAAGCTAAGAGAATATGCTGGAAAAACAAACCCAGATGATGCAGAGCCTTATAGTTTAAGAGGAAGATTTGGTAAAGTAAATTCTAAGACCCATAATTTAGATAATGTGATGCACATTTCAGACTCTCCAGAAAATGGGGAAAAAGAAATTTCTATTTGGTTTTCTAATGAAGAGCTAGTTGAGTAGAAATTCTAATTTTTATCAAAATTATTCTTTATCACTAATTCCACCAGCATTTACATAATACACACACTCATTGTCAGGCAAATTTGGACTATCAATAAGTTTTGCTACTCTACTCCCTTGTTTTCCTCTTCTTAAATATAATCTATAAGTTGAAGCATGCCCAACAATATTTCCACCTATTGCAGTTGTAGGATCCCCAAACATTTGTGCAGGATTTGCCATTACCTGATTTGTAACATAGACAGCTAAATTAGAAGTTTCAGCTAATTTCATTAAATCATGCAAATATCTATTTAATTTTTGTTGCCTATCCGCTAATTGTCCTCTTCCAGAAAACTCTGCTCTAAAATGAGCAGTCAATGAATCAATAATAAGAAGTTTTATTGGTTCTCCAGCTTTAATCATCTCAGTCACTTTCTCTAATAAAAGCATTTGGTGATCTGAATTAAATGCTCTTGCAACAAGAATATTTTTTAAGGCATTTTCTGGGTTTGCGCCCAATGCTTCAGAAATTTGTTTTATTCTTCCAGGCCTAAATGTTCCTTCTGTATCTATAAAAACACATTTGCCATTAGCACCCCCCTGCTCAACAGGCAATTGCACTCTTACTGCTAAAGTCAATCCCAACTGAGTTTTTCCAGAACCATATGCTCCAAATGCTTCTGTAATTGCTCTGCTCTCAACTCCTCTTCCTCCCAAAAGTTCATCAAAATTTTTACTTCCTGTGGTAATATAAGCAACATTTGATCTTCTTTGAGCATACTCAACACCATCTTGAAATCCTAAATCTAGCAGCTCTCTTGCAGCCTGTATCGCTTTTCTTGCAACAGCAGGGCTTACACCAGAAACATCTGAAATTGTCGCAGGACTAGAAACAGCCAAAGACATTAAGTCAAAAATCCCTGCACTCTCTAATTTAGCTGCAACTGCAGGACCAACACCAGGCAAATCAATTAACCCAGGCTCTTTTTCTGTTTTTTTCTTAGTTTTCTTTTCTGTTTTCTCCTCTTTTTCTTCTATTTCTTCATCAATATCTTCTTTTTTAACAGCCATATCAACTCAAATTACAACCAGTTTATAAATATTGTTTGAATTACAAATATATATTCAGGATATTAGTTCTTTTCCAATTTACTAATAAGTTCATCAAGATTAATTTCCTTAACTCCGTCAACAATAAATTCTTCATTGTTAAAAAAATTATTTTTCCTTACATTGCCTGAAAATATCATTTCCTTTCCTAAAAGCGCTTCCATCTGATAAGAAAGCCTCTCTGAATTTTCTAAATCTTTCAAGCCAATTAAAGATAAATTTTCATTAAATAAAACAGCTCTAATTGTTTCTGTTCCATCATCTAAAACAATATTAATTAGTGCCCTCCTATCTGTGGAAACTCCTTGAGCTCTTTCTTCTTCAGTCAACTTTTTTCCTGTTTCCTTATTCACTTCAAAAAATTTAGGGTTAAATGCTTGAACAATAAATGCCCTTACTGACAATTGATCCCCTAATTTAAATTCAGAAATTGTTTTCTCTCTAGCTATTCTCTCTGTTTTAACTGCTTCAAGTTGTCTAGTGCTTTTTTTAAATTCAGAAAAGCTTCCCAAATGCATCTCACTCTCTCTCATAGACCCATTAACTATCTCTATAACATCTCCTTCTACAATCTCTCCTTTCTCAACTAATGCAATATGATTTGTATCCCATAAAACAACTTTAATATTAGATGTCTCATCTGCTAAAATAAAATTAAGAACTTTTCCTTCTTCACCTTTTTGTGTTTTAAATGTTCTAACAGGAAAAAGTTTTATGATTTTTCCAAAAATGCTAATCTTTCTCATCCCAGGTAAAAGCTCTTCTATCTTTAGTTTTTCATTCTCAAAATTTATTCCAAGCTCAGCAGCAACTATCTGTGCAGCACCTTCTTGACTTATTAATCCAGAAAGTTTAGCCCTTTTAGCTTCAATCCTTCTTATTACATCCTCATTTGTAAGTCCAGAATGTTTTGCAATTTTTTCAACAACTCTTTCATAATTTTGAAGCGCCATTAACAAAAAAAATCAAAGCATTTTATAAGTATTTTGATACTAAAAATAAAACAACAAACTTACAAATATTTATAAATCAAACAAATTAAACTAAACTATGGCTGGAATTAATGGAGCAAAATATAAACTGATGCCTGAATCAACAGAAACAGACCTAAAGGAAATAGAGGATGCTGCAAAGAAAATAGTTGAAAAATTCGGGGGAAATAACAAAGAATATGTTATTGAAAATATAGCATTCGGATTAAAAGCATTAATTGTATTTTTCTTTTATCCTGATGATAAAAACATAGATGTCATGGAAGAACTACTCTCAAAAATACCAAATGTAGCTTCAGTTCAACTAGTTGACATGAGAAAAATTGCATAAATAACTTATTTTATTTTAAAGTTAAAAGATACTAAACACTTATTAACAAGGTTTTTCTTAAAAAATAATGGATTTAGATAAGGAAAAAATATTGAATTTAAAAAATGAAATAATTAAAAAAATTTCTTCCTCATTTCCAGAGGATAAAAAAGAGTATGCTATCAACAAAGTAAAAAATATGAGTGATTCTCAATTTATTGAATTTTTAAAAAATAATAAATTAGGAGAAGTTATCCAAGAAGATTTAGATTCAGAGACATACTCTCAAGAAGAGCAAAACACTACTCCTTTCAGACTTATTGCAGAAAAAAAAATCCACTCCTATATTGTAGAAGAAAGTAAAACAGCTCTGGCTGTCCTTGAGATAAATCCAATATCTCCTGGACATATCTTAATCATTCCAAAAAAACCTATTTTTAATCAAGAAAAAATTCCTAAGCAGATTGCGGATTTCACAGATAAAATATTTGAAAAAATAAAAAATAATCTAAAACCAAAAGAAATAATATTAGACAAAGCCACTATGTTTAAAGAAATAATCATTAACTTAATTCCAATTTATGATAATGAAACTAAAAACTCTCCAAGAAAAAGTGCTTCAGAAGAAGAATTAAATAAAATTAAAGAGATTTTACAAGAAGAAATAAAACAACTTGACAAATCAAAAATTAAAGAGAAAGAAGAACAACCAATTAAAGAAAAACAATATTTTAAGCTACCTAAAAGAATCCCTTAATCCCTCCAAAGAAAAAATACGAAATTAAAAGGGCAGCATAACCTATTAAGAAAACGGGCCCAAAAGGAATTCCTTCTCTAATCTTTACTTTTCTATTCTGTTTTTTCAAAATAGATAACTCTTTTTTATCTAATCCTCCCCATTTTGATTCAATGGTTGTTTTTCCTACTCGAATATCGTGATAAAGCCAATCTCCTTCTGTAAGAAATTTTGTTTCAATCTCTTTAATCATGCAAGATTCATCAATAGATTTTGCAGAAAAATAAATATAAGGAGAAATAAGAAGCAAGAGCGCCAAATAAAATAAAAGATTATTCATAAATGCTAAAAATAAAAGCACTATCCCCATAAAAGTAAGAATATAAAATATCTTTTTTCCTTTTCTCATCTGATTTAAAAATTCTTTGGAAAAATCTTTTCTATGTCTTACTGCTAAAACTACTCCAAATACTACTCCATAAATAGCTCCAGAAACCATAAAAAATAAAAGGAATCCTAAAAAGAAGTACAGATTATCTAAAAAGGAATTAAATATTGGAAGTACTGTTCCTAATGCAATCATAAGTTTAGCATCCCCCCCTGCAAATATTTTTCCATAATAAAAGAGATTGCCTATTGCAAAAAAAGTTCCAAGCCCGATTAACCCTTGGTAAAAAAAGCTAAACCCATTATCTCCAAATAATGAAACAAAGAACCTAAATCCCAGTGCAAAAATAATAAGAGAAAAATTTAGCCAGTTAGCAATTTCTCTTTTTTTTAAGTCTTGAATAACTGCAAATGTAATCCAACATAAAGCCAGTACTATCAAAAACACCTCTCTCATTAACATATAAGAAAATAGTAAATTTAATTTATAAATTTATAGAAAGAAGAATAATCCAATAAAAGGAGATATTTGCTGAAAAATTATTTACTTTCTCTTAATCTAAATTTTCCCCCTTTCTTATACGGGTGTTTTTTCTTTTCTTTACGTTTATCTTTACCTTTATTTCTCTTTTCAGAACTAGCATAATTAGACATATTAGTAAAATAAATTTAGTTAGGGCAAGTTATTGAGTGACAAGGTTCAATTCCATAAGCTCTTGAAATGAATTCTGGTTTACTAGATAACTCGTTACAAGTAGCTTCAAACTTTTCATTTATACCATCTTTAACTTCTCTCTTAACAGTACAAAAGTCATATGTTACTCCTTTAGAGCAAGCAGTATTACAAGAAGTTGAAATTGTTTCTATATTATTTTTTCCTCCTAACCAAGGAAGCATTTTATCCCATCCGATAATAAATCCAATAACTAAAATTACAAGTAAAAGAACGGCCATTACAATAAGAACAACAGCGTTAATACTCATCCCTTGACCTTTTTTGTTTATCATCTTCTTTTTTTATATTTATTAATTTAATTACTCAATACTTCTTTAAAAATCTTTCTTTTAGCATTTTTCAATTAACAAATGATTATAAAAGGTAGGTGCTAATCTGGAAGCCTATATTCCACAGAGAAAATAACTTTTTCCTCAATCCAATTAAATCCCCATTTAGGAGAAATCTTCTTAACTTTCCCAGATAAAGAAAGATGGTCTAAATTATTCCTCTCAATTTGCTCATTTGCTTTCTCCATTAAATCTACTCCAACAAATGATTTATTTATTTTATTTATAGAGTAAATAAAGCTAAACAATGCCAAAATACAAACCCCAAAAACTCCTACAATAAGAACAGTTAAAGGAATGTCTCCTCTCTTATCTCTAATCATGCTTCTATGATTCATCATAATTTTATTACCTATTTTACCCTTATTATTCATCATACTCTCCTTCTTTAGAAATCCAAAGAGTGATTATATTTCTATTTTCTGGATTAATAGAATAAGCTAATTTAGTTTTAGTGTTAATCCAATCAACTTCTTTACTTGAATCAGATTGAGAGGTTGTTTTAAGAGATTTTACTTTTGATAAAGACGCAGAAATAAAAATAAAAGTAATTAAGATTGCCACTAAAACAATTGTAGCAATTATCCATGTTATTGTTTCTCCCACCTGTGCCTTTTTATTATTTAACATTTTTCTCAGACTTCCCTACTCCTCCTAAAACTTTTATTAGATATTGATTATTATCTTTGTCCACTGCATAAAATCTTCTCTCAGTGCATTTAGCTAATTTCAAATACTCTTTAGACTTGCTTTTTTTAATATAACACTGACTCTCCCAATTAAGATTTCCATCATATAAAATTAACAAAGGACTCTCAACTTCCTCCACATCATAAATTTCTATTTTATAGAAGTATTGTGGAATGTTTTGTTCTTCATATTCCTCTTCCACATTAAAAGTGATTTTGCATAACTTAGTAAAATGATTGTTAAGCTCAGGGTCAAATTGATTATCTAAAAAAAGGTCTTCATTAAGAATCCCATTTCTAGAAATGCAATCAGCAAGTTTCTGCACAAGGGTATCTGATTCTATTTCCCTTACATCTAATGGAGAAGAATAAAATAATAAGGCCATTGAAAATACTCCTCCTGCAACTAAAGTTAAAACAACAAACCAATAAATTGAAAGTAACTTATCTGTTCCTCTCTTATCTGCCAATAGTTTGGATTTTATTGCATAATTATAAAAAAATAATTTATTTGGATTCATTTTAAATAAAATTTTTAGCTCTTTTCATATACCATAAATAAGTACATTCCAGTATATTCTCCATTTTCATCTTTAATTGCTTTTGAAAATACCTCAACATCATTAAAAAAAGCATAAGAGTATCCTCCTTTTTCAGTTAATTTAACTGTCACAATATTCTCTTGTATTCTCACAATTTCACTAAATTCAATATCTTTCGAGTCAGATATTTTCTTCCCTTTTTCTAAATCCATTTGTATTGCCATAACAGGTTTTGCAGAGTCAATAACCATTGAAATTTGTTTTGCATAAGTTTCCTCTAAAATGATTGCACCTTCTCCTTGTTTAAGTAAAAATAAAACAAGTATTGAAATGAAAAGCAAGTTAAGAATTAAAAAAACAATATTCTCAACAAGAATTACCCCTCTTTTTTCCATACAAATATAATATTGAGTGAATTAATAAAAGTAACTAATCTAAAAATTAGAAAATTAAATTTCTGTAATTATTTCATCACAATTAAGTGATCTAAATTCATAGGATGTTGCCTCTTGAATTGTGGGTGCCATAAACTCATTATCTATCCCATCTCCAGGGATAACAATCGCACCAATTTTAGGGGATAGTAAATCTGATACTCTTGATACTGCTTCTCCACCAACAACTGCTCCTCCTGCTTCACCTACAGCGACAACCATTGTAATTGGAAGTGCAGCCAAACCTCCAGTAGCAACAACTCCTATTGCCAAAATTCCCCCAACAAGTGCTCCTCCTAGATACCAGGTAAAATCATTCTTCTCGCTCGTAATTCCCATAACAATAAAGTAAGGTGTGCTAATTTTAATTTCTCCAAATGTAACTTCTGTTCCAGCTTGTTCTGACATTCCCCTTTTTAATCTTCCAAGTTCATTTGTTCCAAAAATATAAGAAGCGTATGTCTCTTCACTATCTGGCATATTTGTTTTAACAAGATAATCATAAAACTCATCCTGATTTATCTTTTCTCCAACCCCATTTAAATCTTTAACACTATCATCTAATAAAAATTGGGTACATATTGAACAATAATTCTTCTTTTTCCAAGTTGGGTCAACATAATTAATTCTTCCTTCACCAAACATCCACCAACAATCAGCCATCTCTGCTGCTAAAATAGAAAAAATTTCTTCTTTGCCTTTTACCTTCATTATTTTTGGGCTAGTCATTCTTTCACATGTTCCGTCACTAGTTAAACAAATATAACTCCTAGAACACTTAATTGGAATTGCTGCATCAGGAAGTTTTGTCCCTTTCATAACAATTGAATTATGACAAATATCTTTCTCAGATTCTTTTGAAAAATCAAGTCTAAAAAGTAAAAACAAAATAACAACAAAGCTAACTATCAGTATTACAAGTAAAACTATTTGTTGCGTAGTAATCTCTCCTTTTTTATTTTTCAATTTACGAAACCCCCACTTTCTTAAGTAAAAAAATAACTCCAGTAACAGCTATAGCAAAAAAGATAATCCACATTAAATATTTTATTACTTCATCAAAACTCATTTTTATCTCCCAATAAAGAATCTTCCATCCTGTTTTGTAATTTCTATGAATAAAGGTATTTTCCCTCCTTCTATTTTCCAGTTGATTTCACTATCTAATAAACCTGGAATAATTAAGCAAGCCCCTTTCTTATCGCATTTTTTAATTTGAGAATTAGAGCCTCCAATTAAAACAGGCTTACATAGACATATGCAATTTTGATTAAGGCAGGAATTCGGTTTTTCTTGTTTTGTAAAACCATATAAAAACCACCCCTTTGGTTCATATATTATCTTAACTTCAGTCTCTCCATCTGGTAAAAAAGAAATAACTTTCTCAATGCTCGGCACTTCAGATTCAAATCCAACTAAAACTTCTTTAGCCTGATTTAATTTTTTATCTGCAATATGAGAATTATACAATGAAGATAAAAGGTAAACCAAAAAGATAATACAAATTAAGGCAATAATAATCTTCAATGTTTCTTCTGCTAAAAGAAATCCTTTTTTATCCTTGATTTTATTTTTATTGACAAATTCCATCTTATTTTATTTTAAGTTAAATTCAAAAATAAACCCATTTTAATATAATAAAGAAATAAATAGTTTACTTGTAGAGTTTGAGCCCATGTTTCTGAAAAAATCAAAAAAATTGTTACTAAAAAAATAATATGCTCCATAAGAAACTGCTGCAATAACTAAAACTCCAATTAAAATTTTAATTAAGTTTTCAATAGTAAGTTCCATTAACTCCTCCTAAAAATATTTTTAATTTGATCAACTAAAGAAGTACCTTCACCTTTAAGAAAGAATACTGAAATCATAACAATTGTTAAAAGAACTAATGCGATTATTATCCAAGGGAGATATTCTGAGATTACCCCTTTTTTATTTACTCTTTTCATAATTAATATAAAAAAACAGAGTTAATAAAATTTACCTAATAAAAGCTTAAATAAAAAATCAGTAAATTAAACTATTATGTCAATCCTCCTATCACTATAATAGAAAGAACAAACAACGCTAATGAAGAAAAAAACGCTGTTAAGAAATAAAAGACAATTCCTTTTTTCAAATTTTGTCCAGTCTTATTTATTTTTTCCAGTTCATCCTCTCCTGAATCTACTGAAACTAAAGTTCCAGTTAAAATAAAAATTACTTCTATTAAATAAATCCCTATTGCTATCTGAAGAAAATAAGGGGGTATCATATATACAACATCAAACATCTCTAAGATGTTTGTTATTTGGCTAGACAATGATGAATCAACTCCAGCAGTGTCCATAAATGTTTGTAAAACATTAAGAATAGTTGTAATCATCAATGCTAACCCCACAACTATTCCAGATAAAAGAGGGGCTAAAAAAGTCATATTGCTCTTCATTTCAGAAAGAATCTCTGCTAAAATGTCTTTAAGGCGCTCTGTTATCTTCTGAATATTCTTAACATAATCTGAGATACTCATTAAACTAACTGCAGCTATTTGAAGTCCTTTTTTAGATGACTCCACAAGCACTTTCATGCTTGTTGCGATTAAATCTGAAGGGTAAAATAAAATAACTCCTCGTCTAGAATCAAAAATAGCCTTTTCCACACTCATTCCCATTTGTCTAATATTATAATTAACTTTTCTGAAAAATTCTCCTGAGACAAGCCCTTTTGATGAATCTGCTATTTTTCCAAAAACAAGTTCAGGAGGAGTTCCATCTCCTAGCCTATTCCCTAATTGAAATAAAGTATTATTAAATTCTTTCTCTAATTGATTTGTCTTTTTCCTATCATCAATAAGTGCTCTTGCTTTATCATTATAGGCTATTGAAAAGAATAATGCAACCCCTAATGGAAAAAATAAACTTAAAAAAAGAGCTACTGCTCCAAATGGTCCAGACACTCCTCCATCTGATTTCTTAAAGTCAAAAAGCATAATCTGATCAGCCCCCTCAAAGAAATCTATTCCAAGCTCAGCTAAAGAATAATCTTTCTGCAATCCTAACAATTCAGGGAGAGGGGTGTATTGAAAGATAAGTGGAAGCAAACTCAAGACAATAAGAGGAAGGACAATTAAAAGCGCATAAACAAATGGAGCATTAGATTTATATTGTTTATATAACGGATTCTTTTCTAAAAAAGTTGTTTCTCCATGTCCACCTGGTCTTAAAGAAAGAATCTTATCTAACATAAAAAATGCTAAGAAAGGAATTATCAGAGTATAAAGCATAAAAACATGAGTCCATTTTATCATTCCCTGAACCATTGCAGATGCTAAAGGAATTAATGCAATTCCAAGAATAGGCAACATAACTGCAAGCATATACACGTTTGTTAGAGGAGCCTTTACATTATGAGTAAATTTAAGCATCTTATCATAAACTCCATCTAAAACAACTTGAATTGATTTTTCAAGAATAGTTATTCTTCTAACTCTATCTGGCTCATATAAACTGCTTTCTATTAGATGAAATGCTTCTATAAATTCATTAGAATAATCTCTCCAAACTTCTAAATAATCATCTAGACTTTCTTTTATTGTTGAGAATTTTCCAACTTCAACATTATAAAATATTTTTTTAAAGTCTAATGAGAGAGGCTGGGGGAGATGTTCTGAAGCAAATGCAATTGCTTTTTCTAAATTAGGGGTATGCCTCATATAAACAACAACATATAGTATTGCTGGGACCATCTGCGAAGATGCTTTTAATCTCCATTTACTAGCATATCTAGAGGGATAATTATTAAGATAATAAAATAAGAATAAAGAAAAAATTAAAACGAGTATAAAAAATAAAAGTGGAAAAGAAGTTCCTTCTTTACCTAAAAACATGTAAAGTAATGAGAAAATCAAGCCCAAGAAAAAAACACCTACAAATGCAACAACACTAAGAGTTATTGCTTGCCAGGGCTCAATATTCATATGAGATGTTTCAATATCTTTCTTAATTTTTGCTTCATCTTTTTTAGAAGGGGCAAGTTTTATAATATTCCCTAAAGTGTTACACCATCTTTCATAATTTGTAAGATTCTTTTTAGAATCTTCTTTAAATCTTAAGTAAGATCTACTATCTTTTGAAGGATATGATTCAGTAGTATTTATTTGTCCCTCTATTTTCTTACTATATTGGGCAAGAATTTCTTCAACACTCGGCTTTTTATTTGATGACATACTCTCCTCTTTATTTTAATTTCACTAATCAAAAAGAATTAATAAACCTTTGGAGAAATGAATAAAAAAATCTTATAACCCTAAAAGATAAAAAATTATAATTTTAAATTAAAGAGATTTTTTTCTAACTTCACTATTCAGCCACTCTTGCCATTTTGGAAAAACTCTCTCACTTAAAGGCAATCCTGTTTCTTGAATAATTTCATCTGAAATTTTATGGAACATATGGTTAGAAAGAGTATTAAACCCAGATTCTAGTAAATTTAAATTTTTAGCCTTCTTAGCTGTTTCAACAAGTTCTTTTTTCATTTTAGCTCTCAAAAGAATATTATCATAAACAGCATCCCAATTTCCTGCCCACCCCTTAACATTTGATGCAACGTCTTTTATAATCTCACTATCCCCATTAATTAAATCCTCTGTTGGCTCAATCTCATCTTTCTCAATATTATATTTCATTAAATCCACAAACCCTTTTTCTAGGAGAGGATCTTTAACCCAGTGCTTTCTTACCTCTGATAATTGAATCATTCTTTTCCACGAATGCATTCCATCTGGAGATTTAATTGGGTTACAAACAATTACTGAATCTGTTGCTTTAAAGCTAGTAATAGGGACTCCTAAATCATTAACAACCCTATCAAAAACCCCATAAGGTGATGCACCATGAATTGTTCCTGCAACCACATTTGCAAGTGCACCAACTCTCATAGCCTCATAAAGAGCTTTAGCCTCAACACTTCTTACTTCTCCAATTATTAAACAGCTATCTCCTAATCTCAAACTCGTTCTTATTCCATCGTCTGCAGAAACCTCTGTAGTTGTCTTTAATAGGGCAGAACGAACTTTCATTCTCAATATATCGTATCCTAATTTCCTAAGTGAATCTACAGGCAATTCCAAAGAGTCTTCAATAACAATTATTCTATGTTTTGGGATAATCTCAAGCATTAAACTCCCTAAAAGAGATGTCTTTCCTGAGCTTCTTGTTCCTGCAACTAACATTGTTCTGGCACCATCTATTAAGAAACTTAAAACACCTGCAGAAAAAGGGTTAATCATTTTATTATTAATAAAAAGCGGGAGTGTCCATGGACTTTCTCTATGCCTTCTCAAAGAATAAGCTAATCCATCACAAGATAAAGGAGGTTGCACAATAGAAATTCTTGCTCTTAAGTTTCCAATCTCTAATTGTGTATCCAATATAGGGTTTGCCTCATCTAAAGGTCTTCCAGAAATCATTCTAAACTTTGCAGCCCACGAGTCTGCATCTTCTTGACTCGGAAGAATATTTGTTACACACTCATCATATTCTTGGTGTCTCACAAAAATAGGTGTTTGAGGGATAGGGGCATTTAATGAAATATCTTGTAAATTTTTATCTTGGAGAAGAACTTCTATTACTCCAAACCCAATTGTGTGTCTTACTAAAATAGCAGATAACATATTAAGTGAAGAATAATCTAAACTTAATCCCTTTGATTGTGCTAAATCTCTAATTAAGTCCTTAGAAATATTCATAAAAACATGTCTTATTCTGTCTGTATCAGTAAACTCCTCTGCTTTAGGTTGGTGCTCTATTAAGACACTTCTAGCTAAATTTAAAATCATATTTTGATCTTCTGTTAAAGAATTTTCTGGAGGAACAATATGGTAGATTAATTTTGCCTCATCTTTCTTCTTTAAAATAGTCACAAAAGACTCATCATAATCTCCATCAGATATTTTATATTGTGAAACTATTTCAGCATTATGAGGCAGGTCTGAAACCAATCTAGTAAATGTAAAATTAGCAATTATATCTGGAATAAAAAGTTTATTATAGATTGTCCTATCTCCCCTCATATACTCTTGTGAGAATGGTTGAAATGCCTGAATTAAACTAGTTTTAGACATCATATCCATAATCTTCTCTACAAGTGAAAGGTAATTTTGTTGATCTAACTTCAAAACCCCTGTAAATTTCTCTAAAAGAATTTTTGCCTCTAATAAAATTTTCCTTAGTTGAAAGTATGCTGCAATAGGGTCTTTTTTAAGAAGATACAAAAAAGAAAAAATCTCATTATATCTTTTAGTAAAAAAATTGAAATTAGAAGTTGCAAGTTTTTCTTGGCTTAATATTTTTTCTTGTCTAATTAAAAAAATATAAAGATGCCCAATTTCTAAAAGATGTCTGGTTTCCTTAAGATCATAATTATAATTTTTTTGTTGAACAAAAACAAATCTAGAAACACTCGGGTTTTCAATTAAAGAATCTACTGTTCTTTCCATAACTTCAGGGTGATCTGCTAAACTTGGAACATATGGTGCCCCAAGATAGTTAATATATAATACATCTTCTCCCCCTTCTCTTTTCACCTCTGAAGAATAAAGTGATTCTCCCTTTTCAAATTGCATAATTCAAAAAATAGTTTATACTTTAAAATATTTTGTATAATCCAAACAAATTTAAACTATCTTTGTTTTTATTCTATATGGCTGAAGAGGGTTATGAAAATCAATATTTTACAGAAATAATTACTAAAGTAAGAGATTTGGAAGATAAACAAAGAATAATAAAAGATAGAGTTTTACTAATAGGACAAAATTTAATAGATGTAAAAGAAGAAATGCAAACAATTTTTTTGGGAATTAAAAGAGAAATAGAGATTTTAAAAAGAGAAACTGAGAGATTAAAGTCATTTTTTGAAAGTGCGTCCTCGGAGTTTTCAAGATTTGCAAAAAAAGAAGAACTAGAAATACTTTCTAAACAAGCTAAAATGTTTCAGCCACTAGAGTTTGTGACAAGGGCGGAATTAGAAAAATTAAAAAATAATTAACACTTAAAGGAAAAATGGGTATTTTGGAAGATATAACTGCTATGAGAGGACAAGGAATGGATGACAGGGCAATAATTCAAAACCTAAATGAAAATGGATACCCTCCAAGATCAATTGAGAGCGCATTTAATCAATTAAAGATAAAGGATGCTGTTTCGGCAGAATATTCTGGAGGAGAAAATATGGAGCCTTCAATAATGAAAAATGAGCACATGTTTCCTATTGCACCTCCTCCTCAAAAAACCTCTCCAGTATACACTCCTAAAACTCAAGAAATAAACCATAACCCTGAAGAAGAATTTTACTCCCCTCAGCAAATGCCACAGCCTAATGAATTAAACCCAAATCCAGGATACGCGATAGAATACGGGCAAGAGCAATATTATGAACCAGCACAATACCCTCCACAATATTCTGGACAAGAACAATACCTCTCTCAAGAAACTTACTCTGAACAACAAATGCAAGGAGAATATGCTGATAATGTTATTGAAGTTGCAGAACAAGTTTTCATTGAAAAAATAAAGAAACCGCAAAAACAAATTGATATTCTTAATGAATTCGCAACACTTGCAGAGGCAAAAATTTCAGATGACCATGAAAGAATAAAGAGAATAGAATCAATGATCGACAAATTACAAATAGCAATATTAGAGAAAATAGGCTCTTATGGAAGAGATGTTTCTTCAATAAAAAATGAGATGGGAATGATGAGAGAATCATTTGAAAAAATAGTTCCAAAACTACATGAAGATTTTGGAGAGAAAAAACCCTTAAAAGGGAAAAAATAAGTTAAATAAAAAAACAAAATAAGCAAAATTTTCTAAATTTATTAAATTAAAGAGTTTCTAAATTATTTATATGATTTATACACGGTTGTGATAGGAGGCTCTCCAAGTTTAGGTTTGTTTCCACTAGAAAGCATCCAAACAACAAGTCCAATTGCAACAGCTACAATAATTACATTGGTAAGATTTGCTCCAAAAAAGTTAAGTGAAACACCCTGGAATAATCCAATATTCCTTAAAGGTCCCCAAACAATAATAACTAACATAATAACCATTAATAAAAATAAAACCCACTTCAAAGATTTATTATCAAAGTCAAAGAAAAATCCTCCAATAATAATTATTACTAAAACAATTGCTAAACCTATTCCTAATCTAGGGAAAATATCAGCAAAGAAATAAGACATTATATTAAACTGCAATGCCATTAATGCAACTGCTAAAGAGATAATAGCATTCACTGCTTTATTATTCTGAAAAATCTTAACAAACGACAAAACAGAATAAACAATTGCAAACACTAAAAGAAATGGCAACAAATACTCAAATGCTCCCATTGCTTCCAATTGTCCCATAAAGTTTCCTGCCATTTTAATTTATATATTTCCTCATTTAAATATGTTCCTTAGCTGCTTTTTTTGCCTGTAGCCAACATCACTGCCAAAGCTACAACAACTAAAACTATGAAAATAACATTATTCCAAAATTTACTACTCCAGGTAGAGTTAAATAAGCTGTCAAAAAACCCAGAGGTGTTTATTCCTGCTGCCCAAAGAACAGCAAAAAATACAGCTATTAAAATAAAAATCCCAATTGTCCATTTTAATCCTTTTGGAGCTTCCTTAAATATATTCAAACCTTCTCCGCCCATAATAAATCCCCATAATACCAAGACTACAAAAATTACTACCAATCCAATTGCTAAAAAAAGCATCAGATTTGAAGCCATTTGTTTGGGGAATACTGCAGTAACAAAGATAAAGCTAATTACAAATGAAATCAAAGCATTAATCTGTGTTTTTCTCTCTCCAAATACCTTAGATTTTTCAAGAACTGCAAAAAGGATAAAGAAAATTAATAAAAAAGGATATACAAAGTTAATTAAGATTGGACTATGCAATAAAGTTACTTCTTCTGCCATTACCTCTTTTTAACTCCTTTTAATCTATAACTTCTTCAAACCCTGTATCTTGGCTTGGCAAAGCTGATTTACTTATTATGAAAACATCACTAATAGATCTAACAAATTGATGAGGTATAATTACTCCTCTTGCTCCACCCATTAGAGAAAGAACATTTCCTCCAACTCTTATTCTCCATCCATCAATTCTATTTTCAAAAAGATTCGCTTCTTCAACTTCTCCGAAAAACTCGCCTGAATCAGTAAATACTCTTTTACCTAAAACCTCTGAAATTTTTTTAATTTTCATAATAAAAAGTACAATAGTTTATTTAAATACTTTTCCATATTCCATAAAATATTTACGAAAATACAGTAAAATCAAGATACATAAAGTTTATAAAAAAAAATATACTATAAAACTCATGGCAAAAGGAAAAGAAATTTCAATTATTGTGATTGTCTCAATAATAACTGCATTTGCAATTGCCTTAAGCCCTTCATTCTCCTTAAACTTAAAATTTTTCTTAATGGCTCTCCTAAGTGTGTTCCTAATATTATGTATAAACGTGCTCACAAAAAAAGCAACAGCATACTTTTTAGAATCTGAAATAGAGATAAAGCTATGGGAAATAAGAAGATATGGATTTAAAACAAGTGATAAACTAAAAAATGCATTTCCATTAGGGATCTTTCTTCCTTTAATCTCAAAAATATTCTTTTTTGCTTTAAATGGATTTGTTTGGATGAGCTCTATTGTATTTGATGTAAAAGCAAAGGCGTATCGTGCTGCAAAAAGACATGGAATCTACTCTTTTTCAGAAATGACTGAAGAGCATATTGGAAGAATAGCTGCAATCGGAATAGTCGTTAATCTTATTCTTGCATTTATATTCTACATTATAGGGGGAGAGTTTGGGATAATTTTTGCTAAACTAAATATCTGGTTTGTATTCTTCAATATGATACCTATTTCTGATTTAGATGGAAATAAAATCTTTTTTGGAAATTTAGTTGTTTGGAGCTTCCTTGCTGTAGTAACTTTAATTGGATTAGGCTACACATTCTTACTAACTTAAAAAATTTAAGAAAATAAGAACAATCTAAGATGGTATTTTAAAACTAATTCAATTTAAAAAGTAAAAGAGTAATTTATAAAAATAATTAAGTTCGAAAAATAAAATGGAATATTTAAAAAACATTTCTCCAAGAAAATATCAAAGAGAGATATTTGAAACTTGCAAAGAAAAAAATTGCTTAGTTGTCCTTCCAACAGGATTAGGAAAAACACTAATTGCATTAATGTTAACAATTGAAAGAATGAAGAGTTTTCCAGGTGAAAGAGTGTTATTCCTTGCTCCCACCAGGCCATTAGCAGAGCAACACTTAAAATATTTTAAAAAAAATCTTCCAGAACTGTTTGGAGATATACAATTATTTACTGGAACAGTCAATGCAGAAAATAGAAAAAAGATCTGGCAAACAGCAGATATAATCTTTTCCACACCCCAATGCATTGCAAATGATTTAAAAAAAGGACTATACAATCTAAAAGAGGTTTGCCTACTTATAGAAGATGAAGCACACAGGTGCATAAAAAATTATGATTATAAATATATTGCAGAAAAATACAAAGAGCAGTCACAACATCCAAGAATAATAGGACTAACTGCTTCTCCTGGAAGTGAAAAATCTAAAATAAAAGAAATTTGTAAAAACCTTTCAATAGAAGAAGTTGAGTTAAGAACAAGGGAAAGCTCAGATGTTAAGCAACACTTACAAGAATTAGAATTTGAAAAAAGACTAGTAGATTTCCCAGCAGAGTTCCAAGAAATTAAACATGTGTTATTAAAATTATTTGATGAATACATTTCAGAATTAAGATCACGAAAAGTTCTCTTTGGCCCTGCTTCTAAAACAGAATTAATAAATTTACAGAAGAAAATATCCAGTACAATAAGTTCTAACTATAAAAATTTTAATTATATGATGGGGGCAAGTGCATGTGCACAAGCAATAAAACTACAGCATGCATTAGAATTGCTAGAAACACAAACACTAGAAGGATTTTACAAATACCTTCAAGGATTATTTAATCAAGCTGTAAAAAAACAAAGTAGAGGAGTGGTTAAATTAGTTTCAAAACCAGAATTTAATTTCATTTATTCTCAAACAAATGAATTGCTTGCAAAAAATATTGAACATCCTAAAATCCAAGAACTAATGAACATTTTAGAAAAAGAAAAACAAGAAAATGAAAACCTAAAAATGATTATATTTACACAGTTTAGAGAAACAGCTACAAACATCTCCAAAAAAATAAATAAAATAAAAGGCATAAAGTCAAAAATATTTATTGGACAAGCAAAAAAAGAAGATTCTGGAGGGTTAAACCAAAAACAGCAAAAGAAGATAATTGAGGAATTTTCTGAGGGAAAAATAAATGTTTTATGTGCAACATGTATTGCTGAAGAAGGGTTAGATATTCCAGAAGTGAATATTGTAGTCTTTTATGAGCCAATACCCTCTGCAATAAGGACAATACAAAGAACAGGGAGAACAGCAAGGTTAATGAAAGGAAAATTAATTATGCTCATTACAAGAAAAACAAGAGACGAATCTTTTTTTTATGTTGCAAAATCAAGGGAGAAAAAAATGAAATCTGCAATAGAAAGTATCAAAGAAGATTTAAATAAAGGAGATGGAATCTACTCAATTAAAGGAGAGTATCAAAAAAGCTAGAATGAAAACAATTAATTCGCCTGTATTTTTAAATATCTTTACTAAAAAAGAATCTACTAAGAAAAATAAAAAAAGCAGCAAAGATAAAAACACAAAAGAGATTATCCAAATTGACTATAGAGAAAAAAATTCTTTAGTTGCATCTTACATAATGAAAGAAGGATTAGAAATAGAATTCAAGGAATTGAAAGTAGGAGACTATATTGTAAAAGACACAGTAATAGAAAGGAAAACAGTTTCTGATTTTGTTTCATCAATGATAAACCAGAGATTACTAAATCAAATCGAAGAACTGAAACAATATAAAAATAAATTAATAATAATTGAAGGGGTTTCTGAAAGAGAGCTTTATTCTGAAGAAGACTCTAGTGTAAATTCAAATGCAATAAGAGGATTTTTACTATCAATAGTGCTAAAACATAAAATACCTTTAATACTCTCAAAGAATGCAGAAGACACAGCAAAATTTATCTCTGTATTATATAAAAAAAGAGAAAAGGGGTTAAAACTAAATGCAAAAAAGAAAATACTAAACAGGGATGAGCAATTACAATTTATTATAGAAGGGTTCCCAGGAGTTGGCCCAAAAAAATCAAGAGCATTATTAGAAAAATTTGGCTCAATCCAAAATATTATTCTGGCTCCTACAGATGAATTAGAAAAAATTCTTGGCTCTAAAGGTCGGCAAATACGAGAAATTATTGAAAGAAAATACTAAAATAAATTACACAAACTTAAAGATAAATTACAGCTTTATTTTAATGCTTTTACTTTAATAGGTATTCCTCTAATACAAAATAATTTGGGCCTTCTTTTTTTAATTTAGATTCCATCAAATAAAACCTATCTACAATAAAAAACAATTTAGAGTACTTTATTGAATGCAATTCATCTAAAAACAATTTTTTGTTTTTTAATTGCTTTACTCTTGCTATTGTTAAATGTGCTGTAAATTTTCTTTCCTTCCCAAACATTCCATTCAATGCTTTATCTACTTCTTTTTGAAGATTTTCGCAATTGGAAAGGTTTATCCAAATAATTCCATTCTTAGGGTTATCAAAAAAACCAATCTCACCTAGAATAACATCAAATTTAGAAAAATCAATTTGACTTAACTGAGATTTAATTTTCTCAATATCCACAGAAGAAACACTTCCTAAAAACTTTAAAGTTAAGTGGATATTTTTAAGTTCAGTTTTCTTTCCAACAAAGTTTGGAAGAGAATCCTGTATTTCTTTAATTTTTACTAAAATTTTAGGGGGAACCTTAATAGAAACAAATAATCTCATTTTAAAATATAAATCCCATTTTAATTTATAACCTTAAATCAATTCAGCAAGTATCTTTGCTCCAATCCCAATTGTTAATTTATCTCTATCTTTTAAATGGTTTATTTCTACTATATCTATTGCCCTAAGTTTTTTTATTTTATTTATTCTCTGGATTAAATAAAGAATCTGTCTGCTTGATAATCCCCCTATTTCTGGACACTCTACTCCTGGAGCAAAAACCGGATCAAGGACACTAATATCAATAGACAAATACAACTCCTTTTGACTTGAAAAATCCATAATAACCTCACAAATTTCCTCAATGTTTTCTATAAGGAAATTCAAAGAAATTTTATTTAATTTATTCTTTTTTAAAAATTCTTCTTCTTCATTATTCTGATTTCTAACTCCAACAAGAAGAATATTTTCAGGAGGAAATCCCTCTTCAACTAATTTCTTCAACCAATTGCGGTTAGTTGGAAAAATCAAATTCTTTTTATCAGAAGAATTACAGTCTGCACGAGAATCAAAAATAATTAGGCAAGGTTTTTTGTTTTCCTCTTTGACATGTTCTAAAAAAGATTTGCAAAGAGAATATGAAATAGAGTGGTCTCCTCCTAAAAATACGACTTTTGGTTTAGAAAAATAAATCTCTAAAGAGTTTTTATATATCAAATCATTAGTTAATTTAAGATTTGAATTATCCAAATGTATTTCTTCTAAATCTAACATTTTAGTATTAAGGGGGTTTCCAATCTCATTAGAGTAAACTCTCTCCTTTAGAAATTTCAAAATTTCATTTCCAGATTTCTCGCATCCTTTAGTATCAACACTTCCATTTACTCCTGGGACTTTAACAACAAACATCAAGATAAAACGAAAGTTCTCTTTTTAAGATTATTGTGAGAACTACTTGGGAACAAGTGCAAAAAAGCTATATTTCTGTATTGCCCTTTTTGCTAAATCTTTAACATCTTCTAATTTAACATTCAAAATCTCTTTCTCAAAATTATAAATATTTTTTGCGTTTTCAAAAATCTCATAGGATAAAAGGTTAACCATCTGTTCTTGTGAGCCCTCTCTAGAAATCTGGTAATTGCTAATTAACCGTTCCTTAATCTGGATTAATTCTTTTTCTCCAAGGGATTTTGAAACCTTATTAAACTCTTCTAAAATTAATTTTTTTACTTTCATAACATTCTCCTTCATTGTTCCAACATAAATTAAGTTATATGCAAAATTTCTATTTGTATTAGAATCTCCTCTAACAGAATAAGCCAAATTTCTTTTTTCTCGTATTTCTGCAAATAATCTAGAAGACATCCCTCCTGCTAAAATTGCATTTAAAACAATTGCAGAATAAACTTTTTTATCTGTTGCTTTTGGAACATGATATGCAAAAATTAAGTTTGCCTGATCAATTCCAGTCCTTTTTTCTATTCTAACTCCATTTTTTAGACTAAATTTCTCAACATTTATTTTAGATTTAGAATTGTCAAAGTTTTCCTCAGCAAACTTAACTAATGTGTTAAAATCTGCATCCCCTACAACACACAAGATAAGATTATTTGTAGTATATACTTCCTTATATTTTTTAATAATTTTTTCTCTTGAAATAGAATTCATTGTTTCAAATGTCCCTGCTAAATTTATTCCCATTGTCCCCCTATACAAAAGTTTTTGTATCTCGTCTAAAGAATACATTCTAGGATTATCTTTATACATTTTTATTTCCTCAAAAATAACTTTCCTCTCTTTTTCTAACTCCTCTTTATCAAACAAGGGATTTTTTATCATGTCAGATAAAACATCTAATGCAATACCCAAATGCTTTGAAGGCATTTTGCACCAATATGCTGTTATCTCTTCTGAAGTAAATCCATTTAAATCCCCCCCTCTTTTTTCTATTTCTTCTGCTATCTGTTTAGCATTTCTTGTTGGAGTTCCTTTATATAACATGTGCTCAATAAAATGAGATATTCCTTTTTCATTTGGCTTTTCATTAACTCCCCCATTTCTAACAGCAAATGCAACACTAACTATAGGCAAATCTCTTTTTTCTAAAATAACAGTCATTCCGTTTTTAAGGACTTTTCTATAAAAATTTGTTTTCATAATGTAAAAAAGAAAAGAGGCTATTTAAACTTAAACTTTTATATAAAGAAGTTAAATAATTTAATTACAAGTTTTTGAATTTGAGATATCTTTCATTACCTATTTCAAAATCATCAATTAATTCAAAGTTCTCTTTAATGAATTCAACTATCCATCTTCTAGTTACTCTAAATTTTTCTCTTTTAGCCAAGCTTCTAGTTGCAAAACTAACTACAATAAAATCAGCCAGGGGTGCTAATTCTTTAATAAGAGTTTTAGAGTAATTATCTTGAAGCATTTCTAATGAGTCAATAACTTTAAACAAGAATAAGAATTTTTTTGTCTTTTCTTTATTAAAGCCATTATTTAATATCAATTTTCTAATATTCTCTAGATTAAATAAGCTTTCATGTATCACCTTTCCTTCAAACCCGTTTTTATCAAAATAATAATTAGTTAAACTAACCAATTGATTCATTCCCTCAACTCCAAAATAATTCACTTTCTGTGGAAAGTATTTGTAACTAAATCCATTTATCCCTGCACCCAAATCAAAAACAAGAGTTTTTGAGTCAAATTTATTTTTTGTACTGCTCTTTTTAATAGAATTTGTTTCTTGAAAAATCCTCTTATAAACTTCAGGATAATGCCTCAACCTCTCCCTTGTTGAAATGTGTTTATTTAATATCCACTCAGAATTCTTATTTCTAATATTTAGCAATTTTCTGCTCGTAAAAACACTAAAAACTTTTCTAAGCAAATCTCTAGTTAATTTAATTTTTTCTTCATCTAAATAAGAAGGTTTATCAAATTTATTAAGAGCTATTTCAATGTCTCTTTTTTTCAATTGAGAAAAGTCTTTTTTAAGTATTATTTTTTCAATTAATTCTTCTTTATTCATAAATTATTTAAGCTTATTTCCCTTAAAAAACATATGGTAGTCAATGCACATCCAGATTATATTGCAGCAGAAAAAGAATATTTTAAAGCTGTTTCAATTGAAGAGAAAATTGAAAAATTAAAAAAAATGATTTCTTTTGCCCCAGGACATAAGGGAGGGGAAAATTTAAGGGCCCACTTAAAGATAAGATTAAAAAAACTCTTAGATGAAAAAGAAAGAATAAAAAAAATTGGAAAGTCCTCTAAAGTCGGAATAAAAAAAGAAGATTTGCAAGCAGTAATTATTGGAAAAACAAACTCCGGAAAATCCTCTCTATTAAATCAATTAACAAATGCAAAGGTAGAAACCTCTCAAAATCATTTTTTAACAACCTCTCCAAAAATAGGAACAATGCACTACCAAGGAGCAAATGTTCAGATTATAGAAAATCCTGCAATAAATTCTGAATATTATGATAAAGGAATAACAAATACTGCAGACACATTAATAATTATTATAAATTCAATAAAAGACTTAGAAGAAATAGATAGAATTATCACAGGAATAGTAAAAAATAAGATAATCGTATTAAATAAATCAGATACTCTTAATCAAGAAGAGAAAAGGAAGATTTCTTCAACACTCCAATCTAAAAAGTATAATTTTGTTTTATTTTCTTCTTTAACTAAAGAAGGAAAAGAGACATTAAAAGAAAAAATATTTTCCTCATTTAATAAAATAAGAGTGTATACTAAAGAACCGGGAAGAGAAAAATCAAAAAATCCAATAATTTTTGATCCTGGAGCAACAACAAGAGATGTTGCAGAAAAAATATTTACTGGCTTTTCAGAGAAAATTAAAGAAACCAAAATATGGGGACCTTCAAGTAAATTTCCTGGACAAGTTGTTGGGCTTAATCACAAACTAAAGGATTTAGACATTGTAGAGTTTAAAACAAGATAAGATAATTATACAAAGCTTCTTAAAAATTATAAAATAACCATTAAAAAAACTATTTTAAACTCCTTAAATTTTTAAAAACATTCAAAAGATTAGAAAACAATGCTCATTGAGATAATTCTTTCTACAATTCTCGGGGTTCTCATAGGGACACTCACTGGAATAATTCCTGGGATTCATATGAACCTTGTCGGAGCATTTCTTGTTACACTCTCTGCATCCACATTAAAAAACATCCCCTCAATATATCTTGTAATTTTTATTGTTGCTCTGGCAATTACTCACACCTTCATTGATTTTATTCCAAGTGTGTTTCTTGGATGCCCAGACACAGACACTGAACTTTCTATTCTCCCAGGGCATGAAATGCTAAAAAAAGGAAAAGGATACGAAGCAATAATGAGGACAGCCTACGGAGGAATAGGAGCTGTAATAACTCTAATTGTTTTAGCTTTCCCACTCTCATTCTTATTATCTAAGACTTATCCAATAATCCAAAAAATAATTCCTTACATCTTAATAGCAGTTTGTATTCTTATGGTTCTCTTAGAAAGAAATAAATTCCAAGCAATTTTAGTATTGATTCTAACAGGAGTTTTAGGAACAACTGTTTTAAATTTAACCTTAAAAGAACCCTTGCTTCCTCTCCTAAGTGGATTATTTGGAAGTTCAATGCTCTTATTAAGTATAAAACAAAAAACAAAAATACCTCCTCAAAAATTAACATTTGAAAAAATAAAATTTAAAAAAATATTAAAATCTCTTTCTGGAGTAATTGTTGCTTCTCCTTTATGCGGTTTTCTTCCGGGGTTAGGAGGAGGACAAGCAGCTGTAATTGCAAATCAAATCTCAAGAACAAATGAAAGAGATTTTCTCATACTTTTAGGAGCAGTTAACACTCTTGTTATGGGACTCTCATTTGTTTCTCTATATAGCATTTCAAGAAAAAGAACAGGCGCAGCAGTAGCAATACAGGCATTATTGGGAGAAATAAACACCAACTCAATTATTCTGATACTTTTTGTTTGTTTAATCTCAGGAATACTTTCATTTTTCTTATTAAAAAAAATCTCCCTTATCTTCTTAAAGAACATTGTAAAAATAAATTATAATCAATTGTCCAAATACATCTTAATCTTCTTATCTATACTAATCTTAATCATCTCAGGGATATTAGGGTTTATTGTTTTTATAATTTCAACAGCAGCGGGGTTTTATTGCATTCAACTTAAAGTTAAAAAAACACAAATGATGGGTTGCTTACTCATACCCACAATTTTACTATATTTACTCTAGACAATTAGATATCAACTAAATCCATTTCCCAATACTTTCTTGTTTTTCTAATTCTTTTCCAAAAATACTTTCAACATACCTTTTAACCAATTCTAAATTTTGTTGTATATATTTTGAAAGATTATATTTCTTAGATAACTCTAATGCAGGCTCAAGATATTTTTTTATTCCTCCTTCGTGGATTGTAAAAATAAGTTTTCCTTTACAAAACGGACAAACTCCATTTAAAGGAACTCTCCTAATTATCTCATTACATGCAACGCACCTAAATTCTTGCATAGAGAATTTTCTGAGATTACCCCTCATATCTCTAATAAAATGTCTATCTATAATAAGTCTAGCAGTATCGGGTGTATCAACAGCCCTAATTTTTTCAACCAGCCCCATCTGATGATTAACTTTATCTTTCATAGTTAACAATTTTTTATATGAAGAGCATAAAACTCCTTCATTAAAATTATCTGTATCATGTGTAAATCCTGCACCAATAAAAGGATATTCACCCCTCTTCAAAATTTCTCTTACAGTATTTATTTTGATTTCAGAGGAATGAGCTCCTCTCTCAGCTGTAATATAAAGTTCCAAAGGATAATTCATTAAAAATTCAAAGTCAAGAATCTGATCATCTACTTCTCCCGCATCTATTTTTGCATTTAAAACTAAAGGTGCATCTTGAGTGCCTCCCCTATGACTTGGTAAAAACTCTCTTGAAAAATTAAGCAACACATCTCCTAACAACATCACTGCTGCTTCATCACCATCACAATCCCTTCTAACAGCTGCGTGCATATAAGGACTAGCAAATAATCCTTGAGTATTTGAAAAACCCACAAATCTACAAATAACTCCTGCACAATTATGAGGAGCCATGCAAACTCCTAACTTGCCAATTAAATCTTCTTTTTTCTGGAGATTATACATTTTTTCTAAACCATAAATTTTTTCCAACTCTTCATCTACAAATTGAGAAACTCTGAAAAAAACATCCTCTGCTTTTTCATCCAAAGAGTCAAAAGAACTTGGAAGAATAATATCGTGAGGCATTAATTCTAAAATCTGGTCTTCATTTTCTAATTTTTTTCCATAAACATCTTTATCATAGCCCATTTCATGGAGTTTTTCTATACTCACATGAGCCTCTTTAGGTTTAAAACAGATTAAAGGCAACTCTGTTGCATCAAACCTAATTGTCCCATCTTTATTTACTTGCAAATTATATTTTGCTCTCAAAATTCCTTTTGGAAGATATTCAATTGCATGATTAGCAGAAGAGGTTCCCCTAACACCCTTAACTAAAAGAGGGTATTCGTTTTTTGGAATATTTAATTTATTTAATGCGTGTTCATAATAGAAATTAATATCAATTGGTTTATTGTAATAATTCATACCCTTTTTAGAGGAAATTTCACTAGTTGGGGCAAGTAATTTCTCTTTAGTGTCCAAAAAGTAATACATTGGTTTAGTTTTAATTTCACAATCTTCGCACACAGAGTAGATTGTTTCCTTTTTACATGATTCACAATAATAAATTGGAAAACTTCCCCAAACTTTCCCTTCTTTACATGCTGCCTGAATACTCCTCAGCCTCCCTCCCTCCTTTCCCACAGGAAACAACACATTTGGGCTTCCAATTAATTTTCTCAATTTAGCTTTTTCAGGTCTTCCCATACGAGCCCCAATAAACTCACCAGATTTATCTTTTATAACATACTTAGAAAAAGAATTAATAATTTCTAAAACCGATTTATCTGGATTAGAATTATAAAAATCAATCAAATTTTTAAAATTTAATTTATCAGAATCTCTCTTCTCTGAATCAACTCCCAAATTCAGTAAAAGGGCCCGAGTATTTTCTTCTGTTAAAACAACATTTTCAATTGTAACCTGATGTTCTATTCCTAAAAGTTCTAATGCTCTTTTTCCTAAAGAAAATTTTTCTCTTTCTAATTTATTATATGGAAAAATTAATTTCTTATCAAATTTAGAACTCTCTATCCAACCAAGTAAATCTAAAAGACTCTCCCTTGAGATTTCTTTCCAGTAAAAAATATATTTTGGATGTAAAGGTATTGAATACTTTTCGCTAAACTCTATTGCATTATCTAATGAAATTAAAAGGGGATTAATTGAAGCTAAAGAAGCATCATTCTTAACTAATTCTAAATGCCACCACTCTTCAACATATCCTGGTTTAACAAGATTAGCATTTCTATTTGCTAAATCACTAAAAGGAAAAAGAATATCTCCTAAATAAATTATTTCCTCTATATCACCATACAATGCTTTAACCTCTTCCATAGAATTAAGTTTTTTTACGCTTCCATTAAAGGTTTTAACAATTGGACCATCAATTGAATCACATACAGTAACAGCACATCCTTTAGTGGGTTTTTCTATTTTTAATTGGGTTCCAATTGCAATAAATTCATCTGTTACTGCCATTGTAGCTGGATGTAATGAAGCTGCACTAAACCCAGACACTCTTCCTCTACCATACCTAAATCTAAATCCTCCTGACTTAGAAGGATAACCAAAAATAGGTCTTCCAGCAACTAAATCTTTAATGTATGTTGGAGTTCCATCTGCTTTACCTTTATCTCTCTTCTCGTGTAATTTAACATACTCTTCTAAAAAATCAAATCCACTAGAAACAATTCCATTCTTTTTTGCCCTATTCAATAATCTGAACCCTTTAGCCGCTTTCTGTGCAAGCCCCTCTCCAATAATCAAGCACACCCCACTTCTCAAATAATTTGTGTCTACTCTATCTAAATTCTTGTAATTTGGAACTTCAAGATTTTCAGATGCATCTCCTGCAATTTGTATTGGAAGATTTTCAGCTAAAAAAAGAGCCTCTTGCTCTGTGGGCATATACTGAAGATTAGTAATTCTATCGTGGAAGTGTTCTAATTCTGCATAAATTCTCTTTATTTCGTCTTGGGTGGGGTCATATTTTGCAAATCCAAATATTTCTCTTAAATAATCAATAACAATTAATATAACGCAACTCGCAGTTGTCCCTGCACTCCTTATTGGTCCAGAAAAACTTGCTTCAATATACTCTTTCCCCTCTCGCGTATTTCTTATTTTTAATCCAGTAAATCCTTCTATCGGGCTAGAAACAACACCTAATGTGGTGTATGCAAATGCAATTCTTATTCCAGCATCCATAGATTGTAATAAATTATCAAACTTGCAGAATTTTTGTTTAGCTACTTCTTCAGCAATTTTAAATAAAATAGTTGGATCTAATTTCCCATATTCTTTTTCTAATTCTAATATCCTCTCTACAATTTTTGATTCTTTCATCTGAGGATAAATTGTTGAGATTAACCCCACAACTTTTTCAGCCATACTCATAGCCAAAGGAATTTCAACCTCTTCAACAGGGTCATATCCTTTAGAACGAGCTAAATTTGCAACAGAATAAACCTTATCCACTTCCTGTTTCAAATTTTCAAAATATATCTTTGTGTCCATTCTAATTTGGAATAATTCTTACTTTCTTAACCCCCTTTTTTTCTTTTTCAAGATTAATAAGATATTTATTTTCATTTTTCATTACTCTCCTCTTTACTATCTTCAAAATCTAAAATTTTAACTTTCCTAGATTTTAAATTAAAAATAGGAACTTTACAATGATCAGGAATATTCCCAAATTTCTCTTGATAGGGGGTCATCTCTTCCCAACAAGAGACAGAAACAACAAGAATATTATTATAATAGGTTACACCGCATTTATGTGTGTGTGCAGAAACAAAAATATCTGGTATCTCCCTTATTAAAAGACCATCTTTTTCAGAAGGAAAATATTGTGTTGATGAATGTGTTGGTGCTAAATGTCTATTCTTAAGCAAGTATTTCATTATTTCCTCAGGACAATTCATTGCCTTTTTTTGAATAAGAGAAGGAATATTGTTTGCATAGTATGGGTAAGAAAAACCATGATAAGTTAAGACATTAAATCCTAAAAAATCCTCTTGCTTACCTAAGTTAACATAACAGGGATTGGGAGTAATAAAAGCATTTTCCATTTCATATAATGGCCAAGAGTATTTTTGATCTAAAATAGGCTGAGGTTCCATTAATCTTACTCCATCATGGTTTCCTGGTGAAATAATTATTTTTATATCTTTTCTAATCTTGCTTAATAATTCCGCTAATCCAAAAAATTGTTCTTCCAAATCAGAGATTTCTAAATCTTTTTCTTGATTAGGATAATTTCCTATTCCAGTAATAACATCTCCTACTAAAAAAAGATACTTTATTTTACTGGATTCTTTTCTATCTCCAATGCCTCCATTTAGAAACTCAATAAATTTAATAAAATTCTTTTTCATAAAACGTTTACTTCCATAATGCAAATCTCCAATAAATGCAACAGATTCATCTATCTTTGAAAATTTTCTTTCTTGTAAAACAGAGTCAGGATAGATAATCTCATCTGCAAAAAATCGTTCTTCATTCCCAGACCCTTTAAATCCCAAAATAGAATCTAGAGCTACGTTTTCTGCTTTTTCATATAATTCTTTTTTGTCTTTACTAACAATTATTTTTATTTTTCCTGTAAAATCTTCAATTTCAAAAATAATATTTCTGTTTTTAGTAAATGATTTACTAGACACTATTCCAATAAGGGAGATTTTATGTTTATTTCCAAAAATCTTTCCAATAGAAATAGGATTATCTAATTCTGAACGAGATTGCAATATACCTCTCATCTCTGTAAACCTGCTTCTAAAATAATTAACAAAATCTTGAACTTCCAATTTTTTATTTACTATTGGGAAAGATGATAAAACTTCTACATTCCCAAAAGTTTTAGAAGGAGTGTAAGGAGATGTAGGAGAATGAGATATAGAGTCGTTTTTAATAGGGTTATTATTTTGATAAGAAACATCTTTTTTAGAAATGTTTTTTTTGGGAATATTTAAATCATTCATATTTTTATAAATATTAGAATCGTTTGAATTCTCTTTAGAGGATAGTTTTTCTCTAGATATTTCTATACTTAATCCAAGTTTAATTTTAAGCCCTTCTAGCTCTTCTTGTGTTTGTTTGGGTAAATCATAAAAAAATTCATTTAACTTATCTTTATTTTCATAAAAAACATTCTTAGTGATAATATTTTTTTGAGTATAACTCCTTATTTTTCCAATGAACAATTTAACAGAATCCAAATCTTTAGTTTCTCCAAAGAGACTTAATACTTCTTTGTCAACTAATAAACCATTCTCTAAACAAAACCTTAAAAGTTGCTTTGGATCCATTTTTAAATATAAATTTAAACATAGTTAAGTGAGTTTTCAATTATCTCTTTAGCTTTGCTGGTAATTCCTTTTGAAATTGCTAACCTTATTTCCCTCATTCTCCCCCCTCTCCCCTTTGAAACAACTCTAACATTAATTATTCCCAACATATCTAATTCTTGAATTATTTCTCCAACTCTCCTCTGAGATAAAACGTCTAATTTGTTTTTAATGCATAATTGCTCATAAAAACTATGAACCTCTCCTGTAAAAACAGGCAAATTATTTTCTTTATTTTCTAAAAGATAAATTATAGATCCTAAAACAACTTGAAATTGTTTTGGCTCAGATGAAATTGTTTCTAAAATTTTATCTTTTTCTATTTTTTCATTGGCTTGATCTATATATTTTAATAAAACTTTTTTAGAATTGTCTCTTTCAGCTAATTCTCCTGCTACTCTTAATAGATCTAAAGCTCTTCTAGCATCCCCATGTTCTTTCGCTGCAAGTGCTGCGCATTTGTTAATTACCCCTTCTTGTAAAGAATCCTCTTTAAATGCAAATTCTGCTCTCTGTTTTAAAATATCTTGTATCTGTAAGGCATTATATGGGTGAAATAAGATTTCTTCTTCAGAAAGAGAACTCCTTATTCTAGGATCTAATTCTTCTAAAAACATTAAATCATTACTTATTCCTACAAGGCAAATTTGAGATTTAGATAATTCAGAATTCAGTCTCATTAAACTATACAAAAAATTACTAGAATTCATTTTAACTGTTTGATCTATCTCATCTAAAATTAAGACAACTAATTTTTTTTCTGTATCAATAATTTCTATAAACTTATCGTATATTGCTTGAGTGGGTAATCCGGTTAGAGGAACCTCTCCCCCCATTTTTTTAATTAACTCTGCTAAAATTCTGTATTCTGTATCAGATACCTTTTTCATCTTACAATTCAAATATTCTATTCTTAATTCAAAATCAGCGTCTTTTTTAAAGCGCTTATACAATTCTTCTTGAACAAATTTCATTGCAAGAGTTTTTCCTGTACCTGTTTTTCCATATAAAAAAAGGTTGCTTGTTTTTTCCCCTCTTAAAACTGGTGCGAGTATAGAAGCTATTTGTTTAATTTGTTCTTCCCTGTGAGGAATCTCATTTGGAGAGTAATTTGATTGAAGAATAGATTTATCTTTAAACACACCGTTTTTATCAAAATTATCAAAAATCTTTCCAATATCTAATTTCATTTTAAATTACTTTTATAATCAAACACATTTTAATTTGATTTCATATATTTTAATTTAATTTATGCCTCACACGTGCATTTCCTATGGAAAACAGGCATTTGTTTTATTTCTCGTTGAGGAAAATTAAATTGTTATATAAATGATTATAATCACTAACAAAGAAGAACACCTATACTTCCTATGGAGAAAGAATTTATAAATTAAATATAGATTGTACAATATATATTATAAAATATATAATTTATAAAATATATTATTATTGGTATTGATATTATTGTTTATATCTTTATTATTATTCTTATTAACATTATTCTTATTATTATTCTTATTCTTATTGTATTTATTATTATTTCGTCTTTATTTTTCTTATTCTTATTTAAAAAATAGTCATTCCTATATATTATATAATATATAATTTTATAATATAAATAAATAAATAAAATTTTCAAATTTTTGTTTATAAACGTTTCCATAAGAAACAAAGGGGTGAGGGCAATATCTTTTTTTAGAACAATTATAATGGGATAGAGAAAAGTTTATAAATTGTTTTCTTTTATCTCTTTCATGCAAAGAGAAAAAAGCCCATTCAATGCTTTATTAGGAAAGATGATCGTAACAAAAGAAGGTAAAAGATTAGGATTTGTTAAAGATATTACATTTGAAACAAAATCTGGAGAACTAATAGGAATTGTAATAAAAGATGTAACACCCTATACAAGGAATCTAAATCTAGAGAAATCCTCCTCAGGAGAATTCTTAATTCCATATAGTTCAATAATAGCTATTGGAGATTTCATGATTGTTTCTGAAGAAGATTTAATCTAATTCAATTTAATTTTAAAATAATTTAAATTATTTTTATTTCTAATTATTCACATTATTTATAATAAGAATCTTTAAAAATAGAGAAATGTATTTGGTTTTATGAAATTATTAAGTTTTAAATTTACTAAATTAAATGCAGAGAGAAAGTCAGATAATTTAAACAATTCTAAGTTAGATACAAAACTACTTATTAAAGAAATAGAAGAAGTTCCCCTAACTAATAATACCCAACAAGAAACAGAAAATTCCCCTACATCTGAAAAATTATTAAGAATTAAATTTGATTATATAATTAGTTATGGAGAAGATATTGGTTCTATTGAAACAGGCGGAAGCTTAATTATCTCACTTTCACAGGGTTTATTTAAGGAAGTTTTAAGCTCTTGGAAAGAAAAGAAGATGCCAGAAGATTTTAAATTAACAATTTTTAATTTTATTTTCAAGAAAGCAGGATTAAAAGCAATATGTTTAGAAGATCAAGTGGGGTTGCCTCCACATATACCTTTGCCTTCTCTTAAAATTCAAGACCCTTCTAAAAAAGAATAATTCTAAGAGAGTCTTAATAATCCCTATAAGATTTAGTTAATTTTAAAAGAGAATTGCCCTTTACTATTAAATGAGGATTTCAAACGAAAAAAGAGAAAAGATATCTGAACAAATCTTAGCTTATTTATTCACAACAAATCCCAAACCCCTATTTACATCACATATTGCAAAAGAAATAGCAAGAGATGAAGAGTTCACAAAAAAAATTTTAATCGAATTAAAAAAAAAGGAGTTAGTTTCTGAAATAACTAAAAATCCTTCTGGACAAGATTATATTAAGAGAAGTAGATGGAAGCTTAGTGAAAAAGCATACATTATATATAAACAGAAACAATCCAATTAAATATACTTTAATTTATCTTAATCTTTTTATACTTAATATTATTTCAAATTTTATGGAACCAGTAAAAGAGGCATTTCATAAAGTAAAGCAAGACATGAACACATTAAAGGAAGAATTAGATTCATTAAAAAATGAATTATCTGGCACAAGAGAACAGCTAATTGAGATGTGTGAGATACTTAAAACAATCGTTAAGAATCAAACCCCCCAACTCCCCCAACCCAACCAAGTTAATAACACCCAGCTACTAAAAAAAAACAGGTTAGAAAATTCTCTGGATAGCAGTTCTCCCATATATATTTCCCAAGAGAGGGTTTATTCTCCTTCCCAAAGACAAGCCCAACACACTGATTTCATTCCAAATCAATTAGAAAATCAATTAGAAAAATCTGCCATTTACCCCCCAAATCATCATCAAAATTATCATATTCCACAAGATTCATTAAATCCAACACTCCAACACATAATTCCAACACATAACCAACAATCTCTTACAACTCCAACACATAATTTTCCTTACAGCCCCTATAAAGCCCAAAATTCCATACTTTCCACAGGAAACGGAGGGGTTCCAACAGACAGACAGACAGACAGACAGACAGACCAACAGACAAATAAAAGTTCGTATAATCTTGGAAATATCCCCTTAAATGAAAAGAGATATTTAAATAACAATTTCTCTAATCCACAAGATTCAATTCAAAATGCTACCTTAATATTAGATTCATTAGATACACTCAAAAAAGAAATTAGATTGAAATTTAAGAGGCTAACAGAGCAAGAGTTCTTAGTCTTTTCTATAATCTATCAGTTCTCAGAAACAAAAGGATCTACAACCTATAATGATATCTCTTTAAAGATAGGTTTAACTGAAAGCTCAATTAGAGATTATGTTGGAAGATTGATAAAAAAAGGGATTCCCGTCGAGAAAACAAAGATAAATAACAAATCTATTGCACTTTCTATTTCTCCAAATTTAAAGAAAATAGCTTCATTAGAGACTATTTTTCAATTAAGGGCATTATAATAACGCCTATTCGGTATACCGAATATATATATCTATCTCTTTATTTAATTATTTCACCTAGAAATAACCCTCATTTTTGGATTCCCCCCAATGTTTTTTACTCCTTTTTCACACCTTTTTCTTGATTTTGTCTCTTTTTTATTCCATTTCCTCCTTTTTCTCTTCTTTTTGCTTTATTTTCTTTAATTTACCTCATTTTTCCTTAATTTGCTCTCACTTTCGTACTTCAGCATATATTTTCCTGAAGTTTTTTACTAAATTTTATTAAATTAACTCTCACTTTTTGTATTTTGGCCTCTTTTTTACTCATTTTTTCTTTGATTCTTCCCCTTTTTTTGTTTTCCAACCCTCACTTTTGACTTTTTTAGTATTTTTTCCTTCATTTCCTCCGAAATAAACACTCTTTTTCTGCCATTCTTCTCAATACTCTCTTCTATCAAATCCTCACTTTTAGATTTTATTGCATTTATTTGGCCTCTTATTGTACTCTTCTCCTTCCCCAAGACCGCTGCAAGATCATCATAACTTAGCTTCATATCAGAATTTAATAGAATCCATAGTATTGCTCTTTCTGTTACTGAAAATTGCTCTAAATTCGGTGTTTGAACACCTGTTTGAACACCTGTTTGAACAGCATAAACAGCTGTTTGTTTGTCAGGCAACAGGCTGTTTGTTTTAAACAGCTGTTTGGGTTTTAATTGATTCATAATTGAAAGGACATTTTTCATTCCATCTATTTCATTTTTTATCGACGATAAACTCTCTTTTATCTGATCTATTTCTCCTTTTTGTATATTTCTTTCAGACTCAAGGTGTTTAATCCATCCTGTTAAAGAAGCAACATCTTTTTTTACAGAGTCAAATCCTATTTTTGTCTCCTCTTTTATCTTCTTACTCTCTTTTTTCCAAGAAAACCAACCAAACATAATATCTATTGAGAAATATACTTTAAAAATGTTTTGCTTTTGTCGAGGTTAAACAAGAGATTATCTCCCTTATTTTGTCAAAATTAAACCTCCTATTTTAGACATAAATTTTCCTTCATTTTTCACAAAAAACAAGCTGTTTTTAATATTTTTATTAGACAAACAGGCTGTTTAAACAGCAACAAACAGCAACAAACACCCCCCAACAGCTTCCAACACTCATAAACAGCTGTTTAAACACCCGTAAACAGCAACAAACACCCTTCTATTCATATTTATTTTAATTTATTTCTCCGTCGATAAATGCCTCAAACAGCCGTTTAAACAGCATAAACAGCAACAAACACCCCCCAACAGCTTCCAACACTCCAACACACATCCCACACATTTTAGCATATTCCAACACATATCCAACACATAATTCTAATAAGCACCAAAAATATTCAATATAACTTACTTAACCTAAGTGCAAATAACTCTTGAAAATAAAAACTCTTTTTTTTCACTAAAATAAATTTTTTTTCTACACCTCAACCCCTCTCATCTAGCAACCCCTTCAAGTATTTCTCAGACAATTTTTTCCAAAAATTTCTCTTTAAGACTCTTTTAAACCCCTGTTTTAAATCACTGCCTTTTCATCTCTTTTTTATTTTATTTCCTCCTTTATTTCACATACCCTCTTTTTACTAATTTTAATATCTTGACCAGCCATTTAACACCTCCAAAGATTCAGAACATTATCCAACACATAACTCAAGCCCCAATAATCTTTAAAAAAGACAAACAACAAAGGTAACCTAAGTGCAAAAAGCCAGGGAAAAATTAAGATATTGCTTTGGATTTTTTCAAAAACCAAGCAAATTCCCTCCTTCCACAAACTCCTTTTCAGACTAACTCTATATATCTTGATTCATTATTAAAAAATACCCTCTCTAAAAACCCCTTTAAATACAAATGAAAACTAAAGGTATTCAATATAACTTACTTAACCTAAGTGCAAATAATTCTTAAAAATAAAAACTCTCTTTTAAAATTTAAAACCACTTCTATTGCTCCAGATTCAATTAACAAAATAAAGAAAATAAATTAAGAGATTCAGGACAAATCATCAAATTTACTCAAATTACCCAAAAATTAAAGAAATAATCAAAAAACACCCTAAAACTTCGCACAATATATCTTGTACGAACCTCAAAAATGCACTGTTTTAAGCGATTTTAAGAGGTTTTTTCAATATAATAGGTATATTTACTAAGAAAAGTGATTTGTAATTTTTTTGGATTTTTTAGTTTCAATATCCATTAATAATATCATATATTTTTTTTCGGTCTTTTTCAGGAAGCCTTTTATAAATCTTTTTTATATCCTTATAGAGTCTCATTATTGTTTCTCTATCCCACCTGCTTTTAGCTTCTTGATACTCCTCCACTAGCCCATAAATATCTTTTTTATCTATCTTAATTAGGACATCATTTATCTCCTTATAAAAATAATTTCTTGTTTTGTAAGGCAAGACAGGATAAATTTCCTTTATTTTATAGTATTTTGCTCTTGCCCCCTCAATGTCTTTTTCTTTTAGTGATTTGTTTATTTCTTTAATTAAGTCAATCACTCTTGCCACATTAGGCTCTTTTTTCCAACCCCTCATTTTGAACTTTTTGAAAACAATTGGGGCAATTGTAAAAAGCACAACCAAAAACATAAATAAGATTACAATATAAATTGTTAAACCACCAGAAAGCCCCCCAAGCACAAAATATCCTGTAACTCTTGTTTTAATATTAGTTAAGTCATCTTCAAACAACATTGTTTCAGTATCTTCAATGTCTTTTAACTTTACAGATTCAGATATATAATAAATTATTTCATTGTTTTTAATGTCTTCTTGCTCTATTTCAAACAGATTTCCCTTTCCTTTTCTTTCACTATCTGTAATAAACACTATATTTTCTTTATTTTTAAAAAGGCTTTCTGGAATAAATTCCAGGATACTTCCACGAGAGTTTTCTCCAATTTTAACTTTCTTTGTAACTAATATGAATTTTTGAGTTCCATTAGCATATTCTATCTCAACTTCCATGGCTTCTGAAGAAACAGATATATCATTTTGCATCTTTTTATTTATCTCCACCGATTTTCTTAAAGAAGCTCCTTTCAAGATCGTGTTTGTAGATGAAAAATACTCTTCAATTATCTGCTTAAAATCCCCACTTATACTGTTTTTAACATATTCGTAGTCTTTATTTACTTTGACATTTAATGGAATTTTTGTTCTTATAGATTCAAGCTCATTCAAATAATCTTCTGTTTTCTTTTTTCTCAAGCTTTCGCTACCAACATACTTATAATTCTCTTGAAAAAAGTTTTGTATATCTAAAAGCCTTTTTTTATAGTATTTAGTTTCTTCTAAAATATTAAGTTTTTCCAAAACCTCTTTTTCCTTTAAACTATAATTTGAAGTTAGAACCTTATCTGCAAGCTCTTTTAACTTATCTACTTCTTCTTTAGAATCAT
The DNA here is from genome assembly GCA_964418095.1 of Candidatus Woesearchaeota archaeon. Classification (GTDB taxonomy): domain Archaea; phylum Nanobdellota; class Nanobdellia; order Pacearchaeales; family GW2011-AR1; genus MWBV01. The sequence continues at coordinate 49,078 of CAYQKM010000004.1, forward strand.
AATATAAATCAGAGTTATTTGTAACATTATTTAAAATAACCTGAAATATTGAAGCATTTAAATACTCGTTAGAGGAGTTATCAAAACACTCTACTTCCCAAAGGTAAATACCCTCTTCAAAATCTGTTAGCATAACTACAACATTTTTATTATTTTGAACTGAATCATTGTTCGCTACAGATTTATCTTTAGAAGTTAGAGGAAATACTAAATTAGATTTGTTCCATGTGCAGTGAGTTAATGACGAGCATCCATTATATATTCTAAGTGAACAGTTTTTAATTTTAACATCATCACTGGCCCTGTATGTGAAATTTATTGAATTTACATAAATTATTTGTTTTGAATAGGGTTTTAAGAGGGTAATGTCTGGGGCACTTTTATCTTTATTTGTTTGTCCAGTTACATTTAACTCACTTTGCTCAATTACATTTAATCCATTTTTTTGAATAATAAAATTCTCCCCCCCCATAATCATATTCAACTTAAGAGTATAATTGCCTTCTTGAGTATATTTTCTTGTAAATATCTTGTTAAATTGCAATGTGTTAATATCCAAATAAGTAATATTTGAATTTCCATCCCCATAATCTAAAATAACATGGGTTATATTCTTAAAAGGAGAGGTTATATTAGCAGTAACCTTAACAGAACCATCTTTTTTAATAGATGTTGCATTTAGACTCAGGTTTGCACTTGCAACAGAGAAATTAGTTAGTAGAGTATAATTTGGAGCAGGCTCATCAAATATTATCTTTAAGGCATAGTTTCCATCTCCCTTTAAGATAGATTCATTCATTATAAAAGATGCAGAGTTTGCATAATTTCTACTGTAGATTATATTGTTCTCTCCTTTGATTATTTGAACAGAAAAATTTGAAGGGGCACTTGAATTAATTATTATTGTTTCACTGTTTAGTATTTTATTTTGGGTTAAATCTAAAAAATATAACTTTCCTTCTTTAAGAGAAGAGTTAAAAGTTTCATTTATTGAAAATGAGCCCAAACTTGCATTTGTCACAGACTTATTCGAGGGATCTAAACATACTACCCCCCAATCATAATCTCCATTGGGCAAGTTTAAATTATAACTCTCATTTGAATTGAAAATTTCTTCAAAATTTTCTCCTATGCCTCCAACTTGAAGATTACAAATAAATTCTTTTGAATAATTCACGCTTATATTAAATAAAATGGGGTTTCTTACATTTCCAATAGGACCAGAAACATTCAAGAGTAAACTCTCTTCTTCAGAACCCTCTTCTTCAGAATTATTTATATTATTTAATTCTATAACTACCCTAAATATCTGCTCACTTAGGTGGGGAACAATCCACGAAACTTTCTCAATTAATCCATTGTCGTCTTCATCATAATACTCAACACCATATTCATCGAATAAAGTGATATCTATTCCTTCCTGATTTTCCCAATAGATTCTTATATCTTTCTTTTCAGATTCTTGAGTTAAATCAATGTAAATTCGTAATTCTTTTTCAAAATGCTCTTCACTTGAAATAATCACCTCTTTTTCAAATTCATTCTTTTTTATATCTTGTATTGGTTTCAAATTTTCACTAAGAAATTTCCAATCTTCTTCAATACAGTTTATAACTTCTACCTTCTTTTCCCCATTAGGAGAGTGAGAATATAATAAACAGTAATCTGTGCCCAAATTAATTTCTGGATTTTCTTCTTTTTCTTCAGTGTTTTCTGAATCTTTTTGGGAATTTTCTTTAGAAATATCTGACAAATTAATATACTCAAATTTTTCATTAGAAAAGCTCTCGTTTTTTGAATCGTCTGATTCAAATTTATCTTCGGAATCGCCTATCTCAATTTCATTTTCAAGCTCTCCACTATCTTCAGAGTATTCTCCCGTAGGTGGAGAGGCAGGATTATCTTCGACATTCTCTGGATTATTACTCACACCATTTGAGTCATCAGGAGGGGAGGAATTTACCTGGGGTGCAATTAAAATTATAAATAAAATTGCTAAGAAAAAGATGAATAATGTGTTTAAAAATCTCTTATTCATTTTGCTTACCCCGCTTAGATTTACTAACCAAATATCCCTCGTTATACAACCAGAGAGTTATTATCTTTCCAACAACATCTTGCTCATTATTTCCAATAACTCCAATCAGTTTTCTTATCGCTTCTTTTTGGTTTAAAGGTATTGTCCCTTTAACTGTAGAGCTTTTATGTTTGGCATCATTTAAGTCCTTTTTAGGCATTATATAATAATAATAAAGTACTTTATAAAGGTTTTTATTTTCTTGTGTTTTTTTAAGAAGATTTAAATAAATAGGTTGCAATCTTCATATAGGGAGAGGATTAAAAAAAGCACGTGAAAATCTTGTTTTTATCAAAGAGAGAAAATTTTTTATTGTTTTTTTTATTTGTAATTTTAATTTTTTTAAGATTTACTTCTGCTGAAGTTGGAACTACCTTGGAGATTATTAATGCCCCCCCATATTTAATCAAAGATATACCAGATCAAAGTTGGCCAGAAAATGAGAGCTTAATTGATGCATTTGATTTAGATGAATATTTTGGAGACCAAGAGGGAACCCCCCTTACATATTATAATTCTTCAGTTTCCGGAATCTATGTTGAAATAAACCCCATAACCCACACTGTTTCATTTTACCCTGCTCCAGGATTTTCAGGAAAAAGAGAGGTTACATTTTATGCTTCAGATTCAAAATACGATTCTCCAAGTAATGTTGTAACACTTTCTGTAGGACTAGATAAAGAGCCGCCGAAATGGTTTTTTCCAGGTATAGATAAAGAAGTCATTTATCAAAGCGATCTGGTAACATTCACAACAAATTGGACAGATGATAGAAATCTTAAAGAGTTTATTTTTTCAATAAATCAGGGAGCAGGATGGGAAAATTATTCTTCCACTTTCTTCTCAGGAAAAGAAAATATTTCATCATCAAAAATACAGATTAGAGCTCCTGCATTTAATATTGTTTATTGGAGATATTATGCATCAGATAGTTCTGGAAACATAAACGTTACTGATATACAAAGCTTTACAGTTTCTCTTAAAGAAACTGGTGAAGGGCCTGGAAGCGGGAGTAATAATAAGACTTCAGGGGGATTATCTAACCTTTTTCAGAATGTAGATGTTTCAAAAGCAAGAAAAATAGAAGATTTCCAAATTAACATCTATGAACTTAGAGTTCAATTAAAGCAAGGAGAATCTAAAACGAGGTTATTAAAAATAACTAACACTGGACTTGAAGAGATTTTTATTAATCTCTCATCTCCTAAGCTACAAGATTTTGTAGTTTTCAGTTCATCCTCTTTTTCTCTCCCTTCAGGAAAATCAAAGGAGATTGCTTTAGATTTCCACGCTAAAGACAGAACAATCCCCGGACAATATTTTGGATATATTACTCTTAGCTCTCGCAATGTAAGTAAGTCCATTCCAACAGTGCTGGATATTCAAGGGATAAATTTAGAATTTGATGTAACTTTAAATATTTCAGAAGAATATAAGATAGTTAAGCCTGGAAAAGAAATCAAAGTAAACATGACTTTGAAAAATTTAAAAGACCTTAAAGACACAAAAATATCTCTTTACTATGCAATAAAAGATTATTTCGGGACAGTTTATAACTTTTCAGAAGAAGATGCAACCCTTTTTTCCACACTTTCTCTGGAGAGAACATTACTTGTTCCAGAGGGAACACCCAAGGGAAAATATTTAGTCTATGTAAGAGCCTCAGATGATAAAAATATTGCAATAGACTCTGTAGAATTTGAAGTAGGAACAAAATTTAGTTTTTCTTCATTTATAAAAATAGGCTCAATATCTCTTTTAATTACAATCTTTGCTTTATTTTTAGCTATCTTAATGGTTAAGCGTAGAAAGGATAAAGAAAAAGAAAGAATCTTAGAATTATACATTTTATTAAATAAATTAAAATCTTTAATAAAACAAAATAAAGAAGACGAAGCTTTAGATCTTTTCATAAAGATAAAAAAAATGTATCGGGAACCCCTCCCAAAAGATATATTTGATGATAAAGAAAAATTAAAAAAAGAAATATCTCTTTTATATGACAGTTTTTTAAAAGACAAAAATATATCTGAATTAAATAAAAATGTCTCAAAAAATTTAGTTGCTCAACACCCACCTGCAAATAAAAACGAGAAACCTTTCTCAGATAAATCTCTTGAATTTTTACAAGAACAAAGAAAAAAAGGACTAACAGACTCCCAAATAAAAAAATTTCTTTTAAATAAAGGGTTTTCAGAGGAAGAAGTTGGAAAAATATTTAACTCCTTAAACAATAAATCAAATATAAACAACCAGGTTAAAAAAAGAGACAAAAAAATTTAAAATGAAAATTCTAAAAAAGTACTTTTTTGTTATTTGCATTTTCTCGCTTATGCTGAGTTTTTCCTTAATTGTGAGCGCTTCAGAGAATTCTGCATTTGGAGATGAAATAAAAAAAGAGTATTATTCTATTTCAAGAGACAAAATTGACAGAGTTGTGGCTCTTGGAACATTATTCCAGGATTTTATAACTATTGAAAATTTTAACACAAGATCTCTTTTTGTAAGCTTTTCAGTTTCAGGAGCAGCAGCCAACTTTATAGAATTTGATTACTCGGGAATAGAGATTCTTCCTGGAGAGAGTTCTTCTTTTTATTTTTACATTAAAGGGGAAGAGGAAGGGTCATATATCGGAGAGTTCTCTTTATCTGGAGGGGCCACAGAAAAAATTCCAGTTACAATAAAAATTATTAATTCTGATTTAAACCCAATATTTTTTATAGACACCGAACCTTTTAAGAAAACATTTAATTTAAATGAAGATTTGAAATTTAAAATTTATCTTAATAAACTAAAATCTGGACCAGCAGAAAATTTAACAATCTCTTATTATTTAAACAATACTAAAAACGAATCATTTTTTTTAGGAGAAGAATCATTTAACTTTACAAACTCATTTTACTTAGTTAGAAAATTTAAAATACCTCAAGAAGCGGATAAAGGAGATTATATTTTGCAAACAACAGCTACTTATTCAGGAGACTCAATTTTTTCTTTAAGTCGGTTTATAATAAAGAAACCTTTTTTTAAGATTCTCTTATTTGGATTTTTACCTCTTTGGGCATTATTTTTAGGATTGGGGACAATTTTGTTATTCTTGCTAATATTCTTTTTAATAAGGAGAAAAATTAAATTATCAAAAAAATACAGAATGGAGCTTGATACAAAAAAGCTTCCTACTCCCAGTAAAGAGGTCTTGGTTTTAGGAAAAATTGCCGAGACTAAAATAAAAGCTTGCTTAGAACCTGAAAAATTGAAGATACACACAATTGTCGCTGGAGCTACTGGTGGAGGAAAAAGTATTGCTGCTCAAGTAATAGTAGAAGAAGCTCTTCTAAAAAATGTTGCAGTAATTGTTTTTGATCCAACAGCACAGTGGTCAGGTATGCTTAGAAAATGCGAAGACAAAAAAATGATTTCCTATTACCCTAATTTTGGATTAAAACCTACAGATGCAAGGGCTTTCTTTGGGAATATAAGACAGATATCTCATGCCAGAGAAATTATTGATGTGAATAAGTTTATTCAGCCAGGACAAATACAGATATTTGCGTTAAATAAATTAGATCCAAATGATATGGATATTTTTGTTGCGAGTGTTATAAGGCAAATATTTAAGTCTGACCCAAAAGAAACCCCTGATTTAAAAGTTCTTTTAGTTTTTGATGAGGTTCACAGGTTACTTTCAAAATTTGGAGGTAGCGGAGAAGGATTTTTACAAATAGAAAGAGCATGCAGGGAGTTCAGAAAATGGGGAATTGGAGTTATGTTGGTCTCTCAGGTATTAAGTGACTTCGTTGGAGAGATAAAAGCAAACATTAACACTGAAATACAAATGAGGACAAGGGACGAAGGAGATTTAAAAAGAATAAACACGAAATATGGAGAAGAATTTTTGCAATCACTTGTTAAGGCATCAGTAGGGGTGGGAATGTTTGTAAATACTGCATACAACAAAGGTAGACCGTATTTCATAAACTTTAGACCCATCCTTCACAACACACGAAGACTTTCAGACGAGGAGTTAGAAAAGTACAATAAATATAATGATATAATTGATGACTTTGAAAATCAAATAAATCAGCTTGAAACAGAAAAAGTAGACATATTTGATTTGAAGATGGAATTAAAACTGATTAAGGATAAGCTAATGACAGGAAACTTTTCAGTTGTGGATATTTATATCGAAGGCATAGCACCAAGATTGCAAAAACAATGGGAAAAAATAGGAAAGAAGCCAAAAAAAGTGGAGAAAAAATTACTAGACGAATCTGAATTAAAAAAATCATTAGAAGAAGCAAAAAAAGCAAGAGAAATTTTTGAAAAAGAAGAACAAAAGAAACAAAAAAAAGAAGAGAAAAAAACAGAAGCAGAAAATATTGGTACAAAAATACTTAAGCCTTTAACTTTTGATAATGGGATAATGATATCCACACTTAAAGAATTAAAAGATACTCTTCCAGGCATAGATAAAGAAATATTTTTGCTTCATGTGAATGAAAATAAGAATGATATCTCCAAGTGGGCAGCGCAGGTTTCAGCAGATTTATCTAAAAAAATAGCAGCTGAAAGCGAAAAGTCAAAAATTGTTCTGATATTGGATCAATTTTTAAAAGAAGCAAGCACTAAAAAATCTTAATTCAAATCATAATACAAATAAACTTTTTCACTTTCTGTTAAGTAATACTCTCTTAATCTAGAAGGAATTTTTATTTCATAATCATAAATTCCATATGCTCCTTCAGAAACCCTATTTACTTCTGTTACAAAAATTACATCTTCCTTATCTGTTTCATCAAATTCGTTATTCCCCCCATCATCAGATGAATCCCATAAAATACCTGTCACGAAGCTAGAGCCCTCAGTAGATTCTATTACCGGGACATTTTTTATTTCTCTTTGATATATCACCATATCTTTAGTATTTTTTGGGATTTGGGAATTTGAAAATAGTTTTGAGATAGAGTCTTCAAAATCATCCATTTTTAAAAGATTATCTATCTCTAAAAAGTCATTTGAACTCTCTTCTCCTAATTTAGATCTTCCTATTGATTCCAACATCATCCAATTAATATCGCTTTCAGAGTCTGTTATAAAGATGTGCCCTTCAATTTTACTCTCATTATACCATTTTTTCATATCTATTTCTTCCCCGCCTATTATTTTGTCTAATGTAATGTTTCCATAAATTTCTTGCCAAGCATTTACTGAAATTTCTTTATTTCCTTTATTATTTAGCTTATTTTTTTCAGATATTAATTCGGTATAATCAACAATAACAAATATCTTGCTTTTTCCAATTTTAGCATGCCAAGGAATTTTAATAGATAGATTGGAAATAGCACTCATATTTACAACAACATTTCCTATCTCTTCTCCGGAATTTTCAGGATCTTCCTCAAAAAAAGATATTAAGATGTTTTCTGCTGACAAACATCCATCATTTTTAATAAACACACTTAAATTAACTTCTTCACCTTCTAGAGGGTTAGGATTGTCTAGTGAAATATCTTCCCCCCTTATAGATAATTCTGCAAAATTGGGGTAAGCATAGAGGGGTGTCGAATAAACATTATTTATATTACCCGCATTATCTTCAGCAATACAATTAAATAACCAGTCTCCTGTTTCATTTAAAATTATATCCGAATAATACTCTCTGCTCGTAATTTCCAAAGAAGCATAATTTATTATTTCACCTGAAGGGGAAATAGATTGGATTGTCACCTTATTTATTCCAGAAAAAGAATCATACGCTTTACAGACTGCCCCCACACTATCTATTTCTTCACAAGAATGGGTGATGTTTAAATGGATAGATTCAATTATTGGTTCAGATAAATCAATCCCAAAACTATTGTTTACACTAGAGAATTTTGGTATCTTTAGAGAATCTACCACCTGGCAGGAATATTTATAGAAACCCTCTGTTAATGTTTTTGTAAATGTTTTAAATCTTTCTCCGAATAAAACCTCTTTTGTTTCATTTAATTCCCACACTCCGCTCCAGTTTCCATAAATGCTTACTTCTTCTAAGTTTTCATCTAAATCCTTTAAAGAACAATTAAATTCTATTACATTATAATTTAGGAATGAACTGTCTTGAGGAAAAACCAACGAAACTTCAGGAGGAGAGTTTAAAGTTATTCTCTCAACAACACTCTCACTATTAAAACTAACACTTACATTTGTCTCTTTAGAGACATATCCGTCTCCATTATCAATTATTTTCAATGTTAATATGTCTCCTGTTATGCAAGGAGGGTTAAGCAGCTCACAATCTATACTATAATTATTTTCTTGATTAGAATTTCCAAATATCCCAATAATATCACTAAGGTGGTCATCTTCCCCATTATAAAAGTTCCAAAGCATAATCGTGTGGTTATCTGCAGGTGTAGAATCCAATGCATTTTCCACACTCCCTATGATATAGTGTGATGCAGAAACATTTCCTATTAAGAATAAGATTAGAGTAATAATTGCCCCAAATATGTAATTCTTTTTCATTTTTTCATCCTCTTTCTTTTACACTTGCTATAACTATTTTTTTTTCTTTATTATTAAGTGTTTTGTATCTTTCTTTTGCATTATTATATAGATTTAAAGCCTCTTCCTCTTTCCCCTCATTTAAAAGATGCTTAGATTTTTTTATGTCTTCTATGATTGTTATAACATGTTTTAAGTAAGGCTCTCTTTTTATTTTTAAAAAATAGATTACAAGTATTAAAGCAAAGAACCCTAAAATAATTATGCCCCCCGGCCCTTTACCCCCTAATTCAAATATAAAGTTCCCAGTTATTTTTGATGCCCCTTCATCATTTCTTATTTTTATTGGGACAATTAATATTTCCTCTGCAGAAGATGCTGTAATCTCTTTGCTGAAATAATACACTATTTTTTTGGTGCCTGAATTGAATGATAAAACTGGGTCGTCCTTTACAATTGTATAATCTAAGTTCATCATTTTAATTCCAGAAGCTTTTTCTGAAATCTCTTTTGGAACAACCAGGATAAATTTTAATTCATCATCTTTTTCTAAGCTGGAACTAATCTCTTCTTTTAACAAACTAATAGTTTTCTTTGTACCATCAAGGTAAAGTATATTCAAAATAGAAATTTTTCCAGTTATAATAATCTTTTTCTCGCTTATTATCTTTAATATTTCATTCAGCTCTTTTTCATTATTAGATTCTGAATTAGAGTAATATTCTAGAAGAGCTATTTGCAGGTTCTTTTCGTTTAATTCCCTGCTTATTTCTTTTTCTTCTTTAATAATAATATCCTCTGGTATTTTTTTCTTAACTATATTTATTCTGAGATTCATAGAGTCCAGCTTTTTGTTTAATTCTTCTAAACTTAAATCCTGAGATTTATAACTTTCTACATCTCTTTTAATAGAGTTTAATTCAGCTAAAGAATCTTCTATTTCTTTATCTAATTTAATTTCACTAAATATTTCCCTTTTTCTATCTCCCCCATACCCAATAAGATAAGATATCTCCTCAACATTTGCTATTATTGTATTTATTTCAGATATTTGGTTTTCTACTTTTCCTATTAAGCTGGGATTAAGTCCTTTTACTTGAGATGAGTTTGTAATTAAAGCGGTAGCATAAACTTCTTTTGAAAGGTCTCCAATGTTTCCCGCATCATCTATTCCTGCAACTCTATAATAATATGTTTTCCCTTTTTCAACATCATTATCATAAAAGTAATCCTTTGAAGATGATTTGTAAAAATCAGTATATTCTATTCTCGGATTTTCAGATCTATACACATAAAATTCATTAAGACTTTCTTCAGAAAACCAACTTAATTTTATTTGTCCTTGATATCCAACAGCATCAACTATATTTATTGTAGAGGGTTTTAAACTATCTACAATAAAAGAATTGTCCCCTATAATTTTAGTTCCTTCCTCCCCTGTCAAATCTTTTGCTTTAAACCTAAATGAGCACACACTCTCTCCAACAGATGCAGGGATAATTAAATTTCCTTCCCATACACTTCCCTTTCCTGTTAAAGAAATCGGTTTATACACTATCTCATCAAAGCTATATTCTAATACTGGAGTTTCTAAACTTGTCTTGGAAGTTATTAAGCTTATTTTATATTTCCCTTCTTTGAGCGGGGGTTCTTTAGATAATTTTATTTTAGCATAAATAGGAATACTTATCCCAAATCCAACTTCTAATTCAGAATTAGAATCTTCTCCGCATCGAATATAGTATTTGTGAAACCCTTCTTCTAAGTTTTCTATATACACCTCATGGATTAACCCATACTCTCCATCAAAATTTTTTAGAAGTGAACTTTCTGTTCTATACTCACACCTTGTCTCTTCTAAGGTGTTTATCCTCAACACAACAGAGTCTGTTTTGTATATCTTATTAGATATAATAGAACCTCCTTCGGAAGTATATTCTGCAGTTATTATTGAAGCAGACGCAGCAGAAACCTCCACAATAATTAAAGATGTAACTATTAATCCTAGAATCACCAACATTAAATTTTTATTTTTTCTATTTAATATCATGCTTTTTACCTCTGGATTTTTCTCTTTTTATTTTGTATGCAAGATATGCGATTAAGATAATCAAGATAATATAAATCAAATAGATTTTTATTTTGTCCCATTTAATACCAGTACCCTCTACATTAATTACTGCGCTTTTCTCAAAGGTTCTCTTACTATCATAAAATACTGCCCCGTTAACAATATATTTTCCCTCACTTTTTGGAGTAAAATAAAACTTAAAAGTTTCTTTTCCCCCAACATTAACTAAACTTCCTTCACTTTCAAGTATCTGCATTATTTTACTTCCAAGAGTTATTGCTCCTTTAAACCTAGCATTCACTGTTTTCTCCCCGACATTTTCAAATGTTGCTTCAATCAAAACAGTGTCTCCTACTTTTATTCTTGGAGGAGCGATAATGCTTAGGAGAGTTCCTTGAGATTTTAATGCGCCTTCTTCTAAAATATCAAATGTTAAAGTCTCAGATGCATAACACTCTACAGAAGTTACTTCTGCCCAATACTGTCCAATTTCAAGCCCAGAGGAACTTACAGGAATAATTATCTCTTTTTCTGTAGTTGGGATAATCATTTCTTCTGAAAATTCAACTTGTTTTACAATACCTATCCTATCTCTATCCCAAATATCAATTTTAACAGTAGGATACAACCTAATGTTTCCCTGATTAAGTACATTTAATTTGAATAAAATATCTTCTCCTTTTTCAACAGATTCAACTTTAAATCCCCCTGCTCTACATAAAGAATATTCCACATCTGTTACTCCCACTTCTAAATATAAATCCAATGCAGCATTTACTATTCCAGTAGCTTGCCCCTCTGCTCCTTTGAGTTTATTTTCTGTTGTAACTCTTATGAATCCAGAATAATTTCCATTAGGCATATCTAAGGGGGGTTGCACAGATATTTTCAAATAATATGGACTTGCCTTGGATATTTCAAATTCTTTTTTTTCAAATGAAATCCACTCTGCAATATCTCCGCGGACATCTAAAATTACATTTATTGGTTCTTCTGTATCTACTGTTATTGTTACTGTTCTCTCAGAATACCCTCCCCTTAATACATCTTTAAAATAAATATTTGCAGGACTTACTCCTATATTTGCAGAAGAAATAAATGTCATAAACAAAGGTAAAACTAGTAAAATCATTCCAAATTTTAATTTATTCAACTGTTTATTCATTTTAATTCTCCGGTGCATTTACAGCACCAAAAACAATATTACCTTGACAGCTTCCGGATATATAATTCGGAACACGTATTCTCCAATAGGTTCCTTTCACAGCCTCATCTTGATTTTCACTCTTTCTATAATCTAAATTGAATGTTTCTATTTTCGGAGATGAGGTTAGATTAATATATTTTGATTCAAATTCCTCTAAGCTTATTTCTCCTCCATTTGATTTTGTAAGATTAAATCGTTCGTACGTTACGGGGATGTTATTTGTCTCTTCTCCACTGACACAAGTCATAGCGTATCCATCCTCTTCTTGAGAACCATATCCACTTAACGACAAATTAATTTTAATATTTCCATAATTTGTAATATTTATTCTACTCTCTTTAGTAATCTCTTTGCCTTCTTCAATCTCAAAATGAATTATAGAATCAACACCTAATGCTAAAAGAGGGTTTATAAAAGAAGTGTCACCTTTTTTAGAAACTATTGAAAAATTATCCTGAACAGAGATGGTACAATTCCAAAACTCAGAATTAGCATAATACCAGACATAGAATGCGCAGGTTATTTTCGCTTCATTTTGGGTTCCATAAGAATAGTTTATTTCACAGCTATCATTTGTATAATGGAGATTATTATCATTAAAGTCTTCGAAATATGAATTAACACTATCAAAGAATACAGCACTTGCATTTGTCAAAGAAAATTCTCCATCATATTCTGTAGCGATTGCAGTACATTTAATCTCTTTAGTCGCGGCAGGGATTAAATCTATTTCCTTCTCCGGAAAAGGGAGATCATCTTCAATATGTATGCTCGTAATATTTGGGGGAGAATTAAGAGTTATATTTTCCACAATATCATACCCATATCCACCAACAAGAACGCTTTTTTCTCCAGAAATATAATTGTTCCCATTATTAACCACTTTCAATGTAAGTGTATTTGTAACATTGCATCCGCTTTTTAACATCTCACAATCAATCATATATATCCCACTTGCTTTGGAATTTCCTTCAGGCCCAATTATATCACTTACATTTTCTATTGCACCAATTTCAGTGTTCCAAAGAACTATAGAAAGTCCATTAGGACTAGTGCCATCTTTAGCATTTTCAACATATCCTACAATATAGTGAGCAGCAGAGCACATTTGAATTACAAATATTATCCCAATTATACTTAGCAAAAACATTTTTTTCATATTAAATCTAAAATGACCTCCCTTTTTGAGACTACTTCATATGTTCTGTTTGGAAGCATTACAAAATTTTCTCCTATGCCTCCAAATACATTTACATATCCTTTTTCTTCTCCATTTTCAGTGCAACTTATAGTAGATATCTCAGGAAATAAATTAACTAAATCTTTAACATAGATTGGATTAAAATCAGCACTTGTATTTAGAAAAGTTTTCCCTTCATTAAGTACGATTCCCTCCCCTAAATCAATTTCTTCAGCAAAAAGAATATCTACTGTACCCAAGAAGATGCCAATGAAAAATACTGCAAACAAAATTTTCTTATTCATTTTTGTCCTCCGTAACAATTATTTTTTTGTTAATAGGATCAAATTTCAAAATTATTTTTGAGCCTTCTTTTAGATTTAGAGTATCTACAATTGCCTTGGGTATTTTTATCCTATGACCTTTTTGTATTTTATTATCTTTAAATGTAATCTCTACCATATACTTTTAAAAGGGTATATAAATTCCTTACTTAACCTCTTTTGATACTAATACGATACTTTTAAAAGTATTTAAATCTTATCTTTATGAAGGGATTTACATTATAACAATATATAAAAATATTAAACGAGGCGTAATAGAATGAAAAAGGGGCTAATTAGAGTAGGAGCGATAGGATTTTTACTTTTAATAATATCTGGGATTGTCTTTTTTTCAGTTTTCTCTTCAGCGTATTCTGATAAAGAGAATTCTCAAAAAGAGAGAGTTCAATTTTCTTTTGAAGAGAATCAAACATTTGTTCTTGATTCATTTGTTTCATTTAATTTTGAAAATCTTGGAGATTATAAGCTTTTTATTACTTCTCCCAATGGAGAAAGAACATCTCATCTTTCATCAAATAATTTCTTTTTATTTCATGTATTAGAAGAAGGAGAATATTCATTAATAGTTGACAGAGGGAATAAAAGAAACTCTTATCATTTCTTTGTTACATCTAAAAATCATGGGAAACAAGTAAATAAAGAAAAAAATTGTAAACCTGGAAAGTCAGGTAAAAAATGTAATCCATATAATCCAAACGAACCAGACAATTCAACTGAACTTAAAGAACCAGAAGACACTGAGCAAGAAATTCCAATAGTAAATCCAGAAGATCCTGTTCAGGAAAAAGCAGAAATAAATAAGCCTGTAGAATGGACCAAAACAATTTCAGAAGAAAATTTAACCAACCTAATAGAAATTCCCGCTGTGATTAACTTAACATTAAAAGACGAAACAGGAGAAGCAATTAATTATACATTAGTAAATATTGAGGGTAAAAACTACCTTAACCTAACAGAATCTCTCCAAGGAAATATTTCTGGAGAAGTCAAGATAGAATATATTACAGAGGCTCCAAAAGTAGAGGAAACAATAATTTCCGAAACAATTAAAGAAGTTGTAATTTCTTCATCAAAAGATCTTAACTACAAAGATGTGCTTTCTTATACATACTTGCCAAGAGAAATATCTTCAAAATCTTTAATCAAGATTTATTGGAAAGAAAATAATACTTATCTTGACTTTAATGCTTCA
>CAYQKM010000005.1:0-14432 GCA_964418095.1 Candidatus Woesearchaeota archaeon
CTTGGAGAATACATTTGGAAACCTCCAGAATCTGTGAAATTAATTCCTTTATAATTCATGAATTTTCCTATTCCATTAAGTTTTTTTATTATCTTAGAGCCTTCTCTTAAATAAAGTATAAGCGCATTAGAGATTACAGTTGGAACTTTTATTTCTTTTAACTCCTCTGATGTAAGTGTCTTAACACTACCACGAGTTGCAACTGGCATAAAAAAAGGAGTTTCAACTTTTCCTTTTTTTGTTTGTAGAATACCTATTCTTGCAGAAGTTTTTTTGTCTCTGTGAATTATTTTAAACACCATTAAATTCTTTTGCGGAATGCATATATAAAGCTTAGCAAGAATAGCTAAAATTTATTAAACCCCTTTTTCTTATGTCTAATCATGACAGCAGATCAAGCACATAAATTTATTTCAATACAAAAGGCAATTGAAAAGAAAAAAGGAAAAGTGGCAGTGCGCGGATGGGTGTATAGAGAAAGAGGAAGTAATGCTATGAAGTTTATTGTTTTAAGAGATAGTTCTAATATTATTCAGTGTGTCCTTGAAAAAAAGAATTTTGAAGAACAGTGGAGTGAAATAGATAAGATTAAGATTGAGAGTTCAATTGAGATTATTGGAGAAATTAAAGAGGATAAAAGAGCTCCAACAGGTTTTGAAATCCAAGTTAAGAATATAAATATTGTTCATATAGCAGATGACTTCCCAATAAATAAAGATTTGAATGAGGAACTGTTAGGAGATAGAAGACATTTATGGTTAAGAAGTAGAAAGATGACAGCAGTCCTTAAGATAAGAAGCACTGTATTTAATGCAATACATGAATACTTTAGAAAAAACGGATTTTACGAATATCAAAGCCCAATATTTCAAGCAGTTCAGTGTGAAGGAGGAAGTAGTTTATTTAATGTAGATTATTTTGGAAAAAAAGGAGTCTTCTTAGCACAAACTTGGCAATTATATGCTGAGCCAGCGATTTTTGCACTTGAAAAGATTTATACTATTGCGCCCTCTTTTAGGGCAGAAGAGAGTAAAACTTCAAGACACTTGACAGAATACTGGCATGCTGAAATGGAAGTTGCTTGGGCTGACTTTAAAGACATCCAAGATTATGGGGAAGGGTTAATAAAAAATATTATTAAAAGAGTTTTAGAAGAAAATAAACCTGAATTAAAAATATTAGAGAGAGATATTAAAAAATTAGAGCCAACAGTAAAAAAACCTTTTCCGAGGATAACTTATGATGAAGCATTAAAGATTTTGAAAGATAAATCAAAAATAAAAATCACTTGGGGAAAAGATTTGAGAACAATAGAAGAAGATGAATTGAGTAAGTTATATGATACTCCTGTAATTGTTACTAATTATCCTAAGGAGGTGAAAGCATTTTATATGAAAGAGACAGAAGGAAATTCTAAAGTTGTAAATGGATGTGACTTTATTGCACCAGAAGGATATGGAGAGATAATTGGAGGCAGTGAGAGAGAATCAGATTTAGATAAGATTAAAAGTAGATTGGTTGAGATGGGTGAAAAACTTGACTACTATTCCTTTTATTTAGATACTAGAAGGTATGGGAGTGTTAAGCATGGAGGATTTGGTCTCGGAGTAGAAAGAGTCATATCTTGGATATGTGGATTAGATACAATAAAAGATTCAATTCCATTCCCAAGAACAATGACAAGATTTACACCTTAAATTTTAAGATTTAAATTATGGTAGGATTACCATTGGTTATACATATCTTCTTTTGTGTTATGCTTAAGTTTGAGTTCTTTGAATAGGTTTACTTCCTCTTCTTCTTGTTTTTTCTCTTTAGCTTTTGTTCTCTCTCTTTCAGTTTCCTTTATCTTCCTAGGTTGTTTAATTGGATTTTTCCCTAATGCAAAGAAACACGAAGAGCAGATTGCCCTTGTTGAGATACTATTTATCCCAGTGTTCATATCTGGACCTTCAATTTCAGCAAAGTAACACATAGATGTTCCTAAGCTTTTTTCGCACATATAGCATCTTTCTTTTTGACTTTTTACAATCTCTCTTTTGGGAGATAGAATTGATTTTGTAGTACTTGTTTTAGAATTTCTTAAAGCGTCAATATATGCGTTTGCCATCTTATCAATCTATCCATATTTGGGAGTTTTTTAAACTTTTCCACTCTTTTTTATCTATTTCCTAGTGTAACGATAGATTTAAAAATATTAAAGAAAAGTAATTGTATTTAAATTTGGAGGTTAAACAATGTCTAAATACAAAGATGAAGACTTTGATGAAGATGATGAAGACTTTGATGAAGATGAAGACTCTGAAGATGATTTCTCTTATGAAGACGATTAACTTCAATTAATTCTTTTACTGGAGCTTCAATATCTTTAGATTTAATTGTATGGGGTTCCTTTACTTCTGATATTTTTTTAGTAATAATCTTTAAAAAACATCTTTATTTGTCTAATTATATGAAAATCGGAGATGTTGAATTAAAGTGGTTAGGACATTCTGGGTTTTTTATTAAAAACTCTAAGAATATTTACATAGACCCTTTTAATATTAAAGAAGGATTAGAAAAAGCAGACATCATTATGATTACCCATAGTCATTATGATCATTGTA
Source organism: Candidatus Woesearchaeota archaeon (assembly GCA_964418095.1). Lineage (GTDB taxonomy): Archaea > Nanobdellota > Nanobdellia > Pacearchaeales > GW2011-AR1 > MWBV01. The sequence goes on from CAYQKM010000005.1 coordinate 2,607, forward strand.
GTGTTGCAGATATTAAAAAAATTGTTCAGGATGGAACAAGGATAATACTAACTGCTGACTCTCAGAGTAAAGTTATGAAATTTGATGTTTCAGTTAAAATAGATATTGTTAGTCCTGGAGAAGAATTAGACATGGGTGATATAAAGGTTTCTGTGTTTCCAGCTTATAATATTGATAAACACTTTCATCCTAAGGATGAATCTTGGGTAGGATATATCCTTAAAATAAATAATTTAATAATTTATCATGCTGGGGATACTGATTTAATTCCAGAGATGAAGAATTTAACAGGATATCAACAGCCTGGAAAAGAGTTTATTGCACTGCTTCCAGTTGGAGGAAGATTTACAATGAGTGCAGAAGAAGCTGCAGAAGCAGTTAAAATAATAAAACCAACACTTGCAATCCCTATGCACTATGGTTCTATAGTTGGAGTAAGTGAAGATGCTAAAGAGTTTAAAGAATTATGTGAAGAAAATGATATAAGATGCGAAATAATGGAAAAAGAATAGTTTATTATTTTAAGCAACGTATTTAAATCAATAAGACTATAGTTTATTAATGAAAGAGAGGAGTTTAAAGAAAGTATACATAAAGAAATTTTCTAAAATTTCAGGCTTTAAAGTTTGGATAGTTGATGGGAAGTATATTAGGGGGAATATCGATAAGGAATTTACAAATTATGGACAGCATTATAGATTTAAATTTATTCCTCCTGATGAATTCTGGATAGATAAAGAGAGGTACCCTGGAGAAGAGAAGTATTTTATTTATAGTATGCTAGTTATGAATCGGATGATTTCTAGAGGAATGAGCTATAAGAAAGCATCTAAACTTGCTGATAAAATAGAGCAGAAAAAAAGAAATAATTCAAAACTTATTAAAAAAGGAATTAAGTCTCAAGAAGGTAGAAACAATTTAATAAGGAAAATACACAAAGAATTAATTAAAAAGTATAGCAAGGGTAAGATTAAAGTCTGGATAGTTAGAGGAGAGTTGGTAAGAGGATTGTTTTTTTTAGATTTTACTGAGGGAGGACATGATAAAGTTTATAGTTTTGTTCCTAAAAACCAGATTTGGATTGATGACGATTTGGATGATTCTGAAATAAAGTTTGTATTGCTGCATGAAATCCACGAGAGAAACCTTATGGCTAAAGGGATGAGGTATGATGAAGCCCATAATCTTTCTAGTGAAATTGAATACTCTTGTAGAAAAAATCCTAAATTATTAGAGGGATATTTGAAGAAAGAATTTAAAAAATCAATGGAAATCTAATATTATGGTTAGGGATAGATTTTTGCAGAGAAAGGAAGCTGTTCTTTCAAAAGAAGATATGTCTTTTTCTGGTGTATGGGATAAAAAAATTAAAAAACTATGTGATAAGATAAATAAAGACCCAGATTATTATACTACTAGCAGTTGCTCTGGAAGAATTATTTTAATGATTTCTAGAGATAAAAAAGGGAAAGACTTATTTTTAAAAACTTGGCATGATAAAATTTATTTTTATGATTTTAAAGATTCATTAGAAAAACTATTAGATAAAAAAGAAATTATTAAATTTAAATTAGAGCCCCCTATATTGCATGTTGCTTGTAGAGATTTAAAAAAAGCAACAGAGATACTAGAGAAATCAAAATATCTTGGTTTTAAAAGAAGCAGTATTTTAACTTTTGATAGAAATATTATTGTGGAAGTAAATAGCAGTGAAAAATTAGAGTTTCCTGTAATTAAAGATAATTTAATACTTGTAGATGATAGATTTCTAAAATTAGTTCTTGAAATGTCTAATTTTAAGCTAGAAAAAGGGTGGGAGAAAATTAAAAAATTAGAAAAAGCAATCAAATAGCTCTTCAAAAGGGATTTTGTTGGTATATATAGGCTAAGCTTTTTCTTATTTTATACTAATATCCCTTATTTTTTATTTCCATAATTCTTATAAATAGAAGAGATTTTATTTTTTCATAAAATCTACTTAGTAGGTTAAGAATATAGCTGAAAGGAGGACAAAAAAAGATGGTTTTAGATTTTGCAAAAGAAGCAATAGCAAACACTGCTACTCATAGTATTAACTTTGATGAATTAAAAGCTGGAAAAGCGAACATAAAAGTTATGGGCTGTGGTGGAATGGGAAGTAATGCTGTAACTTGGCTTTTTAATAAAGGAATAAACGGTGCTACAATCTATGCTTGTAATACAGATGCTTTACATCTAAGTGTAACTAAAGCTGATGAGAAGATTCTTATTGGTAAAGAAGTTACTAGAGGACTTGGGGCAGGTGGAAAACCTAAGATAGGTAGAGAAGCTGCTAAAGAGGCTTTATCTGAGCTTAAGAGAGCAGTAGGAAGCGCAGATATGGTATTTGTATTGGCTGGTATGGGTGGTGGAACAGGAACAGGTGCAGCACCAGTTATAGCTCAAATAGCTAAAGAATCAGGTGCAGTTGTTATAGGAGTTGTAACAATGCCATTTGAATCTGAAAAAGCTAGAATTGACAAAGCAGAGTTTGGATTGCAAGAATTGAGAGAAGTTACTGATACTTGTATAGTATTAGATAATAACAGACTTGTTGATATTGCAGGACAATTACCAATTGAGCAAGCATTTGCAGTAGCAAATGAACTTGTATCTACTATGATTAAAGGTATTGTAGAAACAATTACATTGCCTTCATTAATTAATCTTGATTATGCTGATGTTTCAGCAATAATGAAGAATGGTGGAGTATCAGTTATTGGTATTGGTGAAAGCGACTCTCAGGACAAAGTTAATGAAGCAGTTAGGCAAGCCCTTACTCATCCTCTACTTGATGTGGATTACAGAGGTGCTAGCGGAGCATTGATTCATATAACTTGTGGACCTGACTTAAAATTAGAAGAGTTTGATATTATTGGTAGAACAGTTTCAGAGAACTTAGGCCCAGAATCTCAAGTTATTATTGGAGCAAGAATTAGTAAAGACTTTGCAGGAAGAGTTAGAGTTATTACAATAATGACTGGGGTTAAATCTCCTTATGTACTTGGAAAAGATTTTGAAGAAGCATATTCTTCATCTCCTTCAAGAGAAGTAAGTGATTTGGGCATTGAAGTTTGGAGATAAACTCTCATTTATTTTAATTTATTTTTTGTTTTTTCTGAGGGGATTTTCCCCTCATTGTATTTTTTATTTTTAGTAAAAAACTTTCATTTATTATGTATTTTAGAATTATGAGTTAGGCACTTAACTTAGGATCATCCTTCATTTTTTTATTTCCATACTTGTTGAAGTAGAGTATGCTATCTAATTCAATGTACCTTTTTTCTTTTGGTTTTTCATATGCATATCCTATTGGAAACATTGCTTCAACCTCAATTTCTTCTGGAATATCTAGTATCTCTTTTATTTCTTCATCTACAAAATGTCCTATCCAGCATGTAGCTAATTTACTTTCTGTTAATTTCAAAAGAAAGTTTTGTATTGCAGCCCCAGCCTGTTGCCTTAAGTATCTCTCTCCTCTTTCTTCATAAGATATTTTGGTCCGTTTTGGGTTTGTACAAACCACTACAACGAATTTTGTTTCTGTTATAAAATCTTGTTGCGCTGCTTCTGCTAACTTTTCTATTTTATTTTTATCATCTACAAGAATGAATTTAAGAGAGAAATTGTTTCCAGCCATTGGAGTGTATCTTGTAGAATCAATGCACTCAATTATATCTCTCCAATCAGGTTTAGTTGATTTGAATTTTCTTATGCTCCTTCTCCCTTTAATTAGTCTTTCAACTCCCATTTCTAAATAAAGAAGATGTAGTTTAAAAATTATTCTTATTTGTTTTCACTTAAAATCTAATTTCTCCACCACCCAAAACCTCATTTTTCTTATAGATTACTACTGCTTGTCCCTCACTTACACCTGTTATTGCTTTATTAAGGGTTATTTGAAATTGCTTTATTTTTTTATTATATTCCAGTGTGCTTGGAAGTAATTCTCCTACATGTCTTATCCTTGAGAGTATTTTAGTTGGTTTGACTTTAAATTTTTCTTTACTCTCTGAAATTAAATGCAGTTCTTTAACAATTACTTTTTTTCTAAAATTTAAAGGATGATTTTCAGGAGCAGCAACTATTGTATTTGTCTTAACATCTTTTTTAGCAACATACCATCTTGAAGGTTTGGTTTTGTCTTCTCTTTCTATTTCAAACCCATATCTTGGGCCTAATCTTTGTCCAATTGTATAATAATAAATTCCATCGTGCTCTCCAATTATTTTTCCTTCTGGGTTTAAGATTCTTCCTTTTTTGGGTTTTATTTTTTTTTGCAGAAATTTTTTAAGGTTTACTTTTCCAACAAAACAGATTCCAACAGTTCCTTTTTTATTGTAATTTGGAAGATTATTCTTCTTTGCAATTTCTCTTATTTGTTCTTTAGTGTATTCTCCTATTGGAAATAAGCAGTGTGAGAGTTCTTTTTGGGTTATTTTGTAAATAAAATAAGATTGATCTTTAGATTCATCTTTACCTCTTAGTAGTTTATAGTTTTCTTTAGGTTTTTTATTTTTCTTAATTCTAGCATAGTGTCCTGTTGCAATTAAATTTATTTTTCTCTTTTGAGCTTCTTGTAATAGTAAAGGGAATTTTATTTTTTGATTACAATCAATATCTGGGTTTGGGGTTATACCCTCTTTATATTTTTCAAACATTTTGTTTATAACTTCTTTTTTATATTGCTTTTCAAAATCAAGTGTAAGCAGTGGAATATTAAGTTTAGAAGCTATTTTTAATGCCATTTTCCTTTCTGTTCTCCAGGCACATGCTCCTGTTAGAGGGTCTTTTGTATCTGACCAATTTTTCATAAATGCCCCTATAACTTCATACCCTTGCTTTTTTAAGATAAGAGCAGCTACACTTGAATCAACTCCTCCTGACATTGCTAATAATACTTTTTGCTTTTGGCTGCTTGTTTCTTTCATTGAAGAATTAGTAACTGTTCATTTAAAAATAAACCTATACGGTTTAATAGAAATATTATTTATTATTTGAATTTATAAGAGCGACCCGGGCAGGACTCGAACCTGCGACTTCACGGTTAACAGCCGTGCGCTCTAACCAACTGAGCTACCAGGTCTTGGTTGTTTTGTTTTTTTAGGGATTTTTATGTTTTATTAACCCTTATAAAAAATTTAACTTATTTCCTTATTTAAAATTATTGTTTTGTTTTTTTAGGTTCTTTTAATCCTAAATCTAATATTGGTTGGATTCTATGTTTTTCTAAATAAGAATATACATTTGCATGTTTTGTTCCTTTTATTAGTGCTTTACAAGCTTCTTCTACATTTTTTACACATTCCGCTTCTCCAATTATCCCTAATTTGTTTCCTAAAATTTCAATAGAGCACTCACTTAGATTTGAAAGTGTTTTTAATGCTTTTCCATCTTTTCCAATTACTCTTCCTCTCACTCTTTCAAGATCTTTTTGATTAGTGTAATCTTTAATATTGAGTATTTCAAATAGAAATTCTTGTTTTTTAATTGAGAGTGCATTAGATATTGGAAATCCAAAACTGATTGCTTCAATTACTCTTTCTGCAACATATTCATCTTCACTTTCTCCAACTATTGTTATCTCTTTTCCAGATATGTTTAATTTTACATTTAGTTCTTTTTCTAAATTAGACTTGTTCTTAATTATTCTTATTACTTTTTCAGCTATTATTTTTCTCATAAGAAATAGTAAATTTTCTTCTTAATAAGTTTAACCGTTGTTACACTCACCTTGGCTTTTCCAGAGCTCATAGAATTAGTTATCTTCTTATGTTATAGATGCCACACATGCAGGAGATGTTTTCCAAAGCTCATAATAATCTCCTTCTTTAACATCTGTAGTTCCTGTTGAAATTTGTATAACTATATACTGTTCATAATTAATAGGATATTGTAACCCTATTATTGGATAGCATTGCGTACGGGTGGTACTAGTTACTTTTATGAAATTTGCGTCTTTTAAATATTCTTCATATCCTTCTACATCTCCCTTATTGGGACATCCTTCTTCTTTTTTGCAATTAACATTTTCTAGTGTGATAAAATTACGCCCTATTGGAGTTGGGAAAACACTTTCAATAAGTCCAGACCAGAGAGCTGTTTCAGGGGGTATACATTCACCATCTATACAATTGTATCCATTTGAACACTCTCCATTATTCTCTCCACACTTTCCACAACCATTCGGAGATACTCCACATTCTCTATTTCCACAATTTGGAGTACATGCCTCACATTTTCCAGTTAAATGATTGCAATTGGGTTTATCACTATTTCTATCACACTCTCCATTATTCTCTCCACACTTTCCGCAACCATTCGGAGATACTCCACACTCTCTATCTCCACAATCTGGAATACATTCCTCACATCTTCCATTAACACATCTCTCATTTCCTTCACATTCTCCACAGAAATTATTACCGCAGCCGGGTTTTCCAAGGACTCCTCCACAATTTCTTTCTCCACACTCCACTCTCTCACAATTTAAGCGGCAAATTCCTGCACTTTCATCACAGTGGTGGTCTTCTAAGCATTCACATCTTCCTCCGCACCCATCATTACCACATTTGATTCCAGGCTCAGGACAATTAGGAGTACATCCTCCTCCACTTTCAAGATATTCTGGATTATAATATGTATCTAAAAGATTTCCAATAGTTACTCTTCCTGAATCTGTTATAAACATAGGATAGATTGATAAACTTACTATTTTTCCATTGTAATCCAATTTAAATGGCTTTGTACCAAGCTCATTTAAACCCACATTTGTTTCATTAAACACAAAACCTTCTACTCCATTGTAAATACTAAAATAGATTCCATCTAATCTTCCTTCTCCAGGTCTTCTTGTAACTTGTACCATTGTTTGGCTATCTGTGGTTTTAGTTACAGAAAGTATCTTTAAATCAATACTAAATTTTCTTGAATCAATATTCTCTGAATCTTTGCTAATCATATTTCTTACAACTACCCAGATTATTCCTACTGCCACTAGAGTTAAAAGAATTATTAATAATGTAGCAACAATTGTAGATAACCCCTTTTTATCACTTCTCCTCATTATTTAAAATAGTAAAAAGGGTTAATAAACTTTAGGTTGTAATTTAAAATTCTTTCTCTTTATTATTAAGGTATCCATTTCTTTTTAACCACTCTATCTGGTTTGAGGGATATTTAAAAATAATATCTCCTTTTGTTTTATCTAATTCCCAGGGCTCTATTAGAACAATGTCTCCTGGTCTTAGCCATAGCTTTCTTTTTAATCTACCCGGAACACGAGAGTTTCTTGTTTTTCCGTCGAGACATGCAACTTTCATTTTATTTCCACCTAATCTTTCTTCAATAATTCCTATTACTTCTTCACCTCTAGGTATTTTTGCCCTAGCTATTTTTACTTCTTCTTCAGGATTCTCACCAGGCTTATTTTCTTTATTTACATCTTCTTCAAAAAATTCTTTTCCCATCTTTTAAGAAAACTGACATGTTTTATAAATATATAGTTTGAAATCAAGAAATATTTATAATTGTCTTAAATATTTAATCTGTATGGGTAAAGATAAATATTCTATTTACCAGGATGAAAACTCTTTAGAAGAAAGAGCACTTTCATTTTTAAGAGAAAATTTTAAAGAAAATAAATTTCTTTATAATTTAGATTTGTTAAAAGGGAAAATTGAGGAAATTAATTATTTATTAAAAAAACACTATATTTTAGAGAGAGGAGAAACTGTTTCCTCATTTTGTTACCAACTAGATAAAAAAGGTGAAAGAATTATCCTAGGTTTGTAATGTTGTAGTTAAATAAACTACTTTAATTATGTTAAAACTAATGCGAAAGGAATTCCTCCAATATTTCCAACTCCGTCTTTTGTGATTATTCCTGATTCTAATGCAAGATTTATTGATTTTTCTCCTACAATATTAAATGTTGAGTCTTCTGATTTCATCTCTTTCATTATTTTTGAAACTTCTTCACTAGAGCACACTCTTCCCTTAAAAAAATTCTCTTTTATATCTAACTGAAAAATATTTTCCTCAAATTTTTTTCCAATTAATTCTTCATCACAAATAGCCACAACATCTCTATAGGATTTTATGATGTTTACAAACATTTTTTATATATTTAGTAACTTTTTTTAGCTTCACCTGATTTTATTGCTTTTTCTGCTTTTTCTGCAGACATCATAGCACACATAACAGTTCCACAATCTGGACATTTTCCTTTAGCCATAAACCCTCCCTTTGCTGTTTGTGTTATAGCAGGGTCTTTCATCCTTTGTCCTTTCTTTTTACATTTTACACAATAAGCTTCAACCATTTTTTACCTCCCTTTTAGATTTAATTAGGGTAAGGTTTCCAAGAAAATTTGTTTTATAAATATTTAGTTTTGAGATTTTAGCAATTATTTATATCTTTTCTCTTACAGGATGCTTTGCACCACATGCAAGGCAGTGCATAAAACTTAGTCTATTTTCTTTTTGCAATTCAGTATCTGGTTTTCCACACTCTTTACAAATTACAAATTCTTTAACATATTGATCTATTTTTGCATTAATCTTTGAGCTAGAAATTTTATTATTTAAGATTAGTCTTTCTCCTTCCCTTTGTCCTGAAGTTGCAAGTTCTTTAAGAATAAATTTCTGAAAGTGTTCTGGACTTCTTCTAATATATTGAGCTATTGTAATAAAATTTGTGAGTATTGTTTTTTTTCCTTCTATGTGCCCCTCTATTGCAGGCACTTCAAATCTTTCTGACTTCCCTTCTACGACCTTAACTTTACTATATGCTTCATTAAGGAGTTTTTCATAGTTTTCCATTAATTAGTTTTGAGAATATCTTTTATAAGGTTTGTGTTAGAGGTTTACTTAAAGATGCTTCTGGGAAGAGGTTGTATTAATAAAACAGATGTTAATTTAGAAGAGTTTAAGGATTGCTGTGTTATTTTGGCAGTGTTTATCCTAAATATCTTACTTTCCCTGGACGAGGTTCAAATATTATTCCTTCTTCAAGGAATTTCTTTATTTCTTGATTTATTATCTCTGGAGAGGTTTCTCTTAATTTTAATATTATCTGCTCTTTTTCAATTCCTCCTTCTTCTTCAGCATCTTTTATTAAAGTGATTATACTATCTTTTATTGCAACAACTTTGCTTTTATCAAGTTGTATTGGTTTTTTAGATGAATCTATTTTTTCAAATTCAAGTTTTCTAATTAAAAGATATTTTGTGTTTTGTTCTTTTATTATCTCAGGCTGAATATATGTTTCATTGTTCCAGTGTCTTAGTGTTCCTATTACTAATACAGTTAATCCTTGGGTTATTTCTTTAAACTTTTCAATATCATCTCCAAAAACTTTTAAGCTTATTTGTCCAGAACCATCATCTAGTTTTAAGAAAATGTATTTTTTTTCACTGCCACTCTCGTATCTATCTACAATATTTCCTATGATGTTGACTCTTACTATTTTTTTGTCTCCTAGTTCTAAAAATGAGAATCTTTCATTGTCAACAATAGGTTTTCCAAGTAAGATTTCTCCTATTTTTAATTTATATGCAATGTTTCTTTTGAATTGTCCTTCTTCTGCCATCTTTTTATTTTCAAATTTTAAGTGTTTATAAGGTTTTAGAGTTAGAATACTCCAATATATCCTTTTTTAGGTCTATAAATTTCATTATCTTTAATTAATCTATTGATTATGTCTTCTAATTCGTCTTTTTCCATTCTTCCTTCTAGCTCTTTTTCAATTTCTTCATAAGGCATCATCTTTCCCATTTTGCTTTCAAGTGCAGTTATTGCCTCTTTAACCATAAATATTCTATTTCTTTGAGATGAAGAGAATTTCCCTGAAATCCTATCTATATCAAATGTTTTAGACTCCGTGTCATATCCTACTTGCATTAAATAATATTTCATAAGTTCAATTGCTTCTTTTGCATCTTCCCTTGAAACTTCTTCATTTAATTTTAATCTTGCTGATGCCTCTGACATTCTTATAAGTGCTTGTAATTGTCTCGCAGAAATAGGGATAGGGCGCATTGCACTCTCAGACATTACTGGCTTATTTCTTAATTCAACATAAAACTTTTTTAATTCATCAACAGCTTCTGTACTTAACACAGGATTTATTTTCTGTTTTGCATATGCAACATATTTTCTTAATAACATTGAATCTATTAAAACATCTTTTGTTTCTTTTTGGTGCTCTTTTAAAACATGCATTGCTATTCTTTCGTCTTTGGATCTATCAGGTAAGTCTCTTAGAGTAAATATTATATCAAATCTGTTTATTAGTGTAGGAGGCAAGTCTATTTGCTGGGGTATTGGCATAAAAGGATCAAATCTTCCGAATTTAGGATTTGCAGCAGCTAGAACAGATGTTTGCGCCTTTAATGATGCTTGAACATTTGCTTTTGAGATAGTTACTGTATTATGAAGAATCATTCCATTAGAGATAAAAGTTCTGTTTGGCTCTATAGTAACATCATAAACCCATTTTACCTTGTCATTTTTTATTCTTGAGACTTTTTTTATTTTAACCCATTTGGCATAGCCAAATGCTAATCTTTCAATTTCTTTTAATTCTTCTAATACTTCTTTATTTTTTTCAGAATCTTTTAATGCTTCTTTTTTTGCTATTAGAACAAGTTTCTGTAAAAATAATCTGTCTTTTTCAACATGTAAGTCTATTAAATGTCCTATCTCTTTTTTTGCAGAGATGTTCAGTTTTTTGAATATTTTGCTTATTTTTTCAGTGCAATTCGGAACAATGTCGCGGATTGCTTTATAATTTTTTTCTTTACTTAAATATTCTTTTAGTCTCCTGCTCTTTTCCTTAGATAAGAAATTAATATTAATTAAAAATTTAGACAGATTTTCTTGTCCGGATATATCTATTCTCCAGACATCTTTATCTTTAGAGATTGAGGATTGTATCCCAAATCTTAATAATAAATCACCTATCTGTTCTTCAAGTTCCTTATTTTTGGAGACAAAGGAAATTCTGCAGCCATTTTTATTTTGAAATTTTACTTTTCCATTTCCATCATATAGACCTCTTAAAAGATATTTTATATTCTCATTTGGAAGCTGCATTATTTTATAAGGAATTATCTTTCTCCCATCTTTTTCTATAAGCAATGGTTCTATTTTAAGAATCTCTTCAATAACTTTCTTTGAAACAATTCTTATAGCAAATTGATTTTTTCTTTTTGTTGTTGCTGTTTTTATTTTAAAATGAGATTCAACAGCATTTTTATAATCACTTATTAACTCTTTATCATTACTCCAGAACTGTATCTCATTTTTTTTCCCCTTATTTAATTCATAATGTCCATTTGCGATATGATACCCTATTATCTTGCATAGGTTATTGTTCTCCTTTTTATAATCTTTAGATTTTATGCTTACTTCAGATGGAATAGGGAAAAACATTCCCTTCTTTGTATTTTCTGCAGATATAGTTGTTATTTTTCCATCCTTAACTGTCCAGCAAGGATGTTCTGGAGTTACTATAATCTCTCTCCCATTTGCAAGCTCAATTTTAATGAAGCTTTCTGGGGCAATGTGTCTGCTTACTCGGTCTGCTTTAAATGGAAATGCGTTTATAAAATCTGTAGAAATAAGTTCAACATTTTTAACAGGGAGAATCTCGCAATTTTTCCCATTGTAAACTTTATCTTTATTTTTTTCAATCAGGTTATCTATGAATTTTCCTATCTCAACTTGTTTTCCATCAGAAAGAAGCAGTTTGAAATTAGGCATCATGCATTGCTGCTCCATTGCTTCGTGCATGGCACTCCTATCT
>CAYQKM010000005.1:14442-45272 GCA_964418095.1 Candidatus Woesearchaeota archaeon
GGTCCATTTTTTCTAATTCATCAATACAAACTAAACCTTTATTTGCTAAAACCATTGCACCTGCTTCTAAACTCCACCCCTTTAGATATTCATCTCTTACAACAGTTGCTGTAAGTCCTGCCCCTGAAGCAGATTTACCAACAACATATCTTCCTTTTGGAGAAATGTTTGACATGAAAACTAGTGTGACTGAATTGTGAATCCCTATGCCATTAGATACAAATGTGTTTGTAGAAGGTATTGACAAATCATAAACTTCCTCATTTTTTTCCTTTAATATTTTTATATTATCTATTTTTGACCAAAGGATATTGCTATTCGCTAATTTTTTTAGTCTTTCAAGTTCCTCAATTTTTTCCTTTGCTTTTTCCTCAAAATTTTTTATCAATTTTAAGAGTCTTAGTTTCCCAATAGAATTTCTTTTTTTTACTGTTCTCATTTCTGCGGCCAGAGTCCTATCCCCTGTTTTTCTGCTATTGTATCCCAATTTTTTAACAACTTCATAAACCAAATTTCCACAAGGTATAAGATTATTATAACTATAAATAGGGTTATTTCTATTAAGCTTGATATTTCTTCCTATAATTTCTATCTCTTTAATGAAATCATTTATCATGTAAGTTGGAACAGCAACAGAATAATATTCAGTTTCTTTCTGTTTATAGGAATATTTCCTTTTTTTAATCTTGTTTATTATGCCCATAGAGAATAACAAATCTGAAGCACCCTCTGCCAATTTTCTTGAAATTGTTATCAGCTCAAATCCTTTTAATGAATTTGCATCTTTTATTAATCTCCCATCTCCTGAGAAAAGCCCAGATAAAACCCCATAAATAAATTCTTTTTTAGAAAAATATGCAAATTCAGGTATTCTTTTTATTCTGGAATAATTCCCTTTAGTTCCTTTTTGAATATTCTTCAAATCTAATTCAGAATAACAATATGTTCTTAATAATTCTGAAAGATTTTTTGAGAATAGAGAAACGCTTTTTTTATTGGAATTATAATTTATGCCGATTTTTTCTGCAAATTTTATAACATTTTTTTGTATTTTTTCATTTTTATTGGAGATTTCTATTGTTTTCCTATTTTTAATATATCCTTCTGATAAAAATATTCCCACAAAAAATCCAAAATCCCTGTCCAAAGGTATTTTCGCAGGAAGTAATTTAGATGAAGTATGTTTAGTGTTAAAATCTTTTGTATCTAAAAATTCAGATAATTCTTTGTGATACTTAATTGGTATTGGGATATAATTTTCTTTTGTTAATTGTTCACCTGTTATTGGAATTATCTCCCCGTTTTTTGATAAAGTTATAAAAGAATGATCTTTTGTTGCAATGATGCTCTTTCCATGTTCTGTCTCAACCTTTATAAGATCTTTTTCAGGTAAATGCTTTATAATCTCATTAACTTTCTCCCATCTTGATTCATGATTATTTTGATCTATTGTTAATACATTCAAATCTTTTGGATTTTTATTAAATCTTCTGTAAATAGCCTCAATTGTGTCATATCCTGTTTCAGTGCCAGAGAAGAACATAATTTTTTCATCTTTCCCAATTGATTTTGCTACACCCGGATCCCCTATTAGTAAGATGTGAATATCTCCTCTTGACTTTGAGCCATCTGACATTTTCTTTTGAACACCTCCAAATAATTGGAGAATTAGTGCTTTTTTTATCTCTTCATAACCCCATACACTTGGAGCAATACTTTTTGATAGGTTCTCAAATATTTTTGGGTCTTCAGAAAGCTCATGAATTTGTCTTTCATCTTCATCTGAGATATCTAGTTCTTCAAAAGTTTCTTCCATAGGAATTATATTGTTTGCTTCTACTGCTAATTCAAACCTAGTAGATTGCCCTCCTGTTGATAATGGAACAGGAACTTCCTTTAGTATTCCAATAACTTTTACTTTTGCGCCAGGAGTTGTCTTATCTTCCATTTTTGGCTCAACTAAATCTTCTTTTACAAAAACATTCATTCTTTTAGGTTGTTCTCCCCCTGAAAGAGATTCAGGTGATTCTTCAATTACTAGTCTTTGGGTGTCTACCATCTCTTTTGAGAGTATCTTAAATCCCCCTCTTCTTCCACATGAGCATCTTGTTGGTTCTCTGAATTTCTTTTCAATTTGCAAAACAGAAATTATTGTTCCACAACTAGGGCATTCAAACTTAGCATTTACTACTTGAGGACGAACATCTGATGCTTGCCTTATTATTCCCTCAAGAATAATTAATTCATTTAAGTGTTTTGAACGTATATTTCTTATTTTTATTTGATGAGATTCAGATAAATTCCTCAAACGGACTCTTGAGTTTTTTACTAATCCTAATTCTTCTACAGCTAATTCTATTATACTCAGTGTTTCTTCAGGGTTAATAATTATTTCATCAGAGAGTTTTGTTGAGAATTCTGTAAGTTTCATAAAATCTAAGAAAACTACATTTGTTTTCTTACGTATTGACTCTCCTAAGTCTTCTTTGTTAGCATTGAAAAAGTTTTTTGCTTCTATGATTAATTCTTCTGATTTTGTTCTCCTTTTTTGAGAATCTTCACTCCCTTCAGACATAGAATAATTTTCTTTTGAATAATCGCTTTCTTCCATTAATTTTAGACAGAAATTGGTTTTTTATAAATTTGTATGTACTATAAAGTGTATTCTTTATTTGTAGTTTTTAAGGGCTACTTTTACGTTTTTTAGTAGTTGGTCCATGCTATCTTCAAGCTGTTGTTTGTTTTTTGTGCCAGTACAGACTAATTTCCCATTTGAGAAGAGTAAAAATGTTGCTGTTGGCTCAACTAATTTATAAACTAGTCCTGGAAATTGCTCAGGTTCATATTCTGTGTTTTCCATTTCTAGTGCAAGAAAATTAAGATTTAGCTTTAAGTCAATGCTTCCTGAAGCAACTATATTTTGAACTGTTATTTTTGGTTTTCCTGTTATATTTACATTTATTTTTTTTAACTGTTTTATTACAGCATCTATAACTTCCCTGACTTGAGTTAGAGATTTTGTTCCTGTACACACTAAATTTCCAGAGGAGAATACTAAGACAGCTGACTTAGGTTCTTTAATTCTTAAAACTAGTCCAGGGAATGTTTCAGGATTATACTCTGTGTTTGGTTGAGTTCTTGCGAGCTTTGTTAAAGGAACAGGTTTTCCAAGTGAAGCGGTTGCCACAATATTTTGTATCTTATAATTACTTTCTTTAGTTGCCATTTGATTATTTATAAAGATTAAAGGGGTTTATAAAGGTTTTTAAACAGTTCGACGAGATGTTTCTTATTTTGGCCAGTACTTTTCTGGGAATTTTTCTAGGTAATTATCTTCTTCTTTCTTATTATTTTTTCTTTTTTTCTTTTGTTTAATATCTCGTGTTTGAGTTGAACTATAATATTGCTCTAGTTCTGAAGGATAATTTGGGTCTTCTTTATATTGTTTTTCTGTTGCTTTGGGAGATTCCCCTATTTTCTCCTTTTTCCTGAATATTTTCTTTAGTAAATAGATTATAAATTCTATAATTATAATTATTAAAATTCCAGCTAAGATTGCCAAAATTATATTTTTTCTCTCACAGGACTGGGTGAGGTTTGGCATGGATTTTAATGTTCCGCAATTATTCAAGTCTACACACTCTCTAATTCTTATTCCTTCTTTTGGACATTTTTCAGGAAGAAATTCTGAGCACTTCCAACGAGGAACACATTCTGGATCATCAATAGCTTTTCCAATTATGTTTGTGTTTTTTAAAACTATTAGAGTAAATATAAATAAGAGTATGATTATAGATGAAATTGTAACTATTTGTCTGCTTAGTAGTTTAGCAGAAGATTTTCTTTTTAATTTTGTCTTTTGCATGTTTATTTTAGTGGCTTTTATTTTAAATACTCTATGGTTTTAGTTTCTTTGACTTTTAGCTTCTTTTTCAATTTCCTTTAAACTTGCTATTTCAGATATATCTTTGTCTGGTCTTAAGGCAGTTATTCTTGGGAACCTTAGAGCCAATCCAGAATTGTAGTTTGGAGAGGATTGAATTTCTTGATAGGCTACTGTAACGATTATCTCTGGTATTATTTTAACATTTTTTCCTTTTTCATTTATAATTAGAGGTTTAAGTAAATCATTTAACTCATTAAATGATACCCCTTCATTTTCATCTTTTTCTTTTATTCCTGTTCCAACTTTTCCTATTTCAAGAAATTCAGAGTCTTCTTTTCCTTTACACGAGAGAATAAAACTACTTAACCATCCACTTCTTTTTCCTGTTCCATATTCAGCCCCAGTTATTACTAAATCTAAATCTTTTTCAGAAGGTTTGATTTTTAACATGTGCCCTACTCTATTGCCTGGTTGATAAATTGTTGAAAGGTTTTTCATCATTACTCCTTCTTGATTATTTTTGAGTGCTTTTTCATAAAACTCTTCTGCTTTGTTTAAATCATCAGTTATTATTTGCTTTGAAGAAACAATTTTATAAGGAGTTTCTTTGATTATTTCTCTTATTAATTTTGTACGAGTTTCAAATGGCTCTTTAATTAATGATTTTCCATTATAGTATAAGATGTCAAATACATTTATTTCAATAGGCAGTTCTTCTCTTAGTTTTCCAATATCATATTTTCTTCTTATTCTTTGAGAGATTGCTTGGAAATTGGTGTATTCTTTTGTTTTTTTATTATAACCTACTGCCTCGCTATCTAAAATAAATGAGTTCCCTTTAACATATTTTTTAACATACTCAACTGCTTCTGGAAATTGTTTTGTTACATTTTCTAATTTTCTTGTGAATAAAGTTATATCTGAATTTTTTTTATGAATAATTAATCTAAAACCATCATACTTGTATTCTATTGCACATGGTTTCCCAACAGCTTTGAATCCTTCTTCAATTGTTTTAACTTTTTGGGCAAGCATGACTTTTATTGGTCTTCCAACTTCTAGTCCTATTTTATTGAATTCACTTATTTTTCCTTTTTTTGAAATTAAGAATATCTCTGCTAAGTCATTAGAATTATCAATTGCATCTTGAATTATTTTAGAAGACTCTTTGTCTGAATTGAAAAATGCGCTTGAGAGCGATTCTCTTATTGTTGATTCTTGAATTCCTATTCTCAAATCTCCTATTAGTGTTCTTATAATGTAAAGTGATTCAGTTGGAGAAGCAGAGGTTAATAATTCAGTTATTAGCATTAGTTTTTTTTCAATTGTTCCTTCTCCTTCTAATTCAGGAAGTTTTCTTAAACTTTCTAAAACCTTATTTGTTGTAAGATGTGGTTTTAAGAAAAGAGTAGACTGCTTTTTTGATTGAGATAATTTTTGAGCTACTTTCCCTAAATCTCCTATTTTTTTCCACTCTTGAATAACTTTTTCAGGAGAATTTCCTGATGCTTTTGAAATTGCTTTTATTACAAGTTGATTGCTAATTCCAATTTTTCTTTCATCATAGCTTGGATAAATTCTTCCCTCTATTAAATATAGAACATCTTTATCTGACTCAGGGAGATACTCTAAAAATTTGGACAATTTTTCTATTTTTTTTAATCTTTTAGTTGTGCTTCCTAATGATTCATATAATTCAGCAATTTTAGAGTATAACATTAATTAATTAAGAATGAGAAGTTTTTAACTTTATTCTTTAATTTATCTTTTTTATTTTGTTCCTTTCCATAATCCATGGATATTACAATATTCTCTTGCTGAAATAGGTTCAAATGAAAATTCTGCTTCTGGTTCTGAATCTGGTTCTAAGAATACTTTTGCAATTTCTCCTGTAATAGATGTTGCTTCAATCCATTCAATGTAGTGTTCTTGAATCATTGGATGTTTTCTAGAACCAACTTTTACTTTTTTCCCTTCTATTATTGGAACATGTTTTTCTTGATAAGACTTATCAGATGCATTTTCTTTTTGTAATTTCATTGGTTGTCCACAACATACTAATACTCCTTTTCCAGGATGAACAACTTCAATGATATTTCCACAGATTTCGCATTTATAAATTTCAGATATTTCAACCATTTTATGTCTAGTAATTCTCACTTAGTATTTCATAGTAAGATTGAGGGTGTTTACATGCTGGGCATTCATCAGGAGCTTCTTCTCCTTCGTGAACATATCCACAATTTCTACATTTCCATTTTACAACACTCTTTTTCTTGAAAACACTTTTATCTTCAATATTTTTTAAAAGTTTCCTGTATCTTTTTTCATGTTCTTCTTCAACTTCTGCAATTTCATGGAAAGATTCTGCTATGTCTTTAAATCCTTCTTCTAAAGCTATTTTTTCAAATTCAGGATAAAGTTCTCCCCATTCTTCAAGTTCCCCATTTGCAGCAGCTAATAAGTTTTCTTTTGTTGTTCCTATTTTTCCAGCAGGATAAGTAGCTGTTATTTCTAGTGGCATCCCCCCTGATTCTTTTAAGTATTTAAAAAATATTTTTGCGTGTTCTTTTTCATTATCTGCTGTTTCTGTGAATATTGCAGAGATTTGTTCATAACCCTCTTTTTTTGCTACAGATGCAAAATAAGTATATCTCATTCTTGCCTGGCTTTCTCCAGCAAAAGCTTTCAATAAATTTTTTTCAGTTCTACTCCCTTTTAGTTTCATAAATTTATATTTTTTATAGAGTTTAAATAATTTTTGGAATTTATCGACTTGCTAAAATTCAAAATAATCTAGAATTAATTATGCATAACATATCTTCTTCCAGATTTTGGAATTGGCTTTTGTCCTGCTCTTCTACTTGGTCTGCCTTTATTTGTTGGAGATTTGTCTCTTAATCCCCTTGATTTTTTTGCAGAACTTGTAAGTCCTCTTAAAACTCTTTTTTTGTTTGTCGAATCTGATATCCATTTTAGTGTTGGGTCATTTTTTATCTCAGGTCTTTGGGGGTCAACACAAATCACTTCATAGAAATAATTTATTCCATCTTTACCCAGCTTATATGAGTTTAATACTTCAAGATTAGAGTGTTTGTTTGCTACTCTTTGCTCAGCAATCCATTTATAAGACATTTTAAGGTTTTTTCTTGTGTGTAATCTTTTACCTCTTCTACCTTTATTTGGTCTTGGCCTTTTATGTCCTCCTCTTTTAACTCTAACTCTTATGACTACAAATCCTTTTTTATCTTTATATCCAAGTGTTCTTGCTCTGTCTAACCTTAATGGTTTTTCTACTTTAACTTGGGCAGGTTCTTTTCTCCATTCTTCCATTCTTTTCATGAGGACTTTTGAATCTGGTTTTTTCCAAGCTTTTTTAATGTAGTGATACATCCCATGAACACTTTTTTGGGGTTCTTGTTTCTCTTTATTTTGTTTTTCCTTTACTTTCTTTTCTGTCATTTATATTTTAGAAAAAGTCCATTTAAAAATCTTGAGGTTGGGAGGTTTAAATTGGTTCTGCTTCTTATTTATTTTTTAGAACAATTTATAAATCCCTGTTGTTTTTTGAATGTATGAAGAATAAAGTTTCTAAAAAAAAGAGTGTTGTGAAGAGTGCCATTAAAAAGGAAAAAGAACCAAAGCTTACCTTGAAGTTTCTTAAATTATCTAAAGAAGCTGATGCTCCAGAATATGTTTTAGATAGTGATGCTGGCTTTGATTTAAAATCTCTTGAAACAATAAGTATATTCCCATTTGATCAAAAGAAAGTGCATACAGGAATAGCTTTGGAAATTCCTAAAGGATATGTTGGAATTGTTAGAGATAGAGCAGGAATTGTACAGAAAATGAATGTTCATACTGTTGCAGGAACATTTGATAGTGGATTTAGAGGAGAGGCTTCAATAATGTTAGTTAATATGAATGATAAAACTATTGAAATTGAGAAAGGGATGAGAATAGCTCAAATAATTCTTGTTCCAGTAGCAAGAGCAAAAATAAAAGAAGTAGATAAATTATCTCAAACAGAAAGAGGAGATAAAGGATTTGGCTCAACTGGTATGAAAGAAATTATTAGAGAGTTGAATAAGATTTCTAAGAATAGTAAATAAATGAGGCTGCACAGATTTGAACTGTGGACCCCTGCCTTATCAGAGCAGTGCTCTAACCAGACTGAGCTACAGCCTCATGTTCAATTTAAAAATTAAAACTATTTATAAGTTTTGTGAGTTTAAAAATTAATTAATTTCCTTTGAATTCAAGAATAAGTAATCCTTTTGAGAATTCATATCCTACTATAGGGATATTTAAGGGTATTAGTTTGTAGTATGCTTTTTCATTCCCGAGTGCCTTTAGTTCTATGCTATTTTCTAAAGGGGTTATTGAGATATTTTCTGGAGATTCTACTCCAGGTATTTTTACTTCATAGATTAGTTTATCAGAGATTCTTTTTAGTTCTGTTTTAGGTTCTTTTTTTGTTAGCTTTGAAAACTTTTTTATCTGTTCATTTGAAAAATGTTTGAGTTTCATATCAGGTTGTTTTTCTTTTTTACTGCCTGGCTGTTTTTGAGTTCCATCTTCAAGGTTTATTTCTTTTCCATTTATCATTAGCTTTATTTTTGTTTTTGGAAGATTATTCTTATCTGAAATACTGTTTGCCTTTTCCATTTCTTTTTCTATCATTTTCATTGTTTGAGAAATCATTTTATTCATAAATCCGCCTCCTATCCCTCCCATTAATGAATTAGAGAATATATCTGCTTCATTAAATGAATCACTTTCACCAAGAATTCCAAAATCTTTTCTATTAGATTCCCTTTTTAGAGGGAGCCCGCAGTTAGAACAAAAGTTATCTTTTTTACCTGCTTTCTTACCACATCTCTGACAATTTTTTTTATAGAACATCTTATTTTATATACAATTTGTTTTAAAAGGTTTTTGTATGTTATATATGCAAAATAATAATAGTTATATACTCTGATTTTTACTTGTTTTTATGAGTGAAGATAAGAAAAAACAAATTAAAATGATAAGAGAAATCCCTCTAGAATCTAAACATATTAGATGGAATTTTGAACCTTCAATAGATAATTTTTATATGGATATTCCTCTTGCAAGATATTATTTTGCAATTGTAGATAAAAGAGATGCTTATAGAAGAGAATTAGCAGATAAGATTGTTAGTAAGATGATAAAATCAGGCTCCTCTGTTCTTCAAATTGGAAGCCCTTTTGAAATCCCTGTTAAAAAAGGAGAGTATGGATTATTATTTTTAGTGTATGATGCCCTTGTTAAACCTGAAACTTTAAATCTTGAAAGATTGAATGCTCCTATTAAGAGAGACTATCGACTTAAAGGTAAAAAAGTTTTGAATATTGAAGGTTACTTAACAAGAATTTATGGATGAATTAGTTTAAGAGATATTTTAAACTTGTAGAAAAGTATTTAAATACATATTATTTATATTCTATATGGTTAAGAAAAAGAGGGAAAATAAATTTAATATTTCAAATAGACTTGCCTATACATTAATGATTATTCTTTCAATTGCATTATTAGGAATTGGGGTTTATGCTAACACTGCTGGAGTTAAACCTAATCCGGGTCATTTTTTAAGTGAACTTTCTCCTGATAAAGTTTGTTCTACTGGACAGGCTGCAATCTGGAATGGGACTCATTTTGCATGTGCAACTATAGTTGATTCAAGATTCACAGTAGCACCTGATGGATTGTTATGCTTTGATGCTCCGGCTCATTGTTCTTTGGAAATTAAACACTGTTCAGCTAAAACAGGCTCATTTGATGTTGATGTTAAACCTTCAGTATGTTCTGACTGGGATGAGGAATATCTTAAGGATTTTTGTCGATCACGATGCGCAGATATATATGGTTCTATTGCTTGTAATGGACACATTTCTCTTTGTGGTAGCGGTAGTGGAGGAACTGCTGTAGCTTGGTCATTGGATGGCACAACAGCCTTTTGCAAACACCCTTCTTCTGTAAGGTGTAATTGTGGGAGTAATGAACTTTACAGTCAAGAAGTTTATCATTCTGCTGGACAGAGATGCATTTAATTATTGACATATTATCTTATTTTTAATTATCCAAAATTTTTTAAAGTTTGAATATATTGTATTTTTATGGTAGAAGGAATTGTTGAATTTAATGAGTGGCAGACTTTTGATTTAAGAGTTGCACAGATAATCGGAGTTGAAGATATTCCTGGAGCAGATAGATTATATAAAATTACATTGGATGTTGGTAAAGAGATTGGGGAGAGAACTATTTGCGCAGGTATTAAACAGTATTATTCTAAAGAAGAACTTCTTGGAAAGAAAATTGCTTTTTTTAGTAATTTAAGACCTAGGACAATGAAAGGAATAGAAAGTCAAGGAATGTTATTAGCTGCTGTTTCAGAAGACCATTCTGAAGTTGTTTTAGTTTGCCCTGAAAAGAACATTGCTAATGGGTGTAAAATAAGCTAAGAAAATAATTTTAATAGTAAGTTAGTAATATCTTTTTTAATAGCAATCTAGTAATATCTTTTCATTATTCTTTTCCAGAAAGGATATTTGTCTTTATTAGAACTGTAATTTGCACTGACTATTCTTGCTGCAATTTCTTTATATGCTCTTGATGCATTTGAGTGAGGATGACTGTGCACAACAGCGTCTTTTTGATTTAGTGCTTTTTTAACTGTTATGTCCTCTGGAATCATCCCTAAAATAGGAACTTCAAGCATTTCTTTTACTGCTTCTGGAGTCATTTCTATTTTATCTTTTCTTACTCTTGTTACTATAACTCCTAAAACTGTCTTTTTCATTTGCTCTGCAAGTTTTATTGTTTTAAGTGCATCAGCTATTGCAGGCATTTCAGCATTTGTTATTATTATTAACTCATCTGCTAAATTAATTGTAGCAAGAGCTTCATTTCCTAAGCCAGCAGAACTATCTACAATAATATATTCTGATAGTCCTTGAAAGTCTTTTTTAAAGTCAGAAATTCTATCAGGATTTACTTTTTTTAATTCTTTTATTGATAGAGAAGAAGGCATTATTTTTAGTCCTGATTCGTGTTCGTATATTGCTTCTTTTGGTTCTGCTTTTCCTCTTAAAACATGATTAAGACTTACTGGTACTTCTGGAGAATTCAGATGTATTCCTACATTTGGAGTAGATAGATTTCCATCAATAACTAAAACATCTTTTCCAAAATAGTTTATTGCAGCACCTAAATTTATTGCTGTGGTTGTTTTTCCAACTCCTCCTTTTCCAGAAGTTACCACAATTATCTTTTTCATTTTTTAGCTTGTTAAATGAGGTTTATTTTGATAGAAGAAATTGTTTTGTAGTACTTATAAACTTTTCCAGCTTATCTGCATATTCTTTCAATTTTTCTAAATCTACGTTTATCTCCTTCCCTTGATAGAATATTTTTAAAGCGACATTTTTTCTGAACTCCCCTATCCTTTCTGTCCTTAATTCATCTATTTTCCTGAACATTATGTACATCTCAATAACTTCTTGGAAATTTTTATCGTTTTTGAAAAGCTTTTTTATTTCTTCTATTTTCCCTAAAGGATTTGAAGGAATTGCCTTTATTTTCTTCTTTTTCTTTGCACTTTTTAAAATCTCTTCGATACTTGTTTCAATCATTTTTCTCCATCTTAGAATAAGATTTTTGATTACATCACAAGTTTTAGTGTATTTCAGACTTACATATAAAAGGTGATCCGCGCTTATTTTTTCTTGTATGATTTCTTCCATTAACTTGTTAGACTTTCTCCTCCTGTTCATAATGGTTTATTTAGAAGTGTAAATTATAATGTGTAATGTATTTATATACTTTTTGCTGTTTTATAGGAGTGAAAGTTTTTAGTATTTTTTAGGATTTAACTAAGTTCAAGAATGGTTTCAGCTAAATCTCCATTGTGTTTTTCAAGTGTTTTTTTAGCAATTTCCTCTGTAACACCTGTTTTTTCTATAATTGTGCTTATATCTTCTTTAGAAATCTCTTCTTTGGCATATTCTTCAGAAATTTCTCCTGCAATTTGAAATGTTTCTTGTCCTTGCATTTTTATTTTTGTTACAGATGGATTATTAATGATTATTCTAGAATTGTCTGTTTTTTCAATTATTACTCTTTCAGCAGGAACATTCTCTTGGGTTATTCCCATTTTCTTGAGCATTCCTTGCATCTGTCTGGGGTCAACTCCTGGAAACATTTTAGAAAATTGTATTTATTTGAATATATAAGGCATCACTAATCTAAATGCTATAATAAATATAACAAGGATTACAACATGGATAGGTTTTAAGTTAATATAGCTTTCATACTCCTCACTATATCTCATTAACCCTCCAAACCCTCCTGGGAGGCTTACTTTATTGTCTTGTGCCATGAATACTTTAAAGAGAGATAGTTTTTAAAAGTTTGCTGAATAAACCAATCTATGACTAATCATAATTCAGAATCAAAATTTAGCCTTAAAGATATGGAGAAGAAATGGAAAGAATTTTGGGAAAAAGAAAAAATCTATTCTTTAGATTTGAAGAAAAAGGAAATTTTTTCTATTGATACGCCTCCTCCATATATCTCAGGGAGAATGCATATTGGACATGTTTTTAGTTATTCGCAACAAGACTTTATCGTGAGGTTTCAAAGAATGTTTTTGTCTGGAAAAAATGGAGGGGTTTTTTATCCTTTTGGAACAGATGACAATGGGTTACCAACAGAGAGATTTATTGAGAAGATGAATCATGTTAAAAGTAGAAATATGGGAAGATCAGAATTTATTCAGCTTTGCATTGAATCTTTAAAAAAAATAACTCCTGAATGCATACAGGATTTTAAGGACCTTGGAATCTCTGCAGATTATTCTATTTATTATTCTACTATTGATGATAACTCAAGAAAATTATCCCAAAAATCATTTATAGAATTATATAAATCTAAAGATATTTATCAGAAAGAATTTCCTACAATGTGGTGCACAGACTGCCAAACCTCTATTGCTCAGGCAGAACTTGAAGATAAGGAGCAAAAAAGTTTATTTTCTACTTTAAAATTTTCTTGTGGAAAAAAAGAGCTACTTATTGCTACAACAAGGCCTGAACTTTTAGGCGCGTGCGTTGCTGTTTTTGTGCATCCTACAGACAAAAGATATTCTAATTTTATTGGAAAAAATGCAAGTGTCCCTTTGTTTAATTTTGAAGTTCCTATAATAGCAGATGTATCTGCTAACCCCGATAAAGGGACAGGTGCATTGATGGTTTGCTCTTATGGAGATAAATATGATGTTGATGCAATAATTAAACACAATCTCTCTCCAAAAATAATCTTTGATAAAACAGGTAGAATAAATTCCGGAAAATATCTTGGATTAAATATTGAAGAAGCAAGAAAAAAAATACTTGAAGAGTTAAAAGAAAAGAATCTTATTTTAGAGCAAAAAGAAATTATGCATGTTGTTAATTGCCATGATAAGTGTGGGACTCCTGTAGAATTTATCCCAACAAAGCAATGGTTTATAAAAATTCTAGATAAAAAAAATAAACTCCTTGAGCAGGGAAATAAAATTAATTGGCATCCTGAGTTTATGCATAAGAGATATGATAATTGGGTTAATGGATTAGACTGGGATTGGTCTATTTCTAGAAATAGGCATTTTGGAGTCCCTATTCCTTCTTGGGAGTGTGAAAAGTGCAATAAGATAATTATTGCAGAAGAAAAAGAACTTCCTATTGATCCTTTAAAAGTAAAAAAGAAGTGTCCCAAATGTAAAGAATATGCAAAACCAGAATACATGGTTTTAGATACATGGGCAACATCTTCTTTAACACCTCAAATAGCAAGCTCTCTTATTAAAAATAAAATTGTTATTCCCTACTCGCTTAGACCTCAAGGACATGATATAATTAGGACTTGGGCATTTTATACAATTGTTAAAAGCTATTTACATGAGAATAAAATACCTTGGAAAGATATTGTAATATCTGGAAATGTTTCATTGGGAGGAGAGAAAATGTCTAAATCTAAGGGAAATATTGTCTCTCCTGTTGAAGTAATGGAAAAACATGGAGCAGATGCAACTAGATTTTGGGCTGCCGGATCAAAGTTAGGAAATGATTTGGATTATCAGGAGAAAGATTTGATTTCTGGGGTAAAGATGATTAATAAATTGGTCAATGCATCAAAATTTGTTTTTATGAATCTTAAAGATTATAATCCTAAAAATAAGCCAGCAAAATTAGAGAAGATAGATGAAATATTTTTAGATAAATTAAATCTTTTAGTTAAAACTTCAACAGAGAGCTTTAAGGAATATGAATTTTCTAAAGTTAAGAGTGATGTTGAGAGATTTTTTTGGAGTGATTTTTGTGATAATTATCTTGAAATTGTTAAGAAAAGAGTTTACCAGGGAGAAGGAAATTTAAGATTATCTGCACAGTATACTTTGCATAGGTCTCTTTTAATTATCTTGAAACTTATTGCACCAATTATGCCTTTTATCACAGAGGAAATATATCAAGAGTATTTTAAGAAAAATGAAAAAGAAAAATCAATTCATCTAAGCAATTGGCCAGAGTTTGAGAAATTAAATAAAAACCTAGAGAAGAATCTTGAGATATTAGAAAAACTATATTTAACTATCTCGCAGATAAGACAAGAAAAATCTTTAAACAAAAAATCAATGAATTCTGAAATTGCTTTAATGTTAGAGGATAATGTTTACAACATTTTATTGCCTGTTCTTAGTGATTTAAAGAATGTTTCAAATGCTGGAGAAATTAAAAAAGGAAAAAAATTTGAAGTTAGGTTTTTGTAGCTGAAAATTCTTTAGAATATTAGGAATTAGATATTAACCAAATTTTATAAACCCCTTTCATTTTCTTTAACGATGAGTACAATAACAAAAATAGAATTAGAAAACTTACTTGAGGAATTAGAAGTTCATAAGGGAAGACATACTGAATTAATTACAGTGTATATTCCTGCTGGATATGATATTGTATCTGTTCAAAAGCAACTTGAAGCAGAAAAATCTACTGCTAAAAATATTAAATCAACCTCTACAAGAAAAAATGTTGTTGATGCTCTTGATAAGATTGTTAGATATTTAAAAGAGTTTAAAGGAAGTTCTGAAAAAGGGTTAGCAATTTTTTGTGGTAATATTTCAAAAGTAGAGGGAGTTGATGATTTGCAATTATGGGGTATAGAGCCCCCTTTGCCTTTAAAGATGAGATTATATAGATGCGACAAAGAATTTGTATTAGAACCTCTTAGAGAATTGCTTGAAGTGTCAGAGATATTTGCGTTGCTTGTTATGGATAGAAAAGAGGCAACAATTGGAGTTCTTGAAGGAAAAAGAATAGATGTTTTACAAAAAATGACTTCAGGGGTTCCAAGCAAAGTTAGAGCAGGAGGGCAATGTCTTAGTCCTGATACTTTAATTATGAAAGAAGATGGAGACATAATCAAGATTAAAGATTCCCATAATCCTTTAATTGTTCTTAGTGAGAATTTTAACAAAGAATTTGCTGAAGGAACACCTATAATTGCTAAGTGGGAAAATAATAAAGAATTATTTAAAATTACCACATGTTATCCAAAATTTGAAATTAAATCTTCAGCTGAGCACACTTTTTTTGTTAGAACTGATAATGGAATTGAAGAAAAGAATCTTGGAGAAATAAAAGAAGGAGATTATTTAATCGTCCCAGAAGAGATAAACTTAAATTTAGAAGACCAAAAGATTAATTTCCTTCCTGAAATTAAACAAAGTCTTAATATCAAAGAAATTAATATCCCCCTTAATATTAATTATTCCCTTTCAAAAATATTGGGTTATTACTTAGGAGATGGATGTAATGAAATTGATAGAATCACTTTCTTTGAACAAAGAGAAGAAGTTGCAATGCATTATAAAAGTTTAATTAAAGAGGTGTTTGGGATTGATTCTGATTTAAAATTTAGAGAAGATAAGAATCACTGGCAATTGAGGGTTTATAGTAGAATTTTGAGTCAATTTTTTAAGCAAATTTTACCTGAGAAAAACAAAACCTTAAATGAGGAGATACCTTCTATTATTTTGAAATCTTCAGATAATTCTCTAAGGGGGTTTGTTTCTGGTTTTTTTGATGCTGAAGGTTATGTCTCTAATGGGAGAGTTGCTTTTGGAATAAATAATGGATTGTTATCAAAGCAGCTTCAATTTGCCCTTTTAAGATTGGGAATTATATCTTCTGTTAGCGAGTATGATAATAGAAAAAATCCTTATTTAGATAAGACTAGATATAATTTAGTAATCTATGACTTGGAATCTTTGAAAAAATTTTATTCTTTAATTGGATTTTCTTCAAAAGAGAAGCAAGATAAAGTTGGTGATTTAATTAAAAATAAAAGTAATAGAAGTAAAGTTAGACAGTTGGCGGCTAGTGGTTCAGATGTAGCAAGAGTAATAAGAAATTCGGGATTAGATACAAGAGATTTTAATTGTGGCTACTTTTTTTCTAATAAAAGGCAGATTAGTAAAGAAGCTTTTAAAACAAGAATTTTAGATAAGATTCATAATGAAGATTTAAAGAAAAGGTTAGAATTATTTTATAATTCAAATTTAATTACAGCTAAAATTTCTAGAATAAAAAGTATTGGCATTATGCCTACAGTAGATATTGAAACAAAAAATCATAATTTTATTGCAAATGGTTTAGTTGTTCATAATTCTTCTCAGCGCTTCCATAGGATTACAGAGGGGTTAACCAAAGAGTTCTATAAGAGGATTGCAGATGAAATGAAAAATATATTTTATGAAAATAAAAAGTTAAAAGGTATTTTAATTGGTGGCCCAATTCCAACTAAAGATGAGTTTATTGATAATGAGTATCTCCCTACTATCTTGAGGAATAAAATTATTGGAAGAATAGATATTGGTGGAAGTGATGAATCTGGATTAAAAGAACTTGTAGAAAAGTCAAAAGACATTTTAGCAAATCAAGAGATAGTTTATGAGAAAAAACTAATGGAAAAGTTTTTTGAAATGTTAGGTGCAAAACCAGATTTTGTAGCCTACAAAGGAGATAAAGTAAAGAAGGCTCTAGAATATGCAGCAGTTGATACTTTACTATTGTCAAAAGAATATGAGAAAACCTTTGCTAAGGAATTAAAAAAAATTGCAGAAGATAATGGCACTAAAGTAGAAATGATTTCAGTTGATACAGAAGAAGGAAAGCAATTTTTTAATCTTTCTGGAGTTGGAGCAATACTAAGATATAAAATATAATCTTTGTCTATTATATAATATATTTAGAATATTTTTATTATTTTATTTGGAATAATATCTGAGTCATCACAATGATATACTTTATGAGTTAGCTGATTTAAAACTGTTTTTCTTTTTAACCTATTTTCTTTAATTAGATTTTTATTTTTTGAATTTATTTTTAATTGAGGAGGTTTAAATGATTCTGGAGCATATCCAAAACACTCTTTAAACTCTAAAATTCCTTGTTCTAATTGGGTTTGGGTTATATTATTTTCTAAAAATTCTTGGTAGGTGTGAGTTAATCCATGTAAATAGAGTGTTTTATTTAATGATAAAATGTATTTGCACCACCCTTTATTTTCAGAAATTAGATTACCTTCAAAATTGGGTATTATATATAATACATCTGGATTATAAATACTCAGTTCAGGGCAGGGTATTCCAGGGGTAACATCATCTATTTCTGTTGGATTTATTATTCTTATTAAAAACACTAACAAGATTAAGGATAAGATTGTCCAGAGAATTGTTTTTAGCATTTTCTTTGGTTTTAACTTCTTTTTCATTATAATTTTACTTATTTTGCGATTAAATAACTATTGATAATGCTTTTAAAGAGAAAGTGTTTTTATTATGCATGCCTACAAGCAAAACAATAAAAGAGATTGATGAATCTAAAGAAAAAGAAGACTTAAAATCACTAGAAGCAGTTTTTTTTATCTCTGGAAGATTTTTGAATATGAGAGATTTAATTTCATTAAGTGATTTAAATCCAATTATTATAAGAGATTTAATTGAGAGATTAAAAGATAAGTATAACAAAGATGATTCTGCACTTGAAATTGTTGAGAAAAATGGGTTATGGAAAATGGATGTTAAACAAGAGTATTCTCATATTATAAATAAACTTGCTACAGGAAGCTCTGAATTTACAAAAGCGGAGCAAGAGACACTAGCAATAATAGCTTATAAACATCCTATAAAACAGTCTGTAATTATTAAAATAAGAGGAAATAAAGCATACGATCATATTAAAAAATTTTCAGAACTAAGCTTAATAAAAAAGAAGAAGATTGGACATACACACGAGCTTACATTAAGTGATGATTTCTATGATTATTTTAGTATTTCTGAAGGTGAGAAAAATGAAAACCCTTTACTAAATGAAGAAATTAATAGAGAGATAGAAAAAGCAGAAAGAGAAATAGAGGAAGAAGAAGCAAAGGGAAAATATGAGGATGAAAACCAAGAGTAATTTTCAAATTATATCTACAAATTTAAACAATTTAGAATAATAATCCTTAAAAGAGGTTAATTACCCTTTATATTATGGTAAAGTTAAAATGCTTTTTGAGGTAGAGGATGAATTTTATTGATTTTATATTCTTTTTTTATTCATTCATAGCACTATACATGCTTGCTTTGATGATGACAGTGTATTATCCTCATAGGAAAGAGATGTTTTATTATCCTAAAGGAAAGCCTGAGCCAATAAGTATTGTGATGCCTTGTTATAATGAAGCAGATAGCATTGGAGATGCAATAGAAAACCTCCTTAATATGAATTACCCTAAAGAAATGATAGAGATAATTGTAGTAGATGATAAATCTAAAGATAATTCTGTTGAGATTATAAAAAAATATGTAAAGAAATATAAAAATGTGAGGCTGATTGTCAATGAAAGAAACTCTGGGGGAGCAGCTGAGCCTACAAATATTGGAATAAAAGCAGCTAAATACGATTATATTGCTGTTGCAGATGCAGACTCTTATCCTGAAAAAGATGCTCTGATTAAGATGATTGGTTTTTTACAGAATGATAAAAAGATTGGGGGTGTTACTGGAGCGGTTTTATCTAAAGAAAAAGGGACATTTATGCAGCAGATGCAATATTTAGAGTATGTTGTCATTTCATTTGCAAGGAAACTTTTAGATTATGTTGATTCTGTATATGTTACTCCTGGACCATTTGCACTTTATAGAAAGAAGATTCTTTTTGAAGTTGGACTTTTTGATCCTAAAAATATGACACAAGATATAGAAATTGTTTGGAAAATGATGTCTCATGGGTATAAAGCAAGAATGTCTTTAAGCGCAAAAATTTATTCAATAACTCCTAAGACATTTAAACAGTGGTGGAGACAGAGGGTGAGATGGAATATAGGGGGAACACAAACAATTGTTAAATATAAGAGATGGACTTTTAGAAAAAATATGCTTGGAATGTTTGTAATTCCTTTTTTTGTGTCTTCTTTATTTATAGGTGTTATTGGAATATCTTTATTTACTTATTTGGCTGTTAGAAGAATATTATTAACTTATTTTTCTACTAAGTATGCTTTTTTAGCAAATGGGGCATTTCCTAAACTTATAACTCTTAGTTTTAATCCATCTGTTCTTAATTTCTTTGGTTTTGCTTTGTTTATCTTAGGATGTGCATACACAATTTTTGCAATAAGAAGTATGAAAGAATTTAAACTAAAGGATATAAATGTTTTTAACCTAATTTTCTTCTTAACATTATACCTTATGATTTATCCACTAATAATGATTAGTGCATTGTATAAATTTGCAGTAAAGAGGTATTCGTGGTAAGATGGTAAATAGTAAACACGCATTTTGGCAAGCATTTATTATAACAGTAGTTATATTTGTAGCAGGACTTGTATTGGGATTTTATGTTGAGCTTTCTAGTGTAAATAAGTCTGACTTGTTGATACGGAGTGCAGAAATAGATTTATTAGATAATCAGATTAAAATTTCAAGTTTAACTAATGACTTTAATTTTAATTGTAATACTGCAAAATCTAACTTATTTAATTTTGCAGATGAGATTTATAAGGATGTTTCTAAATTTGAAGAGCAAGAAGGACAATCTAAATTTACAGCTAATCAAGGGAGAATACTTCATAAAAGATATGATCTTCTTAGGTTACAGCTGTGGATGGAATCTTTGGAAATTAAAAAAAAGTGCAATGAAAGTTTTCATACTGTTGTTTACTTTTTTGATTATGGTGCTTCAGATGTAGAAATAAAATCCCAGCAGAGGATTTTAAGCATAGTTTTAATGGATTTAAAATATGCTCACTCAGATGAAATTTTCCTTATTCCCATTGCCTCTAATCTTGATTTAAGTTCAATTGATTTAATTAAACAAACTTATCATATTTCTCAGGCACCTTCAATACTTATTGATGAGTCAGTTGTTGTAACTTCATTAGTTAGTTTAGAAAGGTTAGAAGAGATTATATTTGACATAGAAATTCCTAAAAATACTCTTGAAGGATCTCCTTCTAATTCTGGAGACATTATTATACTAAACTAATATTTTTTACTTTTTTGGAGCATTTGAAGATTATATAAAAACCAAAATAATGTATTTTATAGCACAAATCTTAAAAAGGGGATGTAATTAAATTTTTTATGGCAGAGTGTTTTAAATGTGGTGTTTCTGATGAAAGGGAGAAACTATTTGATGCAGTTTCAGGGAAAGGGGTTGTTAAAATATGTAGAAATTGTGCTCGTGAAGAAAATCTCCCATTAGTACAGCCAGTTGAGTTAAACAAACCAGAAAAGACTAGAAGTGTATATGAAAGGCTTTCAGATATGGCTAAAATAGATCCAGAGAAACATAGAAGCATGCTTCTTGAAAAAGCTAAACAAGATTCAATGGGAAAATATAATTATAATAGAGAAAGAAGAAAAGAAACTACTTTGAAAAATGTTATTGATAGTAATTACCAAAAGAATAAACCTCAACCTAGAACAGATTTAGTTCCTAATTTTCACTGGGTTATTATGAGGGCTAGGAGAGCTAAAAAATTAACTCAAAAACAATTAGCAGAAAACATTGGAGAACCTGAAACTTCAATTGTAAATGCAGAGAATGGAGTTATTTTAAATAATTCAGATACTTTGATTAGAAAACTTGAAAATTACTTTAATATTAAGATATTAAATACAGAGAACGCGTATACTTCATCCTCAAATAATCTTCTTATGGCTGGGTCTAAAGAGGCTAGAGAAAGATTTGAAAAAGAAGGTAAGTTTGATAGGGAAACATCTGAAAACTTAACAATTTCAGATTTACAAGAGATTGATAAGAAGTCTGATTCAGGTTCTAAAAAAGGATTGTTTTCATTTTTTAGAAGAAAAAAAGAAAAATCTCAAGAAGAAAAAAGTGAAGAAGATAAGCAAGAAATTTCTGATGAAGAAGCAGATAAAATTCTTTTTAGTAAGTGATTCTTGAAACCTATAAAAAGGGGATAGGTAAAGTTTTTAAACTAATTTTAT
Source organism: Candidatus Woesearchaeota archaeon (assembly GCA_964418095.1). GTDB lineage: Archaea > Nanobdellota > Nanobdellia > Pacearchaeales > GW2011-AR1 > MWBV01. The sequence continues at coordinate 35,886 of CAYQKM010000005.1, forward strand.
GATAAATTATAATGGAATTAAATATTCTTAAAGAATCAAAAGAAGAAATTGAACTTGAAATTGGAAGTTTGACTTTAGCTGAGATACTTAGGGTTTACTTGAATAAAGATTCTTCTGTTACTTTTGCTGCTTGGAAAAGAAAACACCCTACTCAAAAGCCTATTTTAGCTGTTAAGACAAAAGGAAAATCTGCTAAAAAGTCAATAAATGATGCTATAGATTCTATTACTAAAGATTTAGTGAAAATTGAAGAAGAGTTTAAGAAGCTAAAGTGATTATGTCATATTTAAAAACTTGGTCTTATTATATATTTTATGCAAAAAAAGGGGAAATTATCAAGGTTAACTGTTAATCTATTAATTGGATTTTTAATATTATGTTTAGCTATAATTATCTTTATTATTGTAAGAGGATATGTTAATGAGCAAGATAAGTATGAAGTATATACTGATGAGAAAATTGATTTGAAGATTTCACAAGTAAAGAAAGTTGATGATAACACTTTAGATTTAACACTTAAAAGAAATACTGGTGAAGGAAATTTTATTGGTTTGAGTTTCTCTGTTACAGATGGAAATAAAGTTGAAGTTGTTAGAATTGATTCATCAATGCCTGAAAATGAAACAGGAAACTTTTCATTGAAATTTATTGAATTAAATGCTTCTAATATTAAAAAGATTTCAGTAACTCCTATTTATTTAGATAAAGAAGGAGAAGAAGTTGTTGGAAATGTAAAAGATGAGTATATTACTCCAAATGTTTGCTCAACTTACTGTCCTCCTAATGCACAGTGTGGAACAAATGGGTGCGGAGCACCTTGTGGAAATGGATGTGCAAAAGGATATTTATGTTTAGATTATAAGTGCGTAAAAGATAAAACTTCTTCAAGTGGAGGAAGCTCTGGAGGAAGTTCTGGAAGCGGAAGTAGTAATAAAGAAGATGATGAAGAAACTTGTAAAGATACTTGTTTATCTTTAGTTAAACAGTGCGGAACACACACTATTTGCGGAAAACAAACAAATTGTGGAACTTGCTCAGAAGGATATACTTGTAGTTCTGGATTGTGTATATTAGAAGAAACTTGCAAAGATACTTGTAACTCATTAAATTATAATTGTGGAACACATACTATTTGCGGAAAACAAACAAATTGTGGAACATGTCAATCTCCTTTAATATGTGCACCTAATGGAACTTGTATAAGAAGTTGTATTCCTACAACTTGCCAAGCATTAGGAAGAAATTGTGGAACAGTAAGTGATGGATGTGGTGGAACACTAACTTGCGGAAATTATGGAGGAGGATGTCAGAGGGGATATTCTTGTGCTAATAACGGAACTTGCATGAAAGATGTAGTTATTTCTTGCGGTAGTATTACTTGTAATAGTGGAGAGTATTGCTCAAATGGAGTCTGCTTATTGAATGTTTCAGGAAACACTTATTTTGTTGCAACTAATGGAAATGACAATAACCCTGGAACATTTGAAAGACCTTGGAAAACTTGGCAAAAAGGAGTTCAGGTTGCCAAGCCAGGAGATATTGTTTATATAAGGGGAGGAGTGTGGCAACCTACTCAGCACGTAATGAGCGGAAGTTATGACACCGGAACAATAGGCATGGGTATAGACCCTACATATCCTAATTCAGGTGTCAGCGGAACCGCAAATGCGCCTATCAGGTATTATAACTATCCTGGAGAAACTCCTATTCTCGACGGAAGTTTGCTCTCTCCAAACCGAGAAAGATGGCAGAATGGAATTGGAATAAGTCATGCAGAGTACATTTATTTTAAAGGATTAACAGTTAGAAATATTTTTCAAAGCCCTCCTGATTTTACTCACGCAAAGCCACATTCAGAAGTCTTTGGAATTGGCTCTTTTGAATCTGCTAATTTAAGGTTTGAGAATATGGTTGTCTATAATGTTAATGGAAGAGGATTCCAGCACTGGAGCGGTGCATGGAATGAAGGAGATGGTCCAGGCGCATTATTTGAATATGATAATACAAGTTACATAAATTGCGACGCTTATAATCTTTTTGACAGATATTCTAGCAGCCCAGGAAATGCTGCAGATGGATGGTATCTTGTTGGTTATTATGGAAATTACTATATGTATGAAGGATGTAGGGCATGGAATTATTCAGATGATGGATTTAACACAAATGGAGCAGGTTATACTTCCTTTAAAAATTGTTGGGCAATGTCAACACATTCTTATGATGGAATGGGTTGGATAGAAGGCGGGGGAGTAGAAGGAAATGGATTTAAAACAACAGGTGTAGGCATTGCAGGGATTGATAATTATAAACTCTTTGGAGAGAATTTTGTAAGAATAGAAAATTCCATTGCTGTTGATTGTGTAGGAGTAGGGATTATAACTAATCTTCAGGTAGATTATCAAACAGATTGGCCAAGCAATGCAGTTGTTAGTAATAATCTCGCATATAAGTGCGCAGGAAATTTCTGGGATTCTGGAACAAATAATGGAGCAACTCGTACAACAAATTATAGAAATAATATTGCATACAAGAGCACAGATCAATCTGGAAGGGGATATGGATTGCCTGACCCTCTTTATGAAGTTGGTATATATCGCCCTTCAATATATCCTCACAGCAATAATACTTGGAGAGCTAAATCTGGGGAAGATTGGCCAGGATGGGAATACAACCCAGCATACACTGTTACAGATTCTGATTTTGTAAGTTTAGATACTTCTCAATTAATGAGGCCTAGAAAAGCTGATTTCAGTTTACCGGATATTACATTTGGACATTTAGCAAGGGGAAGCGATTTAATTGACGGTGGAGTTTATATTCCAGGATATCACTGCCTTACTGCAGGAGCACATCCAGGTGAAAATTGTAGAGAGTGGTATGGCTTAGCTCCTGATTTAGGTCCATTTGAGAGTAATTATTAGTCTCTTTATCTAAACAATAATGCTTATTAATTCTATAAATAGCTGATTTTTATGAAAACAGAAAAGATTTCTACAGGGAGCTATGATTTAAACACTTGGCTTTATGGAGGGTATGAGAAGGATATTATTACTATGATTGCAGGACCTCCTGGGTGTGGAAAAACTAATTTTGCTATTTTAACCTCGTGCAGTCAGGCTAAAAAAGGGAATAAAGTTATTTTTGTTGATACAGAAGGAGGATTTAGTGTAGAGAGAGTTAAACAAATTGTGGGTGATGAAAATTGTGAAAAAGTACTAAATAATATCTTACTTTTGAAACCAACAAATTTTGAAGAACAGAAAAAAGATTTTTCTAAACTTTTAGGGTTAGTTAAAAAAGAAGATGTAGGTTTAATTGTTGTTGATGGGATGGCTATGCTTTATAGACTTGAAATAGGAGACGCACGTAATTCTAAGGACGATGAAAAAATAAAAGATGTTAATAGAGATATTGCTAAACAGATGAGAATATTCGCAGAAATTTCTAGAAAACAAAAGATTCCTATTTTAATTACAAATCAAGTTTATTCAGAATTTGTTTCAGAAGAAGAATTTAGAAAAGGTGTTGAAAGAAACACAAACATTGTTGGAGGGGATTTATTTAAATATTGGAGTAAATGCATAATTGAACTGAAAAATGAGGGTGGACGAAGAAAGGCAATTCTTTTAAAGCATAGAAATTTACCTCAAAAAGAGATAGGATTTGTAATTAAGAACGAAGGCATAGTTAAAAGAAGATGGATTTAATATTGGAGGGAAATTAGGAAAAGTTTAGTTATTTTCCTATTATTAACTATCTCGTAGTATTATAAAAATTTAAAGTAGAGAGGATTAAAAAGAGAATGACAGAGCCGATAAAGTTTGAAGCAATTAAAAAGATAGCAGAAGTTAATTTTAAAATTAAAGATTTAAGTAAGATTTCTAAAATAGATTCTATTTCCCCTCCGAGTGTATTTATTGGCTCTAAATTAAAATACCCTTTAGTAAATGTTGGGATATTGAGCCCATTAAATAAAGATGAGGACTCTTGGATGTATGATGATGCTAAATACTGGGCAGATAATAATTTAAATATAGAAGATGTTATGAGCTTAAGAAATGGGCTCCTTAATTCTAGGTTTCAGGCTAAAGTTAGTGATATAAGATTAAATAAAAAATTTGTTGAAGTTGCTAAAAATGTTGCAATTTCTTCAAATCAAGTTAATATTGAAGTTGAACTAAAAAATAGGCTTATTGTTGGAAGAGAAAAAGATAAAGTGTTAACCCCCCATGGGATGAAAGCTGGATTAAAAGATGTTGAAATAACTGGAAATGTTAAAATAGAAAAAAAAGTAGATAAAATAATAAATGATGAGATTAAAGCAACACAGGCAATTGAATATCTGTATAAGAATGAATTTAGTGAATATACTTTAAGTAAAATATTGAGTGTTGGAGTTATGGGTTTAGCAAAAAACAAAAAACTTGTTCCGACTAGGTGGAGTATTACTGCAACAGATGATATTCTTGGTAAGAGTTTTTTAAAAGATATTCGCCAGTATCCTTGGATAGAAAATTATGAATTGTTTTTTGGAGAATTTATGGGGAACCAATATATTATTTTGATGTTTCCTAATGTGTGGAGCTATGAATTATTTGAATTGTATTTGCCTAGTAGTTCGTGGAACCCAAGTAAAGAAATAAAGGCATCTAGTGATTTTGAAGGTTATAATGGGAGAAAAGATTATGCATTTAGCACAGCTGGAGGATACTATGCTTCCAGATTTTCTATTCTTGAGTATCTTAGTAAAATAAAGAGGCAAGCAAGTGTGATTGCAATAAGAGTTGAGACACCTAGCTATTGGGCTGCTATGGGTGTTTGGGTTGTAAGAGAATCAGTTAAAAAAGCATTAAAAAGAGAAATGAAATTTGATTCAAGAGAAGAATTAATAGAGAGTGTTAAAAAAATAGGTAAGATAAAATATAAATTTGACTTTGGAGATATTCTTAATAGAAGTAAATTGCTGAAAATGAAAAAAGAGCAAAAAAGTTTAAGGGATTTTATTTAAATTATTTATCAATTTCTTTTTGCTGTTCTTCTTTTTTTTGTGCCCATTTTGAATTTGTGGGACATTGCGGATTAAAACAAAAAGTCCAGGGTCTTTTACCCTTAGAAAGACGAGTAAGCATAGGCCAATTACACTCTTCACATATTTTGTCTGACTTAGTTATGTTTCCATTTGGAGGGAGACTATAAGTATTTTTGCAATTAGGGTAGGCATTACAGCTAATAAAAAACCTTTTTGTTTTTTTTGAGTAATTTATTGATAGTTCCCCTTCTCCACACTTTGGGCATTTGATTATTGCATTTTCTTTTTTCTGCTGTTCTCTATACTCTATGTTTGCATTAACTAGTTCTTGTCCTATCTTATTTTTATTTTCTTCAAAATCATTGGAGATTTTAGTTATAGATACTTTAGCTTTTTCTATTATTTCTTGTTCTTTTTTTTCCTGTTTTATTTTATTATTCATTCTTTGAATATTTTCCATTTCTAATTCAAAACTTCTTGTTAGCTTTTCGTCAATTATAATTGGAGAGTATTTTCCTAAAGTGTTTATTAAAGATATTCCTAAGGGTGTTGCTTCTAAACTTTGTCCTTGAATATACCCTCTATCATATAATGTTTCTAATACTGATGAGCGTGTTGCCTTTGTTCCAAGATTTCTCTTCTCTAATTCAGAAATTATTGATGCAGGAGAGTATCTTTTTGGAGGTTGTGTTTCTTTTTGTTCTGTTCTTGAATCAATTATCTCTGCTTTTCCATTTATCTCTGGTATTTCTTTTTCATTTAGTTTTGTTGGATAAATTTCCATCCAAGATTTTCTTGCTATTGATTGTCCTTTCTTAGAAAATACAAGTTCATTATAAATTGCTTTTACTGTTTTATTATCTATTAATGCATCCTCACAAAATAAACTTAAAAACCTCTTTACAATTAATTTGTAAATTTTATCATCTTCACCTGAAAGTATTTGAGTATTTCCTGTTGGATAAATGGAAGGGTGTGCAGGATCAGTTTTACTTCCTTCAACAGGCTTTTCTCTTTTTATCAGTTTTTCAACTTTGAATTTTTTTGCTAAATTATTGAGTATTTCTTTATATCCTATTGAAGCAGGTAACTTTTGAGAAGAAGTTCTCGGATAAGAGATTAGCCCTGCAAGATAAAGTGATTGGGCTATTTGTAATGTTTTTGAGGGTGTTATCCCATATAGTTTGTATGCTTCTGTTTGAAGAGTAGTTAAATTAAATGGAGAAGGGGGTTGGACTTTTTCTTGTTTTTTAATTGTGCTAACATCTACTTCTTTTCCTTTTAAATCTTTGAATTTATCAAGTTGAGTTTTATTAAATATGTCTTTTATATATTTCAATTCTATTTTATTTTTTTTATCTGTTATTGTTATGAAGACCTGCCAATAAGGCTTTGGTTTAAATGCAGATATCTCTTTTTCTTTTTGAACAATTAAATTAAGTGTTGGTCCTTGCACTCTTCCTATTGACATTATTTTGAATTTCCCAGTTGTTTTTATTGAATTCATTAGTGCCCTTGAAAGATTTATACCATAAAACCAATCTAAATAATGACGTGCTTCTCCTGCAATTGCTTGCCCCCAATTAATGTTTGGAAGCTTATTTTCATATGCTTGCTCAAGATCGCTTTTTGTAAGTGTTGAGAACTTCATACGAGATGCATCTTGTTGATTACAAATATATCTTATAATATTTAATCCAATTACTTCTCCTTCTATATCATAGTCTGTTGCAACTGTTATTTTTGAAGACTCTTTTGCTAATTTAAGTATTGAATCATAATATCTTTTAGTAAAATCTCCTTTTCTTGCTAGGAAATTTGGTACCCAAGAAATGTCAAATGTAGGTATCTGATATCCTGAGTTTTTTTGTTTTAATGTGAATAAATGCCCTACTGCACAAGCAACTAATATTTTTTGGTTATTTCTTTTAAGTTCATAATATGAGATTTTATTATGAATTTTTTGAGTAGGTGTTCCTAGTGCACCTGCAATCTTTAATGCAGCCTGAGGTTTTTCAGTTATTATTAACTCATACCCGTTTTCTTTTAGTTTTATTTTTGGGTGTGAATATTCTTGAGCTTTTTTTGATCTTTTAACTTTCTTTTTTAATACTGTGAATTTTTCTACTTTTTCTATTTGCTTTTTAGAGGGTTTTTTATATTGTTTTTCAATTGCACCTTGAATAACTACTTCTTTTGGAGTTGTTTTAACTTTTTTTTCTGTTATATTTTTTAGAATGTCTTCTTTAGATAGAGGTTTTTTTATCTCTTTTTCAGTTGCATATTTTAAATTTGACTTATTAACTCTGAAATCTCCTTCTGCAGCTAATTCTTCTCTTGTCTTTTCTTTTTTCTTTTTTATTACCATTTTTATTTTTCTACTTCTTTTAAAGTGTTTCTTGTCTTTTTATAAATTTTGTCTTTCTAAGGTTTATAGATTGGGTTAATTATAAATAAGAAATATTTTTATTTAATTTTTTTAAAGCTTATTTTATTTAATATTATTTGTTTGATTTAAATTATTTTATTTAAATTTAAAGTGTTATTTAGATTTCAAATATTTTGGGTTTTCTTCCAACATGAATCACTTTTGTTTTTCCTATTTTTTCTTGAAGCCCTCCTGCTTCGTGAATGTGTGCAGAAATTAAAACATCTGGTTTAAATTCTTTTATTGCTTTTCTTACTGCCTTTGAACCTGGAAATCCAGAGAATTCTGCAATACTCCCTCTTGGATGAGCGTGAGTTACCATGATTTTTTTACTTAAGTCCTTTATCTTTTCATTTCCTTTTTTTAATGTTTTGAAAATTTCTTCATCTTCTACTGAAAATGGTCCTGTTGAAGAATCATACCCAGAACCAAATATTCCTAAATCTCCTCTTTTGATAGAGTAACCATGCACATGCCTTGTTCTTTCATATGCTTGGGTTAGTGACTTGATTGTTGCCATTGATTCATGATTTCCTGGAATTAATATGACTTCTTTTTTTCTTTTTACAAATGGTTTAATTAAATTCTTAGTTGATCTTTCAAGTAAAGTTATATCTCCTGCAAGTATTACGAAATCAACATTTTCATTTTTAGCTTTTCTTGCTAACTTCTCAACAAACTTGCTATCTCCATGTATATCTCCTACTGCAAGTATTTTTGTTTTATCTTTATTTTTATTTTCTTTTTTAATTTTAGACTTATCTTTCATGGTACTTTAAAACAAAATTAGTTAATAAGAGTTTTTATTTAAGAATTCTTTAATCTTTTTGGCTTAAATTCCATTGATTTTCACTAAATTATTGTAGTAACTATCTCCCGATATATATTTTACAAAACATTTAAAAGGATACTATTGTCTGAATATATACTTTAAATAAAACACCTCTGTAAAATGGAACAAGAAAAAAAAGACAATTTTGATATTTTTTTCAGAAGAAAGCCAGCTTTGATGCTTGTTTCTTTGAAAAAGAATACTCGAATGAGGTACGGTAGTATTTTGGCTAAAGAAGTAGATTGTACTTATAGCCATGCAGTGAAAATTTTGCAGACTTTAGAAGAACTTAAGTTAGTTGATTTCGAAAAAAAGGGGCGAATTAAAATAATAAAACTAACTAAGAAAGGAATTGAAGTCGCAGAAGCTATTGAAAACATTCAAAAGCTAATAAGATAATCTTGCAGTGAGGTGATTACTAACTGCCCCATTTAAGGATAGAAGGACATAATTAATTGTATTTGAAATATTAGTAATTTTTATTAACTCTGTTTATTTTTTTTAGTTATGTCTAGCAACAAATACAAAGGAATAAAGTTCCCTCCACTGACTTCTAATGAAATAGAAGAAAAATACAAAGAATCTCAAGAAGAAATGCAAGAAGTTTTAGAATGGAAAAAAGAAGAAGAAGCGAGATTAAATAATAAAAATTCAAAACCTCAAGCTGTGAGTGCTGCTAAAAGAGCCCTTGTAAAGATTGAGAGAAGAATAAATACTGTTAATGGAAATTTAATTTACTGGAAATTGAGGAAAGAAGGAAAAACTCATTTTTATGCAAACCTTGAGAGAAATGAGTATTGGGATAAATTAGGAAAGGGCAATGAAAAAGAAATAGAAGACGATTAAGAAGTTTTTTAAATAAATTATCTCTTTTATTTTCATTAATATTGTGTATTAGATTAGTTGGAGTTCAAGAGAACAAACCAAATTGATTAAAAGAATAAAGACAATAATGACTCCGTAGCTCACGGGGTTCTTTAGGAAAGAACCTACGATGGTAGAAATGTTTAAAGCATTTATTCGCTACGAAGCAGCTAATAAAAAATAAAGACAATAATGACTCCGTAGCTCACGGGGTTCTTTAGGAAAGAACCTACG
>CAYQKM010000005.1:45372-62277 GCA_964418095.1 Candidatus Woesearchaeota archaeon
TATTCGCTACGAAGCAGCTAATAAAAAATAAAGACAATAATGACTCCGTAGCTCAGCCTGGTTAGAGCACTAGACTCTTAGTCTTGAAAAAGAACAGAAATCTAGGTGTCGCGGGTTCAAATCCCGTCGGGGTCATTTTTAATTATAAACTATTTTTATCTATACTCTCTCCAAGTGTTATTACACTTTGTACATTTGAAGAATTTTGTCTCAGCTTCATCTCCTGCGCGAGTTTGACTTGTCCAAAAATAAGCCTTATCATTTCCACATTTTTTACATTTTTCAACAACTATTGGAAGAGTGTTAATTTCTTTTTTTATCACAACAACTTTACTTTTTTCATCAATTTTTTCAGAACTTTTTATTTTTATTTTTTCTTTTGTAGAATAATTGCATCTTGCACAACCATAGTTTTTTCGTTTCTGCACTAAAACTGCTCCACACTTAGGACAAAATTCCATTATATCTTTATTCTCCTTTAACTTTAATTTTTAGATTTAATCTGTTTATAAAGTTTCTCATTTACCTCTCAATACAGCCTCCTTTTTCCGACACCTTTTTAGAGTTCTCATAAAATATTAATTTAGCCCAGCCAATTGAGGGTAGTAAATTTACTGTCGCTCTTCCTATTATTTGTTCCTCACTTATTTTTTGCTCAAACATAAATTGTTCATAATTATTGTCTCCTATTGTTGAGAAAAAATATTTCCCGTCTTCAATTTTTATACTTATAATTCTATGAATAATGGGGTTTCTTTGATATGCACTAAATACTATTATATCTCCTACTTTGAGATTTTCTGGTTTAACTCCTACAATGAAAACTATATCTCCTTTGTTAAATCCTCTTTTTAGATTAAATTTTTTAAAATCCTCTTTATTTATATTATATTCAGAATATTTTACTTCGTGCCTATCCCACCAGCTATCAAAATCACTAAAAATATTTCCTTTATGATACATACTACAAGATTCTACTATTGCTAAAGGAAGAGATGTCCCTGTTGTTAAGCTCAGCAATGGAAAAAATACAAATTTAATGATTACAAAAATAAATACAAATGAAATTAGCCAGCCTTTAAAACTATCATCTTTCCAGACTATTTCCCAGAATTTTTTAAAAAAGTTTTTGTTTTCCTTATTTTTTTGGGATTTGTTTTCACCTCTACTCATTAGGTTAAGTGCAAACCAGAGTTTTTAAAATATTAGTTAAGTCCATTTGATTGTTTAATCTGTAATATATTTTTTTATTTAGAAACATTTAAATAGTGTATATTTATATGTGTATACATAAGGTATATACAAAACCTCTTTTCAACCCATGCCACTCTCAAGGTAAAACCTTGAGTAAGTGGCTCATAATCTATCAATAAAACAACCAAAATGACAAACGATATATTTGATAACCCTATTTTGTGCAGAAAGTGTGGAAAAAAAATGCAAAAAATAAAATTCATAAAGAATGGATTTATTTTAAGAGGAGTTATTTGTCCAAATGAATCATGCAAAGAAAGAATTATCCATCCTGTTGATGAGCAAGAGTACAACAAATTTATAAATCTAAAAAACAAGGAATTCAAAGTTAAAATGAGATTAGTAGGAAATAGTTATGCTGTTTCAATACCTAAGGAAATTGTCTCTTTTATGAATGACCAAGAAAAAATTATGGACGAAATGGTAAAGTTATGTTTTGAAGATTTTGGAAGAGTTACACTGAATTTTTCAAATCCTCCAGAAAAAAATTCAAGAGTCATTAGTTCAAGAGAGTATAAAGTAATTAAGAATAATAAGCCTGTCTTACACACTAAGCAGTTTTATGACTCAAAAAACCCGCAAAATAATAAAGAAATTATAATAAAGGAAGAAGATGAATAGTAAAATGAACAAAAAAACAATTCAACTTAAAGTGCTTGAAGCTTTGCAAGATGATGCGTATAAAGGAATAGCAAGAATAGATGCAGAAATTATGAAAGAATTAGATTTGAAAAGAGGAGATGTTATAACAATTAAAGGAAATAGAGAAACTGTTGCAATAGTTGATAGATCTTATCCAGCAGATGTTGGTGAAGGAATAATTAGAATTGATGGTATTCAGAGAAGAAATGCTAAAACAGGAATTGGAGAAGTTGTTTTTATTTCTAAAGCTGAAATAAAAGAAGCAAAAAAAATAATGATTGCACCTGCTCAAAAAGGAATAATGGTTCAAGGAGATCCTCAAGGATTAAGAAATGGATTGCTTGGGAGAACAGTTATTAAAGGAGATATTGTTGTGCTTGGCGGAGTTCAAAGAAGAAGAGATTTGATGTCTGAAGAGTTTGGAGATTTAGAGGATATTTTTGGAAACTTAAATGGATTGTTTGGAGGAATGGGATTAGGCAACCTCGGAGGAAAAATTTCTCAGATTAAATTTTTAGTTGTTAATGTAAATCCAAATCAACCAGTAAGGATTACTGAAAACACTGAAGTGACTTTAAATTCTAAAGCAGTTGAGGTAAGTGAAGAAAATATTCCTGAAATAAACTATGAAGATATTGGGGGATTAGGAGATGAGATAAAAAAGATAAGAGAGATGGTTGAAATTCCTATGAAACGCCCTGAAATTTTTGAGAGGTTAGGTATAGAACCTCCAAAAGGAGTGCTTTTACATGGACCTCCCGGAACAGGAAAGACTTTACTTGCAAAAGCAGTAGCAAATGAATCAGAAGCAAATTTCATTTTACTTAATGGTCCAGAAATAATGTCTAAATTCTATGGGGAATCTGAGAAAAAGATAAGGGATATTTTTGAAGAAGCTGAAAAAACAGCACCAACGATTATATTTATAGATGAGATAGATGCAATTGCTCCTAAAAGAGAAGATGTCCAGGGAGAAGTTGAGAGAAGAGTTGTTTCGCAAATATTAACAATGATGGATGGACTTAAATCTCGTGGAAAAGTTATTGTTATTGGTGCAACAAATAGGGTTAATGCACTTGATCCTGCATTAAGAAGACCAGGGAGATTTGATAGAGAAATTGAAGTTGGAGTTCCAAGTAAAGATGGAAGACTACAAATTTTAAAAATCCACACAAGGGGCATGCCTTTGACTAAATCAGTTAAATTAGATGAATTAGCCTCTTCAACTCATGGCTTTGTAGGAGCAGATTTAGAAGCTTTAGCAAAAGAGGCTGCAATGAATGTTCTTAGAAAATATTTGCCTCAAATGAAATTAGATGGTGAAGAGCCAATTCCAAAAGAGGTTTTGGAAAAATTAGTTATAACTCATGATGATTTTACTGATGCTCTTAAGGTTGTAAGACCGAGTGCTATGAGAGAGGTTTTAGTTGAAACACCTAATGTTAATTGGGAAGATGTTGGTGGATTAGATAAGATTAAACAAGAACTAAAAGAGGCTGTTGAATGGCCAATGAAATACCCTGAAAGCTTCTTAAGAATGGGTATAAGACCTTCAAGAGGAATTTTATTATATGGACCTCCTGGAACAGGAAAAACTCTGCTTGCAAAAGCTGTTGCAAAAGAATCAGAAGCTAATTTTATACAAGTTAAAGGACCTTCTTTGTTAAGCATGTGGGTAGGAAAATCCCTTCCCTATGATGAAAAAATTCTTGTTAAAGACAGCGGGAAAATAAAAAGAATGAAGATAGGGGATATTGTTGAGAAAAAACTCGATGTCCAGGTTCTTGCATTTGATAGAGATAAGAGGATAAGGTTTTCAAAAGTGACTGATTTTATAAAACATAAGCTTGAAACATCTAAACTAATGGAAGTAACTACAAGAACAGGAAGAAAAATAAGAGTTACAGATAACCATTCATTGTTTTCGTTTGTAAATGGACGTATAATAGATGTTCCTACAAATCAATTAATTCCAAATGAAAGTTATATTGCAATACCAAAGAATATTAATCTCCCTAGGGAGAGTCTAAAGGAGATTAACGTGTATAATTATTTTAAGGATAACCCTGATATTTTTGTATCTAATATTAAAGATTATCTTATTAGGGCGAAAAAAATCCTTGGTTTAGATAAAACCGCAAAAATTTTGAATACTTCTAAGAAATACCTTGCAGATATAATTTCTAAAGATATGCCTGTCAGAATAACAAATTTTGATAAACTTATTAATGAGGCAAGATTATCCATAAGATTTAATGAGATTAACATAAAACTAAAAGGGAGCACACATGAATATTCTGCACTGTTGAAAATCAACAAGGATTTCTGGAGGCTTTTGGGGTTGTGGATAGCTGAAGGAGATTTTAATAGTTCAACAGTAAGGATTCATAATCAGAACCCTGAAATACGCGAAGACATAAAGAGAATATGCTCGGATTATGGATTTAAAATCTCTGAGACAGAGTCATCCCTTGTCATTAACTCATCATTCCTGGAAATGGTTTTCAGAAAAGTGTTTGATTTAAAGGACAGGGCAAAAAACAAAACATTACCTGAATTGTCTTTTATCCTTGATAAAGAAAGTAAAGCTAATCTTCTTAAAGGTTATTTTAGTGGAGATGGCTCAATATATAAAGCAGAGAGAGGAAAATTCAAGATAGAAGCATCAACAATAAGCAGAGATCTTGCAGATGACTTATTATATATGCTGCTTGATTTTGGAATTGTTGCAACATGCTACACAAAAAAACTGGAAAATTATGAAAATGATATTTTTAGAATAAGCATTTTAGGAGTTAAGAATTTTGAAAAATTCATGGAAATAGGCTTTGTGGATAATATAAGAAATAAGAGAATTTTGCAGTATATAATTTCCAGAAAATGGGCAAGATCAGAATTAATCCCTTTGAGCGGAGAGCTTTATGAACTTGCTTCAGGCTCAAATCATGTTTACAAATCTAATCAATGTGTAGGAAAAGAAGCACTGAAGGAAATGCTGGTCCTGATTGATAGGGATAAGACAAAATACAAAGAATACTGGGATTTGGCTGAGGGAGATTTGTATCTTGATTTGGTAAAGGAAATAAAAACTATAGAACCAGAAGAATATGTTTATGATATAGAAGTTAGTGGAGAGCATAATTTTGTTTCAGGATTTGGGGGGGTGATGGCACACAATAGCGAAGAAGGCATGAGAAAGATATTTGAGAGGGCAAGACAAGTTGCTCCGTGTGTTATCTTTTTTGATGAGATAGATTCATTAGCCGGTAAAAGAGGAGTTGAAGTTGGGACTAAAGTCACAGAGAGAGTCTTAAATCAGATGCTCGCTGAAATGGATGGGTTAGAAGATTTAAAAGATATTCTTGTAATTGGTGCGACAAATAGGCCTGACATGTTGGACCCGGCATTGTTAAGACCTGGGAGATTTGATAAAATTCTTTTAGTTAATGCTCCTGATCAAAAAGGAAGGATAAATATACTTAAAATACACACTCATAAAATGCCTCTTGGAGAAGGGAAAAAACTACTCTCTGAACAAGAAAGAGAATTTTTCCTTAAAGAATTATCTGAAAAAACAGAGGGATATACTGGGGCTGACTTAGAATCTTTAGCAAGAGAATCTGCTTTACTTTCATTAAGGGAATCTATTGGCGCTGAGTTTGTAACAAAGGAACATTTTGAGGGAGCACTTAAGAAAATTAAACCAAGTATTACTAAATCTACTATTGACATTTATAGAAAAATAGAAGAGAACCTTTTGAAATCTGCAAAGAGTGCTATTCCTGAAGGAAGCAGTTATTTAGGGTAATTGTAACTATTTGAGAATAACTACAAATGGTAAGTTTTAAATAGATTGATTTGATTTGTCTTTTATGAAAAATTTAGGAATTGTTGTAGGGTATGGATTTGACTTTAATCTTGGAGGAAGAAAAGAAATTGCATCTGCTTTAAGAGACAAAGGATATTTTGTAAAAGAAGTAGATGAGCCTTGGCCAAGAGATAGATATGTTCTTCTTAGAAATAAATATGTTAATTCAATTTGTGAAGACGGTTCAGAGAATGTTTTTGGAGATGGTGGAAATGTCCAACTAGGAGATGGTTTTGCATTGGTTTCAGATAATGCTTTTTATTTTAATAATATCAAAAAGGAAGTTAATTTTGAAAGATTATTTAGAGATAAGAAATACTATGAGACTTCAAAAAAAATCATTTCTAATAAAGGAAAAAGACAACTCGGGGTTCCAGTTTATGTTGCTCCTACAGGGTATTTTTTTGGAAATAGTTCTGCTCAAGGACACATTGATTTATTTACACTTTTACTTCCAAAAAATAAAATTTTGATATTTGACAATCATTTTGGGAAAGGTGCTAACTTAAATAAAGATTATAATAAAATTTCTGAGGAAAATAATTTAAAATTTATTGAATACTCTGGGAATGGTGAAGGAGTGTGGTTCCCTTTAAACTCACTCGTTTTATCTAGCCCCTCATCTGAAAAAGTAGTTATTGATAGTAATGCTAAATCTCTAAGAAAGATTTTGGAAAAAGAAGGTGTGGATTTTATTCAAGTTAATATGCCTCAGAGAAGTTATCCTGCAGGGAAAATTAATTGCCAGACAAACACTTTTCGACTAAAAGACAAGGATAATTTAAGAAATTTCTTTGATTAATTTTTAATCTTTTTACTCTTTATTTGTTGTAATTGTTTTTTTTCCATCTTCTTCAATTAATACACTATCTTCAGCTTGAGAAACTATTCCTTTCCCAATTTCAACTAGCTGAGGGTACTGGTTTATATTTCCATTTTGTTCTAATTGAGATAAGGATAATAACACCCTTGTTCCAAATTTTTTTATTAGCCATCTAGAACAAAAGGGTAAGTAATTATATTCTTCTATAATGTAAGATAAGATTTCCCTTGCATTAGGATTTCTTATACTTTTATAACCCACTAAAGAATAGATGCTAGAGGGTTTTCCTTCTTTTATCTTTCCAGAGCCATTTGTTGCGAAAGGTTCAATTGCATATAATCCTGGAATTATCTCATCTGTTCTTTTATCATCTATATTTGGAATTGTTAGTCCTGCGTGTAGATTATATTGCTCTATCTGATGTCCAGATAAATTTATTATTGGAGAGAATCCATATGACTCTATTGTTTCTTGCACTGCTTTTCCTATTTCCCGTATTTGAACTTCTTTTTTAATTATTTTTTTTGCATTTTTAAGTGCCTCTTTTGATGCCTCTATTAGCTTTTTATTTTCTTCTGAGTTTTCTAAATCTAGTGAGAATGCGGTGTCTGAAATAAATCCATTTATATGTACCCCAAAATCTACTTTTAATAAACCATGAGCTAGTGTAGAGTCATTATGAGTTGGAGTGTAATGTGCTGCAACTTCATTTATTGACAAGTTTGTAGGGAATGCTGGTTTTCCACCTAATCCAATTATTTTATTTTCAATTTTTTCTGCTATTTCTATTAAGGGAGTGCCTTTTTTTATTTGTGGTTTAATCCATTCTTTTACTTCTTGAGAAATTTTCCCAGCAAGAATTATTTCTTTGATTCCCATTTTATGTTTTGTTTTTTATTTCTTTTCTTGTATATTTTTTTATTGATAAAATAAACAATTGCAACTATTGCGTACAGAATCAACAGATAAAGTCCAAGGGTGTATTTAAGAACATTACCTACAATTCCTGGTTCTTGTAAAAACTTAATGAACCAGAATGCTGTCCAGAGGAAAATAAGTATCCCAGAGGATACCCAAATCTTTTTTAAGGTTTTATGCATATTTTATGTAAGTTGTATTTGTTTAATTAACTTTCTTTATTATCTTTTTAAAAATCACTCAATCTTTTCTGTTTCTTTTCTTCTATTATCTCTTTTACATTTATACCAAATACTTGAAAGATATTTTCAACTGCAGGAAGTATCTGCCTCTCAAGATAATATTCAATATTATACCCCCCTTCTTCTTGAGGGAGTTTGACTTTTTCTCTTACTAATTTTGATTTTTTATCTGAAGTTTCTGCAATATAATATTCAATTAAATCTCCTTCATTTATTGCTATTGAAAGTTCCTTCATCTTTTTTGCAGCAATTACATGGGGGGATATTGTCTTATAATCTGAGATTGATTTTTTTAACTGTGTTCTTATTATCATCTCTTGTTTAGGTATTTTTCTTGATTTTATTTTTTTTATTATCTCTTTTAAATAAGTTAGTGCTCTCTCTTGGTCCCCATCTTCTAAAACCATTTTTATAACCCTGTTTTGAACTTCTCTTGCTAAATCGCACCAATCCCTCCTTACTGTCTCAAATCCTCGTATCTTTATCTTTTTTTGTTCATCTATTAATGCATATTTCTTTTTTGCACCAAAATCCCCTGTTCTTTTTGTTACCCATAATCCTCTTTTGAAGAATCCTTCTAAATCTAATTCCATTATTCCTGGAAGTTCAGAATTTATTTGGGATAGTATATCTAGTGCTTGTTTCTTTGTTTTATTTTCTAGAACTATTGCTATGCTGTCTGTGTCACTATATACTATTTTAAATCCTTTACTTTCAAATGTTTTTATTGCTTTTTGGATATTTTCTCTTGCAAAATATGCTGTAGATGAAGCAGATTCAACAGAATAATATCTTGCCCCAAAGAATCCTTGGTAGCCATATGCTGCATTTGCAATTAGCTTAAAAGCATTGCTTCTAGCTTTTAGAATAGGGTTGGGATTTTTATTATAATCTTCTTTGTATTTTCTTCTTTTCATAATTATTTCTTTTAGTAGTTCAGGGATAAATCCTGGTTCTTTTGAAAAATATACTTTTTCACCTTGAAATTCTCCGATATGTGAATTTTTTTTATTTTCTGTTTGAGTGGATTTTGAAAGATTGTATGTTACAATAATACTTCCATACATACTTGAAAAATCAAAAAATACAATATTTTCATATAATCCAGGAATTGGCTGAAAAACAAATGCTCCTTGATATTTTTCCCTATTTCTTCTTTCTATTATTTCTGGGTTATAGGGCTTCTTTTCAGGGATTTCATTAAATCTATCTAAATTATGTATTACATAGTCTTCAAAATTTCCTGCCATTGTGCTTCTTGAAACATTAAATATTGGTTCTTTTGTTATTTTAGTTATTTCTTCTAAATCTGTCCAGATTTTCTCAAAGAGATTGTAAGTTAATTCAGAATCTTTAAGATTATATTCATAGAATTTTTCCCAATCTATCTTATTTTTTCTTAATTCTTCTAGTGGATTTAGTTCTACTTTCTTTTCACCAAGAAGTTCATTAGAGACATCATTTAATGAAAGTGTTTCTGATTGTAAATACTGAGAGTAAGCATTTCTTATAAATCTTAATAAATCAACATGAATTATCCCTTTTATTTTTCCTGTTAAGAATGTCCCCCTTGAAAAAATTGGTTGAGAATTGTCTAGTCCGAGGTTTAATCTAATTTTTAATTTTTCTGCTCTTGCTTTTAGGTATGGAAGATCAAACCCATCTGAAAAGTATCCTGTTAATATGTCTGGAGAGTATAATTTAATTTCATTTACAAATGCTTCTAACATTTCTTTTTCATCTTTGAATTTTTGAACAAACGGTTTATTGGAATTTTCTTGGTAAGTTAAAACTTTTTTAAAATTTTCTCCATACAAAGAAATCATTAAAATCTCTCCTTTTCCTATTTCTAGTTCTTTAGCTTCTATATCATATGCTAAGACTCTTGGAGTAAATTTGTTTTCCCCATCATTAACTTTTTTTATGGAATTTAGTTCTAGACAAAACTCAACTTCAAGATTAGAGTCTATCCCTCCAAATTTATTAGAATTATGGAGCATTTCTCCTTCAATTTCATACCATTCTAAAGGATTTAATTTCTTTTCAATAATATAATGTGTTATGAAACCTAAATCATATCCCCTTCTTTTTTCTATTAATTCAAAATCTAATTCACTCGCAATCTCTTGAGAGTCTTTGTAGTTTGTTGTAAATATTTTTAGCGCTTCAACTGATTTGCCTAAATATTTTTTTGGGTGTATTTCTATCCTTTCTACTTTTGGTTTTCTTAATTTTTCATTTAAATTTATTTTACTTATTTTTTCTGTTAAGCTACTAAGTTCTTTTTTAGTTATTTTTTCTTTTAATATTGCCCAAAAATAAACTGGGCAAGAATCAATAACACATATTCTTTTTCCAGTATTGTCTCTCCCAAAAATTTGAATATAATTTTTCCCTTCATAATCAAATGTTTGATAATCTAATGGAATAAATATGGTTTTCATAAAAAAATTAAAATAAAGAATTATTTAAAGCTTAGGAATTTGAAGTATAGAAAGATTTATATAGCACTACTAAGTAGTTACAATATGGTAAGTAAATATACTGTTTTTAATTATGCTCCTGAAATATATGAGAAAGACAAATCTTTAGTAGACTCTATTAATAATAGGGTCCCTTATTTTGGAAGAGGGAGACCAGAAGATGTTCCTGAATTAGCAAGAATCCTTAAAGAGTATGGATATAATGGGTTAAGAGTTGCTTCAGATAAAGTAAAGTATATGGGGTATTCTCCATTTATGTCTTTAGATAGATTAGTAGAGGTTCACCCTTGGAGAATTGTTAGGGTTGTTAATGATATGTATTTTCAAGCAAATAAAAGATTGCATTCTTTTGGAAATCCTATAAAAAACCCACAAAGTCCTTTTTATAAAAAAGCGCCAGATTTAGAGAAAAGGATTGAGGATGATGGACAAATGCTTTTATTTTAGATAATTATTTATATTTCTTACACATTAATTTTTTGAGGCTTTAATTAAGATGGGACTTAATATTCGCGAAATAATTCCTAGGAGGGAAGTTGAAGAAGGAGAATTAAAAGATAAAATTCTTTGTGTAGATGCATTTAATGCTCTTTACCAATTTTTATCTAGTATAAGGCAGCCTGATGGAACACCTTTGATGGATAATAGGAAGAAAGTAACAAGCCATTTGTCAGGAATATTTTATAGAAACATAAATCTAATGGATGAAGGAATGAAATTAATTTATGTTTTTGATGGGAGGGCACCTGATTTAAAGTATAAAACTCATCAGGAGAGAGAATCTTTAAGGGACATTGCAAAAGAAAAATATGAAGTTGCAAAAAGCGAATCTGATATTGAAGGTATGAGAAAATATAGCCCTTCTTTAACAAGATTAAATTCTGAAATGATTGAAGAAAGTAAGGAGTTATTAGAGGCAATGGGAATACCTGTTATTCAGGCTCCTTCAGAAGGAGAAGCACAAGCAGCTCACATAGCAAGAACAAATACAAAAGTCTATGCTTCTGTTAGCCAGGATTACGATAGTTTACTTTTTGGAGCTCCAAGACTCATAAGGAATTTAACTGTTTCAAAGAGAAAAAAAACTTATAATGGATATGTTGAGGTAAAGCAAGAAATTATTGAACTTGATAAGGTTCTTAACTCACTTGAAATAAACCTTGAGCAACTAATTTGTTTGGGGATTCTTGTAGGAACAGATTATAACCCCAAAGGGATTCCAAGAATAGGGCAAAAAAAAGCTTTGGATATTGTGAAAAAATACAAAGTTCCTTATGAAATTTTTAAGAGTATGGAAGAGCAAATTATGAGTTTGCCTGATGAAGATAGGTTTGATTGGCAAGAAATTTTTTCACTATTTTATAAGCCCCAAGTTAATAGTGTAGAATTTGAGTTTAAACCATTTAATGAAGAAAAGATAAAAGAAATATTAGTTGAAAGGCATGATTTTTCAATTGAGAGAGTTCAAAAACAAATTGATAAACTAAAAGAATTGAAGAGTAAAAACCAACAAAAAAGCTTAGGCAGATGGTTTTAATTTTGTTTAACTTAGTATTTGTTACCATTTATTAAAAGTGACAATTAGAAAGATTTATAAATAATGAAATATTAACTTTTTTATGGCAAATAAAACTCAAGAAAAGGAAGATAAAGATCAAATTCAAGAAAATAAAGATAAGAAAATTAAAGCAATAATTTATGGGGGTAATTATTTAGCTGGTGTTTTTGGAAACCTTTTAGATATTTCTGCTAAAGGCCCAATAGCAAATACAACTGGGAGTGTTTTAGAGAATCAATTAAAAATGAAATCTAGTCTTGCTAACCCTGTTGGGGGGATATTTTTTGGAGCATTAGATTTAGCAAGGTACACTTTCCCTCAAATTAAAGACTCTCTACCTGTTAAAGTTATAGAAGGAGCTGGGGCCGCATATTATTCTGCTTCTGTTGTTGCAGATCTTTTAGGATGGTTAAATGGAGATTGGAGCTCTTTAGTACAGTTGCCTTTTGATGCAAGTATGGCTTATTCACTAAGTAGAAATATTAAAGAAGATTTTAAAAAAAAGAGTAAATAGAAATATTATTTTACTATTCCGTATCTATTGAATATCTTTGTAAAATCTCTTTGAGTGATATTTAATTTATTGCAAATATCTGCTTCGCTTGTTCCCCATCCATTTTTTTTGAGATAATTAACAAAATATGTCCAACCCCCAACAAATTTAGGGTTCGGTTGAGATTTTGCCCATTTTCTGAATTTCTTTGCAGCTTCTATTAATAATTTTTTTCCATCTTGTTTAGGAGAGTTTTGTGTTACATTAGCTTTTAGTTTTTTTTTGCGTCTAAACCATAAAATTATTCCAAGTAAGATAAGGACTATTCCTGCTATTAGTAAGAAAGTTCTTTCATATGCAAAGAAGCTCATTATAATTAACATTGCACCTAGTATCATAAAAAATCTATATAATCTAAATTTCTTTTTTCCAGTTATACTATCTTTAGCAATTGAGCCTAAAATCGCTAAACCTAATATAACCCATGGACCAATTAAATATAAAATGTCTTCTGAAATTCCTATCTTAGAAAACACTCTTGAAATATTAAAATTTGTTTTCATTAACCAGTATACTGATAAAAGTGAAATACATAATGAGATAATCATTGATGAAGCTTTTTCTCTTTTGAAGATTGATTTTGAGAGTGCAAAATTGATTAATACCAAAAAAATAACAAATAGAAGTGTAAACATTAATGCATTTGCATCTACTGAAGAAAATGTGCTCACCAAATTTGCCATTTCTTATAAATGGGATTGTGCTTTATAAATATATTCTCATTTACCTTTTTTTGTTTTTTTAGTAAAGTTTAAAATGTTTTTTTTATTTTCTTATTAATGGGTGTTCATCGTTCATTTAATATTTTAGGCAATATTGCAATTGTTAACTTTTTAGATAATGAGCCCTTAGCAAATAAGAAAAAATTTGCAAAAGAAATTATGATTAAAAATAAAGCAATAAAAACTGTTTTAGAAAAATCTGGTAAGTTCTCTGGGAGACTAAGAAAAATGGAAACTAGAATCCTTGCAGGAGAAAAAAATAAAGAAGTTTTGTATAAAGAAAATAATTGTGTTTTTAGGTTTAATATAGATACAACTTACTTTTCTCCAAGATTAAGCAATGAGAGGAAAGAGATTTCTTCTGCTATTAAAAAAGGTTCAAGTGTTTTAGTAATGTTTGCAGGTGTTGCCCCTTTTTCAATAGTTATAGCAAAAAACTCTAATCCTAAAGAAGTTTATTCTAATGAGTTAAATAGGGAGGCAAATAAATATGCTCTTTTAAATGCTACTTTAAATAATGTTCAAAATAAAATTAATTTTGTAAATGGGGACATAAAAAAAGTTGCTATTAAATTAAAAGAACAAAAAAAGAAGTTTGATTTTATTATTATGCCTAGACCTAACCTTAAAGAGAGCTTTCTTGAGCAAGCATTTAGTTTAAGTAAAAAAGGCACAAAGGTATTTTACTATGATTTTTGTAAAGTAGATGAAAGTGATGCGGTTGTTGAGAAGATAAAGCAGAAAGCACTAGAATCTAAAAAGAAAATAAAAATATTAAATATTAAATCTGCAGGAGAAATAGCTCCTTATAAAATTAGAATTAGAGTTGATTTTAAAATAGATTAGATTTGATTAGGATTATAAATCATGTTGTTTATTTCTCTAAACTCTTTATCAGAATCTTTATCTGCATCTGAGGGTGTTTTTCCAAATTCATTTATTGCTTTTTCTAATTGATTTATATTGGTTATTTTAGCTTTGTTTAGTTTCCCAATAGGAACTCCAAAGTGATAATTAACAAGTGATTTTTGTCTTCCTGTTAAATACTTTTTAGAGAAAATTCCATAAAATTCACAAAACTCATTTAAGTATTCTAAATTTATTTCCATTTCTTTTTCTATGTTTAAGGTATTAAAAACCTTGTGGTGCTGTTCTTTATTGGATTATATTTTTAGAGTTTTTTATCTGCTTTTAATGCAGTAGGAGCCTCTCCTCCATGCCAGGTAAATCTTGGTCTTACTCTCATTGGATAAATCCTTTCAGAATTATCATCAAGAATTATTGCAGAACCTTTTAAAGAGGGTAGATCATCCATATATTGTCTTATACTTTCTAAAAGATAACTCTGCATTATTTGATTAAGTGCTTCTAAATCTGCTGCTGAAGTTACTCTGTGTGAAATTACAATATCTGATTGAGTCATGACATCTCTATGTATTTGTCCGGGTTGTTGAGTTGCAAGCACAACTGAGATTCCAGGTTGCCTTCCTTCTCTTAGTAATTGAGTGAGTGCATCTGTTGCAATTGTTTTTCCTTCAAGTGGAAGAAACTCGTGAGCTTCATCAATAAATAGCCAGACTAAAGGGGTTTCTTTTTTTTCAGAAAAATAAGACATACTCAAACCTTTTGACACAGCGTCTATCTCTTCTTTTTTTCTTGCACTCATTCTTTGATTAAATAATTTCCTTGAGATTAAGCTTATGACTAATGCCCTTATGTTGAAGCTTCCTACTGAATTATATATACTTAAATCTAAAACAGTTGTTGTCCCGGCATTTACTAGATTTGTTATCTTTGTTGGAGAGATTCCTTTTTTTGAAAAAATTCCCCAAGTGTTTGCTGCTTCAAACAACGCAACTGCAGCATTTTTTACTTCTCTTTCAGTTTTTACATCTTTTTCAAGTTCTTTAATAACATCTTCTATATCAAAGCTCTTTTTTAGATTAAGTTTTGAGATTGCTCTTTCAATAAGAACAGCTACAGGATCTATAATGTTTAATCCAAATGTTAATATCCAATCCTCAGCTGTCATTTCACCAACATCAAGAGCAAACCTTTCATCTGCAGGTATTCCTTTTGAAATATGGTCATCATAAAAACCATATGGGACAAAAATTTTAACTTTAAGGTTTTTTGGCTTTAATCCCCACTCCTGTAAAAGTTCTTTGTCTTTTTCATTAGGATATTTCATTGTCCAATAGATTCCCATTGTGTCAAATATAAGTGAGGCTATGTTTTGTGAGACTTCTTTTGGCAAGTTGGATAATTCTTCTGCAAGAACTCCCAAGGTGTAACTTTTACCACTTCCCCTCTTACCAGCAACTAAAACAACGTGGCTCCTTACAACATCCATAAATATTTTATTACTTAAAGAAGTGTATTGCCCCATCTTAACAAAACCTTTTCCAACATAAGCTAATCCCTTGTCTCCAAAATTTTTTTTGTCTGAAATATTTCTTCCTGTTACAATTTCATAAACCATTTATTCATTAAGTAATTTCAATTTTTAATTGTTTGTTTTTATTTTGAGATTTTATGGGTTAAATAACCACAATATTTTTAAAGGGTTTATTATTCTTTTTAAAATGGAAAATATTCCACAAGAAAATTTTGTTCATGTAAGTAGAGGTAAAAAGAAGGGTATGAGAGATATGCCTTGGATAATTTCAACTATTGTTTTAATCCTTTTAGTTGTTCTTTTAGTTTTTACTAATGCATTTAATATTACTGGTAAAAGTATTTCTGCGAATAAAGCAGGGAAAAATCTTGTTGAATTTGCAAACTCTCATGGACTTAATAGTAAAGTTTCAAGTGTTAAGACAGAGGGTACTTTTTATTTGGTTACATTAGATATAGGTGGAGAAGAGGTCCCTTTTTATGTAACTAAGGATGGAAAATATGTTATTGAACCTTATTATTTAATTGATTTGAAAGAAAAAGACATACCTGAAGATTCTGATACTGATACTAATATTAAGGTTCAAGAAATCCCTAAATCTTCTAAACCTGTTGTGGATTTATTTGTTATGAGCCACTGTCCATATGGAACACAAGCAGAAAAAGGAATTATTCCTGCATTAGAAGTTTTAGGAGATAGTATTGAATTTAATCTTAGATTTGTATACTATGTAATGCACCCTTCAGCAGGAGAGGTTGAAGAGCAGACAAGAGAGTATTGTATACAGAAAGAGCAAAATACTAAATTACTTCCATACTTAAAATGCTTCTTAGGAAAAACAGGCACTGCAGAAGATTCTGAAGCATGTTTGAAAGAAGCTAAAATAGATAAGAATAAACTTAATGCTTGTGTATTAAAAACAGATGAAGAATTTGAAATTTCAAAGAATAAGAATGATCAAAGTAAATGGTTGAGTGGATATTATCCATTATTTAATATAGATGCTAAACTTAATGAAATTTATGGAATAGGCGGAAGTCCAACACTAATTATTAATGGTGTAACTTCTAATAGTGCTAGAGATCCTGCATCATATTTGAAGACTATTTGCGGAGCATTTAGTGATGGAAATGTCCCTAAAGCTTGCGAATTACAATTATCTGCAACAGCATATAGTCCTGGATTCGGATATACTGCTGGAACATCTACTTCAGCTCAGTGTTAAACTTAGTATTTCCTTTTTTTTAAATAATTGTTAAGAAACAATCTTTGTATATATCTAATTAAGTTTTTAAACCTCTTATCCTTATACTTTTATGCAGAAAAGAGGGGAATTATCAAGACTAACTATTAATCTATCAATTGGATTTTTAATATTATGTTTGGCTTTAATTATTTTTATTATTGTAAGAGGATATGTTAATGAGCAAGATAAGTATGAAGT
>CAYQKM010000006.1:0-46695 GCA_964418095.1 Candidatus Woesearchaeota archaeon
TTATGAAGTTGTTCTGGCTTGTATTCATGAAATCTACATAATTTCTCATTGAAGTATTTTGAATATCAACATAGGATTTCATAGTTCCATTTGTGTAAGTTATGAAGTTGTTCAAAGATGAATTCATTAAATCAATAAATGTTTTATTGTAAATTGTCTGATTTATCCAAGTGTCATTGTAGATTCCTTCAATATATTTTTGATCAACATAGTTCTTCATTGAAGTATTTTGAATATCAACATATTGTTTCATAGTTCCATTCGTGTAGGTTATGAAGTTGTTCAGAGAGAGATTCATTGAATCAATAAATGTTCTATTGTAAATTGTTTGATTTATCCAAGTATTATTATAATGTCCTGCTTGAACCATTGCATCAACATATTGTTTCATAGTTCCATTTGTGTAAGATATAAAATTGTTTAGAGATTCATTGTTATTCATAATTAGTTCTGGGATATTCACTCCCGCCACAACTAAGCCCCCACTTAAGTTCAAAGAAACAGCATTAATTTGCCCTCCAAGGTATAAGTTTTTCCATCTCAAATTTGAACTTCCCAGATCAAACTGACTATCAAATCCTTTATATGGCAACAAAGACCCATTAATATTCAGGTTTAAAACTTCCAAAGAGCTAATATTGTAAAAGTATCCAGACTGAGCATAAATATTTCCATCAATTATACTTAAGCCCCCGTTTAACCACCCTCTATTAAAATCAAAATCACCATAAACAGATTTATTCAGTGGCATAAAAAAATTGCTACCATATCCTCCAAGATTCTCAGTGTTATTTACAGTTAAATTCCCAACCCCTGCTCGCATAAAATTGCTATCAACATAATTAAAGATAGATTCATTTGTAGTTTCTATGTAGTTTGTAACTGAGTTATTTATAGAACCTATTTCAGCTTTAGTGTAATAATTAATTTTATCTGCACTCCAATTTCCAATTGAATTTATTAAACTGCTAATCCAATTAAAAAAAGAATTATTATTTGATTGTATCTTAGAATCAATTGTTTGATTTAATTTAGTTTCATTAAAAGTTAAGTTGACTTCTCCACTTGGCTGTCCTCCAGTTAAATAAATATTGTCTGTAAATACTGCATCTATGTCTCCTATTCCTTGGTCAGAAACATTTGAGCAGTACCACTTCCCTAAAGAAGAGCTCCATTTTATAACCTGTTTATCTGCACAATTCAATTGCTTTAAAGTATCATTAACATCAACAAGATAACTACCATTTCCAAAATAGTAAGATGCACTCATATTATATCCAATCAAATAAAAATTAGCATCTGGGATAACTCCACTTAGATTAACATTTTTAGCAGTAAATGAATAAGGAGACCTCGCAATTTTTGAAGACTCTATTAAAACATTATTTCTATAATAACATAAATAATATTGTTCTGAATAATCCAAAGAAACATTAGGCAGATAATATGAAATAATTCCCCTTGAGTCAGTTGTTAGGGTTGCAGAGTTTGAATAAATAATATTATTACACCCAGAATTTTTCGAAATATTAAATACAAAATTAAATGTTCCTGGTCTAATTGTTCCGTTTGAATAAGTTGTTTGAATATTTAGGTGTAAATCTTCAGAAATTGGTGCAGAATAAACAAAATTGATTAAAAATAATGCACAATAAAACACTACAGTTACCACCACTCTTTTCTTCATAGATATATTAAATTTAAATGTATTATAAACCTTTTTATTATCGAGAAAAATGTAAGTAAAATTTTTACCGTACATCTAAAATGTAGGAAAAATGTAAGATAAAATTATTAAGCAAAAATAAAAATAATAATTTGGAATATATCTTAAAAAAAATAACTAAACAGCATAAAAAATAATTAACAAAACATATTAAAAACAATAAGATAATTAACAAAACAAACAAAATAACAAGACTTATAAATTTCTAAAAGTTTGTTTGAAAGTAATAAAACGAGCCTATAGCTCAGCCTGGTTAGAGTGCTTATGCACAAACCATTCTGAAAGTAGGTTCGAAATAAAAACGAGCCTATAGCTCAGCCTGGTTAGAGCACCGCTCTTATATGATTACATTCCAAAATGGATTGTATCTCTCACAGAAAAACTGAAAGAAAATCTAAGAGAGGCGGGGGTCCTCGGTTCAAATCCGAGTAGGCTCATTTAGTTATCTTTAAAAAGTGAATTTATCTTTTATTTTGAAGTTCTGGATAAGCCCTAATAGTTCAGGGACTCACAGAAATGTGGAGTTCAACCTAAACTCCCAGTGCAACCAGACACATAATAAGCCCCGATAGTTCAGAGGCCAAGAATGCGGCCCTTTCACGGCCGTGACCCGGGTTCGAATCCCGGTCGGGGCGTAGAATATTTCTATTCGTGTTTATATCTCCTTAAGCGAGAAACAAAGCAATCAATATTGATGCTATAATTACCAACCCTATAATAATTAAGATAATCCATAACAATTTCCTTGAACTAAATGATTTATTAGCCCAGTTTGGTTTAGAAGCCCATTTTCCAACACTACTAAATGCTTTATCCATTCTCTCTGCTGATTTCTTCTCTTTTTCCTTTTTTATCCTTTCTTCTTCATCTAAAACCTCTTTTCTTTTGATTAACTTTACTACAATATTTGATATCCCAAAATAAACGACTAGGACAACTATCCAGACCCATAAAGCCCAGGAAGTGGTATCAATATAATTTCTTATCAGAAAATAAACAATAACAGCAATAACAATTTCAATAGAAAATTCTTCCCAGAAAGTCAGTTTTACCATATAATTTCCTCTTAATTTAGTAAGAACTGCTAATCTATAAATCTTTTTATTTATTTTCATTACCAAAATTTAAATCTGGATGTCCTTGCTTTTCAGCAAAATCCATTATCTTATCTATCATTTCTTTTGGTATATCTCCAAAGAGTGCTTTATTGATTTCTTCTGTCAATCTCCTTTTGGCTACAAATAACTTAACAAAGTTCTTAATGAGTTCAATAGTATTATTACATATATTAGCAAAATAATTAATAGCAAAAGAAAATTCCTTCCATTTTACATTTCTTTTAAAATATCTCTCATAATATCCTTCGCAATTAAATTCTAGTTCTTGAGAAAACCAATTTATAGGGACGTGTGCAAAAATATTTCTCAAACTAACAAAATCTTGAAACATTTCAAATTGTTCTTTACTAATATCTGAAAAATCTCTTAACATTAATTCTTCAACACGTTTTGCCTTTGGCATAAAGTCATCTTTTTCGGGATTTCTTTCATCGCACACATTAGATAGAAGCTCATTAAATGAAACCTCTATAATTGTAGATAGTTCAAGAACTTGTCCTCTCGCAATAAAAACCTGTCTTATTTTATCCTTAATATTTGGGATATTTCTTGCTTCTTCAGATACCTTTTCAAATGCTTCATCAACTCCAGTAATTTTGTTTTTCTCTATTATCTTTTTTATCTCTTCAATACTACTGACCATTTTTATTTCTATTTTCAAAATGTCTGACCTTTTCATTTATCAACTGCTTGATATGAATTAATAGATAAGATTTCAAATCTCCCTGTATAGTTTTAGGATAAACAGGAATACAGTCAATATCCAATTTCTTATATGCTTTAATCTTATCTTCTTTTCCTTTTGCATAAGCAGGATTATCCATCAGTCCAAAAAACTCTATGATTATGCTATATTTAGGAAGCCAGAAATCCGGATACCAAATCCTTAATCTCTCAATATCTCCGTCTTTCTGTTCTTTTATTAGCAGAGGATATTCCATTACATAATCAATATTATATTTATCCAAAACTCCCTTGATTGCTTTTTCTCCATTACTCATTTCTTTCATAGAAAATCAAATATTAACTAATCTATAAATATTTGGATTATTCAAACGAGATATTAATAAGATTTTTAAGTAAGAAAAAGCAGTTTATAACGACCAAATAAAAGGAGGTTATAAAAAATGGTAAAACAAAAAAACCCAGATGTAATTCAAGTTCAATTTGAAGGTCTTGTTGAAGGAAGTCAAACTCAAGTGGACAAATTCAAAAAACTGCTTGAAAAACTCGTGAAACTCAACGACGGAGTTTTGGCTATAAGAAAGGAGTAAGAATTTATTTTTATTTTTCAATTTCTCTTATTTTTTCTTGTATATGTTCTGGAAATGGATTATTTTTTGTCCCATATCCTAATTGTTTTTTTAATTGTTCTATTCCAGATTTCCAATCCTTAAAATCAACCTTGCCGTGATTAAATCCAAAATGTATGTTATTATCAATAGCTAATAAATTCCAGATTTCGTTATTGAGCTTATCTTTATCAATATGATGAATATGTTGATTATCTAAAAGATTAAATTTATTTTTGTAGATATATCTATGAAGGTCTTTATCATTACTTTTAAATTTAAGATATCCTGTTTCTTTATCATAGTATATCTTTTCTCTCCCATAAATTCTCTCATATTTATCTAATGCTGCTTCTATCTCTCTTTTAGTATTCTCACTTTCATTATTAGCCATCTCATCTCTAGCTTTAATCTTTGAACCAAGATTTTCCAATTCTTCATCAACTTTTTTTCTTGTATTTTTTATTTGTTCTATCCTCTCTTTCTGATTATCCTCCTCTATTTTCAATTTCTCCTCTAAAATAACTTTTGCCTCTTTATCAGCAGATTTTATCTTTTCCTTTAAACTGCTAATTTTTTCATTACCTTTCTCTTCTTCTTCTTTTAAAAGCTTTAATCTTATATTTGATTTATTTATGTCATCATCAATTTTTTCTTTATCTTTTTTTAAATTTCTTAATTTCTCTTCTTCTTTTCTTCTCTTATAAACAACAAAATAACAAACAATCAGGGAAACAACAATTATAGAAATTACCCAGAAATAAACCCATTCTTTTACATTCCATTTACAAACTCCATTCTTGCCCATACCAGATTTACATTCTTCTTGACAATAATATTCTTCATTAGCTTTTTTACAAGACACACATCTACAAAAACCATCACAAGCTATTGTCCCATTTACACATTCCCAATTACAAGTATAAGCTTCTCCTATTTGTTTTATGGAAGGAGTTAAACAAGAAGAGTTACATAATTGTTCTCCAGCTAAACAACCTCTAAATTCTCCACAAATCCTTGCCGGATTACAATTCCCAGAAGCGCAAGCATCATTAGTTGAGCAATTCTCACCATTTTTTAAAGCACAAGCTCCGGTATTAGTATTAATATAACCAGTAGCACATTCTTCAATTCTACATATAGGTTTTTCTCCTAAATTTTTTGATTTTATTGTTACACAACTAGTATTATCATTACACTGTAATTCTGTAATTGAATTACATTGGCAATCATTATGATAACAAGCTTTTGACCTTGAGCAATATCCTCTAACACAATTTCCTCCTCCACATTGAATTGAACTATTACAAGATACCCCATCATTCAAACATATTATCCCGCTTCCAGAAGGACATTCTTCACAAGTATAATTATCAACAGTAGTTGTTTCTCTTTTTGCTTCTAAATTTGTAGTGTGAATTTCAAAGTATATACTATCAACATCAAGACCGGGTGAAGAAGGACCGGTAACAGGGGAATATCCTCCTGCCGCAACAATTAAATGATTAAAAGAATTAAGTGCACCATTAAAGAGATATTTTACTGTTACATTTATTTCAGAATTATAGTTGTTATATACTTTAAACGACATAGGACTTCCAGAAAATCCTTGTGTAATATCCTTAATTTCCAAGAGATTATAACCTAATTTAGAACCTCCTTCATAAAATACATTCACATCTTTTTCATAACGATTATTATCTGTATACTGGCAATCTAATGCATAAATAAAATTTAACAAGAATAAGAACAAAAACAAAAAGAGAGTTAATTTTATCCGCCCCAATCCCATAAGATATACATAGAATATAAATATTTAAACTTTACTTATGCACAGAAATGTTTAAATCAGTTAAACCCTATAATACTTAATGGAAAAAGAGGGAAAGATATGACCAGTTCAGTTTCTAATGACACTGGAAGAGCTTTAGAATATAAAATAATTGAGGAGATTGTTAAATATTGTATTTCTAATAAAATTTCAGTTGAATTAACAAAAAGAACAGAAGAGAAAAGAGAGAAAGATAAATATTATTTTGAAAGTTTATCAAAAGAATTACAAGAAAATTTTACCAAATGCTCTAAAACCTTTATTAAATGGATTGATAAAGAAAAATGGTTAGATAAAATTCAAGAATTAAATTTAGATAGATTGCCTGATAGTGCAGGGATTGAAGGAGATGTTACAGATATTAAACTTTATATAACAAAAAATAAACAAATATTTGAAAAAGATATATCTGTAAAACATCATCATAATGCTTTGAAACATCCACGATTGCCAAGATTACCAGAACAATGTGGAATAAATGATACAAAGATAAAAGAGGAGTATATTAAACAACATAATATTATTTGGAATAACTTTAAGGAAAAAGCAATAAAATTATCTCCTAAATCCACCAAATTTAATGAACTCAAGAAAATAGATTTTTCATTTATTGATAAAAATGTCTATAAACCACTAATTGAACTAGTAATTTCTTTTATGAATGAACATCTAAAAAAAGAAGAAAATTTAAAATCATTTTTTCAGTTTTTAACAGGGAAAACCAACTTTATAACTATAAAGAATGAAGAGGATTATATCTTAATTAAGCATTTTGAAAAGATAAAATTGCCTAAAAAGTTTAATATTACATATCCTGCAGACAAATCTTTAACAACTTTTCTTATGGAATTAGATAATAATTGGAAGATTACTTTTAGATTACATACAGCAAGCGAATATTTCATCAAAAATAGTAAATTAAATACAAGTGTTAAATTTGATGTTATATGTCAAAACATAGAAGATGTTATTGAAATTGAGAAAATCTCTAAAAATTAAATAATTTCTTTTAAGTCTTCTTTTATTTGTATTGCTAAAACTTCTGCCAGTTTAACAGGAACAGCATTACCTATCATTTTGTAACCTTTTGCAATATTATTATAATAAAACACAAAATCATCTGGAAAGGTTTGTATTCTTGCACACTCTCTAACAGATAATCTCCTATATTTTGGATTTTCTGTTTCAAATTTCCATTCATCTTTTCCTACATTAATCATTTTATCAGATGAAGGATGTAGGGGTGCATGTCTTCCACCTGCTTGAATAGTAAATGAAGGTTCATCCCATTCTTTTCTTCTATTCCTACTCATATAAATCGTTGAAAATCCTCCATTCATATATTCATGATTTGTAACAGTTATATTATCATTAGGTTTATTTTTGTCTTTAGCAGGTTTTGGTTCTGGAAGTCCATTAAGAGCTTCTTTTAAGGAGATTATCTTTTGTTCTTTTAATTTATCAAAATCAAATCTTTTATTAATATCTTTTCTATATCCTATAATTATTACTCTTTTTCTTTCTTGGGGAACACCAAAATCCTTTGCATTCAAAAGTTTCCATGAAACATTATAATCTAATTTTTCAAATTCGTTTATTATTTTTTGAAATTCCCCAATATGCGTTTTTGAAATAATTCCTGAAACATTTTCAGCTAGGAAGAATAATGGCTTTTTATCTCTTAAAACTCTTAAATATTCATAAAATAATTTACCTTTATTATCATTTATTCCTCTCATAGCTCCCCCTAAACTCCAACTTTGACAAGGTGGTCCTCCAATAATTCCTTTTGCATCTGGAATTTCCTCGGATTTTATCTTTATAATTGACCTACTATCTATAGGGTGATTATGATTTTTCTCAAATGTTTCTAATACATCTTTGTCAATATCATTAGCAAAGACTAATCTAAAACCAGCATTTCTAAATCCTAGGTCTAGCCCCCCACAACCTGAAAATAAAGATATTATTTCCATTTTCTTTAGTATAATTATTAATATTAAAATGTTTGTTATCAACTAGGGAGGGTTCTAAAAAGGATTATTTTAAGAATACTCCTCCAAAAAAATTCATTTAAAATTAAATATATAGGAAATGGAAAATTTTTGGGTTAATATATTAATATATGTATATACAATCTATTATGGTAAAAACCCTATTTTTTGTATATACTCAATAACTAAATGACATTTTAAATAAATCCTAGAGATAAATTCATATTTACAAAATGTTTGTTCTTTAATTGACTAATTGATGAACAACCATAAAAACGAAAATTTCAACTAATCAATTTGATGTATGATTTTATGAACAACTGCTCTTGAAACAAACTTTCTATTATTATTTTTATCCCAGTAAGAAACTTCTTTACATATTTGTGTTATGCTCTTTCCTTTTTCTCTTAATTGTTTTATCTTGCTAACAACTTCTTGATTTAAGGATTTTCTTCCCCAAAGATTATTTTTATAAGATTTAGTTTTCTGTCCTTCTTCCTTTCTAACTGCAAGTTTAACTCTTTGAGATTTCTTTGTGCTTTCTTCTTCTGCTTCTTCTCCTGCTTGTTGAATAAGGAAATCCCATAATGTTTTGAATATTCCTTTGATAAACCCATTTATAGCTGGGTCTTCTGAATAAGATTTATCCAGCATATTCCAAAGAGAAAGGATGCTTAGTTCTTTTACAGAATAAACCTTAATCCCATAAACTTCAAACATCTCTTTCATAAAAATAAAAAAATCTTTCCTATTCCTAAAAGCCCTATCATATCTCCAAACAACTATATCACATTTTTCCTTTTTTGCTTTATCAATAACATAATCCAATACTTCTCTTTTCTTACCTTTCTTCCAAGCAGAACCTTGTTCTACTTTTGTTTACAATACTTCTAGAAATAAATATATAGCACAATTCATCTGCCAACTAAAGCAAACAGATTTCCTACAGAAACTTTAATTAAGAATACCTTTTATTAAAATCTTCAGTACTTCTAGCTTTAATAAATCTCCCTTTCCTAATGAGTTCTAATTTCTTTAGATATTCTTCTCTAACTTTTGTACTCTCTTCAATTTGAGCCTTAATAAAAATATCAATTTGTTTGCTCATGCTTAATCCATTCTCTTTACAAAACTCAGAAAATTTATCATAAGTTTCATTATCTAAATTAAATGTCTTTAATACCATCTTAAACTCCGTTAAATTATGTTTAATAAGATTAAATAAAATTATTTAAATTTTTCTATCATCTGTTCTTCTGTCACCTTTCTGTTGTCGCGTGATTTTATAAAGTACCTTCATCATACACAACACCGGTAGAAAATATTTATTGTTTATCCAGAAGTTCTTTCTTTTTCTTCATATCTTTTTCCTTGGAGAGTATCTCTTTTTCATAATAACCAACTAATTCGAGTATATCTGCCTCTTCTGCCTGCCTTTTTTTCTCTTCATGAATTTCAATCTGTTCTTTTAAAGATTTAATTCCTTTTTCAAGTCTCTTTTTTCTTTTCATATTATTTTATCTTTTTTGAAAGATCTCCTGTTTCTTTTATGAGCATTGAAAGCAAAGATTCTCCTTCTTCTATTGAGATTCTTTGGCTTATTTCTTTATCGTCTCTTATTGCTCTGTAAATCTCATATGCCTTGTCATAATCCACTTTAGAATTTTTAACAACCCATTCTTTGAATATTTTTTTTGAATATTTTTTGTTTTTTAAAAGAAGATTAATAATAAAAATCCCTCTAAGTCTTAAGATAGATGAATAGATGATACTAGCTGAAGATGTTTTATTTTTAAGTTTTTTATCCATTTCTATTATTTCCTTACTTGAACATATTGATTTAGTTGTCTCTTCCAAGAAATTTCTAAAATATTTGAAATTTATCTTCTCTTTTTTTAGTCTTTTCAAATAGGAGGGGTTTATTATTTCTTTTGCTTCCTCTAACATCGAATAAAATAAAATTGGGTTAATTCTCTTAGCTATTTCTATTTTTTCTTCAGGTATAACAACTATATCCATACCTTTTGATTTAATTTTTAACTTTTCATCTGAAATTATAAATAAATCAATATCTGAATCCTTTTCCTGTTCGCCTCTTGCATAACTCCCGAATAAGAATACAGCAATAATTTTATCTAAATAAGGATAAATTGTTTTTAGTATCTCTTCTTTTGGATTTTTCTTTGGAGTTCTTACTATGATAACTTCTTCTCCCAACCATTCCTTTGGCGCAAAAATGTGAGCACCATTCCCTATTTCAGTTACTTGCCTTATTATTCTCTCCTCCATGGGTATATACTTAGTATATACTATTTAAATATTCCCCTTTAGGTATTTATAAATAACAAAAAATGTAGTCACCTGTTCTTTTCTATATGTTTCTTCTCTACAAGATTTATAAATCACCCCCACCACACACAACACCAATGAAAAACAAAGGCAAAAACAGACTCTCACTAAAGTCCCACACTAGCCCTTTGTTCGGTCGGGGCGCTCAGCCAAATCACATAAAATAGTTCTAATTAAGTAAAACAATAATAGAATCCTCAATTCCAAGACTATTTTCTACCCCACTTCTGTGCCACACTGTTTTTTAAACCCCTATTCATTAACCTAATCATGAGAATAAGATATAGTTTTTCTTCAAGACACACAGGAAAAATACAAAATATAAGGAAACAAAGAGGAAAATATCCTACTTTAGCAAGAAAGATAATTCAAGATTCAGATATAATCTTAGAAGTGCTAGATGCAAGATTTATACAAGAAACCAGAAACAAAGAATTAGAACAAGAAATAAAAAAGAGAAATAAAAAAATAATTTATGTTTTAAATAAATCAGATTTAATTAATTCAGCTAATTTTAATGCTCCAAAAAATATATTGCCATATGTCCTAGTTTCTGCTACAAACAGAAAAGGGACTAAACAATTAAGAGACAGAATAAAAATAGAAGCAAAGAAAATTGAAAAAAAATCAGATGAATACCCTAAAATAATTGTTGGAATAATAGGATACCCCAACACAGGCAAAAGCTCCCTAATAAACTCGCTTATAGGAAAAAGTTCAGCAGGAGTAGGCTCTGATGCAGGTTTCACAAAAGGTATGCAAAAAATAAAACTCTCTCAAAACATTGTACTAATGGACTCTCCTGGAATAATACCTGAAAGTGAATACTCTCAACAAGATAAAGAAAAAATATCAAGACACACTAAATTAGGTGCAAGAAGTTACAGCCAAGTTAAAGAACCTGAAATAGTAATTTCGATGATTATGAAGGAATACCCAGGTGTTTTAGAAAAACACTACAAAATTAATGCAAAATCTAATCCTGAGACTCTTTTAGAAGAATTTGGAAAAAGAAAAGGGTTTCTAAAAAAAGGTGGAAAAATAAATGAAGATGCTTCTGCAAGGGCAATCTTAAAAGATTGGCAAGAAGGAAAAATTAAACTATAATTCCTTTACCATATATTCTCCTTTTTCTTTACTTTCTTCCAATTCATAACCTAATTTTCTATAATATTCTCTAACTCCCACACCAGAAATAACTTTAATCTTTCCACATTTTTCTTTTTTAGCAATTTTTTCAGCTTCTTCTATTAGCCATTTTCCTAATCCAGTATGCTGTTGCCCTTGTTCTTTTCCTTCTTCACCCAGTTTTAAACTCTGTCCATAAATGTGAATCTCTCTTATAATCGCATTTTTATTAAAGACCCTCAATCTTAATAATCCAAACAAAATATCGTCTTTATTTACAATTTCTAAAAAATACTCTTTTCCATTAGAAGCAGAGTATTTTGTTTTATTTAATTTTAAATCTAAGCTCAAATTATTATTTTTATTAAAACCAACTTCTCTGTATCTAATCTCCTTAAGCTTAACTCCTTTTTTTCTCAATTCTTCTTCAATATCTTTTCTCAATCCAATATTCTTGCTTCCTGCAACTAAATACTCTAAAGGTATCTCTCTCATAACTCTCATAACTCTGCAATATCTTGGAATAATCTTCAACATTTCAATTAAAAGTTTTTGAGTTTCTTCTTGAGTATATGGTTTATACTCTCCTCTCCAATAAAGTTTTTCTAATTCTGAATTAGGAAGCACTTGACAAGGATAAATTTTAACCTGATCTGGTTTAAATCTTTCATCAGAAAAAATCTTTTTAAATAATCTTAAATCTTTTTGAAAATTACTTCCAGGAAGCCCAGGCATTAAGTGATACCCTATTTTAAACCCTGCATTCCTTAAACACTTTGTAGCTAAAACCACTTCTTTAATTGTGTGTCCTCTTTTAACTAGTTTATACACTTTATCATCTATTAATTGAACTCCAAGCTCAACTCTGGTACATCCAAACTCTCTTATCCTATCAATAAATTCACAACAAACATCTGGTCTAGTTTCAATGCAAAGTGCAACACATCTATGCTCTGATTTCTCATTTATCTTCTTAGTTTCACTTAAATTTTTTGAAATTTTATTATTTAATCCATCATAAAGTCCTTTAATAAAATTATATTGAAATTTTTTAGGATATTCTAAAAAAGTCCCTCCCATAATAATCAATTCAATTTTATCTGTTGGGTGATTCATTGCCTTAAATGCTTTAATTCTGCTAACAACTTGCTTATATGCATCATAATCTAAAGATTTAGCTCTTAAAACAACAGGAGATTTAGGAGTATAACTTTGAGGGACATCCATTGAAGGGCAGTAAATACAGTTTCCATGTTGACATTTCCGAGGAGGCAGCATAACTGCTACAGGTGTTATC
This sequence comes from Candidatus Woesearchaeota archaeon, assembly GCA_964418095.1. GTDB lineage: Archaea > Nanobdellota > Nanobdellia > Pacearchaeales > GW2011-AR1 > MWBV01. Next base: position 12,736 of record CAYQKM010000006.1, read on the forward strand.
CCTGAAACACTCTTAGTGGGCTTACGAATTTTATTATCCTTAAAATAATCCATGTATATTCTCAAAACCAAAAATACTTATAAAATCTTCTTAAATTAGAGTTATATGAAAATAGGAATAATTGGGGGCTCTGGTCTTGAAAACCCAGATATTTTAGAAAATTATAAGACAAAAGAAATTGAAACCCCTTTTGGAAAACCCTCTTCTCCACTAATAATAGGAAAAATAGGAAGCATTGATGTAATGATAATATCAAGGCACGGGTTAAAACACGAAATTACTCCAACAGGAGTAAATAACAAAGCAAACATCTTTGCTTTAAAATCAGAAGGATGTAAATTTATAATTTCTACAACTGCTGTAGGTTCATTAAGAGAAGAAATAAAAAGGGGAGACTTTATTATTCCAAATCAGTTTATTGACTTCACAAAACACAGAGAAACTACTTTTTTTGATAAATTTGAGTTTGGCCCTATACACACACAAATGTCAAATCCGTTTTCAGAAGAACTAAGAAAAAAACTAATTGAAAGTTGTAAAGAATTAAACTTCCCATTTCATAAAAAAGCTACAGTTATAACAATTGAGGGCCCAAGGTTCTCAACAAAAGCAGAAAGCAATTTATTTAGGCAATGGAATGCAGACATAATTAACATGTCCACTTCTCCAGAAGCAATTTTATCAAATGAAGCAGAAATACCTTTTGCTGTAATTGGAGTATCAACAGATTATGATTGCTGGAAAGAAGATGAAAAACCAATAGAATGGTATGAAATAAAAGAAATCAAGAAAAAAAACACAGAAAAATTAAAGAAAGTATTAGTCAACACAATAAATTCTTTCTCAAAAGAGCAAGAAGTAATAAAGTTAAAAGAAAAAATAAGAACAATCCCTAATTTCCCAAAAGAAGGAGTCATGTTTAGAGATATATCTACACTTCTTCAAGACAAAGAAAGTTTAAAAAAAGTTGTAGAAATGTTTTATGAGAAATATAAGGATGTTGAAATAGATGTTATAGCAGGAATTGAATCTAAAGGATTTATGATTGCAGGACTTTTAGCTGAAAAATTAAATGCAGGAGTAGCATTAATAAGAAAGCCAGGAAAATTATCCTATGGAACAATAAAACAAAGTTACTCTTTAGGGCATAAAGAAGACACTATTGAGGTACATGATGAAGCAATTAAACAAGGGAATAAAGTTTTAATCATAAACGACACTATTGCTGCAGGAAGTACAACAGAGGCAGTAATAAACTTAATTGAAAAACTAAAAGGGAAAGTAACAGGATGCGGGTTTGTAATGGAACTTTCAAAATTCAATGGAAAAGAAAAACTCAATAAATATCCTTTTTTTAGTTTAATTAGGTTTGAAGAGTGAACAATTAAAATACTTTTTATAGCATCCCCTTTAAAGCAAGAGCATTATTATGTTCCTCATCTTTTGCAGAATAAAGGAGTGTAATGACTTTCTCTTTTTTCTCAATTTGTTTAATTAATTCTAACAATTCTTTTTTATCTTTCAATTCACCTCTATATTTTTGTTTAAAAACAGTCCATTTGGCAGGATCATGTGAAAACCATTTTCTTAACTTATCGCTTGGAGAAATCTCTTTAAGCCAATAATCTATTTTAGCATTCTCTTTTGAGATGCCTCTAGGCCAGAGTCTATCAATCAAAATCCTATACCCATCTTCTTTTTTAGGTTCACTATAAACTCTTTTTATTTTAATCATAAATATTCTATAGGATAAATACTTTATTAAATTAGCTTAAAAACAATAATTATTAACTAATAAATAAATTATTAAAATAACTCAACTAAGAAGTGAAATGGAAAATACCTTAAAAAATCAAAGAGAAGTTTGGAATAATATTGCAAAAGAATGGAATGAATTTAAAGAGATTCCATCAGAACTAAGTAAGAAATTTTTAAAATCTTGTTCTGGGAATATCCTTGATTTAGGCTCTGGAAGTGGAAGACATTTAATGAAAATAAAAAACAGCAAAATTTATCTTATTGATTTTTCTGAAAAAATGATAAACCTCGCAAAAGAGAAAGCAAAAAGAATTAAAGTACCTGCAGAGTTTTTCATAGAAGACATTTCCAAAAAGCTCCCATTTGAAGATGATTTTTTTGACTACTCTATTTCAATTTCTTCGCTTCACTGTTTACCTAAAAAGCATCATAAAAAAACAGTAAATGAATTATACAGAGTAATGAAGCCAAATTCAAAATCACTTATAGGAGTATGGAATTTTAAATCAAAAAGGTTTAATCAAAAAAAGGGAAAAGAAAAATTAGTCAAATGGAGAGATAAAGGGGAAAGATACTATTACTTATTTGAAGAAAAAGAAATACATGACTTATTCAAGTCAGCAGGATTTAAAATAATATCTACTCATAATTCAGAAATGATGATTAATTTTATAGTAAAAAAATAATTAGAAACATCTTTTTCTATTTACCGTACATTTTCCCTACATTTTCTAGTGTATGGTAAAAGTTTTCCTACATTTCAAAGGTTTAGTTTTAAAACTAATTATTTCTTCACAACCTTCACCATATCAAAAAAGCTCATCTTTTCAAAGTCAATAATTTTCTTCTCATCTAAATCAATCTTAACTTTAAGCAACCCTAGTCCAGAAATAAAGATTGTCCCTAAAAGATAAGTTTTTTTATCTTTTGCTTGTACACTTAAAAGAAGTTTTTCAATCTTATTTTTTATTTTTTTTTCAAACATCTCTCCTTCTATCAACCTTTCAACATACTCAAAATCAAATTCTATATTATCTGAAATCTTCTCTGGGTGAAATCCTTTTCCATAATCTTCTACTGGAATAAAATTAACTTCATTATTAACCTTAAAGCTAAACATTTTATCCAAGGAAGGAGAATAATAATCAATGTTTTGACTACTATCTTTTCCTTTTTTATCTATTGAAATAAATGCTGAACAAAAAAAAGCGTCTTTATTTTCATTTTTAAATTTTTTAAATTCTTCAGAGTCTATCAGTTTCTCAAAATAAAATTGGAAATTCATACTTAAAAATACCCCTAAGAGTTTATAAGATTTTAGTATATAAATAAATATAAACAAAAAAAATCAATAAATAGTATGTCAATACCAAGACCTGCTAGAAAGAAAATAGAGGGAATAAGAGTTGGGGGGAAAATTCTTGAAAACGAGAAAGGTAAATGGTTTATTGTTGGACCAAGAGCTAGGAGCAGAGAATTAAAAAAAATACTAGAAGAATTAAGCCCAAGAACACAAAAAATACAAAATAAAAAAAACAATTATTTTAGAAATGCAGGAGTAAATGCATATGTAAACTTAATCTATTTAAATTGGGAGTCTGCAAAAGGGCTATACAAAGATCCTGAGAATAATCTACCTTATGAAATCATAAGTCAATACGGGGAATTAATTTACAGACAAAGTATTATAGAAAGAAAAGAAAATATACTAAACAAATTAGAGAAAGCAGCAATAGAAGAAGGGTTAAGAGAAGAATAAGAATTACTCTCTTTTTTCAAGTTTAGATTTTAAATTAAGTATAAATTGTTCTCCATCTAATTTTTTAATAGTGTTGCTTCCTCCTTCTCTGACAGCAACAGATTTTTCTTCTTCTTCTTTATCTCCAATTACAATAATATAAGGGATTTTCATCTCTTCAGCACTTTTAACTTTAGACTGAACAGTTTTTTGATCAAAGTCAAAGTCAACCCTCAAACCACCTACTTCTTCTTTCATTTTCTCAATAAATTTTTTAGCATAATTTACATTTCTATCTGTAAAGCTCAATACTCTTACTTGAATAGGTGAAAGCCAAGCGGGTAGCCTCCCATTTTTATTTTCTAAAAGCATTCCAATAAATCTCTCTAAACTTCCATAAATTGTTCTATGAATCATAATAGGTCTCTTCTTTTTATTAGCACTGTCAATATATTCTAACTCAAATCTTTCTGGAAGTGCAAAATCTAATTGAATTGTTCCGCACTGCCAAGTTCTTCCTAAGGAATCACTTAAGTGAAAGTCAATCTTAGGTCCATAAAATGCTCCATCTCCTTTATTAATTTTAAATTTAGTTTTTCTTTTTTCAAGAACTTTTTTAAGTGTTTTCTCAGCTAAATCCCACATCCGATCATCCCCTATTCTTTTCTCAGGGCGTGTTGAAAGCTCAACTGAATACTTAAATCCAAATTTCTTATAAAATAAATCAACTAAGCTGATAACATTAGAAAGTTCACTCTCAATTTGTTCTTCAGTGCAATAAATATGAGCATCATCCTGAGTAAATTGAATTACTCTAAACAATCCTCCTAAAACTCCAGATAATTCTTGCCTATGCACAACACCTAATTCACCAACTCTTAAAGGCAAATCTCTATAAGATTTTGGAGAGTTTTTAAAAACTAATATTCCTCCAGGGCAATTCATAGGTTTAACAGCAAAAGTTCTCTTTTCATATTCTGTAAGAAAAATATTTTCTTTGTATTTTTCCCAGTGTCCTGAAATTTGCCAGAGTTTCTTATCTAAAATTTGAGGTGTTTGAATTTCTAAATAATTTGCTTTTCTATGCTCCTCTCTCCAGAAATTAATAAGTTCATTTCTTATAATTAAACCATTATTATGCCAAAAAACCATGCCAGGAGCAACTTCAGAAAAACTAAATAAATCCATTTGTCTCCCTAAAATTCTGTGGTCATTCTCCATAAGTTTTGAGCTATCTAATTTAGATTTTGAAATTTCTTTTAACAATTGTTTATAATCATAAACTTCAGGTTTAAGATTTTTAGAGATATCTTTTCTATCCACTGCCCCACTAGAACTCTCATCAAATCTTATTTCCCTAGATAATTCACTTAAAGGGTGTCCTTTAACTTTTAATTCAAACTCTTTATAATATCCAAAAGGAGCTCTTACTGCACTAAATTTTTCTTTAATTAATTCTTTCTCTGCTTTTTCTAAAATTTCCTGAGCTATTGCAGGGTTTCCTAAGTCTCTTGACAGGTGAGCATATGGGTAAAGGACAATGTTTTTAGCTTTAACTTGAGAGGCAACCTCTTTAATATTTTTGACAAGCTCTTTTACTGCTAAAGAAACATTTGAATCTTGCTTCTCAACAGCAGTTAAAACAACTAAAGCTTCTTTTACCTCTTTTTCTTTTTTATCTTTATCCTGAAGCTCTTCAATGCTCTTTAATGCCTTTTTCAGGGGTTTAAATTTTATATAATCTACATGAAGGTTTAAAATTTTCATAAAGTTCACAAGAATCTTAAGTTTATAAAACTAATTTTCAAATAAAATTAAAAAAATAATAAAAATATATACTAAAGTTCAACAAAGCTTTTAAAGGATCTTTGTTAAGAGAACACATGAAAATAATTACATCAATATCAACTAAAAAAATGACTTTATCGGGAGGTGAACAGCATGGAAGAAGCTGCAAGTGATCCCGAATATTCTATTTTTGAATAAACAAGATATTTGTAAATATTTAAAAAAAGACAATTTTTCTTTAGGGTTTAGAAATCTTTCAAAAAATCAATTATATCTGGATATATCGAAACATTTAAATATTGTAACTATTAAGTAGTGATAAAATGGGAAATATATTAAAAAAAATGGCGCTAACGGGGATGATTACTCTAGCTTCAGGCATCTATACTGGAGGTAACTTTCTTAAAAAAGATTTAAGTTATGAAAATCAAGCATATGAGTTTTATGAAAAATCAAGACTAGAAGAAATTCTCAAAAAAGAGCAGGAGATAATATTTGAGGAAAAAAAGCAAGAGCAAAATACAAACGGAATAAAAATACCTTACTATAAAATAGATCCAAATTCATGCTCTAAATATGCAAGATTATCTGCAAAAAAGATTTTTGGAAAAGAGTATAATCCTGCAAATGCTTGGGATTTAAAATATGATAATAAAATTTTATATAATTTCCACCCAGAAGAAATTATAAATGACTCTATAATCTATGAAAGCCTCAGGAAAAAAGTAATTGATGGGACACTAAAACCCGGAATGATTTTAGTAACTTCAAGAGATATGAAACCAAATGAATATAAAAATTACAGGACATATAGATTTCCTGGAAAAGATAAAGAAGGAAATAAAATAGAAGAGACTCATGCTATATTATACTTGGGAATCAATAAAGAAGGAGAATTTGAATTCTTAAATCAATGGGTAAACAAAATAGAAAAAATGACTATAAATGATTTTAAACATAAAAAAAATCTTAAGCCAAGGATTATCTTAGATGAGCCAAATAAAGACTCAGCTTAAATTAAACACAATAATTTTTTTAAAGGAAATAATAATTTAAAATAAAGATGAGTTTAAAAAAAATAAATAATTCTTTTAAAAGAATTCTCAAAGCAGCAGCAATTATTCTAATTATTTATTCGATAAATACCAAAGGACTACAAGCACCAAAGAATAAAAAATGTCCAGAAGAAGATTTCAGAAAAATAGTGGTAATTGACCCTGGACATGGAATGAGTAATAGAGTTAAAGAATGGATGGACTGGGGAAAAACATACTTAGATTATAAAGAAGCTGAAATAGTTTTAGAGAAAGCAAAAAACATTAAAGAAATGTTAGACTCTACAAAATATAATGTAGTTTTAACAAGAAAAGACAATAATACCCCCTGCCCAATAGAGTACAGGCCAGAGTTAGCAAACAGGTTAAATGCAGACATATTTTTAAGTTTGCATTTAAATGATTTTAAAAACTGGAAAACAATAAGCGGGTCTGAAATCTACTGGAGATATGATGAAGGTAAAGAATTAGCAAACCTTGTTGCAAGAAATTTAGAAGAAATTGCTTCAATACCAAATAGAGTAGTTATGAAAGAGGATTACCTAATGCTAAAAGAAATAAAGTGCCCAGCAGTCCTAATAGAGTTAGGATACCTCTTAAATGAGAAAGATAGAAACATAATATTAGATGAAAATACTACAGAAAAAGCAGTTATAAAAACAATTGAAGAGTATTTAAAATAAATAGTATCTTCTACAAATGTTTATAAATAAATCTTAATTTGTATTTTAATGAAAAAAGAGATTATACTAACACTATTATTTATACTTGCTATTGGACAATTTGTATCAGCAGAGATTATAATAAATAAGCAGCCTAATGAAATCTATAATTTAGGCGATTCAGTAACAATACCTGTAACAGCAAAAACAATTACTGGAATTTCAGGAACATTCAATATGAATTTACTCTGTGGTTCTAAAGAAATAAATTTTTATAAAAACGGAATAAATCTAAAATCTGGTGAAGAAGAAAGAATTGAGGCTTCACTTGTTCTAACAAAAGAAATAGTTGGACAAAGCACAGGAATATGTAAAATAAAAGGGACACTTGGAACAGAGTATTTTTTAACAAATGAATTTAAGATTTCTAATTCACTAATTATTATTCCAAACAGCGAAAATAGTGAATTTGAACCTGGACAAAGAATAACTCTCTCTGGAAACATAATAAGAGAAAATAAAGAACCTGCTGATGGATTTGTAGAAATTGAATTAATTCTCTCAAACAAATCTTCTGAAAATATTCTTCAAAAAGGAACAATGAAAAATGGAATGTACTCTGTAGAAATCACTCTCCCTGAAAAAATTAAAGCAGGAAAATACAACTTAAATATAAATGCTTATGAGGTAGGATTTGACAATACAAAAACAAACAAAGGTTCTAACAACTATGAAATACTTTTAAAGCAAATCCCTACTTCCTTAGAAATAATACTCAAAAATATTAATGTTAAATCTGGAAAAAATGCTGAAATTAAGATAATCTTACATGACCAAACAGGAGAAAATATTAATTCTATTGTTCCAGTTTTAATCGAAAAAGAAAATTTAGGCATTGAAGAAGAAAATTTTTCTGAGAGGCTTAAAATAAGAACAGGCGAATTTTTTAAATTTCCAATAGAACATGATGAGCCCCCTTCAAATTGGAGTGTTTGGGCAGAATCAAATGGACTGGAAGCAAAATCCTATTTTAATATTATTGAAACTAAAGAAATAAAAGCAGAGTTAAAGAATCAAACACTAATTATAACAAACATTGGGAATATTCCTTACAATGGACAAATTAATATAAGATTAGAAGGATTTTCAAAGGACTTCAATTTATCTCTGCCAATAAACGGAGAGAATAAATATAAATTAAATGCAGAATATGAAGGAGAGCATGAAGTTGAATTACAAGATGAAAATAAAGAAAGCATATTCAAAGGAAAAGTGTTTTTATCTAAATCAGGGGTTAGCAGCATATCTGCAGCCTCAATAGTTGACCTCTCAGAATCTAGTCTAAAAAAATTTTATAAAGTGCCTATTTTCTGGATATTTATTTTAGTAATAGTAATAGCAGTGATTATTATCTCAACAAAAAAATACAAAAAAAGAAAAAGAATGGGGATAACTAAATTCAAAAAATCTCCTATGAATTTAAATATGCATTCTTCCCCAAAAACAAATATTGAATGGGAAAGCAGAACAATACCGCTATCAAAAGAATCAAAACTTAAAACAAATAATAAAGCTAATTTATCACTCTCAATAAAAGGGAATAAACAAGAAGTTAGCATGGTTACACTAAGCATTAGAAATCTTGCTGAACTTCAAGAAAATAAATCAAACACTGAAGAGCCTTTACAAAAAGTAATCAACCTTGCTGAATTAAAAAAAGCGTTTGTCTATGAAAATCAAAATAATCTAACATTTATCTTAGTTCCTTCAAAAACAAGGACATTAAAAAATGAAACAACAGCTCTAGAAATAGCACAAGATGCAAAAGAAATTATCTCTAATTACAATAGAATAGCAAAATACAAAATGGATTTTGGGATCTCAATTGACTTTGGCTCAATAATAGAAAAAACAGAAAGAAATGTTATGCAATTTACTGGATTAGGAACTTTAATGAACAATTCAAGAAAAATAGCAGCTCTATCTAAGGGAGAAGTATTGATTGGAGAAAACATAAAAAATAAACTTACAAATGTAAGATTAGAAAAATTAAGCACTGAAACAATAAGCTGCTACAAAATCAAAGATATAAAATACTATGATGCAGGACACTCTAGATATATGGAAAATTTCATAAATAAAAAAACCTCTGAAAATAAAAACATAGAAGATAAAGAAGACACTGAAAAAAGTACAGATCCTAAATCCCTAATAAAGGGATTCTATTAAAGAACTTCATTTCTTTTTAATAACTGTTTTAGGTTTTTCTAATTTTTTATCTATATCACTTTTTTTAATTTGCTTCTTCTCATCTAAATTTTTCTTATTTATTTCTTCTCTAACTATCTCTCTAACTTCTTCTTTAGAAACTCCATTTGTATCTTGATTATCTTTATTTTCTGATTTCTCGTATTTAAATTTCATCTTCCACCCAAATATTAAAGCAACAGCACCAATTAAAACTAAAACAATAGAAACAATTAACATAATTATAAACACTAAATTAGCTTTTTGCGAGAGTAATAAAAATAAAGGTGCAGCTTTCATAGACACCATTTTTAGCATCCAATCTATATTCCTAAAAGGTAATGCGCAAAGGGCAACTAATACTCCGACTGAAACAAATTTAGATGATCTATTTTCAGCAATAAATAAAATTAAAGCAAACAACACTAAAGATAATGCTGCAAGTAAAAAAACATTTCTATACCAATACACTCTTGCTTTATCTGAGATAAGTACAAAGGGTGTTTGAGTTTCTGAAACACACTTCCAAAATTCGCAATTATAGTTGGCATAATAAATTTGCTCAATAAAATTACCTCTTACATAATTAAATATAGATTCTTCTCCTTGCTCAATTACCCCGCAAGGGATAACAAAATTATCATCTCCTAAATTAAGCACATACTCTTTTTCAATAGAACAATAGTGATTTAAATTTTCTTTCCCAATAGTAGTCTCTACATCAAAAACACTTTCAATTATGTTTTTTGCAGAATCTTCTAAAGCAGGCTTAAGTGAATCATACTCTAAAGAAGATGCAAAAGTAATAGATACATTCATAAAAATCAAACACACTGTTAGTACAATTCCAAATAAAGTAACAATTGCACCTCTTATAAAACTCATAAATACTCAAATAAACATAGGTTTTTAAAATTATTCAAAACAAACTAATCATAAAAAATATCTTTACATTCTTTCTAAAGCTTCTATTCTCTTCTCAATTGGAGGGTGTGTGCTTGTAAGATTTTTTAATGGGCTAGCAAAAAATAATGGTGCAACTGCTTTGCTGACTTTTCTCTCTTTTATTTCTAATCCATAATCTTTATCTATCTTTTTTAGTGCTCCAATTAATCCTTGAGGATATCTTGTAAATTTAACTGCAGTTGCATCTGCAGAATACTCATGTTTTCTTGAGATTGAAAGTTGAACTAGCTGAACAACAATAGGGGCTAGAATAGCTAAAAAAATACCAATTATTAAAAAGATTACTCCTGCATTTCCCTTATCTTTACCACCTCCCCCCTTTAACCACAAACTTCTTAAAAATAATTCTGAAAGAATGGCAACCATTCCAACCATAACTGTAACTAAAGTCATATATCTAATATCATAATTTCCAATATGCCCTAATTCATGTGCTAAAACACCTTCTAATTCTCTTCTATCTAATTTCTGCAAAGCCCCTTCAGTAACACATATAACAGAATGTTTTGGGTCTCTTCCAGAAGCAAATGCATTTATTTGGGTTGAAGGCATTATGTAAAGTTCAGGCATAGGCAATCCAGATGATATTGTCAAACCTTCTACAAGATTATAATAATCTCTATAAGCTGTTCTATCTGCTTTTTTAGCTCCAACACTCATTATAGAAATTTTATGAGAATTATAATAACTTATTAGAGTATAAGATAATGAAAAAATAATTGCAATAATTAATATAATAAAAGTATATCCTGGATCAAAGATAAAAGAAATTACATAACCCAAAAGAACAATTACAACAAAGACAATTACAATTAAGAAAAGTGACTTTCTTTTATTCTTAGAAATTTGATCTCTAAAATCTATTCTTTGATATTTTTCCATAATTATAAAGTCGTAAATGGAGTTTTTAAGATTAACGAACCAAGGTTAATCCCATTAATAATTACTTTCAAATGGACCTAAATCAGGAGCTAAGCCATACCACTCTCTACAATTCTGCCCTGGATGTGCCCCTGCAGTAAGGCAGTGATATCCTGGAATATAAACTCCACCGTCAATTAAATCACTTCCCCTTGCTAAATGTCCAAATGTAATATCAGGTAAACTAAAATCAGGTTTTCTAGGTCTCATTAATTGAGAAGTATCTAAACTTACAAAATCAGCATCTGTAACAGTATATGCTGGGTTGTACTTCCACCACCAGTCTCCTGAATATGGATGTGTAACATAGGTGTTGTTTTTTGCATCAAGCCATTGGTTATATACAGATAGTTCATACTTTGTTCCTGTAGCTTCAGTCTGTTGGCTCTTATAAACAATATTATTTCTGTGGATAGATGCATTTGCATCAGAGTATCCAATTCCATTTTTGTAAGCAAGATTATTATAAAGTAATCCTCCATTAGGAAAAAGTCCTGAATAATCAACTAAAATATTATTGTAGAATCCAATTCCAGCACTGCATTCAACTGCTAAACAATTTTCATATATTGCAAAATGCTCTTTACCTGCCTCATAATTCGGAACCATCTCTTTGTCTGCTCCAGTTGATTTATACCCATTGCCTTCTATATCCCATTCTCCTAATCTAAGATATCTATCTGATGCCATTGCCCAACAATTTTTAAACAATCTATATGGTTGTCCACTAGGGTCAAACCCATCATCTGAATAATTAAATGCTCTGCATCCAATCCAAGTGAAATAATTTCCATAGTATCCTTGAACCTTCCACCCATCTGCAGAATTTCCAGGTTCTCCAAAATATCTATCAAATAAGTTATAAGCATCACAATTTATCCAAGTTGTATTATCATATTTAAAAAGAGGATTTTCTCCATCAAATTCATTCCAAGCATAGCTCCAGTGCTGAAATCCTCTTCCATCAATATCATGAACAACCATGTTTTCATAATGAATATTTGCTCCAGCAGAGCCTATACCATAAACTTCTGAATAAGGTTTATGTGTTCTTGAAAAATTAGGAGGACTTTGATGAATATGTCTTATTGTTAACCCTCTTAAATGAATATGTTCAATCAATTCTAAGCTTATTCCCTGGCTCCATCCTTGCTCATTAGGTAAAATATTTTGTCCATCTAAAATCGGTCTTTCTCCTGGATAATTAAAGTATCTTATTGGGTTTTGTGCAGTTCCACTTACTGCAGTATTATATGAACCAGGCCCTGCTATTGTCACTCCAAACTCACCAGAACTACCTAAACGTGTTAAAGGTTGCCAAACTCCTCCTCTGAAATAAGCAATATCTCCTGGCCTCATTTTTCCAACAACTTTTTGCCAAGTATAAAACGGCTGTTCAAATGTTCCAGGATTATTATCATTTCCCCATGTTGCAATGAAATAAGTTTTTCCTGTTACACTCAATAAACACACTCCATGAGAACAATATTCTCCTGGGGGACAAGTTACACCTGTACAACTTAAATTATCTTTTGCTATACAAAGATTATTTTTACATGAATATCCAGAAGGGCAGTTTCCAAAATCTACATTTTTATCACAAATTGTTCTTATTCCACACTGATAATCTAAAACATCTCCACAATCTGAATTTATTTGTTGAATATTCACATCACTTAATTTGCTGGTTTGAATACATACATTATTATAACAACTATATCCAGAAGAGCAGCTTCCACAATTTAAACTTCCTGAACATCCATTAGAAATGATTCCACAATTTTTTCCAAATGAACTACAATTTGTTGAAGGTATACAATCTGTGCTATCTTTCATACAAGTTCCACTCGCAGAACAAGAATATCCTGTATTACAATCTCCACAAGTTAGTGTTCCACCACATCCATCACTTACTGTTCCACATGTTCTTCCTAATACTTGGCAAGTTGTAGGAACGCAATTTCTTATACAAGTTCCATTTGGTGCACATATTAAAGGAGATTGACATGTTCCGCAATTTGTTTGTTTTCCACAGATAGTGTGTGTTCCACACTGTTTAACTAAAGATGAACAAGTATCTTTACAACTATCACCACCATCTCCACTTCCAGAGCTTCCTCCACTTGAAGAAGATTTATCTTTTACACACTTATAATCTAAACATAAATATCCTTTTGCACACCCATTTCCACAAGGTGCTCCGCACCCATTTGTTCCACACTGTGCATTAGGTGGACAATATGTTGAGCAAACATTTGGGTTAATGTATTCATCTTTTACATTTCCAACAACTTCTTCTCCTTCTTTATCTAAATAAATAGGAGTTACTGAAATCTTTTTAATATTAGAAGCATTTAATTCAATAAATTTCAATGAAAAGTTTCCTGTTTCATTTTCAGGCATTGATGAATCAATTCTAACAACTTCAACTTTATTTCCATCTGTAACAGAGAAACTCAAACCAATAAAATTTCCTTCACCAGTATTTCTTTTAAGTGTTAAATCTAAAGTGTTATCATCAACTTTCTTAATCTGAGATATTTTCAAATCAATTTTCTCATCAGTATAAACCTGATATTTATCTTTTTCATTAACATATCCTCTCACAATAATGAAAATAATTATAGCCAAGCACAATATTAAAAATCCAATTAATAGATTAACATTTAGTCTTGATAATTCCCCTCTTTTCTGCATAAGTAATATATGAATAGGATGTTTAAAAATCTATATATCAATAAAATAATCTATCTATATCCCAAAAAGGAAAGACTTAAAAAAGATAAAAATAAAGCGGTTTTACAAGTAAAAGAAAAAAGGTCGATAAATAACTTAAAATGACAAAAACATTATTATTAAAAAAGCCAAACAAAAATGAAGAGATTTTTCCTATTTTAAACAAAAATATATCTAAATGGTTTAAAACAAAATTTAAAGAATTTACTGAGGCTCAAAGATATTCTATAATCCCAATAAAAAATAAAGAAAATATTTTAGTTTCTTCTCCAACAGGAACAGGCAAGACACTCTGTGCATTTACTTCTATCTTAGATTATCTAGTTAGTTTATCTGAAGAGAATAAATTAAAAGATAAGGTGTATGCAATCTATGTTTCTCCATTGAAAGCCCTATCTAGAGACATTGAATTTAATCTTAAGAAACCTTTAGAAGAAATAGAAAAACTAGCTAATAAAAAGTTTGGGATTAGAGTAGGAATTAGGACAGGAGATACAACTCAATATGAAAAAGCGAAAATGACTAAAAACCCTCCACATATTCTAATAACCACTCCTGAATCACTTGCAATAGTTTTAACAACTAAGAAATTTGTAGAAGCATTTCAAGAAGTAGAGTATTGTATTGTTGATGAAATCCACTCACTAGGAAACAAAAGAGGTTCTTTTTTAAGTTTAAACCTTGAAAGATTAAACTCCCTTGCATCCACACCTCCAACCAAAATAGGATTAAGTGCAACAATTGAGCCATTAGAAGAAGTTGCAAAGTACCTTGTAGGGATTTCAGATAAAAGAGAAGTAAAAATAGCAAAAGTCCAGTCAAATAAAAAATTAGATTTAGATGTGCTAATTCCTGCAAATAATCTAATACTAGAAAATAAACCTCACATTCAAATGTACAGCCTAATTCATAATTTAGTAAAAGAACATAAAACCACATTAATATTTACAAATACACGCTCAGCAACAGAAAGAGTTGTGAATTATTTAAAAGATAAATTTCCAGTAGAATATACAGATGAGAACATTGCGGCTCACCACTCTTCATTAAGCAAAGAGCACAGGTTCTCAATAGAAGAAGATTTAAGAAAAGGAAATTTAAAAGTCGTTGTATGCTCAACCTCTCTAGAATTAGGTATTGACATAGGTTATATTGATTTAGTAATTTTATTGGGAAGCCCAAAAGCATCTTCGAGAGCACTCCAAAGAGTAGGAAGAGCTGGACATAAACTTCATGATACAGCAAAAGGAAGATTTATTGTTTTAGATAGAGATGATCTAATTGAATGCTCAGTAATACAAAAGGAAATGTATGAATCACGAATTGATAAAATACATTTTCCAAAAAATGCATTAGATGTTCTTGCACAAACAATATTTGGGATAGTAATAAATCAACCTTGGAAATTAGATGATTTATTAGATTTAATAAGAAAAAGTTACTGTTATCAAGACTTAACTAAAAAAGATTTTCTGTCAGTAATAAGTTATTTATCTGGAGAATATGATTTAGAAAAAAACAGAGTTTATGCAAAAGTGTGGTATGACAAAGACACAAAAGAAATAGGAAAAAGAGGGAAACTTGCAAGAGTTCTCTATTTAACTAACTTAGGAACAATCCCAGAAGAATCATTTATAACTGTTAAACTTCAAACAGGCAATAAAATAGGAGTAATAGATGAATCATTTATGAACAGAATGCATAAAGGAGATGTATTTGTGTTAGGTGGAAGCAAATATTCTTATATGTACACAAGGGGTATGAACCTTTATGTTAAACCCTCTCCTGAAAGATCTCCAACAATTCCTTCGTGGTTTTCAGAAACACTTCCATTAAGTTTTGATTCTGCACTAGAAATTTCCAAGTTTAGAAAAGAATTAAAAAAGAGATTTGAAAAAAAACTAAAAAAAGAAAAAATAAAAGAGTTTATTCAAGAGTATACTTACACTTCTCAACCAGTCTCAGAAGAAATTTACAATTACTTTAACCAGCAATTTCAATTTCTAGAAATACCAGATATAGAGACAATAACAATTGAGAAGTACATAGATGAAAGAAATGATAAAAAATACATCCTAGTTAATTCAATGTATGGAAGAAGAGTAAATGATGCTCTATCCAGGGCACTTGCTTATCTAATAGGAGCTAAAGGCTCTTCAAAAAGAGATGTTGAAGTAGGAATTTCAGACAGAGGTTTTTATTTATCTTCTGAAAATACAAACATAGAAAAAGCATTTGAGCAGTTAAATTCAAAAAACATAGAAGAAATACTAAAGCAGGCAATTGAAAAAACAGATGTCCTAACAAAAAAGTTCAGGCACTGTGCAACAAGGGGAATGATGATTTTAAGAACATATAAAGGAAGCACCAAGTCAGTCCGAAAACAACAAATGAAATCCCATTTCCTTATAAACTCAGTTAAGAAAATATCTAAAGAATTCCCAATACTAAAAGAAGCTAAAAGAGATGTCTTAGAAGATTTAATGGATGTTGAAAGAACTAAACTAGTCTTAACATGGATAGAATCAAAAAAAGTTAAGCTAAGCTACAATCATGTAAAAATACCCTCTCCTTTTTCATTAAATTTAATCTTACAAGGACACCTTGATTTAATGAGAATAGAAGATAAACAGGATTTTCTTCAAAGGATGCATAAAGTATATATGGAAGAAATAGAGAAAAAATATAACCCAGAAGAGTTCAGCTATGAAGAATTTCTAAGAGAAACTTCAAATAAATAGATTACTAACACCCTTTCAAAACTTTCCCTCTTCTATCTCCTTTACACCTAGGTATACTCTAGTAAACTGTTTAAATTTTTAGGAAGATTGATAAATATATAGAAAATTAATAATCTATGGAATACCCAAATAAGTTAAAAAATTTCATATTTATCTCAAAGACCATCTTCTTACCAAAAAAAGGCATCTTAGTGGTTGGAGATTTGCATTTGGGATATGATCAAATGATGAAGGAACAAGGAATAAATTTATCATTCAGTCAATTAGAAGAAACTAAAAAAGAAATTGAAACAATAATTAAAAAAATAAAAACCATTTACAAACTAAATAAAATAATACTTCTTGGAGATATGAAGCATCATTTCAAATTTCAAAAACAAGAAGTCTCAGATTTAGAAAATTTTTTAAAATTTTTAGAGAAGCATGTAGACAAAAAAAACATTATTCTAATAAAAGGAAACCATGACACATTTACTATAAAAGATTATAATCTAAAAGAATTATATATTGAAGAAGATATTGCCTTCACTCATGGAGAAAAAGACTTTATTGAATTATACAACAAGAAAATAAAAACCATAATAATAAGTCATCTTCATCCTGCACTCTCAATAAAAGATAAGGCAAATATAAAACGAGAAAAATACAAGTGTTTTTTAGTAGGCAAATATAAGAAAAAACAATTTATAGTTGTCCCTAGTTTTTTTAGCATAATAGAAGGAACAGAAATATCAGAGTATTCTAAAAATGAAAAATACCAACAAATAATCCCAAAAAATAAACTAAGTTCTTTTGAAGCATATGTTGTAGGGAAAGACAAAATATACTATTTTGGAAAATATGGAAAATTAAGAAGTTAATTAAAAAATATAAAAAATTAGAAACTAACCTTTACAGGCTTTCTCTCTTCTGGAGCAATTTGAATATATTCTTTTTCTTTAAATCCATACATTCCTGCAAAAACTTTTCCTGGGAATGTCTTACACTTATTATTATAATCTAATATTGAATCATTATAAAATTGTCTTGAGTAGGCAACTTTATCTTCTGTTGCAGTCAATTCTCTTTGTAACTCTAAGAAATTAGTATTAGCTTTCAAATCAGGATATCCCTCAGCAATTGCAAATAATCTTCCTAAAGCTGTTTCAAGAACTTTATTTGCCTTCATTTTAGAAGACAAGTCACCTGCACCAACTAATGCTGTTCTTGCATTTGTAACTGCTGTTATTGCTTCCTTTTCATGCTTAGCAAAGCCCTTTACAGTCTCAACAAGATTTGGAATCAAGTCTGCCCTTCTTTTCAATTGAACATCAATCTGCCCAAGAGAATTATCTATTCTATTTGAAAGAACAGTAAATCTATTATAATAACTAGCAAAAATAATTACTAATAATATTACTACTCCAATTAAAACCCATATTCCTAATCCTAATGCCATGCAAATAAATAAACAAATAATATTTATAAACTTAACTAAATTAACAATTTCAATAAAATGGTGAAAATAAACAAAAACAAATGTATTGGTTGTGGAGCATGTGCTGCAACTTGCCCAGAAGTTTTTCAAATGGAAGATGATGGAAAAGCAGGAGTAAAACCTAGTGCAGATACTAAAAAGCACTCAAAATGTATAAAAGAAGCAATACAAAACTGTCCAGTAGGAGCTATTTCTAATTAAAAACCCAAAACATTTATTAATATAAATCCCTTATCTCTGTAATGACGAACAGAAGAGGGGAAAGCAATGATTCTAATGAAAATCCTGCTCTTATAAAATGGTTCTCTGAATTAAATAAAGATTCAGAGAATATAGTGGGAACAAAGGGTAAAAGTATTGCTGAAATGCACAATTTAAAAATTCCTATACCTCCAGGATTCATAATAACAACAGAAGCATATAATTATTTCATAGAAAATTCTCCAGGATTAAAAGAGAAAATAAAGGGAATGTTAAATAAGATAGATTATGAAAACATACCTTTACTAAATGATATTACAGAAGTAATAATCAATAGTATAATTGAAACAAATTTTCCAAAAAATTTAGAAGAAGAGATATTAGATTCATATTATGCTTTAGATGCAAGCAATTTAAGTGAGGTCTATGGTTCTGCATTAGACATTTTACAAAATGCTCAAGAACCAATTTTTGTTGCTGTTCGTTCATCTCCAATTTTTAAAAATAATATAAAAAATAGCTTACTAGTCCAGCAAAATTCTTTTCTAAATATAAAAGGTAAAAGTGAATTACTCTTATGCATAAAAAGATGCTTTGCAACATTATTTACTCCAAATGAAATCTATTCAAGATATAAAGAAGGTAAAAAGGAACTTCCAGAAGGAATTGCAGTAATTATTCAAAAAATGGTTGATTCAAATAAATCTGGAACAATATTTACAACAAACCCAAATAAAAAAGACGGAAACATTATAATCAATTCTATATGGGGGCTTGGAGAAGAAGCAACCTCTAAAACAATACCTCCAGATGAATACACACTCAACAAAAATTTAGAAATAATAAACATAGATGTAGCAAATAAGGAAATAGCAATTACAAGAGATTCTTCTGGAAGTAAAATAATTGTTCCATTAAGAGAAGAAAAATCAAACCAACAAGTTTTAACAAAAAAAGAAATATCTAGGCTAGCAAAACTAGCACTCCAAATTGAGGAGCATTACAAAAAACCTCAGTGTATTGATTTTTCTATTGAAAATGAAGAAATATATATAATTCATACAAAAGATCTAGAAAAAGAAGTAGAAAAGAAAGAAGAAGGTCCACAAGAAATAATAAATGAAAAAATTGAAACTAAACAAGATAATAAAATAGAGAAGATTATAGAAACAAAAGAGAAAGAATCTCTTAAAGAAATAAGCCCTATTCAAGAAAATACTAAAACAAAGATAAAATTAATAGTTGACTCTCCGTTAATTGCTGAAAAAGCATCTCAAACAAATATTAAATCAGCAGGTTTAGTAAAAATAGAAAACATAATATTAAACTCAGGGAAGCACCCAATTTACTATCTAAACCATAGTATAAAAGATTATGAAGAAATAATTTTTAACGGATTAAGCGAGATTTCAAAACATTTTGATGAGATGTGGATAAGAACACTAAACATTAAAACAAATGAACTTTTAGAATTAGAAGGTGCTCCAAAATATAATGAATCAAACCCCAGACTAGGACTACACGGAATAAGATTTAGTTTAAAAAATCCAAGAATATTTGAAGCAGAATTAAATGCAATAAAAAAAGTAAGTGAAAGTAATAAAAAAATAGGAATATTACTCCCCAAAATAATTTCAGTTGAAGAAATAAAAAAAGTTAGAGAGATACTAAATAAAATAAATTTTAATGATGCTTATTTAGGAGTAATAATTGAGACTCCTGCAGCAATACAGATAATCACTGAATTATGTAATGAGGGAATAAATATTGCTTCAATAGATGTAAAAAATCTAACTCAAAACATATTATCATTAGATAAATCTAATAAAGATGTATCTGAGTTATATGATGAACTTCATCCAGCAGTGCTCTATCAAATAGCATATCTAACAAGAGTGTGTAAAAAGAGAGGAGTTAAATGTAATTTAATTCTTGAAGCAGATAGAAAGTATGAACTTGCGAAATTTTTTGTTGAAAATGCAGGATATAGTATAAGTACAGATATTAATGATATTTCTCAGTTAGCAAATCATGTAAAGGAAATAGAAAAAGAGATGGTAAAAGGAACAGATCAGGAACCAAGAAAATATATTCCAGGAGGAAATAAAAAGGAAATTCCAGAAATAAATGGGATTGAAAACATAAATAATGAAAAAAAGCCTTAAGCAGATAATTATAAATGTTTATAAATATTTAATTCGTATATAGAAAATGATTAAAAAGAGTGTTAGTACAACAAAACCTAAAAAAGAGAAATCTCCAGTAGATTCAAAAAATAAAGAATTAGAAAAGATATTAGTCAACAATTTTGTTTCCCTTCAGAAAGTAATGGTAGATCTCTCAGGAAGGTTTAAAGAACTAACAAGCCAGATATCTAATCTTTTAGAATTATTTGAAACATCTGCAAAAGTTTTAGCTGAAAAAGATTTTGATATAGAAAAGAATAATAGAGAAAATATGAAAATATTAGAAAAATTAGAGAGTGTATTAGAACAAAACAGAACAATAGCAAGAGGATTAACATTAATGCATGATAAAATAAGCGATATAAATGTTCAACCCCCACCAATTATTCAAAACACAGGATATCTTCCTCCTCAAATAAATCCGGTAACTCAAAGATACCCCCAACAACAGGTTTCACACATTAAACCTAATCCACCGATGACTGGAGTAGGAGGGGTTTCTGAGATGCCCCGCAAACCAATCTCTCCAAATGAACAATAAAATACTTGAGTTAAAAAGCGATGCATCTTTTAATAAATTCAAAAAAATATTCTTATTAGAGTTTACAAAGCAACTAATAAAAAATTCTTCTCATGCCGAAATAATTAGATTGCAAACTATTGTTGAAAGACAGGCAACTCAAAAAGAATTAACAAAAAAGGAAAAGATAAAAGAAAGAATTAGAAGAAAAGAAATATATGAAAGATATGATGATGAATTAGAAGATTTTTCTGAGATGTCTCGTTCTATTATGAAACCTTCAATAGGGATGTTTGAAAGCACAGACACTCCAGAATCAGACTCTTTAACAACCCCAATTAAAGAAGAGATTCAAGAAAAAGAATCTCCTAAAGAGATGCGTCCTAAGTCTTTCCAGGAGCAATTGGAAATAGCTAAAAAGCAAAGAATCTCTCTTAAACCAGCACTCAAAGAAGAACTCCGAAGTCCAAGAATTCAGAGAACCCCCTTACAACCTCAAAAAGCAACAACACAAATACAAAAACAGCCAATTCAACAAGACCCATTTAAAAAGATAGAATTATGGGTTCCTGCACCAAAACTGCCTCCACATATTCAATACCTCAAACCAACCCCCACAAACAAAAATATTGATTTAGGTAAATTAAATCCGCTCCTCAATGACCCAATGGTAAAAACAATAGAGTGTTATGGGCAGAACCAAAACATAAAGGTTAAAGGAAACATGGGAGAAAAGAAAACAGAAATAATCTTAAATAAAGAAGAAATTGATGGAGTGATAGAAAAATTTTCAAAAGAAACAAAGATACCTATTCAAGAAGGAGTATTTAGAGTAGTTTCAGGAAGACTTACACTGATGGCAGTGATATCAAGTGAAGCTGAAACCAAATTTGCAATAACTAAATTATCTCCTGAAGCTCCCCCTGTATTTAATCGTTAAAAATAATAATTTTCATTAAATTCATCAAGAGGTTCAAGATAAGGTGGCTCACTTGAGAGAACAGTTGCAATATCTTTAAGGAATTTTATTCTATCTCTTTCCATCTGCACTTCCAGAATGTCCTTATTTAAGGAAGAGTCATAACTATATTCAGCTGAAAATTCTCCAATTTTATATTCTCTAATTATTCTTCCATTAAATAATTCAGAATTAGTATTCTGAAGTTGGATCTCCCCAAATTTATCTAAAAGTATTTTTTTCTCTTTTTCAGTTAAAAAACTTCCTAAGTTCCAAATAGAAGAATCAATAATATTTTCAATTGCTTCTTCAGGGCTATCATTTATCTCTTTTTCATTATCCTTAGTAGTATCTTCTTCAGTTAAATCTTCTTTAGTTGAACCGACATTATTCTCCTTAATCTTTCCATTATCCTGTATAGAAGTGCTAATTGAAGTTATTTCTTGGTCACCATAAATTAATTTTATATTTAATTCTCCTTCATCTAAAACAAGATTTAATTTAGATAAATCCAAAAGAAGAGTTTTAGTTTTATCTCCTAAATATTTTTTTCCATATCCCTTTTCAACAATAAAATAATCAGTTGTAACTTTAACAGTGTTTCCTTCGTATGTTAAAGAGATTAATTTATCACTCATTTCTTTCTCTTCAAGGTAAACACTTCCATGTTTCAGTTCTATTTTCTCTCCCTCTTTTAATTCATAAATAAAGGGGTCATCTTTAGAAACACTTCCAAAAACATTATCTTTAAACTCCATTGAAACCATTCCAGTTGTTCTAAATAAAGATCCAATCACTTTTCTTGATTTTTTAATTGAATCTCCTGTAATTGGTGAGGGTTTCCCCACCATCTCATTTAAATAATCATCAGTATTTCTATCTACACCTAATACATCTCCACTCAAACCACTATTTTCTTCTAAAACCTCCTCTTCTTGATTTTCAGTTAAATCTAAATATTTCTCTAAAACAAATTTTAATTTAGGATAGGAAGATGCTTTTCCTTCTAAACCATACCCGTCACCAAATCCTACAATGGATTTCCCTTGAATATAATAATCCCCTTGAGAAGGAGTTTCTTTTATAATTTGACTTATTGGAAACTCATAAATATTTCCAGAATTTTCAAAAATTATCTTAGAGGATGCAGGAATAAATTCTCCTTCATTTAAAGAAAGTTTAATTACTCCTTCTAAGGTTTCTCCTGCAATATAAGAGCCATCAACCTCAAAAATTGTTTTGCCTGAAATCTTATTTAATTTTGGCAAGATAAATATAATTTGAATTAAAATAGCAACAATAAATATTGTTAAGAGTGTGAAAAAGATTTTTTTGTAATGATGAGTTTTAACCATAGGTGATTTTATTAAAGGTTTCTTCTTAACTTCTCCACTCCCCTTATATTCAGATACTACTTTTCCACCAACTCTTTTACTTTCATAAAGATAAGGTCCATAAAGCTTTCCATTTCTTTTAATATATTTTTTATATGCCATAACTAAACCTATTCAGTTGTTATTTCAACAAGATTAATTATATCTTTAACAGATACATCTCCATTTACTATTATATATGTAGAAATTACATCTCCTTTATCAAACTTAACAACTCCTATAGATTGGGTATCATAATCTTTTTTTGCCCCTAAAGAAGTAATCCCTATTGTATTTCTGAATCCTACTGGAGCACCATTAATATATAAAACAATTTCAACTTCACCCTCTCCTCTTGTTGCTTCAAAGTTTGTAGAGATTCCAGTTACACTTCCGTCTCTCATCATTACATATCCTTTTTCAAGAGAAGTGTCCACACCTGTTCCAGTCTTTAAGAATCCTGATTCTGAAGTTTCTCCCTTAAAACCATATGTTAAAAGCATTTTCTTATAGATTTTGTCAGATGCCTGAGATTCTAGTAACTGGCTCGATGCTGTAACAACAAAAACAGGAACATCTCCCCCATAATCAACTTCATAAACTTCAAGATTAGTTGAGTCTATATTTCTTAAATCAACCTGAGAAGGAAGTTTATCAAATTCAACTTTCTCAACAGACTTGATGTCTTTTTTACTAATTCCCTGGTTCTCAAGAACCTTGCTAACAGCATCTTTTGCTTTGACTGAAATCACGGGGGACTGAGCAAAGACTCCAGATGCTAATACCAGAACTATTGCAATAGCAAATATAAAATAAAATTTTCTCATCTCCCTTTTCATTAAAAAATAAATAAATGAATATATTTAAAGATTATGATATAAAATAAAACTAACATTTAAAAGTGAAAATAATGTTAAACATGTTAAGAGGACTATTAAAAAATGGAAAACATAATAACAAAAAAGAAGATAGATAAATATTTTCAAGTAACAAAAATTGCACTTGAGAAAGTTAAAAAAAATATAATAAAAGGAAAAGAAAAATATGCAAAAGAAATAATAGAGATGGCTGAAAATTATATCTCAGATGCAAGATATTTTGAAAGTAAAGAAGATTATGTAAATTGCTTCGCTGCATTAAATTATGCTCACGGGTGGATAGATTCTGGAGTAAGATTAGACATTTTTAATGTAAAAGATAACAAGCTTTTTACTATAAAGTGATTTAACAAACTATAAAAACCAAAAATCAGTATAAAGACTATGAAAAGAAAGATGATTGTTTTAAGTTTAGGAGGAAGCCTGATAATTCCAGACAACATTAATACAGAATATCTTAAAAAATTTAAAAAAGTAATCTTAAAAAATAAGAAAAATTACAAGTTCATTATTGTGTGTGGAGGAGGAAATATTGCAAGAAAGTATATTTCTGCACTAAAAATAGTTGGAATGAACTCCCTCTTCCAAAGCTACGCTGGAATCTCTGCAACAAGAACAAATGCAAGATTTATGAGTTATTTTTTCAATCAAGATCAAAAAAGGGGGATACCTAAAAAAATGAGAGAAGTAAAAAAATATGTTAGAAAACATAGTGTTGTATTTTGCGGAGCACTTGAATATCGTCCAAATCAAACCTCAGACTCAACTGCAGCAGAAGTAGCAAGAGCATTTAAATGCGAATTCATAAACCTCACTGATGTTGCTGGGCTATACGATAAAAACCCTAAAGAATTTAAAAATGCTAAATTAGTCAAAGAAATATCTTGGGAAGATTTTGATAAGATTGTTGAAAAACTAAGCTTCTACCCTGGGCAACATTTTGTTTTAGATCAAACTGCTTCAAAAATAATAAAAGCAAACAAAATAAACACGTATATTCTTGGAAAAGATATGACTCAGTTAGATAATTTACTTAATGGAAAAAAATTTATAGGCACAACTATTTCTAAGTAAATGGAAAATAATCAAATCTTAATAACTCAAAAAGAATTCAATAAATTAAAAATTGAGATAAAAAATGCAAAAGATAAAGGAAAAAAGATAGTTTACTCCTCAGAAGATGATGAACTAAATAGGAAAGTTATTGAAAAACTTGAGATAGACATCTTAGTAATCAATCAGAAAGCAAGAAAGGATTTTCAAAAACAGAGAAATTCAGGATTTAACCAGGTTATGGCAAAAATTATGAAAAAAAAGAAAATAATTTTAGGAATAAATATTGATGAATTAATTGAAGAATCAAACCAAAGAAAAAAAGCAGAAATACTTGGGAGGATAAGACAAAACATATTTATATGCAAAAAAAATAATGTCCAGATAAATTTTATCTCACTAACAGGGAAAAATAAAAGAAACAATTACGACATAAAATCCCTTGGGTTAGTTCTTGGCATTCCTACTAAAATTACAAAACAATTTTAAATACACTTCTTATTATAATTAAATGAATAACCAAAAAATAATAGAGTCTATAAGTCCTAATGAAAAAAAGATTTTACCTCACTTAGGCAACAAAGTAGAAGACATATGTAAAAAATCAAATCTCGATAAAACCTCAGTTATAAGAGCACTTGAATATTTGCAGAATAAACAGATTGTAAAAATAAATTACATTAAAACTCAAATAATTGAATTAGATGTTAACGGAGCTCTTTATATAAAGAAAGAATTGCCTGAAAGAAGACTTTTAACAATACTAAACGAAAAGCGCATACTCCCTTTACAAGATGCCAAAAAAGAAAGCAACCTTTCAGATGACGAATTTAAAGTTTCAATAGGAGTCCTTAAAAAGAAAGCATTGATAGAGTTGAAAAATGGAAAAATAATATTAAATGCAAGCAAACACGAAGTAAGCAGAAAAACACTTGAAGAACAATTCTTAGAAATTCTCCCCACAGAACAAAGCTCTCTTAAACCAGAATATCAGCTCGCATTAAAAAATTTGCAATTAAGAAAACAAATAGTTAGGGTAAAAGAAGAAAAAAAGATGGATATAGAAATAACTCCTTTAGGGAAAGAGATAATAAACACAAAAATTTCTACTCAAGATTTAATAGAGCAAATAGATTCTGAAATCCTAAAAAAAGAGTCTAATTGGAAAGGAAAAAAGTTTAGAAGATATGATGTAACTTCTCCTGTCCCAGAAATAAATGGGGGAAAAAAACATTTTGTAAACCAAGCAATAGATTATGCAAGAAAAATTTGGGAAGAAATGGGATTTCAAGAGATGGAAGGAGATGTAGTTCAGAGTTCTTTTTGGACATTTGATGCATTGTTTACAGCTCAAGACCACCCTGTTAGAGAAATCCAGGATACATTTTTTATAAATAAAAAAGTAGAGTTAGATAATAAAAAAGTCGTGTCTAAAGTAAAAGAAGCTCATGAAAAAGGAATTTCAGGAAGTAAGGGATGGCAATACTCTTGGGATGAAGAAGAAGCAAAGAAACTAGTATTAAGGACACACACAACATGCTTGTCTGCTAGAACACTTGCAAGTTTAAAAAAAGAAGATATTCCTGCTAAATTCTTTGCAATAGGAAAATGTTTTAGAAATGAGACAGTAGACTGGTCCCATGGATTTGAATTCTATCAAACAGAGGGAATAGTTGTAGATAAAAATGCAAATTTCCGAAACCTACTAGGATATTTAAAACAGTTCTACAAAAAAATGGGGTTTGAAAATGTAAGGTTTAGACCAGGATACTTTCCCTATACAGAGCCCTCTGTAGAAGTAGAAGTGTTTCACCCTGAAAAGAAGAAATGGGTAGAATTAGGAGGAGCAGGAATGTTTCGTCCAGAAATAACTGTCCCACTACTAGGAGAAAATATACCTGTTTTAGCTTGGGGGCAAGGATTTGATAGAATAATAATGGATTATTATGATATAAAGGATTTAAGAGAATTATACAAAAACAATATCACTCAATTAAGAAAAATGAAATTTTGGATAAAATAATAAAATGAAAAAAATAAATAATAAATTCAACAGCGAGTGTATATTCTGTAAAATAGTAAAAGGAGAAATACCTTCAATTAAAATTTGGGGAGATGAGAAACATATAGCAATATTAGATATTAATCCAAATACAGAGGGTATAACCCTTGTTATAACAAAAGAGCATTATGAAAGTGATGCAACAGATATGCCGGATAAACCCTACAAAGATTTAATGATTGCAGCAAAGAAAGTTGCAAAATTATTAGAAAAAAAATTAAGAGTAAAAAGAGTTGCAATTGTAATGGAAGGTATGGGAGTTAATCATGTGCATATTAAATTATATCCTTTACATGGGCTAGATGGAAAATTCAAGGAAATTTGGGCAAAAGATAAAGTTTATTTTGAGAAATATGAAGGATATATTTCAACACAGCTTGGACCAAAAAAATCAACTGAAGAATTAAAAAAAGTTCAAGATAAAATTTTAACTTAAAATGGCAAACATATCTTTTAGCAGAAAAACATTTGAAAAAGAAATAGGAAAATTAGATGAAAAAATGCAAGAAAAAATATCTATGTTTGGAACCCCATTAGAAAATTTTGATGATGAAACAATTGAAATTGAAATATTTGCAAATAGACCTGACTTGCTTTCCTATCAAGGATTTAAAAGATGTTTTTTACCTTTCTTAAGAAAAAAGACAGGATTGAAAGAATATAATCTAAATAAACCAGAAAAAGACTACAAAGTAATAGTTGACTCCTCTGCAAAGGATATTCGTCCATACACTGCCTGTGCAATAATAAAAGAATTAAAACTGGATGATGAAAAAATAAAAGAGATAATTGAGATACAGGAAAAACTCCACGCGACAATGGGAAGAAAAAGAAAAAAAATAGCAATAGGAATATATCCCTTAGAAAAAATTAAGCTGCCTATAACCTTAAAGGCACTAGAACCAGATTACATTAAATTTATTCCTTTAGATTCAGAAAGGGAGATGTCTGGACTACAAATACTTCAAAAACACCCTACAGGAAAAGAATATGCTCATATTTTGGCAGGAAAGTCCAAATTTCCAGTATTTGTAGATGCAGAAGATAATGTTTTGAGCATGCCCCCAATAATAAATTCTCAAATGACTGGAAAAGTAACTCCAGATACAAAAGAAGTATTTATTGAGTGTTCTGGATTTGACTTCAAATCCCTAAAAAAGTGTTTAAATATTTTAGCATTGGTTTTTTCAGATATTGGAGGAAAAATATATCAGATGGAATTAAAGGGAGCACCAGAAAAAATATCTCCTGTATTTGAAACAGAAAAAATTAAGATATCATTAGAAAACACAAATAAAACACTAGGAATAAACATAAATGAAAAAAAATTAAAAACCCTTTTAGAAGAGATGGGGCACGATTATAATCCCAAAACAAAAGAAGTTGAGATAGGTCCTTGGAGAACAGATATACTCCATGAAATAGACTTAATTGAAGACATTGCAATTGCATATGGATATCAGAACCTAACCCCAGAGATTCCAAAAATATCTACAATAGGAGGAGAGAGTAAAAAAGAAATAATAAAAAGAAAAATAACAGAAATACTTACAGGATTAGGAATTATTGAAGTTTCTAATTATCATTTAACAAATGAAGAATATCAGTTTAAAAAAATGGGTTTTTCTGAAAGACAAAAAAAAGAAGTAGTTGAGCTAGAAAAGTCTAAAACAGAGTTTAACCTACTGAGAAAGGATTTATCATCATCTATCTTAAAGAATTTTTCTGAAAATGTAGATTCTGAGTATCCCCAAAAAATATTTGAGATTAACAGAGTTTTCGAATTAAAGGAAAATGTAAATGAAGAAGAAAGATTATCTTTAGCAATAACTCCTGGAAATTTTACAGAAATAAAACAGATGCTCCTTTATTTAGCAAGATTCTTAGATATTCAAATAAAGTTTAAGGAAAAAGAAGAGATTCCAATGCATTTAATAGATGGGAGAACAGCAAGCATAATTTTAGATAACAAGGAAATAGGATCTATTGGGGAAGTACATCCCAAAATATTAAGAAATTGGAAAATAAAAATGCCTGTATCTATATTTGAAATAAGCTTGGAAGAGATATTTAAGAAGTTAAATTAATCACCCAAAATAAGCTTTGTTATTGTTTTCTTTTTTATTGTCCCAGTTTAGTTTAATTTTTTCAATCACACTTAAAAAATCTTTTTTAAGGTTTATCCAAGAATTATAAAAGTCTATTATAAATTCAGCATGTTTTTTCTCAGAGAAACCTGTATCTAACTCTATTATTCTAATTTCAAATTTAGACAAGTCACTATAAATTTCAGATAAAGTTTTTCTATCCTTTTCATCCATAAGTTTCACAATAGAAAAGATAAATAAAGGAGAATTAGAGGGATTAAGGAAGGCCTCAACAATCCTCAAATAATTAGATACTTTTTCTGAAATTGGTTTGCTAATTTCTCTTATTAAAAAATCTGTTTCATTATCTGCTATTTTTTCTATTGAAAATTCTTTATTAAGTTCATCAAAACTAGGAAGATTATGCCTAATTCTAAGGACATCATACTTTTCCTTTAGCTCCTCTAGATTTGATTTTTCTTTAGTTTCTTTATCTTTCCTTCCTTCATCTGTCATAGGCTCTATTAATAAAAAGGTTTTATAAATATATTGAAACTAAATAAACCACAATAAGCCGCAGTAGCTCAGTAGGTAGAGTGTTACCTTGGTAAGGTAAAGGTCCCGAGTTCAATCCTCGGCTGTGGCTTAAAATAAAATAAAAATTGCTTAGAAAGAATAAATAGAATTAGAAATTTATTTAGATATTATTTTTTCATCCATCTCAAAAGCAATAGTGTTAACAAAGACAAAAGGAATGCTATAGAGAATAATAAAAATATAAACCAGAAGATATCAAACAAAACAGACCAAAATTCTGATTCTGCAAGAACTATAGAGAGAATGTATGAAAGTATAAAAAGTAATACAAAAAGAACTAAATATCTAGAAACATTAGATATTTTAGATCTTGAATATAATTTTTCTTTTGTCTTCAATACTAAAATAGGTTTATGAGATTGTTTTGTACTAGAAGAGCTTTTTCTAATAGCAGGTTTTTTCTTAACAACAGATTTCTTTGTTGGAGATTTCTTTTTTACCACCTTTTTCTTTTTAGCCATTATTTATATAAGAATTTAATATTTATAAATATTCCCCTAAGCTAATTTTAGCTTTTTGAATATGAATCTGACTCATTAATCTCCTGTACCTTCCAATCCATATTAATCAAATTACCTGTAGCTGTTTTAACATTCTTAAATGCATTTGCAAGCCAAAGCCCATAAAGTTTTCCTCCTGTCTTCCACCCCTCTGTAGATTTTAAGTCAATATCTTTTCCCTTTATAGCTGAAGAAAATCCAAAATAAGTAAATACCAGTAATAAAACCAGAAATATTGCTACAACTTTGTGGCTAAAATTTTTAAATTGGTGGTTCAGCCAAATCATTACAATTAATGCTAATACTAAAATCAAAATAGTGCTCACCATAATATTGCTTAATTTAATAGACTATAAAAATATTTCTATAGCCCCGCCAGGATTCGAACCTGGGTCACAAACTCCAGAGGCTTGTATACTTGACCACTGTACTACGGGGCTCTATTGTTAAAAATTAAATAAAAAATACTATTAAAACCTAACTATAAGAAAAATTTATATATTAACAAAAAATAAAGATTGTATGGAAAGAAAAAATCAAAGAAAACAGATTAAAGATAAATCAAAAAATACTAAACCTCAAAAAGGTACTAGAGAAAATAAAAAATTAAGAGAAACACTCATTCAAGTAGGATTAAGAATAGCAAAAAGAGGAGAAGGCGCCCTATTTGTTGTAGGAGATGTAAAATACACTCCATTAATCAACCAGTCTGTTCCTCCTTTTAATGCATCAGATAACCCAAAACTTTTAGAATCATTAGCATTAATGGATGGGGCAGTTATTCTAAACAAAAAAGGGTTTGTAATCGCATACGGAGTAAGAATAAAATCAGATAAAATTTTCAAAAATTTCGGAACAAGGCATTCAGCTGCAATAAGTGCGGCAACAGGAGATAATTTGGTTGTTATAATATCTGAAGAAGATAAAAAAGTAAGAGTAATGAAAAAAGGAAAAATAATAATGCAAATAGATGCTCTTCAAAAAAATGTTGAAAAAGATGTATCTAAAGCAGTAGAAGTTCTAGAAACAATAGGAGCTGGAGCAGTTGGAGCAGTTGGAACAAGTTTACTCTTTCCTCCATTAGGGGTAACGATTCTCCCAGGAATTATTTTCTTTGGTTCAGCATATTATCTTGGGAAGCTTATAAAAAATAAGATTAAGAAGTAAAAATTTATTTTTTAGATATACAATAATAATTCTATAATCTTTTCTTTAAGTTAGAGTTACCATCATCTTTAAAATTAGCCAATAAAAATTCACGATAGGAGATAATTTTTTTATAAACATTTGAATTTCCTTTATATTTTGATTTATACAGATTCTTTAAAACAGGATATATATCTAATGCTTCTTCAAGATCTCTTTTATAAACATAATTTCTACCTTCTTTAATAAGTTCATTTATCTCATTAGTTTTTCTGAATTTTATTTTTACAAAAACAACCATTAAAATAATAATCAAAATAATTACCCCTATAACAATAAGAGAATTAAATATATATGCAGAATTATCTAATTTAAGATAGAATTTTCCAGGGAGTTCACCAGGTTTAAGTTCCATTATTGCAAACTTTTGTATATCTTCTGATTTTTTTTCACCGTTATACATAGCATAAACCTTTAATGTGTATTCTCCCGGAGTTAATTCTAAGTTGTCCAAAATTTCTCCGTAATTAAAAAAACCTTCAATGAAATAAGATTTAGAAAAATTAAACATCTCGTTTTCATTTGAATCAAGTATTATGTAAATAGCTTGCACTTCTTTTATCTCTGAAATTTTTTTTGGAGTTAGGACAATGTTAAATTTTAAGCTTCTATTCTCAGAGATATTCAAATTACTTAATTTTACCTTCATATCAAAAGAAGTTTCAGAACAATTTATTTCCTCTAAAGGCTTCCCTACATTGCCTTTACAAGTGCCTTTATTTATGCATGTCCTTGTCTGCTTTCCATCAGAAGAGCAGGCACTCCATAAACCACACTCCCAAATATAACTGCAGCTTTGTTTGTCGTCTTCTTCTTGTTGAGTAGAAAATTCGACTACTTCAAAGCTATCCTCTGCCAAATCAGGTCCCCCTATATAGGTAGTTACTGCTTTAAATTTGTATTTCCCCGTTCCTGAAGGAGCTGGAAATGTTACCACAGTGTTGTTTGATTGTAAAGCCCCAACATAAATTGTTCTTGAGCCTGATGAATAATTAGTATTTTCAGAAAAGCTAGTTATCCAATAAGACAGCAAGAAATTTTGCCCAATGTCTGGGTTTTGATTGGTAATTGTTATTAAGGTGTTAAAATTAGTTGATTTATTCACATAAGAAGGTGCATCAACAATAGTGTCTGCAGGACCTCCAAATCCGGGGATTAGTATTCTTATTAAATTTGAAGAATAAGATACTGAATTTACAACTGCTGTTGAAGTGGAAAAATCGTAAAATGCATTATTCGCATTCTTTGTTATCAAAATTGAAGAAGAAAAACTATAATCCTCCCCTTTATCTAAATCTATATTTAATGCCTTTTCCCCAACATATCCTAAGTCATTATCTTGAACAATTACGCCATTTAAGTTAATTCCTCCTGAATTTACAACTTGAGTAGTAACAGTGTAATTAACATGTGTTAGGTTTTCAGTATTAGAATAAACATTTTTTATTAAAGTTAACTTTTGTCCAACATCTTGATTCTGAATGGTTAATATTAAAGAACTTGAGTTTGCTGAAATTAAATTAGAAGATAACGAATCAACTCCAACTGATTGTGCAATATTAGTTTGAATATCATATGTACTTGAATTTCTAACAAAACTAATAGAGTAATCTCTTAAAACAATCTCTCCAGGTGAAACATTCCCAATGTAATAAGGGCTAAATAAAGAGTCTGTATCTGTAATATTTACATCTGTTGCATTGCTCCCTCCTTTATTAATTAATCTTAAAATTACCTTATAATTAAATGACTGGTTTGTTAAGCCATCGAATATTATTATTTTATCAAGTATTAAACTCGCGGATATATTTCCATCAGTATAACCTAAACCATATCCAATATCATAACCTTCATCATAACCTTCATCATAACCAGTATTGTAGCCCAAAATATATCCTGTATAATTTCCAAGAGTGAAACCTGTTGCATTTCCAGAACTATAACCAATATTATATCCAGATAGATTTCCAGTTATAAATCCAGTAGCATTTCCTAGTATAAATCCGGTTTGATTACCAATTGTAAAGCTTGTTGCATTTCCTAGAATATATCCAGTTGAATTTCCAAGTATAAATCCAGTTGTATTTCCTAATGTGAAACCTGTTAAGTTTCCAGTTATGAATCCAGTATTATTTCCAATTACAAAGCCAGTTGTATTTCCTAAAGTAAATCCAGTTATATTTCCAGAACTATAACCAATATTAAATCCAGTTGAGTTTCCTAATATGAAACCTGTTGCATTTCCTAAAT
>CAYQKM010000006.1:46795-60422 GCA_964418095.1 Candidatus Woesearchaeota archaeon
TATTTCCTAAAGTAAATCCAGTTATATTTCCAGAACTATAACCAATATTAAATCCTGAAAGGTTTCCAATATTAAATCCAGTTGAGTTTCCTAATATGAAACCTGTTGAGTTTCCTAAATTAAATCCTGATAAGTTTCCAGCAGCAAATCCCTCATCATACCCTCCTCCAATAGAAAAAATCTCAAATGGGGAAGAACTTACAACTTCAATTCCCTGATAAGAAGTTGAAACATAAGCAAAATAATATCCACTACCTATATCTCTAAACACACTGTTAAAGATACCATTTGCAGCAGAAGTCACAATTGAAGAATCTATTATCTCGCCAGTTAGATTTCTATAAATAGAAATATTCACTTCCTGTAAATTTAGAGGAATCAATCCACTACTCTCTTTAACCTTTCCTTGAATTAAAACAGTAGCATTTTCAATATAATCTCCTCCTGCCTCACAATCTATTGTTAAGTTAATTAAATTAAAAAATTGATAATTTGTAGTAGAGTTTTTCACTCCATTCCCCACAATTATAGAAAAGTTATGTTGTCCAAGATTTAAATTTGTCCAATTATAGGTTAAAAAATCTCCATTAATTATACCCGAAGAGAAATCTAACAAGGTTTCATCTCCATATACCCAAACTTCCATTAGCTTTGAATCTGGTTCAAACGCAGTATAATTTAGCAAGACAAAATTTACTTTATTAAAATAAGAATTGTTCTCGGGAGAATTATAAGAGGCTGAAGGGTCAGATATTGCTATTGTAAATTTTCTTGACTCAGAGTAATTTTTATTTCCTGCAGAGTCAAAACATTCAATATCCCAATTGTAATCTCCCTCAGGCAATTCGTCAATAACAAAACTAGTGAGGGTGTTATTTTTAACAGAAGAATTAGTTTGGTTTATCAGAGAATTAAGATAAATACTACACTTCAAATCTCCAATAGAATCATCTGTTGTTGTAAAATTAAAAGATAAATTTTGTTTGCTTGTCAAATAGTTCTGTGGAGGGCTATGTAAAACAATCTCTGGCAAGGAAGATAGGGAAGCAACAGAATAATTCCCTCCATTTGTAACAGTAAATGTAAGTACTCCTTCTCGCAAGGAGCTCCAATCTGAGCATATCTCTCCACACAGGTTCCCATTTCTTAGTATCTGCAATTCAGTTGAAGTTGTCGGGGCATCATAAAAGGTTATTTCTGCTGATTTATTTGTTTCTCTGGTATACTCATCTATTCTTGCAAAATTTTTAGATATAAACACTCTATTACTCAAACTATCATTTGTTCCATTAACCAAATCTAAAAATTTTATCTCCCCTGCACTTGAATTCCTTATAATAATTAATCCTCCTCTACCAGTAAAAGAGTAATCTTTTATTTGCTGATCTTCAAAGATAGTGTTATTTATGAATGCTGTCTCAAAATTTAATTCTCTTCCAGAAATATTTAAAAGAGAATTATTTATCAAAATATTTCTTTCAGGGTATCCTCCTGCTGCAACATAGATAAAATCAAATGCGTGAGAAGTTGTCGCCCCTGAAGTAGAAATAATATTATTTTTTATAGTGTTTGCCTTTGAACTAGAATGGATATAAAACCCATGGTCTGTTGCCGAGCCAGATGTACTTATTGTATTCCCCTCAAAAATATTGTCGTGACTTTCTGAAATATAAACTCCATAATTAGATACACCCTCTCCACCAGAATAAATGGTATTTCCAATAAATTCCCCTTTTCTAGAATTTGTTGTTAAATATACTCCATAATTATATCTTCCTCCTCCAGTAGACATTGTATTATTAATTACTTTTGTCCAATAAGAGCTTGATGCAATATATACTCCGGTGTTAGATGTTGACGTTCCTGCTGTCTGCACTGTTCCATTTGAAGATATATTATTTCCTAGTATAAGATTATAATTTGAAGCAAGAACGTAAACCCCATATAAAGAAGAGGTTCCTCCAAGAGTAATATTATTATCCTTTATGGTGTTGTTTTGTCCTTGAGTAGAAATGTAAACCCCATGACTTGAAGTAGTTCCATTTGTAGAGATATTATTCTTCTCAACAAAATTATCATTTGAATTAACAATATAAAATCCATAATTCGTAGTAGCTCCGTTTGTGCTAATAATATTATTTGTTATACTATTTCCATTTGATCCTGTATTTAAGTATACAGCATGGTTTGCATTTCCTGTTCCATTTGTAGAGATTGAATTATTATCTATTATATTTGACATTGAATTGTAATATAAATATATTCCATAGACAGGGGTAGATCCAGAAGAGTAAATCTGATTATTTTTTATAGCTCCTTCTGAAGAAGATGCAAAATAAACTCCATAGTTATTGGCTCCTGTCCCCTTAATATAAAAAGTATTATTCTCCAATAAACATGAACGAGAAGTAGAAGCTGTAAATCCATTGATACCCCCTAAGCCATAAATTGAAAAATAATTGTTTGTTACTGTCCCAAAATATGAAGTAGTTAATGAAAGCCCATTCTGGCTTCCAGTTGCATTAAGGTAGACACTATTATTGTTAAAATAAGTTAGGGGGGAGTCAGTAGAAGCAATTCCATTTGCTGCCCCTGTAGAGTTTGCAAAGATTATATTGCCACTTATCTCACTGGAGCCACTAGAAGTTATTGATATTCCATTAACCCCTCCTGCTCCATATATTAAAATATTGTTATCTTGTATGATTGTCCGTGGAGAAGCTGCATAAATGGTTACACCGCTAAGGGCTGTTCTCAAAGGATTATCATTAATTATCAAATTATTCTTTATTATTGTGCTTGGTGCATTTGACAGGTATATTCCATAAATCGTATTCCCTCCTCCATATGGAGTAATAGTGTTGTTTTGTATTAAATTCTTATCAGAACGAAGAACATATATTCCATACACAGTACCTGCACTTGGGCTGTTTGCAATTATTTCATTGTTTTCTATAACATTTGATTGAGAGTTAGTAGTTATATGTACTGGGTAGACTCCACTTGCCCCTTCTGAGTAAATTCTATTTCCGGAGATATTGTTTATGTTTCCTGAATTTATATAAACTGAAAAGGGGTTTGCGTTTGAAACTGCTGTAGAAAATGTTGATAAACTATTGTTGTAAATTAAATTATTATTTGCATCTGATGCAAGGTGAATTGCATAACTTGTAGTTGTCCCAACTCCAGTTATAGAATTTCTAGTTACATTATTATCAGATGCTTCAGTTAAGAAATAAATTCCATAATTCGCAGTAGTCCCATTTGTCTGAATAGTATTGTTTTCTATTATGTTTCTTTTTGCTCCCATGCTCAAATAGATGCCATAATTCGCAGTAGTCCCATTTGTCTGGATAGTATTATTAATGATGTAAGAATCCGAGACTCTCAAAAAATGTATCCCATAAGAATTTGGTCTTGAAGAGCTGCCACCTACAATTATACAATTCTTAACAGTAATGTTTGTCAGAGGGACCAAGAGATAGGATGCATTTATCCCCATACTATTAACTAAACCTCCTGCACCATATGTAATAGTATTCCCTTGGCAATCCAATAAAACATTACTTGTGGAAATCACCATACAAGTAGCATTCCCAACAATGTTTTGAGTTAATGTATATTCTCCTGGAGATGAAATTGTCTGGCAAGAGCCTATATCTATTGCTGCTGAAGCAAGTTGAATAGTCGCAAACAAAAATGTCAATGAGAGAAATATCAAGGTTTTTTTATTTATCATTTTCAACCTCCAAAATTATTTTAATTTTTTTGTCAATATACCCTTTTGGAACAACCACATGAGCTCCTGTTCCAAATTTTGAAGCCTTTCTTTCTATAACCTCTGAACCATCAAATTTTATCACTATCTCCTTTTTAGGCATATATATAAAATATATATCTAATTTATAAAGATTTGTAAATGCTGATTAAAAACAAAAATACAACGCCCCGGCCGAGATTCGAACTCGGGTTACCACCGTACTCCATCGCCCCAAGAAATTTGAAGGCGATAAAATTATTTAGCCTGCCTTAGAGAAGGCTGGAATTATTATCTCATCGATTGAATTCCGGCATTACTTGAGAGGGTGGCGTTCTTGGCCTCTGAACTACCGGGGCTTAACCAATATTAACTCACATTAAGGAGTTTTATCTGAAAAATAATAAGTATTAAAGCTTAAAAACATTACTTTATTAGAATGTGTATGGTTAAAAAAAGAGTGAATCATTCTACTTCAAGTCCTAAAAGAAGTCTTGTGAAAGCAATCTCATGGGAATCTATCTCATTTATAATAACATTGATAGCAGTGTATTTTCTATATGGAGATTTAAAAGTTTCAATAGAATTCACTTTTGTCTTAACAGTTATTAAAATAATATTTCTTTATTTTCACGAAAGGATTTGGAAAAAAGTAAGTTGGGGGAAAACTCATGGTAAAATCAATTCTCGTACTTAATGTTGGAAGCTCAAGTATAAAGTACTGTTTGTTTGAAAATTCAAACCTATTAAAAACAGAAACAAAAGAAAAACTAAAATCAGAAAAGGAATATGAAAAGGCATTAGAAGAAATATTTCAAAAAATTGATATTAAAAAAATAGATGTACTAGCTCATAGAATTGTGCACGGGGGAGAACTAAATCAAACATCTCTAATAACTCCAAAAATAAAAAATAAAATAAAAAAATTCTCAGAATTTGCCCCTCTCCATAACCCTAAACAATTAAAAGTAATTGAACTTTGTGAAAAATTCAAAAAACCTCAGTATGCTGTATTTGATACAATGTTTTTTTCAAATCTTCCAGAAGAATCAAAGATATACTCTATTCCTAAAGAAATAACTAAAAAACACAATATTAGAAGATATGGATTTCACGGAATCTCTCATGAATATGTTTCAAAGGGTTTAAAGGGAAAAATAATAACTTGCCATTTAGGTTCAGGTTCAAGCATCTCAGCAATAAAAGATGGAAAAGCAATTGATACTAGTATGGGTTTAACTCCCTTAGAAGGAATTATGATGAGGACTCGTTCAGGAACTATAGATCCCGGAATAGTCCTTTTTCTACAGAAAAACAAATATAATGCAGAAGATATTTTAACAAATAAATCTGGGTTAAAAGGGATTTCAGGATACACAGACTTCAGAGACATTTTAAAAACTATGAATAAAGATAAAGAATCAAAATTAGCCTATGATTTATTTGTAAATGGAATAGTTAAACAAATAGGTTCATATATTGCTAAATTAAATGGATTAGATAAATTGATATTTACAGCAGCAATAGGAGAAAATGTTCCAAGATTAAGAAGTGATGTTTGTGCCCAATTAAAATTTATGGGGGTTAAATTAAATAAAAAAAAGAATAATCAAAATAAAAAAATAATCTCATCAAAGTTCTCAAGAGTAAAAATATATGTTATAAAAACTGATGAAGAAAAAATGATAGTTAATGAGGTATTAAATATTTTAAAATGAAAGAAAGTTCAAAGATCCAAGTAGAGATATCTGCAAGACACATTCACTTATCTAAAAAAGATTTTGAAAAATTATTTGGGAAAAACAAAGAATTAACTTCAATAAAAAAACTTTCTCAACCAGGAGAATTTGCTTCTAAAGAGAAGATAGAAATAGTAAATAAAAATGAAAGATTAAGTGCAAGAGTTTTAGGTCCACTGAGAGAACACTCTCAAGCAGAAATATCCCTAACAGATGCTCACAAACTAAAATTAAATCCCTTGCCCAAAATAAAAATATCTGGAGATTTAAAGGGTACAACATATGTCGTGATTAAAGGACCAAAAGGAACTACAAAAATTCCAGTTATAATTGCTAAAAGACACTTACATTGCTCAGAAGAACAAGCTAAAAAACTAAAACTTAAAGACAAGCAAATCGTATCTGTAAAAATATCTGGACCTAGAGAAATAACTTTCCACAATATTCTAGTGAGAATATCCAAAAAATATAACTTGTCTATGCACTTAGACACAGATGAAGCAAATGCAGCAGGCATTTCTAAAAAAACTTTTGGAAAAATAATTAAATAACACTCTAATAAAATGGATAAACTGCATTTTAAAGAAATTATAAGCGAGCTAAAAAAAAGATATCCTTCCACAGATAAAACAACCCTAAATAGGATGAGGAAAAGACCAGATCCATTCAAAGTTCTTATATCCTGTCTTCTCTCACTAAGAGCAAGAGATGAAAACACTGAAAAAGTCTCAAAAAAATTATTTGATATAGCAGATACTCCTGAAAAAATTACAAAAATCCATATTCAAAAACTAGAAAAAATAATTTATTCATCTGGACATTATAAAAAGAAAGCTCGTGTTCTTAAATCTGTTTCAAATGAATTGATAGACAGATTTAATTCAAAAGTTCCAAACAAAAAAGAAGAATTACTTTCAATTAAAGGAATTGGTCCAAAAACCGCAAACATTGTATTAGCATTTGCATTTAATCAACAAGTCATCCCTGTAGACACACATGTTCATAGAATACCCAATAGGATAGGCTGGGTTAAAACAAAAAATCCAGAACAAACAGAAAATGAGTTAATGAAAATACTTCCTAAAGAATACTGGGCAGATATAAATTCAATATTTGTTCAATTTGGGAGAGATATTTGCCAACCAGTATCTCCTAAGTGTTCAATATGTCCAATAAACAAATACTGCAAAAGAGTAGGTGTTAAGAGAAGCAGATAGTAATTCTCTTACAAAACCTTTATAAATAGTTTTTCTCTTTCTCAATTCATGAAAAGATCAAGTAGAAGATGGAAGAAAGATGGCCAGATGAGATGGAAATGGCAAAGAAAAAGATTAAAGAAAGAAAAGCGTAAACGTAAGCTTAAAAGGAAGTAGTTTTCTTAAAATAATATGCAGAATATTACCTAAAAAACAATATCAAATCTTATTACAATAACCTTTATTAACCAACATTATTTTCCAAATTTATGGTGAGCTCTATTTGGACAGAAAAGTACAGACCTTCAAAATTCTATGAACTTGTTGGACAAGACGATATAGTAAAAAGAATTGAAGGGTTAACAAACTCTATGAATATTCCCCATTTATTATTTGCAGGGCCTGCAGGGACCGGAAAATCAAGTTTAGCATTAATAACAGTAAAAGAACTATATGGCACAACCTGGAAAGAGAATTATTTAGAGTTAAATGCATCTGATGAAAGAGGAATAAATATTGTAAGGGAAAAAGTAAAAAACTTTGCTAGAACAAAATCAATTGGAAATGTTCCATTTAAAATAATCTTTCTTGATGAGGCCGATGCATTAACCCCTGAAGCTCAACAAGCACTAAGAAGAACAATGGAAAACTACTCCTCAACTTGTAGATTCATACTTTCATGCAACTATAGCTCAAAAATAATTGATCCTATACAATCTCGTTGTAGTATATTTAGATTTAAGCTTTTAGAAAAAAAGGATATTGAAAAATACTTACTAGATATTTCAAAAAGAGAAAACCTAACAATAAATTCAGATGCAATTGAAATACTTTACGAAGGAAGTGAAGGAGATTGTAGAAGAGCTACAAATCTTTTACAGGCAACAGCTTCAATTTCTCCAAACATTACCTATGAACTAGTTTCAACAATAATTTCAAATGCTAAACCAAAAGACATCAAAGTAGTATTAGATTACGCCCTTGCTGGAGATTTCCAGAGAGCGAGAGAAAAACTTCTTGATGTAATGCTCAAGGAATCAATATCTGGACAAGATGTAATAAAGGCAATCCAAAAAGAAATATGGAACCTACCAATTGAACCTGAATTAAAAGTTAAACTCACTGAGAAAACAGGAGAATCAGAATTCAGAATAGTTGAAGGTTCAGATCCATTTATACAGCTTCAAGCTCTTCTTGCAAGTTTTGTGCTTGCAGGTTTAGGCAAAGAGTAAAATGGATAAATTAGACATTTGGTATTTTAAAAAGAAAAAAGAGTATGTCCCAAAAAACATAGAAAAATATCCTAGAGTAAAAGAAGAAATCCTATATTTATCTGAACAAATAAGGAAAATAGCTGATTACTCATTGCTAGGAGAAATCTCCCAAAAAGAGGGTAAAAAAGAAATTTCAACTTTAATTAAATTAATAAAAAATGTAAAAAAGGAGCTTAAATAAAATGTCACCCTGGGTTGAAAAATATAGACCAAGAGCATTTAAAGATATTATTGGACAAGATGAAGCAGTTGAAAAAGTAAAAAGATTCTTAGAAGAATTCAAGAATAAAAATTCAAAAAGGGCAATTGTGCTTCATGGTCCTCCTGGAACAGGAAAAACAACTCTTGCCCATGTAGCTGGAAAAGAAATAAATTCGGAAGTTTTTGAATTAAATGCCTCTGACTTAAGAAATAAAAAAAGACTCGAAGAAGTTTTAAGACCTGCAATGGAGCAAAAATCACTTATAAAAAAAGGTAAAATTATTTTAGTAGATGAAGTTGATGGAATTTCAACAGTAGACAAAGGAGGATTAACCGAGTTTGTTGATTTAATAGAGGAGACACACTATCCTGTAATAATAACTGCAAATGATATTTGGGATAAAAAATTAAACCCTTTAAGGAAGAAAGCAGAGTTAGTTCAATTAAAAAATATAGATTACAGAATAATTAAAGAAGTCTTAGCAGAGATACTAAGAAAAGAAAAAAGCTTTATTGAC
This sequence comes from Candidatus Woesearchaeota archaeon, assembly GCA_964418095.1. Taxonomy (GTDB): domain Archaea; phylum Nanobdellota; class Nanobdellia; order Pacearchaeales; family GW2011-AR1; genus MWBV01. The sequence goes on from CAYQKM010000006.1 coordinate 55,481, forward strand.
AGTGCAAATATTACAAGAATAGCAGTAAAGGCAAAAGGAGATTTAAGAGCAGCAATAAATGATTTGCAAGCTATATCTAAAGTAAGAGATCTTTCTAACATAGATTTTGATGAAAGAAATAAAGAAGTAGATATATTTAATGTATTAAAAATAATCTTTAAAGAAAAGGCAACAGATGAAACTCTAAAATTATTTGATTCTGTAAAAATGTCTATTGATGAAATAATTTTATGGGTAGAAGAAAACATACCGCTAGACTATAAAGGAATAGAACTTGCAAGAGCATATGACTTATTAAGTAAAACAGATATTTTTAAAGGAAGAATATACACTCAGCAATATTGGAGATTTTTAGTCTATGAGAATATTTTTTTAAGTTATGGAATAGCTTCCTCTAAAAAATATCCTAAGTCAGGGTTTACTTCTTATAAAAAACCAACGAGAATTCTTAAAATATGGATGAATAATCAAAAAACAATGAAATTAAAATCAATAGCTTCAAAATATGCAAAACATGTTCATATAGGACAAAAAAGAGCAATCAGAGAATTTCCAATAATAAGACAGATAATAAATTCAAACCCTGAAATATTTAAAGAATTAAAATTAGACAAAGAAGAAATAGAATACTTATATAATTAAAATATTCAAACAATTTTCTAAATAAGAATAGATTAAGAAGAGATTGTATTCCTTAACTTTACATTTCCTGAACATAGATACTCCCACAATCCTGATCCCCCATTCCTTATAAATCTATTATCTGTCATATGATTTCTATTTGAATACATCAAGACAACAGCATAATCTCCAGAAGTGCTTGAAACATTATTCCAGGTAATCTCCATATTATCTGTAGAGTAAAGGTACATTCCTCTATCACTACTACTTGTTAAAATATTATTAGATATTATTCCTCCGTCAACACTCTGAGTTGCTAAAGGGACCTCAGATGAAGAAGTAACTCTATTGTTTATTACTCTAATGTTCTCATCATCAACAAGCCAGATTCCATTTCCTGGAGTAGTTATATTGGAGTTTTCAATCTTAATTCCTATACCACTATAAATCTCTATAACTGATTCAGAATTCTCAGGAGAATATGATTTTTGCTGAATAATATTACAATTTTTTATTGTTACTCCATTTTCATACCATGATTTTATTCCAGATTGACCCTCTCTGCTAGGAGTGTAATTAATAGTGTGTCCTTGGCAATCAAGAGTAATCCCAAAATTTTCAAAATTAAAACACGTCCCCGTTGAAGAGATATCCCTAGTTAATTTGTATGTAACTATAGGCATTGTTAAATCTTGACAAGAATTTATAAAAATATCTTCTCCAAGTGGTTGGGATTTCATCATATTTAAAAGTAAATCTATTCTCTGCCCATATATATTATTTCCTGCAGCATTTCTTGCATTTATAAGCATATTTTTCATAGTTGGAATTATTTCTTGGTTTACAAATGCTCTATCGACATTAGCTTCTGAATATTCAAAAAATGCTTTCATTTCATTTCTAGCTGGACCATAGAATAGAGTATAATATTCATTCAATAGCTCATCTAAATTTAGATTTGCATCCCAATATAATCTGGCAGTTACATATGTATTAATTGCATTAGCAGAAAACATATCCCATTCTAAATCCCATTTTTTTGTTGCTTGATTATAAGGAGGCCAAGCCTGAGATGTCCACTGCTCTATGCAATCTCCTTTTGATTTTCCTTTAAGGAATTGCAAATCTTCTTGTATTGAGTGAGGAACAACAATTGGAATTGCTTGAGTGTCTGAGCCCACTCTATTTTGTTGGTAAGCGTCTCCTGTTGTCATCTCGTTTGTTTCTACTCCTCCAGTCAAATAATTGTTAGATGCAAGTAAATTTATCCAAGAATTAACTGAGTTTCTAAAATTAGATTTTGATTCTGGATCTGTAGAGTATATCTTTAAATGAGAAATGCTAATTTCAAGATTTGGTGCTATAGGTTTACTTAAATGTGTAGGTATCTCATCATAAGGAGGGTATACAGAATTTTTTATTCTCTTTCCAGCATATTGGGGATCATTGTAAATTTCCCATGCTACATTATTAACAAATTCCCAAACATAATCTGAGAAAGTCCTATTAGAAGTTTCACATTGATAGGACATTGTTCCAAATCCATCATTTGGCATCATACTTACAGCTGGAACATCATATATATCAAATACTGTCTTTGCATATCTTACAGCCTCTTCAAATAAGTTATTTTCATTTGAGATATAGCGAGATAAGTAATTAGCATTATTAAATTCAGGATAAACACTTTTAAGATAAGCTACATACTCATCTCTTCTTCCGTTTTTATTTATATCATAAGGATAACAAAGGTCTTGATTAGAGTAATCTACTGTTCCTGGAATTAATCTAGTTCCAGATGAGCTCATTGCATAATATTCAGGATGAGTTGTAACTTGTCTTGTTGTTAATGCCCACAGCCCGTGTGCTGGTCCTCCAGTAGCTGCTGCAATAAATTCATAATAACTATTTGTTCTAAGGCTCAATCTCCATTGCATCTCTTCTTCTGCTCTTCCATCATAATGATATGTTCCAATATGAGCATAAGCTCTACTATATAAAATCATACTCCTGAGTGAAAAATCAGGATTAACTAGTTTATTTATAGAAGAAAAAGAAATATCCTGTTTCTGAGGGATAATTGTTCCAAGAGAAGGAGAAGTAAACCATCCTGGGTGATACCATCTTATTCCTTGATCATATAAAAATTCATATACTGCATTTATTGTGCCTTTTGCATCTGATTCCCAAATATCATAAGAATCATGATAACTAATAGAATAAAAGCCCAGATAATCATTTTCCCATAAGTAATTTTTACCCCATTTATTCTTTACTAATTGATCCCAAGCTGCCATGCTTTGAGGCTTTGAAGGGCCTGAGAAAGTCTGCTCTTTATCATCTCCAATTAAAACTAGATAATTGTCTCCTGAAATTATTTTGAATCCTCCATCTCTACATCCTAAAGAATTTATTCCTAAATTATCTGTGTAAGTGCTCTTTCCAATATAAACATGATATTGTTTACTTGTGCTTGGAGAACTTGAAATTGGTAAAGTCACACCAGTCATATTATAAATATACATTTGAAAGTATTTTGAAGCAAGTTTAACAGTATTAGGAGCATTTGAAGCAACAACAATGTCTGCATTACCAACTTTGTTTTGAACAAGATATTTCATTGTTCCATCATCCTTCATACAAGTTCCATTTGCTTGACAAGAATATCCACTCTGACATCCTCCTCCGTAATTTCCACATGTTAGTGTTCCACCACATCCATCACTTACTTTTCCACAATTTCTTCCTAATGCTTGACAAGTTGTAGGAACACAACTTCTTACGCATGTTCCATTGGGTGCACATATTAAAGGAGATTGACATGTTCCACAATTTAAAACTGCTCTTCTCACTCCGCAATTATCATTCGCTGTTAAATTTCCACATACTCTACCAAATCTTGAACAGAATTGAGCATCTGTTTCTGGTTTACAACATTTACTTGTATCAAATAAACATCCATTTGGAGGAGAAAGACACGAGAGTGTTCCAACATGTCCTGTTCCTAATACACTAGCACATGTAGCTCCACCCAATGCACTTCCATCACACTGTTCACCACTTTCTATTACCCCATTTCCACAAGTAACAGAACAATCATTATCATTATTAGCATTACATCCTAATGGACAGCATCCATCATTAGAGTTACAAGTAGTTATCTTTTGGAATGTGCATGCATTATTAGAGCAGAGGTTAATTGTACATGGATCATTATCTTCACACTGAACATTAGAAGTACATCTTGTACAATCATTATCATTTCCTAAATTACATCCAGGAGGACAACACCCATCATTATGTTTACATGCAGGATAATTTTGATAACATTTATTGTCTGTTAAATTACAATAATCTTGAGGACAAAGAGTTCCACTTCCACACTGAGCACTATTCAAGCAACACCCAAGTATAGGAGTATTAATACATAATCCATTAGCACCACATGAATCAGCAGTACATGCATTGTCATCATTACAACTTCCACAATTTGAAACTGTTCTTCTCACTCCACAACTATCTGTTACAGTTAAACTTCCACACTGCTTGTTATTGTTTAAACATAATTGAGCATCTGTTTCAGGAACACAAGTTTTAATACAAGTTCCATTATTAGCACATGAATATCCAGCACTGCAATTTCCGCAATTTCTTAATTCTCCACATACAGACATATTTCCACAAACATATCCTAAAGATGAGCAAGTATCTGTACATGGTTTAAGTGTGCATGTTCCATTTGTCTGACAATCAAATCCTTCTGAACAATTTATACAATTTAATGTTTTACCACATCCATCACTTACTATCCCGCACGGGTTTCCTAAAGATTGACAAGTTGCAGGAACACAATCTTTTGTGCAAGTTCCATTTGTTTGGCAAGTATATCCTTCTAAGCAAGTTCCACAATTTCTTTTTTCTCCGCAGATAGCATGTTCTCCACACTTATATCCTAAAGATGAGCAAGTATCTTTACAATTATCATCACTATCTGAACTTCCTCCAGAGCTTCCTCCACTTGAAGAAGTTTTATCTTTTACACATTTATAATCTAAACATAAATATCCTTTTGCACATCCATTTCCACAAGGTGCTCCGCACCCATTTGTTCCACACTGTGCATTAGGAGGACAGTAAGTTGAGCAAACATTTGGAGTAATATACTCATCTTTTACATTTCCAACAACTTCTTCTCCTTCTTTATCCAAATATATAGGAGTTACTGAAATCTTTTTAATATTAGAAGCATTTAATTCAATAAACTTTAATGAAAAGTTTCCTGTTTCATTTTCAGGCATTGATGAATCAATTCTAACAACTT
>CAYQKM010000007.1:0-34040 GCA_964418095.1 Candidatus Woesearchaeota archaeon
ATCAGAGAGCCGCAGCCGCTAGCAGGATCAACTAGATTTAAACATATCATGAATTATTTATTTAAAACAAAAAATAATCTCCTTGCGCAATTTTCTTGTAAGAAAGAAAATCACTTCACACATCTCCTAACTATCGGCTTTGAACATTAAACTTATTGACTAAAAATTACAAATAGATGACTGCTTCTACATACATCATACCTTAGAACTTGATAACATTATTAAGGCACTCATCTTAATTAACAAATATCTCAAAAAAATAACCTTTATAAATGTTTCGTCAATAAAATTAAAGCTTAGCGACGGAAATTATAATTTGAAGAGATTAATTGACTTTCCAGAGAATTATTTTTAATAAATTCTCTTACGACTTCTTATTATCCGATAAACGATAAACCCTATTATGATTACTAAAAATAATATCCAGAATATTCCCCCAGTTATGTATGCTATAAATCCTATAAGAACAATTACAACTAAAACACTAAGAAATTCCCCGAGGTCTGTTGCTATCCCCATTTTATTTCGTTCCTCCTAGTTTATCTACTTCCATTTTGGTTCCTATTAATCATCCAAACATCATAGCAATCGCAAGAAATCCTTTGTAGATGGCTATTCTGTCTGTTCCTTTCATATCTAAAGAGTAACCCAAAAGTATTATTTAAACATTTGTGTATCTGCCATCGTAGACACATTACTTTTGAATATATTAACTACAAAATCTGTATAAGATATTATTTAGTCACTCCAGCCCCTTTTCAAGCCACCTTATATTTTTCCTAATCTCTTTTTCATCAAGTCTCCTTAGCAATGTAGAACAGGATGAAGGCAAATCAACTCTATCTCCATATAAGTTTTCAAAGCATGCTTCATCATATTTATTATATTTCCCAGTAAAATAAAGAAACTGTCCGCTTCCACACCCTCGATAAATCTTCCCTTTCTCTAAAAAGTTTCTATTCATGTCTTTATGCTTTTCCATGCATTAAATCTTCCATTTATTCTTTATAAAAATAATTATCCTTCTATATATACCACATTTTCTACAACAAATTTTAAAAACCACCTAACCATAAAAATTATAGGTGAAAAAATGATAAAAAATTCTGAAGTAGCTATGGTGAATGCTGCAACTTTTGCTCTTGACTACCAAGACAAAAAATATAATGCAGAAGTTGAAGAGATAATAAAGAAATTTATGGACGAGCCAGGCTATTTTAACATGAAAGGTGAATTGAAGCTATATGCTATAGCAGCAATAAATGAAATTATTAAAATGAAGGGAGATAAATCAAATAAAAATAAAACAAACAAACAATTAGTCCAATCTTTTACAAAAATGATTCCACAAATATTAAATAGAATAGATGAAGAAGGTTAATCACTTTAAACATTACTCTCACAAAACAATTTTAAAAATTATTTTAATGATAATTTCTCAAGCTAGAATTATATTCTCTTCAAAATATTTTTTTAAATATTAATTTAACTACTAAACCTAAAATCACGCCTATAACACAAAACTTAAGAAAAGAATGTCTGTTTTTGTACCAATACCATTTACCACCGCTTGATAAAACCTGTGTGTTGCCTATTTCGTGCGAACTCTAAAATGTGAGAGAATTAAACAAACTAATTTTTAATTAATGCTAATAAATTATCTTAGATTTAAACACTTTAGAATATCAGAAATTAGTATATTAATTTATAATATCAAGAAGAAAATTTGATAACTTCTAAGCCATAATAAGCAGTACTGCAGGTTATAGTGGAACCGGATAAATCTAGCATCACATATCTATCTGTGGTTGTAACTTCTACTGAAACCTGAAATTGTGTTTTCGAAGTTGAAGGAGCTTGAAACTCTCGGTCCATAATAAGAGTTTCAGTTCCGCTTCTTCTACTAGCATGACGATCAAGGGCAACATTATTACTGAAAATATGCATAAAATAAGTTTCAGTTCCGCTAGTTTTATTTCCAAACACATCCATGAATGCATTAATCTTAAGGCGTTTTAAACTGGTATCTCCTGTGTCTACATAAGTCCATTTGTCCCTCATTGGTACCCAGTTTGGTCCGCCTTTTACAGAAGTTTTAATCCAGTCAACTCCATCTATTGCTGAGGATGTAGGAGTTGCACACTTCCATTCACTTCCATCCCATGTCAAAACCTGATTTGGTTGGCAAGAGGTAGGCGGAGCTATCTCTCCAATGCTGTGTCCAAAAACAGAAGGTGCCCCAGAATTATCTAGCCTGAATGCAAAAACTAATCCTACAGCCCCAATTAATATCGCAAGGGTTATTAATGTATAAGATAGCTTGTTTGAAATATTAAATTTCCCCCTCATTTTACTTACTATAATATTATGAGTTAGTATATTTAAATCTTACTATTTCTTTAAAGTATGTCTAAGAGAAGCTCTTTTGAAATAAAAAAAAACATCCTTAAATTAACTAAGACAGAAAAAACACTTGCAGAACTTGAGAGAAAGATAAATACAGGATTTAATACAATAAAATCAAATTGCGAGGACTTGGAAAAATTTGGTTTTAAATGAATTTAAAAAACATAAAAAAAACGGAAGACCCTTTTTTAAAATAAAAAGTACTGAACAAGGAATTATTTTTCTGAATAAGAATAAACTTAACTAATTAAACACCCTTGCTTGCACCTTTAGCTTTTTCTTCAAATTCTTCTGTCCACCACTCTAAGTCAGGAATGTTTTCCACATTAAGTCCTTTATTTTTACAATACCCTTTTGCTAAAGCATAAAATACTATTCCCAAGCTTTTCACACTTTTATTATTTCCAATAATTATTTTGTCTGCTCCCTTAGAAAAATTATTTGTATCACACACCATTAAAATTTTCTTTTTAACTTTTAGTGTATCTCTTAAAGCATTTTTATCTAGCCAAGAGTCAACAATAATTGTTAATTCATTTTCAAGGAAATCTGGAAGAGCAGTATTAGTTAGAATTCCTGCAGGATATTTTTTTGTAAATGTTCTTACACCCGTCAATTCACTGAATTTTTTTGCAGCTTTCCACCCTGCCTGCCTTTTACAAACCAAGATTATATCTTTTGGCTCAAATTTAGATAAATACTCTATACTTTCTTTTAATTTTTCATCAATTAAATCTGTATTAAATATTGCAAGCCCGTCTGCCCTTCTTCTATAAACAAAGGGTCTCATCTCAGGAGTAACTACCTTTGTTCCAAGGTAAATGCCAGCCTTTACATATTCTTCAAGAGGAACAATCATGTCTGTCTTTTTCTTAGCCTTAACCTTTTCTTTAAGCTCTTCTGTTGTAGGAGCTTCTTCAAATAATTTCTCTCTTAATTTTACAGCTTTCTCAAGGAGCTTTTTCTTTTTCTCATCTGTCTCTTCTGTATTTAATGATTCTAATTCAGCTTCTTTTTCAAGCTTTTTTTCTTTAAGAGTTTTTTCTGTTTTTTTAGTTTCTTTAGCTTTCTTAGGCTTTTCAACTGCTTCATCTTTGCTTTCTACTTTTTTTTGAGTTGCCATGAGGATTTAGAGAAAAATTACTTTTTAAAGGTTTTCTATTTAATATTTAACAATTAATAAACTCTTAGACTGCTAAAAAATAGTTCTATTTTTCGAAGAGACTATCACTCCTTTTTTACTTAAACTTTTCTCAATCTCAATCAGCCTTTTTATCTTAATCTCGCGCCCTTTTCCTGTTATTCCACATTTTAAAAAATCAGCTTGAAAACCAAATGCCAAGTCAGCTAAAATGCTCTCTTCTGTTTCTCCACTCCTATGAGAAAAAACAATTTTTATTCCATTTTCCTTTGCTAATTCACACACTCTCTTTACTTCAATTAAAGAACCGCACTGATTCGGTTTTACAATTATCGCATTTATACTTTTCATTTCAATTGCTTTTTTTAATCTTTTAGAATTAGTAACAGTTAAATCATCTCCAACAATAAGTGAATTAGAAGATTTTTTTAATAACTTAGAAAATCCTTCAAAATCTTCTTCTTGAATAGGATCTTCAACATAAAGAAGATTATAATTTTTAATTAAATTCCCCACATATGCTATTTGCTCATCTATATCTCTCTTTAACACCGGGTTTTCATAAGCATATTTATTTCTATGATAAAATCCAGATGAAGCTATATCTAATCCTATTGGAACACCTAATTCTCTTAAAATTTCTAGAACATCTTTTTCATTAAGTGAAGTTATCCAAGCATCTTCATCGTTTTTTTGTGATTTAAAATTCTTATCCTTTTTTTTAAGAATAAACTCTGCTTGCTCTTTTGCATCTTTATTTATTTTAAATGATTTTTCTGGAGAATTACTTTCAGGTATAAGTAAAAATTCTTGGAAATCAGGTCTCTTGCCGCCTGTCTCAGAGTGCTTTCCTCCCCCTATACAATTTCCAACTAATCTCGGAAATTTTTTATCTGGTTTTTCTGACAGAGTAGGGTTTACTATTTCCCAAATTTCTTTTTTCTTTTCATCTGCAATAGCTTTTAAAACAGCTGATTCAAATGCAAACACAGTATTCCCTCCGACTTGCCCATCTAGAATATCTTCAACTCTTTTCAAATCATTATACTCCTCAAGTATCTCGTCACAGAAATACTCTTTCAATTTTTTTATAGTGATTACATCTTCTTCAAGATTTTTTCTGTACATTTTAACTTCATATTTTCCAGTAGATTTTCCAGAAGGAGACGAAGCTCTAAATGTTTTCCCTGAATTAGTTTTTATAGAAACAAGTATAGTCTTCTCTTTTCTTGAGTCAAGAATGCATTTAGCAGATACCTCTCTTATTACAACCATATTTTATCAAAAAATTAGTTCTTTATAAGGTTTTGTTTATAGACTATCTTTTAAAATTTTTTATTCCCCATACTCTCCAGAATCATCTTTATCATCCATCTCTTCGTTTTCATCGTCAGGATTAGCAAGTTCCATTATTTCACCCTCTTCTTCAATCTTTTCTTCTTCTGTTTCCTCTCCACTTTCAACTTTTTTATCACTCATTGCAGGAGTAGAATCTCTTTTTAATTTACTCTCTTTCTTTTCAGGGAAAGGCTTTTTTACTGAGATAGGCAAAACACCAGAATCAAGTTCTATTTCAGCTATTTTAAGAACATCATAATTTACTTTTTCCAAATCTTCTTCTGTTACTTTTAATAAAAGCGGAGCATTCATTGCTAATTGCAATGCCCTTGCACCAAGAATTCTGGCTTTCTCATACTTTGTAAAATTCTGCGGAGTGTTTTGTACTGCTGCCATTTTATTTTAATTGTGATTCAACCTTTTTAAATAATTCTTTCCAAGATTTTTCAACCATTTTAAAGCATTGTTCCATTTCTTCTATAGTGAAATATCCAGAGTTTCCTTTTTGTAAAGAGTGAATTACTCCATCTGAGCTTCCAATAGCAACTCTTGCCCCACTAATATCTTCTTCTTCTTTTGTTGGGTCTAAAATAAGATGATTTCCTATTTTATGAACACTAATTGTAAATGGATTCATTTTCTTTAAAGGAATATCTTTTTCATATTCTCCGTAAATAGGTTTTCCTTTTTCAGAATCATACTTTGGAACTTTTGCAATCTTCAGCGCACTTACTGCTCCTATTCCAGCAGCATCTAATATATTTCCATCATCATTTATTGTATAAATATCTATAAATACTGTCCAAACTTTTTCACCTTCTTTAATACATAATTTTTCAAGCTCAATAAATTTGCTTTCTCTTATACTTCTATCAATTATTCTTCCAACTTCAATTGAATCAAATTTAGGAGGTCCAAGCTCAATTCTTGGAGAACTTAAAGGTAAAAATTCTGCAGTAACCATCAAGTTTCCTTTATTAGGAGAATCAGGATATGGTTCAGCAACATCCATTTTAACACCGACGATAACTTCTGTTTTTCCAACCTTAACTCTTACAGAACCCTCTGCTTTATTTGAAACATTTTTTTCAATTACAATATCTCTAAACTCATCAACTTTTCTCTTGTCAAATCTTTTTTCTTGCTCTAAATATTTCCTTATTCTTTCTGCTGTTATTTCAGATGTTATATTTATTTCTTCTGCTCCCATTTAGTTTTCCTCCTTGCTTAACTCAATTGTTTCTTTAAGTGCTTTTTTTTGAACTTCATATATTTCTCCACAAGCTTTTTTTGCAAGCTCAATTGCTTCTATTAATTGCTTTGGCTCTATTTTTCCATCAAGTTGAAAATGAGTTATTTTTCCCGAGTGAGTCATTGAAATTGGAATATCTGTTGGTCCTTCACCCTCCTCATAATCTTCTTCTTCTTTACTTAAATCAACTACAATTGTCTTATCTAATTTTCCAACAGAAATACTTGAAACCATATCTTTCATAGGCAATCCTGCATGAGCAAGAGCCATTGCAGCTGCATTAATTCCAGCGCATCTTGTACCAGCGTCAGCCTGAATTATATTTATATGAACATCAACAACCATATTTTGAAATTTGTCAAGCATTAAAACAGGTTCTAAAGCCCACTCAGTTATTTTTGATATTTCAGTGCTTCTCCTAGAAGGTCCAGGTCTTATTCTTTCAGATACAGAAAAACTATTCATATTATAAGTACATCTTAGTGTTCCCTTTTCAGGATTCTGCGAGTGTTGAGGATGCATTTTTTTAGGACCATAAACAGCAGCTATTGCAATAGTGTTTCCTGTTCTAAACATTGCGCTTCCGTCAGCATTAGGTATAATCCCCACTTTTGCTTCAACTTCTCTTATCTCATTAATTTTTCTTCCATCAGGTCTCTTAAAATTATCTGCCATTTAGTTTTCCTCCTCACTATTTTCTAATTTTACTTCGTGTTTTTTACTTTCTTTTTTTGTCCCACCATTTTCTCTAAACCATTCTTCAACTTTCTCAGTTAATCCTTCCATAAATGATTTTTCAGCAATAAACATTATAGCATTTTTTGCAAAAAGCTCATCATCTATTTTATCTCCTTTAATCCAAATATGCCCATTTTGTCCAACAGTAATATTGCAATTTGTATACTCTCTAATTATCTTTATCATACTCCCTTCTTTCCCAATTACTCTCGGAACTTTATTTGAATTTATTTTAAATACAATTCCTTCATCTATTCTTCCTAATCCTCTTGCTTTCATTGTTAAATCAATTCCTCTCCCATTTACTGAGAAAATTTGAACAACACAGATATCTCCTATTTTCATAACCTCATCTAATCTATCTTTTGCAACAAATCTCGGAACTTCCATTAAAGGCAAGAAAGCATTTTCAGCAATTCCAATATCAATTACCCATCCATTAAATGTTAATAGGCTGCATTTTCCAATTACAATATTTCCTCTTCTTGGTTGATACACCCCAGAAAGAGGTATAACTTTTATTATTCTATTTGATTCTTCAGATAAACCATACCTAAGAGCAACTACTTTATTTCCTTGCTTCTCAGTTCCTTCTCCTGGTAAGTAAGATTCTCCTTCTACAATTGTCTCTCCAGGTATTACGATTTGTCGTTTATATTCTGTCATTTTATTCTTTTATTTCTTCAGTAATTACACTTCCGTGTGTTACACCATTTAATTTATCATAAAAGTCCATAATCATTCCAGATGGGACTTCAACAACAATTTCTAAATCTCCATTATTTAGCCAGTTTTCTGAAGTCTTATACACTGCAACAACTCCATAAGCTCTTCCTGTATGTAATGCAGGAATTCTTATTTTGACTTTTTTAGTCTCAATTTTTATTGCTATAATTGAGTTTATTTTTTCAAGAATTTCATTAATTTGATTTTCTATTGGTATATTCTTGATATTAACATTTGCTTGTTCAAGAACGTTTTTAATTCTTTCGGGTGTGTGTGGGCGCCCAGTTTGAGGATCATATGCATTTTTTACTAAGAACTCAACAACCTGTTTAAATTTCTTTTCTTGTTCAGCATCTCTGTGCTCTTGAGTTGTTAAAATCTCTCCTTCCTTTAATATTCTTTTAACTATTTCATTAACCTCTGTTGTTCCAAATGCTTCTTTAAGTTCATTTTCAGATGCTCTCTCACCTTTTTTCATATCCTTAAATATAAATTCAGTTTCAGCACTAATAACAGAAATAAGTCCTTTTTTGAATTTTAATGCATCATCTAAATCAACTATAATCTCAAAATTTTTTCCTGTTTTTTTTATTCTTGCAGTTGTATTGGTCATTTGATTTCTATAATTTTTTAATATTTTCCCCTTCTATCTTCTTTAATTTTTGTTCTTCATTTTTAATATAAGCTAATTCAAATTTTTTAATATTAAATTTACTACCTTGAATCTTTTCAATTATTCCAAGAGCAAGTTCAATACCCTGCTTTATTGTAAGGTTTTGATTATATTTTTCTCTTAATTCTGCTTTTATTTTTTCATCATTTTCTCCAATAACATTAGCATAATATGAAAAATAGTTTCCTGTAACATCACTTACAAATAATTCTCCTTTTTTCTCATTTATTCCTGCAACCATCATTGAAACTCCAAATGGTCTTGCCCCTCCATATTGTGTAAATTGCTGCTTCATATTAGCAATTTCCTTTATTACTAATTCTGGCTCAATAGGAGAATTGTATGTTACTCTGTGCTGTTGGCATAAAAGTTGAGCTCTTTCTATAAGCACTCTTGCATCAGATAAAATTCCAGCAGAACTTGCAATTATATGAGAATCAATTTCAGAAATTTTATTTGCAGATTCTTTTACAATAAGTTTATCCTCAATTCTTTTATCTGAAATTATAAACACCCCATCAGAACAAACCATTCCAATACTTGAACTTCCAAGTCTAACTGTTTTTTCAGCATATTCAACTTGAAGTAAATGTCCTTCTGGCGAAAACATAGTCGCTGTTCTATCATAACCCATTGCTTGATGTTGCATATCCATTGGCATTTCCATTGTATATCTTAAGAGAACCTTATAATTATTTAATTTTTTTCTCTGTCCTTATTTAAATTTAACATTTTTGGAAGTTTTTAAGGTTTTTGGTATGCAATTTATATTATTTAAAAACAAAATAAACCTTTTTTTAATCAACTTATCTTAAATTATAATCTTCTAATTTTCAACTTATTTTAAATTATAATTTCATAAACTCCACCCTATTTTCTATCTAATCCTTTTAGTGTTCCACTTACTTTTAAGACTTCTATTTTTTTATGATAAACACTAATGCTTGCCCTCACTAAATCAACTGCTTCTCTATTCACAGAAATAATTCCTGTATCTCCTTTAAATTTAATAAAACTTAATCCGCATTTACTCATTCCTAAAGTTCCACTAAATTCCAATATTGCTTTTTCAATATCTTCTTTAAGTGTTTTACTATCTCCTCTAACAAATAAATATCTTTTATTTTCCCTATGAGATGCAATGAGAGGCTTCATATTTTTATTATGCTAAAATACTTTATATGTCTTATTATTTCTTTATTTAGTATTCAGTTATTATTCAGAAAAATCTTCAGCATTATAAATATAGATTTCTGTTTCAGTATCTGTCCAACACGATTTTTCCATTCCACTTTTAAGGCACAAATTTTCTAAGAAATCTATTTCATCAGGAATTGTTTCCCACACACTCGGAAGGAAAGTTCCTTGGCTTTCTCCTCTCATTAAAATAACTCCATACTCTCCCTCACTTAATAATTCAAGTAATTCTATTCCCCCTCCATTTCCAAAAAACACTGGCTCACTCAAAATACTTATGCTCATCTCTACTTCTTTTAACTCCTCCTTTTTTATTGGGGGAAATCTAATATCTTCTAATGCTGCCTTAACTGAGTTTTCAATTATACACTTATAGATTTTACTTTGAGGCAAAATATTCCCAATACACCCTCTTAATTGACTATTTTTACTATAAGTTACAAAGCACCCCATCTGTTCCTTAAGTTTTTCAGGAACATCTTTTTCATCAACAACCAACTCACTACCCTTTTCTAAATAATTTTCTATACTCTTTCTTGAAAGCTCCAACATAAACTTTTTCTCATCTGCACTAAAATAATTCTCATCAACAAATACAATTGCAGCATACCCAACTACACTAGACATATCTCCACTCGCTTTTCCAGAATTAGAATATGAAACCAAATAAGGTGTCCAGTAATTTTCTTTTGCAATCTCTAATAAACTTGAAACAGCCCAAGGAGCATCAATTTCAGCATCTAATATTCCCTGTGAATCTAATCTCAAGATATTATCAATAGAATATGCATCCAACATCATTGCTTCTTCATGGGGGTGGTAGTGTGATAAATCTACACTCACAACAATTAAATCATTTTCACCTAAATATTTCATAATCTCTTCTTTTAATTTAACACTATCTGTCTCTCCAACCAATAATGGTACAATTTCAAAATTATTTAATTTATATTGTAAAAAAGGCAATTCAATTTCAAGAGAGTGTTCATTTTCATGAGCCTCTTCAATATTTGAAATCATTTTTCCAGAATTTAACATGCTTTTAGCTTTATCACTCACTTTAATTTTTCCAAGAGGAGTTGAAAAATACTCAAATCCAGAAATAGAAACATCTTTTAGAGGGTAATTATGACTTGGTCCAAGCAAAAAAACTGTTTCATATGTTTCTTCTAATTGATTAAATGCACTTGCAGCAACTTCCCCAGAATAAATATATCCTGCATGAGGAACAATAACTGCTTTCACTTTCCCATTAAAATATAATTTTTCATTATCTTCAAAATACTCTTTAAGAGATTTACTAAGTTCGAATTTATCTCCAGGATACCACTCTCCAGCAAATTTATGTTCTCTAATTTTTTCTGAACTAATCTCTTGTTTTTGAGATTTAAAAGGTGTAAAAATCATTATTCCAATAAATCCAATAACTAAAACTATTATTAAAATTACTACAATATTTTTTTGTAATTTTTTATTAACCCCTCCTTTAACCATGTTTCTTTAAAAAAATCACTGCCATAAAAACCTTTCTAAAAACATATTTAAAGCAAATATGCTAATATTTTATATAAAAAGAGGAATATTAGAAATTATAATGGAAATTTGTACTATTGGAGGTTATGAGGAAGTAGGTAAAAATATGACTGCTGTAAAAGTCGGAGAAGATGTTCTTATTTTTGATGCAGGGATTTACCTTCCACCTTTAGTTGAATTGCAAGAACAAGAAACTCAAGTAAATTACACAGAAAATATGCTTAGAGCAGCAAAAGCAATTCCAAATGATTTAGTTCTTGATAAATTAGGCTGGACAGATAAAGTTAAAGCAATAATTATTGGACACGCTCATTTAGATCATGTTGGAGCTGTTCCATATTTGGCGCACAGATACCCTCGGGCAGAGATACTAGCAAGCCCATTTACAATGGCTGTATTAGAAGGGATTCTTAAAGATGAAAAAATAAGTGTAAGAAATAAAAGAAAAATTGTTAATGAAAATTCAACTTATCAAATTAAAGGGACATCAGGAAATATTAAATTAGAATTCATAAACACTACTCACTCTACAATCCAATCTCTTTTTGTAGCCTGGCATTCAAGCCAAGGAGTTTTCTTTTATGGGTTAGATTTTAAATTTGATAATCATCCAATAATAGGTTCTCCTCCAAATTATAAAAGATTAAAAGAATTAGGAAAATCAGGTATAAAGTGCCTTGTTGTAGATGCATTATATTCAGATACAGACAGAAGAACAGCAAGCGAGAGAATTGCAAGAAACCTTCTTGAAGATGCTATTGGAAACATACATGATAAAGATTCAGCAATTTTTATAACAACTTTCTCATCTCATATTGCACGATTAAAAAGCATAGTTGAGTTTGGGCAAAAAACAGGAAGGAAAATTGTTTTTTTAGGAAGAAGCTTAAATAAATATGTTGAAGCTGCAATTAAAGTTAATCAGTGCCCATTTAGAAATAAAGTAGAGATAATTAGATATAGAAGACAAATAAATTCTTTTTTGAAAAAAGTTAATTCAAATAGAGGAAACTATTTTGTTGTTTGCACTGGTCATCAAGGTGAAAAAGGCTCAATCCTAGATAGAATTGTTTATGGAGAAACGCCCTTTAAATTTAGAACAGGTGATAATTTAATCTTTTCTTCAAGTATTATTCCTGCAAGTGTAAATATAAATGCCCGTGAAAAAATGGATAGCAAATTAAGGAAGCAAGGAGTAAGAGTTCAAACAGATATTCATGTTTCAGGGCACGGAGGCAGAGAAGATTTAAGAGATTTGCTAGAAATGTTAAAACCGCAACATTTAATTCCTGCACATGGCTCATTAAAACAAGAGGCTCCTTTAATTGACCTGGCAGCTGAAATGGGATATAATTTTCAAGAAAACTCACATTTATCTTCAAATGGGAAGGTGGTAAAAATATAAGATGGTGAAATTAAATGAAGAGATAATTGGTGGAATAGTTTCTGCTTTATCTAGAGGAGAATCTCTTGAAAAAGCAATGATGACTTTCTATAATGCAGGTTATGAGAAAGAAGAGATTGAAGATTCTGCAAAAGAAGTTTATGATAAAGTTGGAGCCAAGGCAATGGGTGTTACTGGCTCATTACAAGATACACTAGATGATATTTCTGTAAAAGCAGGTATTCCTAAAAAAGAAAAACCTAAGGAAGAAAAAGAAGAACCTGCTCAAAAACCAAGAAGCATATTAGATGATGAGATAATAATTGAGCCAATTGTAGCAAAAGCTGCTGTAAAAGAAGAAAAACCAGATAATCAAAAAGAAAATGTTAATCAACCTCAAAGAAGCATATTAGATGATGAAATTACTTTGCCTGAAAAATCTAAGAAAGAGCAAAAAGAGCAACCAACAGAAAAAGATAAAGAAAAGAAAAAAACAGATTCAGAAATAAACATTGTTTCTGCTCCAAGTCATGAAGTTACCAGATTACAATATATAGATGATGAAGAAATTACAAATAAAATAAAACAAGCAATTAAAGACTTAAAGCCAGCTAAAATACCCTCAAAAATTGAAATTGTTCATAAAAGCGACCCTTCTAATCCACAGACAAAACAATATATTTCAGAATATTCTGAGCCTAAAAAAGAACCAGGAAAATTTGCAACTTACCTTTTACTAACAATACTTATTATTTTATTAGGCGCACTAATTGGAGTTTTTATATTTAAAGAGGATTTAATAAAGCTTTTTAATAACCTCGGACTTACTTAATCTATGAAAAATATTTATGCTCCTGCAGAAGATTCTTATTTAATGTCAAGAATATTAAAAGAACAATTACCTGCTTTAATTAGTGAAAATCCTGAATTAAAATTTTTAGAAATAGGTGTTGGCTCAGGAATACATTTGCAAACAGTAAGCAACTTAGGGCTTAAAAAAGAAAATATTTTCTCTTCTGACATTAACATGAATTCAGTTAATCACTGCAATCTTTTAGGGTTTAATTGCATTTATTCAGATTTATTTGAGAACATTAAAGGAAAATTTGACTTAATAATTTTTAATCCTCCTTATCTCCCATTAGATTCAAATGAGCCTAAAGATTCTTCACTCGCAACAACAGGAGGAGTCAAAGGAAATGAAATAATCTTGAGATTTTTAAAAGATGCAAAAAATTATCTTAAAGAAAATGGAAGAATTTTCCTCATAACAAGCACCCTATCAGAAGAGATTAATTTTACTAATTTAGGATATAATTCAGAAGAAATAGGCTGTGAAAAATTGTTTTTTGAAAGATTATGCATTTGGGAATTAACTCCTATTAGTTTTATTTAAGGTTTTCTTCAAATACTTCTCTGTTTTCTTTGTAAAATATTCCTAATGGTATCCTAGTTTTTTTATTAATTGTACTATAATCAAATTCTTGCGCTCTTTTCATTGCTAATTCAAAATTATTAACATCATGTTTTTCATCTTTTAGCATGTAAGTGTATTTTTTATAATCAGCATTAGGGTGAAAGATAATGCAAGGCTGAATAATTTCAATAAATGCAAATCCTTTATGTTTAAATGCTTCTTCAAGAATTTCTTCTACTTGTTTTACATCAGCATACACTCTTGCTACAAAAGTTGCTCCTGCAGAAAGCATTAATTTTATTGAATTTATTGGAGGAACCTTAACACCTTTCGGAGTACTCTTATCTTTAAAATTTAATTCTGTGGCAGGTGTAGGTTGTCCAACAGTCAAGGCAAAAACCTGATTATTATGAACTAAATATTTTATATTACTATTATATCTTGCAGCATGAATTAAATGTTCTATTCCTTCAGCATATGCATCTCCATCTCCTGAAAATCCTATTACATTCATATTAGGATCTGCAACTTTAATTCCTAATGCAGTAGGAAGAGCTCTTCCATGAAGTGAATTTATTCCATTTAAATTAATATAATCAAATATTTTTGCATGACATCCTATTCCTGTAACTATTGCATAATTTTTTCTATCACTTTCATTTTTAATTTTTTTACTTAAGAAATTTTTCACTCCTGCAAGTATCTGAAAGTTCCAGCATCCTGGGCACCAGGTTGGTTTTGTAGGTGAATTTAAATTTACTGCCATTTTAAAAATTAATTTTTCCAATAAATTCTTTCCATCTAGGAATAACTATTGAAAATCCTCCTATTATTAATGCTAATATAATTCCTATTTCATCATGTTTATTTGCAATTATCCTTTGAATGCTTACAATTATTATTAGTGCTCCAGCAAATATAAAATACGGAACTCTCCAAGATTTTTCTTGATCAATAAAAAACCACAAGATATACAACATTAAAATTACAAATGTAACATGATATGAAGCATCATAAAGAATATTTTTTCCAAATAAATACATTGGAAGATACTTAAATATTGATAACCCTATCATCATTAATACTGCTGTATAAACTATCCACCTTAACTGCTGTTTAATTCTCTCCTCTCTCTCATTTTCTTTTGGATTTTTATTTTTCAGTTTATCATTTTTACTTCCCACTTTTTTTAACTTTTTTTTCATTTTATCACATTAACCTCTTTTCAATTTCTCTTCTTAATTCATCTGTAAAAAATGGTCTTCCATCATATTTTAATATTTGATTTCTATTTTCAATAAACACTCCTGTATTTTTAGTTATTAGCCCAGAGAGTTGAGGCATATAAGAATTCTCAACTAAAATTACATTTTTTCTTATAAGATTCTCTCTTATTTTTTCTGGGAATGGTTCTAAATATTTTATATGCAAATACTCTACATCTAAATCATTTATAGCATCAACTATTGCCCCCTTATTTGAGCCCCAGCTTACAATTATATTTTTTGAATTTGTTTTTCCGTAAAGAGAATACATTGAGAAATTTTCAATCTCCTTTTTTAGTTGATAATATTTTTTAACTCTATTTTCAGAATTTTCTTTTATAATTTTAGGATTTTCTGTAGCACTTCCAAATTCATCTTTTTCATAACTATTATATCTTATTAGTGAGGTGCTGTTTTTAACTTTGATTATTGAAGATTCTTCATCAAGAGTATAGTAGCTTTCAGCAAGGTGTTTATCTCCTAAAACAACTGAAGGTATTTTGAATTTTTGTGAAATGTAGAATGCTTGATTTGTAATTTCTTGAGCTTCTTTTGGATCACCTGGAGCTGCAACAGTTCTTGGAAATTGCCCGTGTCCAAAATTTATTGCCATATTCAAATCACCCTGAGAAGTGTAAGTTGCCACACCTGTTCCAGGTCCAGGCCTTTGTGACAAATATGCTACAATAGGAATTTCAGCAATACCTGCCATGCTTAATGCTTCGCTCATTAAATCAAATCCTCCTCCTGAAGTTCCAACCATAACATTCTTTCCCATAGCTGAGCTTCCTAATCCAGCATTAATTACAGCAATTTCATTTTCTAAAATTACTACTTTAACTCCTTTTACATTAGCCAACTCATTAAGAATAGGTGTTGCAGGAGTCATAGGATATGCATAGTAAATATCTATATCAGAGTTAATTGCTCCTTGAACTATTCCAGTATTTCCATTTATAAAATAATTATTTTTTCGTGTTGTTTCTATCTTACAAATTTTTCTTGTTTCTTCTTCATACCCTTTTTTTGCACTCTTAATATTTTCATTAAAATTCCTGCCCATTTTCCTTAAGCGCTTTTCAAGAAGTTTAAAATCTAGTGATAGTAATTTGAATACTCTTCCAGCATAATACATATTTTCCCTTGAATTTTTTAGGATTATGCCTTTTGATTTTAAATCCTTTTTATGCAATTCTTCTGTTTTTTCATCTAAACAAACTAAAATATCTATTTTTGAATCATTACTATATACTGGTTTTTCTGAAAAACTGAGAACATTAAAATTGTGCCCCCCTCTTATAAGTGATTGATAATCCCTAGAATAAAAAACATAAGTCCCAGTTTCTATAAGTGCTTCTCCAATAATTTGAGTAATTATATTTGGACCCTGCCCAGCTTCTCCCCCAATTAAAATATTATATTTCATTTTTCCTCTTTTTTAGATTGGTCTAAATATTACCAATACTTATTTATATACCTCTTTTGTACTCTTTTATTACTTTCCACAGCACAATTAATTTTATATATGGAAATAGTTTTGAGAAGTTATAAACTTTTTTGTATGAAAATAATTAAAAATGTTGGTTAAATTGGTTTAAAATGGTGAGATTTGCACATATATCAGATGTTCATTTAGGAGGTTGGAAACAGCAGCCAATGCAGGATTTAAATTTTGAGTCATTTAAAGATGCTGTAAATATTTGCATAAACTCCAGACTAGACTTTGTCTTATTTGCAGGAGATTTATTTGATTCAGCTTATCCTCCAATTGAAATTCTTAAAGAAACATTTGCTCAATTTAGAAGATTAAAAGATGCAGGAATACCTTGCTTTACAATTGCAGGCTCTCATGATTACTCTGTTTCAGGAAAAACTTTTTTAGATGTTTTAGAAAAAGCAGGATTTTGTAAAAATGTTTATAATGCAGAAGAAAAAGAAAATTCAATTATTCTTAATCCTGTTATTTATGGTAATGTGGCTATCTATGGTTATCCTGGAAGAAAATCAGGATTAGAAATATCTGATTTGAAAAAAGTAAAATTCAATGATGCTCCTGGATTATATAAAATATTTATGCTCCACACCACAATAGATAAAGTTGCAGGCTCACTTCCAATAGAATCAATAAATCCAGACAGGCTTCCTCGCGCAGATTATTATGCTTTAGGGCATATTCATGTTTTCTACTCTGAAAGAGGGTTTGTATATCCTGGTCCATTATTTCCAAATAATTTTAAGGAACTTGAAGATTTAAAACAAGGCTCATTTGTTATAGTAGATACAGAATCTAATTCTAAATTACAGAGAATAAAACTTCCTACAAAACCAATAGAACACTTAGTTATAGAAATAGAAGATGCACTAACTGGAACAGAAAAAATAATCTATGAACTCAATAAAAAAGAGCTTAAAGATAAAGTTATTTTGCTCAGAGTGTATGGAGAATTAAAAAGAGGAAAATCTTCTGATATAAAATTTCAAAGAATTGAAGAATTTGTTAAAAGTAAAGGCGCATACTTTTTATTGAGAAACACTCATGACTTAATTGCACAAGAGCAAGAATTAGATACAGGTATAACTGAAAAAGACTCTGACAACATAGAAGAAGAAACAATTAAAGCATACTCTGAAAAGAACCCTTCTTCTTTTAATAAGATAATCGATGAGTTAATGAATGCTCTTTCAATTGAAAAACAAGAAGGAGAAACTACTGAAACATTTAACAATAGAATTCTTCAAGGAACTAGAAGATTCTTTAACTTTTAATCATAAAAATAATCAATAAAATTAAAATAAATTTAAAACAAACTTAAAACACTGAAAAGTAGCCAAAACAAAAATGAAAATAAAAAAAATAATTTTAAATAATATCAGAAGTTATGAACACCAAGAAATAGTTTTCCCAGAGGGTTCTGTGCTTCTTTCAGGAGATATTGGTGCAGGAAAAACCTCTGTTCTTTTAGGAATTGAGTTTGCTTTATTTGGGCTGCAGCCAGGACAAAAAGGCTCTTCAATTTTAAGAAATGGGCAAGTTCAAGGAGGAGTTGAAATAGAGTTTGAAGTAGATGATAAGACAATTATTCTTGAAAGAACACTAAAAAAAACACGCTCTATCTCACAAGACTACTGCTCAATTTCAATAGACGGAGAAAAAAAAGAAATCTCTGTTACAGAATTAAAAAACAGTGTTTTAGAATTATTAAATTATCCAAGAGATTTCTTAAAAAAACAAAACATTTTATACAAATTCACTGTTTACACTCCTCAAGAAGAAATGAAACAAATTATTCTTGAAGATGCAGTAACAAGAATAAATACACTAAGACATGTTTTTGGAATAGATAAATACAAAAAAATTCTTGAAAATGCTTCTATTTTAATAACTAAAGTAAGAGAAGAAAAGCGAATTAAAGATGCAATAACTGCTAACCTTGAGCAAGACAAACTTCATATTGAATCTAAAGAAAAAGAACTTGCAGAAAAATCTTTTGACATTCTCTCTTTTAAAGAAGATTTATTAGTTAAAACCGAAAAAAGAAAAAAAATTCAAGAAGAAAAAGAAGACATCTCAAGAAAAATAGATGAAAAGAGGAAACTGCAACAAGAAGTAGAAAAAACAATTCTTTTCAAATCAGCTAAAGAAGATACAATTTATAACAATTCAAGATTAATTACTCAAGTTAAATCTCAAATACAAGAGTTAAAAAGTTTAGATTTTAATGAAGAGAAAATAATTGAACTTGAAAAAGAAATTTCTGAGTTGAAAATTAAAAAGAGAGCATTAAATGAGGAGAATATTAATATAACCAGTTTAATTCATGCATACAATTCTAAGATTTTAGATAATGAGAAAATCAAAGAAAAATTAAAGCACTTAGAAATATGCCCTACTTGCTTGCAGGAAGTTGACCCAGTTTACAAATCAAATGTGATTAACCAGATGGATTCAGACACTTCTGCTAATAAAAATAAAATAACTGAAAATTCTGAGAAAAAAGAAAGAATTAGAGATGAAATTTCAAAGCTAGATTATGACAGTGGAATAAAAGAAAAGAGAATACAAGAACTTAGAATATTAAAAGAAAGATTAAGAAACTTAAAAGATAAAGAGTTAAACTTAGCATCTTATGAAAAAACAAATGCTTCTTTAATTAAAGATATTGAAATGTTAGACAATCAAATAACTCTTTTAAAATCAAAAGTATTTGAGCTTAACAAATTTGATAATCTTAATGAAGAAAAACAAAGAGAACTTAATTCAGCACTAAAAGAAGAAAAATTAGCAGAGATTAAAGTAGCAGAGTTAAAGAGAGAAATTGAAGTTTTCTCAAATCAAATAAATGAAATGAAAGAGCGTGTTAAGAAGACAGAAGAAATAAAACAGCAATCTCACTATCTCTCTGATTTAGAAGAATGGCTTTCAAAGAAGTTTATTCCAGTAGTATTAGTTGTTGAAAAAAATGTCTTCACTAAATTAAAAGTTGAATTTTCAAAATTGTTCTCTAAATGGTTTTCAATGCTTGTCTCAGATAATTTCAGTGTAAGATTAAGCGAAGACTTCTCACCAATAATAGAGCAGCAAGATTATGAATTAGATTATGCTTATCTTTCAGGAGGTGAAAGAACAGCTATTGCTCTTGCTTACA
The DNA here is from genome assembly GCA_964418095.1 of Candidatus Woesearchaeota archaeon. Taxonomy (GTDB): domain Archaea; phylum Nanobdellota; class Nanobdellia; order Pacearchaeales; family GW2011-AR1; genus MWBV01. The sequence continues at coordinate 19,717 of CAYQKM010000007.1, forward strand.
GACTTTCACTAAACCAGGTGATAAACTCTTTTTTAAGTAAAATAAAAACAAAAGACTTAGTAATATTAGATGAGCCAACAGATGGATTTTCAGATCAGCAATTAGATAAAATGAGAGAAGTTTTAGATGAATTGAATATCTCACAACTGATAATTGTAAGCCACGAACAAAAAATAGAAAGCTTCGTTGATAATGTCATTAAATTCAGAAAAGAAAATGGAAGAAGTGTTGTTGAAAACAAATAATTCCAAAAACCATTAAATTTTTCACACCCGAAAAATTTATAAAACCCTAAATTTTACATATAATATAAATTCTAGATTGATTTTATCTGAAAATCTAAAAATCAAAAATGGACCAAGAATTAAAAAATTCAATATTGAAAACAGGGACAACCATCCTTGGTATTGTTTGTAAAGACGGTATCATTATGGCATCTGACAGGCAATCAAGTGCAGGAACAATTGTCATGAATAAGAATTCAGAAAAAACAAAGATGATTAATGATTATCTTCTTATTTCTGGAACAGGAATGGTTTCAGACATCCAGAGAGTTGCGAAACTGCTTCCAGCAGAATTAAGATTAAAAGAGCTTCGCTCAAAATCTCGCCCAACAGTTAAGCAAGCAGCAAACTTGCTTTCAAATATCTCTTATTCAGGAATAAGGCAACCTTCAATGATTCCTCAGCAAGCAGGTTTCTTAATTGGAGGATTTGATAGAGATGGAACAACAGAGTTATACACAATTGAGCCAGCAGGAAGTGTTGTAAAAGTAGAAGATTATGACGCAAACTTTGGTTCAGGAATGCCGTATGTTCTAGGATTTTTAGAAAGACAATATAAGAAAAATATGCCGCTTAAAGAAGGGATTGAATTAGCAAAAGAAGCACTAAAATCTTCAACTCAAAGAGATATGGGTTCTGGTTATGGAATTGATATATTTACTATAACAAAAGAGGGTATTAGAAAAGTTGTTGAGCAACAAATTCTTCCAGAATATGTAGATGAGAAAAAATAAAATTTTTTTATAATTTTAAAATGGAAATTTTAAACAGAATTACAGACAAATTAAGAGGAAAAGTAAAAGAAGCGAACTTTGAAGGAGCAAACATAGTACTCTATACAGATAATGAGAATTTTTTTAGAGAAGGCGAGGGTGAAATTAAAAAAATAGTTGATGAAATAAAAAAGAGAATAGAATTAAGAGCAGACCAGAAAATACTGCCTTCAAAAGAAGCAACTGAAAAAAAGATCCGCAGCATTATTCCAGAAGATGCAGAAATAACTGAAATTCTATTTGATGCTCCTAGAAGCATAGTTGTTATAGAAGCAAAAAAACCTGGATTAGTAATCGGAAAACAAGGCTCTATTTTAGAAGAAATAAGAAAAGAAACACTCTGGGTTCCTCAAGTTCAGCGCTCCCCTGCAATAAAAAGCAAAATAACTGAGAATATTAGAGAAGTCCTATATGATAATAATAATTACAGAAGAAAATTCCTTAATGGAATTGGAGAAAAAATATACAGGGGCTGGAACCCTGATAAAATAGAAGAGTGGGTAAGATTAAGTTTTTTAGGAGGAGGAAGACAGGTTGGAAGAAGCTCACTGCTTTTACAAACTCCTAATTCAAATATTCTTTTAGATTGTGGAATTGATGTGGCTTCTTCAGGAAGTGATAAATTCCCTTACTTTAATATTCCTGAATTTGACATTTCAAAATTAGATGCAATCATCTTAAGTCACGCTCACTTAGACCATTCAGGATTGCTTCCTTACTTATATAAGATGGGATATAGAGGTCCAGTATATATGACAGCACCTACAAGAGATATTGCAGCACTTCTTGCTTTAGATTTTATAGGAGTAGCTTACAAACAAGCTGCAACTCCTTTATTTAATTCAGCAGATGTAAAAGAAATGGTAAAACATAGTATTTGCTTGAATTATAATGAAGTTACAGATGTTACACCTGACATAAGAATAACATTCTATAATGCAGGACATGTTCTCGGCTCTTCACAAGTTCATATTAATATTGGAAATGGTTTGCATAACTTTATTTATACAGGAGATATGAAATATGGAAAGACTAGGCTTTTAGATCCAGCTGTAAATAAATACACTAGAGTAGAATCAATTCAAGTTGAATCAACTTATGGAAGTAAAGAGGATATTTTACCTCCAAGAAAAGATACTGAAAAGAAATTTATTGACATGATACGAGAAACAGTTGAGAATGGAGGAAAAGTTCTTTTGCCTGAATTAGGTTTAGGACACGCACAAGAAACACTTTTAAGAGTTGAAGAAGCAATAAGAACAGGTGAGCTCCCAAAAATACCAATGTATATTGATGGAATGATTTGGGATATTAATGCAATTCACACAGCATACCCTGATTTTTTAAGTGTTAATATTCGCTCCTCAATTTTCCAAGACAGAAACCCATTTGTATCTGACATCTTTGTAAGAGTAGCTTCACCTCAAGAAAGAAAACAAGTGATTGAAGGAGGGCCGTGCATAGTTATTGCAACTTCAGGTATGCTTGTTGGAGGAGCTTCAGTAGAATACTTTAGATATTTTGCTGACAATCCTAAAAACCTGATAATTCTTAGCTCATATCAAGGACCAGGCTCTTTAGGAAGAAAACTTCAAGAAGGAGAGAAAGTTGTTCAAGTTGAGAGTGAGAGGGGAATGCAGGAAATTAAAGTTAATATGAGAGTAGAATTATTAACAGGATTAACACCTCACTCTGGAAGAAATGAATTAATGGCTTTCTTTAATAATATGTATCCTAAACCAAAAAGAATTTTAATAAATCACGGAGAAATATCAAAATCCCTAGATTTAGCCTCTTCATTATATAAAGCTCACAGAGTTGAAACAACTGTCCCAAGAAATCTTGAAGTTGTAAGATTAAGGTAAATTTAACCTTTAAAAACCCATTTACCTTATCCTATATATGAAGCACACATTTAAAATTTCTTTAATAATTATTGCAATGTTTATACTTTCCCAGTTTATTGGGTTGTATGTTGTTAATCACTATTGTGTTCAAGGAAATGAAATCCCTTATGGGATGAGTCCACCACAAGTAGAAAAAGAAACAGATTTTTACAGCTCATTTTTGCCTTCAATAATAATTGCATTTGTCCTCGCTGTTTTACTTTTAATACTCTTAACTAGGTTTAACTTAAATGTTATTCTTAGACTCTGGTTTTTTGCAATAATTTTACTAACAATTGGAATTTTCCTAAATACCTTTTTTCCAAATGAAACTTACTTCCCGTATTTTGCTTTAATTTTAGCACTGCCCTTAGCACTCTCAAAAATAGTTAAAAGAAATTTTTTAGTTCATAATTTAACTGAATTAGTAATTTACCCTTCAGTTGCTGCTGTATTTGTTCCTCTTCTTAACTTTTGGACAGTCCTAATAATTTTAGGCTTAATCTCAATTTATGATATGTGGGCTGTCTGGCGTTCAGGAATAATGCAGAAAATGGCAAAATATCAAATTAATGAATTAAAAATATTTTCAGGATTCTTTATCCCGTATATTTCAAAAGAAGATAGGCAAAAACTAAAGAACACCCAAAAATCTAAACTTAAAACTAAGAGAGTTAGAGTGAATATGGCAATACTTGGAGGAGGAGATGTTGTTTTCCCAATAATAACAGCAGGAGTTGTCTTAAAGCAATTTGGGTTTATGCCTGCACTTTTCGTAATACTTGGAGCAGCACTCGGACTAAGTTATTTATTATTCTCAGCAGAGAAAAAGAAATTTTATCCAGCAATGCCTTTCATAACACTGGGAATATTATTAGGATTAATTTTATCCTGGATTTTAGGGTTTATTGCTTTCTAAACATTTAGTATTGTCCCTCTTTAAAAAACCCATTTTCCATAAGCTTTTTTAAGCCAGATTTCTCTTATTTAACACCAAGTTAGATTTACTCATACTTGGACTATCTTTAACCAATTTTACAAACTATATTTGTAACTACTATTAAAATACAACATATAGAAATGTTTATAAACCCCTGAGTAATAGTAACTTTATGGAAAAAACAAAATACTTAACTTACAATCAGTTAAATAAAGAAGTCCTTTTTTCAAAAAGATTTCACGATGTAATGGTAGGTGTAATTTTAAACACAAGATGTCGCCTAGCAGAGAGAGCAGGAATAAATTATGATTCTCCAACAAATTTCTCAACTACTGATCCTATAGAAAACGAAAGAGCACTAAGGGATTTGTCTTATTTAATGAGACAAGATATGAAATTAAACAAATTCCTCCCTAAATACCAGGATAGGATTAAAATGGCATCTTACAATTAAAATGGCACTAATAGAACAAAAATTACAAGACTTAGAAAGGTACTCTACTATTGTGAAATACTTTAGTGAGAATAAAGATAGAGTGCATAAAAATAGAATGCAGCTTACTGAATTAATGTACTCTTTAAAAGATTATTTGGAAAAATACTCTCTTAATGACACAAACCCTGATGAAAAAATAGATTTTAATTGCACAGTTAAGGGCTTATGCTCTAAAATAAAGAATATGCTTGAAGAATCTAGAAATTATTCTACTAAACAGGAGGCACTAAATAAAGATTATAATAATTGGTTGCATTAAAATGTTAGTTAAACAAGAATTAATTAATAAAATCAAAGATTATTTTGATTTGAATGTTTATGAAACAAAAGTTTGGTTAGCTTTAATTGGAAAAGGACTAGCTTCTGCAGGAGAGATTGCAGAAATTTCAGGTGTTCCAAGAAGCAGAACTTATGATGTTTTAGAAACACTTGAAAAAAAAGGTTTTGCAATAATTAAACTTGGTAAGCCTGTAAAGTATTTAGGTGTAAAACCAAGAATGATTTTAGAAAAACTTAGAAATAATGTAAGATCAGAAGCAGAAGAAAGAATACAAAGCCTTTCAGAAATAAAAGACACTGAAGAATTTGCTAAACTTGAAGAGATTTACAAAGGCGGGATAGAGCCTGTTAAAAGAGAAGATGTCTCTGCTGCACTAAAAGGAAGATCAAATATTTCAAATCATTTAAGAGAGATAATAAGAAATGCTAAAAGAGAAGTTCTAGTTTGCGCAAGTGCAAAAGACATTTTATACAAATCTAAAATTTTCCAGCAAACTTTTGAAACACTCTCAAATGCAAATATCCATGTTATTTTATGCCTTTCAGGAGAAGATAACCTAATAAGAAAAGCTGAATCAGAGTTCCAATTAAAAGTAAAAAAAGTAGATATTGAGGCTAAATTCTTTATAATTGACAGAGAAGAAGTATTATTTTACTTATCTAGACCTGATACTAAAGAAGAGTCAGCAATCTGGCTCAATTCTGAGTTTTTCTCACAATATTTTGCTTCTCTATTTGAGATTGCATTTGGTGTAGGAAAACAAGTAAAATCAAATAAATTAAACCAAAAAAATAAAAGATAAAATGGAAGAAAAGAAAATGAAAGAAGATATATCCCACACCAAAAAAATACCTGTTGTAATTTACGACTTAAGCCCTGGTAATCATCTTATGGTTTATCCAATATCAGATGGATATCACTGTTCAGGAAAAATAGCAGATGTTGCCCTGCATGAAGATGCTAAAACAATGGAAGAAATTTATTCGTCAATTGTAAAGAAATTGGATTCAGCAAGGATAAACTACCTGAATAATGCTGGAATAATTGAGGGAATTTCATTAAGGATAAAAGAGAATATTCAATCAGAGGAAAATCCTCTGGAGAAACTTACAAGAGATTTGGGAGGAAAAATAAGACAAAGAAGATAAAATGGAAGAAAAATTTGTTTACAGTGCAAGAGAAAGAATTCCAGGGCAGAATAACTTCATAAGAATAAATGAAGCTGTTTCTGTTGTCCTAAAGAGATTAGGATGGAGTGCAGTAAATGTCTCTTATATCCTTTCAGAAGGTTTGCCAGTAAAAGCTTATGGCTATTACAAATTACCTAAAATTGGAAGAATAAGAACTGCTCTAATCTATAAGGACTCTCAATACACTTTTTTTGTGAATCTTTTGGGATTTGAAGGAAAAAGCCAAGAGTATTACAAAACACTAGTGTATATGGAAAATGTTTTAAAGAGAGTTCTTCACTAACTTTAAAACATCCTAATATGAGAATATGGAAAACTGGAATAATTCAGATATAGGCAGAATAATTAGATATAGAAATAAGATTAATGAAGAAGTTGATTCTTTAGAAGAGTATGCTATATTCAAAACCTACCCAAAAACTGATTTTATAGGAGTAATTGAATATCCTATAAGTTTAAGCTCAAAATACAAAGTATCAAAAATATTGAGAAAAAATGAGAAACTCACTGAAAATGAGCTAAACAATTCAGGAGAGTGGCATTTTAAAGGAAAAGTTTCAAAAGATGAATTAAGTGTATTAGAAAGAATTGCAAAATCAATATAATTTTTAAGCAAATTCTAAATTAGAAATGTACATTTCTCTGATTATTTTATTATTTTTATTTTTCCAATTTTCTAAAAATTCTTTTAATTTAAAAGAAACATTTTCTCTAGCATAAAGTCTGCTATTTTTTTCATATATTACTTTATGCTCTTCTTTAAATTTTTTACAATTTGCTTCATCATCTACATACGGACCAGGATAAATAACTTCTCTTTTCTTTTCAGCAACAAAAAAATACTCTGCTGTCTGTTTATTATTATATTCAAATCCTTTATTCTCTATTATAAAAAACTTGCTTATTTCTTTATGAAGATAATTATAAAATTTTAAGAGTTTACTTCCAGCAACATCTCCTTTTGGTTTATCTGTTTTAGATTTTACTAAGACAAACTCTTTTTTTAATTTAAGTGATGATTCTCTAATTTTATTAATATCACTATTTTTTCTTTCAAAACTTTTTATAGAGGGGTTTTTTATAAATCCAGCACAAGCTTTTTGAAACTCTCTAAATGTTTCTTCACTTAAAGCAGCAAGGACATTTCTTTGTTTGTATGTTGGATCAATAAGTATAACAGGTGAATTTAATTTTGAACTATTTAAGTCAATTAAAATATCTTTTTTATTTTTAAATTGCTTTTCTATATCAATAATATGTTTTTCTCCTTTAATTTTTGACATTGCATTTATGAATTTTTCAAAACTTTTGTAGTAATATACTAGCAATTCAAGGGAGTATCCTGAAAACCCGTGAATATAAGATTCTGCACCATAGCATTTATTAGCATAACAAAATGCTTTTGCTATTTTTATTTCATCTAGTATTTTCTTATCTTTTATTTTTTTATTTATGTATTTAACATGCAAATAAGATAAGTCAGTTATATTCTCATACTCTTTTGAATTGCTTGCCATTTTTACAGGAACCAGTTCTATAAAGAAATTTTCTTCATACATTATTCTAAAATAATCTCTTGAGCCATGTATCACTTCATACTCTCTTAATCCATCTAAAAGTTTTTTTGTTAGTTTTGAAATTTCTTCATTTTTATATTTTTTATTATATCTTATAAAAACATCAACATCATACTTATCTTTTTTTATTATTGTATTTTTTGCAAAACTTCCGCCTACAAATATTTTAGCATCTATTTTTAATTTTTTAATTTTCTCATTTAATTGCTTACAGAAAATATCCACATTTTTCTTTATAATTTTCAATTCTTGTTCAGGAGGGCTGCACCTCTCTAAAACTTCTTTAAATATTCCCTCATTTTTTTTCATCAGGTTTTCTTATCTCCTTTAAATCCTTTACACTTCTTTGTAATGTTGAAGCTAAATCAATTATATATTTTCCTTCTTCAAGTTTATAGATTAAAGGTCTTTTTTTATTAAACACATTTACTATGTCTATTTCAAATTTTCCATCTCCTAAAACTCTTACAGATTCTAAATCAAGTATAACAGGTGTTTCTTCATCAACTACTCCTACAATTTCTCGTATATCACTCTCTATTGTTGCTTTCTCTTTTTCAGGAATTTCAATTACTCTCTTTTTTATTTGCTCTAATTGCTCTTGCTTAATATAAAAGAAGAATTTACCTCCACAGTTTGAGCATCCCTCTAATAATTCTTTACTCCCTAAAGGTATTATCTTAGAACATTTAACACATTGGTGTGGCATACTCACTGAAAATAATATAAGTTTATAAAATTAATGAATAATGTTTAATAGTTTAATTTAAAAATCATTTACTCAATAATAATTCAATCTTTTTTGGGTTTCTCTTTATTTCCTTAACTATTGATGCAGGCCCGATTATTGTTATTGCTCCTAAATCTCCTTTACTTAGTGCTTTTACTAAATTGCTTCTCATTCTATCAAAAATATTGCCCTCCCCATTTTCTCCAATAACTGCAAGCTCAATTCCTTTAAAATCTTTAACATGCCCAATCATAGCCATTGTATCCCCTATAAGCCTTGCCTCTTCTTCTGATTTTAATTTCCCTTGAATAATTAAGATATTATTCCCAAGAACAATATTCAATATTTTTCTTATTCTATCATTACTATTTAAGTCTCTTATTTCAGAGTATGGAATAAATTGCATTGAGAACCCCTTTATTTTTCCGATATTTTTATCACCTTTTGCCATTTTTATTATATGTAAAATTTTTTTTAAATGCTCTTTACCAGTTTAAATATTGATTCATAAAATTCTTCAAAGTTCTCACCACTTCTTGCACTTACCCCAACAACATCATATTCTGGAAATGCCGCTTCTATTTTTTTTAAGTCTGCTTTCTTTAAATCCATCTTATTCCCTACAATTAACACAGGTATTTTTCTAGCAACTAAATTTCCAACTATTGTTATATTTACTTGATTATATGGGTTTTCAGATGCATCTAAAACAATAACTACAACATCCATATCATCAAGCCATTTTATACTCTCAATAACTCCTTGTGTTGCTTCTTTAGCTCTTTCTTTTGCTTCTTTCTTCTTCATATTATATTTTAAGAATTCTTCATAGTCTATTTTTGTAGCAATGCCAGGAGTGTCAATCATCTTGAACATTAGTGTTTTACCCTTGTATTTTATTTCTACTTTTTCTTTAAACTGAACATTTCTTGTTTCATGTGGGACTTTGCTGACACTTCCTATTTCCTCTCCTGTAAAATCTTTGCATATCCTATTTGCTAAACTTGTTTTTCCAGCATTTGGAGGTCCATAGAATCCTAGTTTTATCTCTTTTTTATTTTTAAAGATATTACTAAACACCTTTTTGAAGAAATTTTTGAATATTTTTATTGCCATGTAATTATTTTATTAAAATAGGTTTATTAAATTTGTGTTACTATTTTTTAACAGCTTTTTTAGGTATATTATTTTTTGGCTCCTGAGAACCAACATTTGCTGGTTGGTTAATAAGCCCTGCTATTTTCTTTCCCTCATATTTATGCATAGCATAGTTTATTTGTTCTCTTGTCCACCCAGATTTTTTAAGATTCTTTTCAATAATTTCTTTAGGTATTCCTCTAGTTTTTGAATCATGTATATATACCATTATATTATACATATTATTTTTTGTTTTAAATAAAAATGTCTCGTATTTCTGTTTATACCATCTTTGTATTAAAATATAAATTATTGTTCCTATAAGCAATACAGCAAGTAAAATCAATATAAACCACATCCATTTATTTTTAGATTTCCATCTTTCATACTCCCCAACACTTAGAGGTTTAAGTTCATCAATAGAAGGAGAGATAAATAATGGAAAACTAATAAAGTTAAAATTCTCTTTTGTTAAAACACTGAATTTTCCAGGTATTTCTCTTGTTTTAAAATATACATGATTTCCATATTTTTTAACATTTAAAGTTGAATCTCCGAAAATAAAATCTCCTGTATCTCTGATTATAATATAAGCATCATTTGATTCCCCTACTTCTTCAATTGTAAAGACAAAAGTTTTGATTTTTTCTGTTCTTTCATTGCTATACTTTATTTCTATGCTCCTAAATACTACTTTATTCAGTATATTATTACTATTCCATAGAAAAATAGCATCTAAATACTCTTGCTCATTTTTATTAAACTCTTTTCCTTCTATTCCTGCAAGCACATCTAGGTTTATACTCTCTTTTCCAGAATAAAATATTGTTGGCTCAGTATAGGTTACTTGATAGATGCTTGTTGGAATGCTTATTGAGCTTAAATTATTTAGTGCTTCTTTTCTTTCTGATTCTGTCATATTTTTGTATTCCCCTTCAATTTTATTTAGTGTAGATTCTATTTCACTTAAATTAATGAATTTCTTTAAGAGTATTTGAGTATCACGGTCATACTTCCCTATTTCGTGTTTAGAGGCATTTAGAAGAGATTTTTCCTTATTTAGAGCATCTTCTAACTCACTTTTAGAATCAACTATCTCAAACGCCTTTTCAAACACTATCTTCCCATCTAATTTAAGAGCATAACTAAAAGAACCTTTTTTTGAAGGCAATTCAAATCCTGTTCCATTAAAACTTAATATTTGAAACTCTGAGTTTATTGAGGTGTTAGAAGAGTCATTGAAAGTTATCTTGTACCTTGTATTTCCTCTTAATAGATTATCTAAATAAATGTAATTTCCAAATGAATCTGTAAAATTAGATTCTAAACTCTGATTTGAAAAACTTATATTTAAATCTCCTAGAAAATCTTCTGAAGGTTGATATTCTTTAATTATTAAACTTCCACTCTCAGAAAATTCAAATGAAGCAGAAACAAATCCAAGAAAAACTACAACTAATACTAAATTTAATATGTATTTACACCTCATTATTTTAATAGTAAATTCTTTTTTATAAATCTTTTTAATGAATAACTGTATTTTTAAGTAAAATATTTTTGTAGGAAGCACGTTTTTTAGAGAGGATATTTAACTTAAATTTATCTTATTGCTTTTGGAAAATTAAGAAAATAAGATGATGTGTATGATGTGTTTGAAGAGTTTCTGAAGCATTGTTATGTTGTTCTGGTTCTGTTTCATCTTCAAGGGTTTTGATAATTTTCCATTCAGAAGAAGGATAGAATTCAGTTATTTCGCTTATTGAAGGATAAAATTTGCCTTCAGTTGAAAGAGAATCTTTATTTGACATTAATATTAGGAAATTATATCCATTTTTAGCTGTTGAATCTTGTATTTTCTTGATGAGTTTAGGAGTAAATTCTTTCTTTGTGAGGTGAAGTATAAGTGAATCAATAATTAAATTATAATCATCTTCAAATTCTTCCTGAAAAAAGTTACCTTTAACAAAAACTGCACCTTCAGGTATAGAAGAGGGTTCTTTTATATCAATTCCTTTTACAAATGCTCCATTTTTAAGAAAAGCCCTTGAAAGAAGCATTTCTCCACAACCTAAATCAAGAACTTTACGAATATCCTTTTTCAATAATTCAGCTATGAACTCTCTCTTGGTCTCTTTTATGTTTATCATTTTAAGTTTTTATCTAATATTATAAAAAGAATTCAATTGTTTTTCTTTTACTTGTGCTTTCTTTTATTCTTTTTACTGGATTTTCCAGTTTCTTTTTTTCTTAAAATGTATATAATGTAAGCTAAACTGATTATAGCAATAATAACTATAATTTGGTAAAGCTCAAAGAATGAAAGCTCAACAGTTGCAGGGCAAGGCACTGTGTATACTTCTGTTCTAGTGCACTCTTCATATACTCTACTTGGATTATATCTATATGCTCCATCTAAGAAGAACATATTTGTTCCTTCTACTGCCCAAGGGAAAAGTGGAATACTTACATAATTATTTTCTGGGCTCCACTCAAATGTTCCTGTGCTTGTTCTTTGAACAAATGCAACACCCTCTTGACATCTCTCTCCACTTGTAGACTGAAGACATCCCCCAATTCTTGGAGGCATTTCTGTATCTCCTGCTCCAGTGTATATACATCTCCCTTCTCCATCAGGAATATATCCAACAGCACAATTACAACTATTTTCTCCTACTATACAATTATCTCTTGCTCCAAGAATCCAGCACTCATCACCACTACTCTCACTACAAATATGCATATCATCTGATAAACAATATCCATTAACATCTGCAGTATATCCTGGCTCACAATTACATTGGGGGTATGCTCTACAATGTTCTCCTACCCAGCACTCATTACTATCATCACATCCAGTAACAGGAGTTGGGAAAGGAACACAATATCCTATTCCATTTGCATAATATCCATCTTCACATTCACAACTATCTCCGTTTACTAAACAATTATCTCCTTTAACCCAGCACTCATCTTCATTAGGCCTGCACATATAAGAATCACAAACTAAATTGTAGTTTGTTTTAGGATTACATTTTGAATTTGCATCATCCCATGTACATCCGCAATTTGGAATTATTGTACATCTTGAAACATCATCATAAGTTGATTCTGTCTCACAAGTTAATTCATTTTTTCCTACTCTAGCAACATCATTATTACATTCATCTTTATCTGTGTAATCTCCACAAAGATTTATTCCAACATAATCTCCTTTATTATATATCTTCATTAAACCTGAGTCCTTTCTTTCAAGAGGAGAGCTTCCAAGAACAGTTGCTCTAAAATAATATTCAGGAGGATATCTTTGTCCTGTTCTTGTATTCTCAATATAGAATGCATTCCAATTAACATATCCTAAACCATTATCTGATGGGAAAGAAGCTATTGGAGAAGGATTTGCTCCGCCTTCTCTAGTAATATCAATATCTGGTCTTGCACCCTCTTCTTTCTTAAATATTTCAAAAGTAATTGTTCTTCCTTCACATTTTGAAGCTTCAACATTTAATCTAACTGAATCTCCATCAACTGCTTGATCATTACCCCAGTAAGCACTTGTAATTGAGCATTGGTCAGGGCATACTCCACCAACTACTTCTATTAATCTGCAATTATCTGAACAATAACTACATGACCCTTCACATGGAGCTACACAGACTACTCCATTATTTATTCCATTATCACACTGTTCTGCTCCTTCTCTTACTCCATTTCCACATGCTTTTTCTACTCTTAATAATCCTGGATTATCTAAACCTGCGTCTGGACTTCTAAATGAAGAGCCTGTTGCTGCTCTAGCAATAAAATAATATTCAGGTGGGTTTCCATCATTTAAACTTAAAACACCTCCACTGTCATCCATAAATACTGATATCCAAGTTCCAGCAGCTTTTGTTTCACCTATTGGGAAAATAATATTTGAAGGATTAGGACTAACATCCTCGCTTCTTAATAGGTCTTTTTCTTTTATTTCAAAACTAATTAATTCTCCTCCGCAATTTGTTCCTGTAATATTTAAGAAAACTCTTTTTCCTTCAGTTAAATATGGGCCGCCAACAGGAGTATATTCACTCCATGAAGCACTAGTTAAAGTACATTTAGTAACACACCCGGTATATGTGCATGCATTTGGTTGTCCAGCTGGAATACAACTTAATGTACCTTGATAATTAGAACCATATACTTCTTCACATGTTCTACCTCCTACTCCTCCATCACACTGTTCTGCTCCTTCTTTTACACCATTTCCACAAATAGCAGAGCAATCATTATCATTATTAGCATTACATCCTACAGGACAGCATCCATCATTGTGTTTACAAGTAGTTATTGTTGTTCTAGTACAACTTCCACTAGTACAAGTATCTATTGTACATAAATCATCAACTGGTTTTTCTTTACACTGGTTATCATTAGTACACTGACAATCATTATCATTTCCTAGGTTGCACGTAGGAGGGCAACAACTATCACCATTTCCACAACCTGGATAACTTAAATAACACGTGTTAGTTGCTAGGTTACAAGCATTTTTTGGACAAAAGATTCCACTTCCACACTGAGCATCATTTAAACAACATCCAGGAGTAGTTATCCTTTCACATGCTCCTCCAGCATTACACATAAATAAATTGCATGCATCTCCAGTACCGCAAATAGTTCCAGAAGTTACAGGAGTATGCTTACATCCAGTTTGAGAATCACATGTATCTGAAGTACATTGGTTATTATCCTCACAAGATAATGGAGTATGAGTACATAAACCTGCACTATTACATCCATCAACTGTGCATGCATTATTATCATTACATGTTCCACAATTTGAAACTGTCCTTGATATTCCGCAATTATCATTTGCTGTTACACTTCCACACTGTCTATTTAATCTTGAGCAAAATTGAGCATCTGTTTCAGGAACACAAACACACCTTCCTCCCTGGCATGTTTCAGAAGGAGGACATGTTCCACAATTTACAGTTCTTGATATTCCGCAATTATCATTTGCTGTTACACTTCCACACTGTCTATTTAATC
>CAYQKM010000007.1:34140-35313 GCA_964418095.1 Candidatus Woesearchaeota archaeon
TTGAGCAAAATTGAGTATTTGTTTCAGGCAAGCAACACTTAGAAGTATCATATGTACATCCATTTAGAGGAGGAGTACATCCTAATGTTCCAATATATCCAGCACCCATTACACTCGCACATGTTGCTCCACCAAGTTCTGCACTTGTACAACTTCCATCCATACCGCAATCACAAGTTTCACCAGATTCAATTATGCTATTTCCACAGAGTGCAGGAGCATTATCAGAACAGCATATTTTTATTGGATAATTATTATCATTAAATTGTGAAAGGTGAGCATTAGTATTTGCTGAAAGTGAAAGCATTTGTATTGGAAAACTAGAAGGACAAGAGCCAGAATAAGCAGAACAACTAAAATATCCAAAACACACATTTGTATTATAATTATCTTCATTTCTTCTTTCAGCGTGAGCATTTGCAGGAGAAGATAATTTTAAAACAATATTGGAATTCTCTTTCTCACAAGTATGCATTGAAGCATTATGCTCAGCAGTAAAATAAGTCATACCAATACAGCATAAAACATATTGATAGTGTGTTTCAGTAAATGTTCCTCCATGAGCATTTGTTGGAGCAGATAATTTCATAACAGTATTTACAGCAGGGCAATTAGAAGCTAATCTTATATCACAGGTTGTTGAAGAAATTAAATTAAGTGATAAAATTACAATTGCAAATATTAAGACAAAATTAATTAAACCTCTTTTACTATCCATTATAATAATATAGTAAACTCTCTTTTATAAATCTTTTTCTAATTCATTATTCTCTATTTCTAACTATCTTTAATTTTGGATCTATATAATAAGGCGGATTATATGTAACTATTTTATTTTCAATATGAAATTCGACTATTGGAAGTGGGTAGATTTGATTCCCTTCCCTATCTCTTGGAGGGGCCCTTATATCTATATAGCATGTCTGAGGAATATATAATCTCCCAGGTTTAACATTTATTGAATCTCTTTGTGGCTCAATAAAGCACCAATCTTCAAATTTAGTAATATCATTTCCAGTTAGAATAGCATTCATGTTGTGACCAGATGTTTCAGTGAATACATTTACAAAGTAAACAGGAATTCCGTATTTTCCGTTATCTTTTAATGTTTCATGATAATAATAAATTGAATCTATATTATCTCCAGAATATCCTGTTGCTCCAGGAAATCCA
>CAYQKM010000008.1:0-26464 GCA_964418095.1 Candidatus Woesearchaeota archaeon
GGTCTGCAATTATAGCCCCTGTTGATTGTACATCTTTTATACAAGTTCCATTTGTTTGGCAAGTATATCCACTCTGACATCCTCCTCCATAATTTCCACATGTTAGTGTTCCACCACATCCATCACTTACTGTTCCACAATTTCTTCCAAGAGATGAGCATGTTGTAGGAGTACAATTTTGAATATCTCTTATACAAGTTCCATTTGCTTGGCAAGTGTACCCTGGACCGCAAGTTCCACAATTTCTTTTTTCTCCACAGATAGTGTGTTTTCCACAACTGTATCTTAGGCTATTACAAGTATCTGTGCAAATGTTTTCTTCAATAACTTCCTCTTCATCATCTTTATCTTCTATTTTATCTGTAGGAATTTTCTCTTTTATACACCTATATCCTACACATAAATATCCTTTTGCACATCCATTTCCGCACTCTTCTCCACATCCATTTATTCCACACTGAGCATTAGGAGGACAATAACCTGAGCAAGTATCTGGAGCAAAATATTCATCTTTTACACTTCCAATAAATTCTAAACCTTTTTTATCAAGGTAAATAGGAGTTACAGAGATTCTTTTAATATTAGAAGCATTTAATTCAATAAGCTTTAATGAGAAAATTTCTGTTTCATTTTCAGGCATTGATGAATTAACTCTAACAACTTCAATTTTATTTCCGTCTGTAACAGAGAAACTCAAACCAATAAAATTACCTTCACCAATATTTCTTTTAAGTGTTAAATCTAAATTGCGATCATCTAATTTTTTAACTTGAAAAATTTCTAAATTAATCTTCTCATCAGCATAAATTCCATATCTATCTTGCTCATTAGCATACCCTTTTACAATAATAAAAATAATCAATGAAACACACAAAATTAAAAATCCAATTAATAGATTAACAGTAATTCTTGGTAGCTCTCCTCTTTTTTGCATAGTCTAAATAAGATTAAGATGTTTAAAAAACTAATTAAACCTGTAAAAATATTTTTTCAAATCTATTTTATTTTGATTACTTATTTCCACACCCTCTTTTTTTAACATTTCAATTTTCTTCTTTGCTCCAGAGGCAAATCCTCCTACATCTCCATTTGAATTAATAACTCTGTGGCAGGGGACAATAGGAGCATAAGGATTTTTATTCATTGCATTTCCAACAGCTCTATAGGCTTTTGAATTAATTGCTCGCGCTATTTCTTTGTAGGTTGTAACTTTACCTTTTGGAACTTTTTTCAAAACAGCATAACATTTCTCATTAAAAGAATTTTTATTTTTTTGAGCCATCTTATAAACAAATTTATAAATATGGTTTAATAAATATTACCATGGATATAAAATCTAAAATCAAAATAATTAGAGAGGTTGCTGAAGAAATTGTTACAGAAGAAGAACTAATAAAACTTTTTGAGGAAAAACCTCATCCTGTAGCATATGATGGGTTTGAGCCTTCTGGGAAAATACATATTGCTCAGGGAATAAGAAAGGCAATAATTGTAAATAAACTTACTTCTACTGGAATTAAATTTAAGTTTTATGTTGCAGATTGGTTTGCTTTTCTCAATAACAAATTTGACGGAGACCTTGAAAAAATAAGAATAGTTGGTAAGTATTTTATAGAGGTGTGGAAAGCGTGCGGAATGGACTTGAAAAATGTTGAGTTTGTCTGGGCATCTGATTTAATAAAAAAACATCCTGAATACTGGGAGAGTGTTTTAAGAATGTCTATGAATGCTAGTATAAATAGAGTTTTAAGGTGTGGGCAGATTATGGGAAGAGAAGAATCTACAGAAAATCCTTCTGCGCAAATTATATACCCTCTAATGCAAGCTGCAGATATACATCATCTTGGAGCAGATATTGCTCAATTAGGAATGGACCAAAGAAAAGTAAATATGTTAGCAAGGGATATTTTTCCAAAACTCGGATTTAAAGCACCAATTGTTATTTCTCACCATATGATGCTGGGGCTTCAATTTCAAGAAACAGATAAGAAAGGGGCAGACAGAAAAATTGCTATGAAAATGTCAAAGTCAAAACCTGAAACAGCAATATTTATGACTGATACTAAAGAAGAGGTTGTTGATAAATTCAAAAAAGCTTATTGTCCAGAGGGTAAAGAAGAAGATAATCCTATTTTAGAGTATGCAAAATATATTGTTTTTGAAAAATTTAAAAAGATAATAATAAAAAGACCAGAAAAATTTGGAGGCAACTTAACAATAAATGGGTATGATGAATTAAGAGAATTATATTTAAAAAAAGAAATTCACCCTTTAGATCTTAAATTATCTATAGCAGAATATATTAATGAGCTGCTTGAGCCAGTGAGGAAGCATTTTAAGACATCAAAAAAAGCAAGAGAATTAGAAAAACAAGTTATTTCTTTTTCAAAAAAGTAAGATAATAGAAAATATTAAAAGAATATGTTTTTAAAGTAAATTGTTCTAAACAAAATATGAAAAAAACAGCTAATGAGTTTAAGGAGTTTCTTAAAGAGTATAAGGTTGTCCCATTGGCAATTGCATTTATAATGGGTGTTGCTGCTACAGCTTTAATTCAAGCAGTAGTTAACAACTTAATAATGCCAATAATAACTCCGTTTGTACCAGGAGGAGCATGGCAAACCGCAACATTTAGTGTGTGGAAGATTGTAATAAGTTGGGGTGCGCTTTTAGGGGCAATAATAAATTTTGCAATTATAGCATGGGTAGTGTTCTTGATTGCGAAATATGTCTTTAAGGAAGAAAAAGTTACTAAAAAGTAACTTAAATAATTTTTTTATTTAATTTTTAGTTTATCAAGCAGGCAAATGCTAAACTTTTAAAACAAAGAACTTTTATATAAGAACATAAAAGGTGAAAAATGATAATCATTAATTTAGGTCTTACAATTTTATTTTTAGTTATACTCGTAAAATTTGCTGACTATGCAATAACCTACTCATCAAAAATAGCAAAGACACTTAAAATGCACGAGTTTATTGTTAGCTTTTTTATAATTGCTGTAATTTCTGTTTTACCTGAAGCAACAATTTCTTTAATGTCTGCAATAAGAGGGGATTCTCAATTAGGATTAGGAACTCTCCTTGGCTCAAATGTTGCAGATTTGACTTTAGTTTTAGGAATAGCAACTTTATTTTCTTCAAAGGGGATAAAAGTTAAAGATAGAATCTTAAAAGATAATTTTTTGTACTTAATACTTCTTTTCTTACCTTTATTACTTGGGTTTGATGGAAGACTCTCAAGAATAGATGGGGGAATTTTGGTTGCTCTTGGTGTTTTCGCCTATTCTAAGATATATAAAGGAAGTAAAAAATCCACTAAAAAGTTCACTGAAGGAGAGAAAGGACCTTTAACAAAAAACTTAATCCTTTTAATATTAAGTTTAGCAATAATATTAGTTAGTGCATTCTTTACTGTTAAATATGTAGAAAGATTTGCTGAAGAAATAAAAATACCTGCAATGCTTATTGGGATAACTATTATAGCTCTTGGAACCTGTCTTCCTGAACTTGCATTCTCAATAAAGGCTGTAAAGAGGAATCATGACCAATTGGCATTAGGAAATATACTTGGAACAGTAGTAATTGATGCGACTATTCTATTAGGTGTAATTTCTTTGATAAGTCCGATAGTTTATCATCCATACAAAATGTATTTGCTAGGAGGAGCACTCTTCTTAGGTGCAATATTTTTATTTGGGTTTATGAAATCAGATAAAGCATTAACTAAAAAAGAAGGATTAATCCTTATTTTCTTTTATATATTATTTATAATGCTGGAATTTGTATTAAATAAAATTGTTAATGTTTAAATTTAATTTTAAAGATATCTTTTAGTTAAACTCTTTTTCTTAGGCTTATGAGGATGATGAAAATATCTTATAAACTCAAACCAGAGTATACTGATTAAAGCAACTACAAATGTGATAATTACTTGAATAAATGTTAATGTGTCAAACCTAAACACTTCTCTTAGTAATGGGGTGTATATTGAGAGGAGAAGAAAAGAAATTGCTCCTATTACAACAATCCAGAATGCTAGGTTTCTTTCAAAAAGTGTTTTATATAGTGGTTTTGATGCTGACCTATTGCTTAAAATTAAAAGAAGATTAGAAAAGATTAGAGTTGAAAAGCACATTGCACGAGAGAGGTTTTCATTATTAGTTATTACCAATGCAATATAAAATACTAATGCAATTACTAAAAGCATTCCAAATCCTTGAAGTATACTATAATTTAGTGTTTCTTTATTGAATATCTTTTCATTGAATTTTCTTGGGCTTCTTTTCATTACATTTTCTTCTGCTCTTTCAACTTCAAATACAATTGAGCAAGAAGGGTCAATTATAAGTTCTAAAAATAAAATATGAACTGGAAATAGAATTAAAGGCCATTTTAAAACAAGTGCTAAAATAGTAATTCCTAATATTGGTATGTGCATTGAAAGGACATAGGACATTGCTTTTCTTATATTGTCAAAAATTCTTCTGCCCATTTTTATTCCGCCTACAATTGAAGTGAAATTATCATCTAAAAGAACAATTGAAGAGGCTTCTCTGGCAACATCTGTTCCTCTTTCTCCCATAGATATTCCAATATTTGCTGATTTCAGTGCAGGGGCATCATTTACACCATCTCCTGTCATTACAACAATTTCTCCACTAGATTTAAGTGTATTTACTAATCTTAATTTTTGTTGAGGAACAACTCTTACAAAGATGTTTGTATCTTTAATTTTCTTTTTTAAATCAGAATCATTTAATTTTTCTAATTCATCTCCTGTAATGTATTTGTCTGGATTTTTTAATCCAATTTTAAGTGCTATGTTTTGAGCTGTTCCATGGTAATCTCCTGTAATCATTACTACTCTTATGCCTGCATCATAACACTCTTGAACAGCTTGGGGAACAGTTGAGCGAATAGGGTCTTCAAAACCGATTAATCCTACAAATTTAAAATTAAATCCGTGCTGGTCTTTAGGAAGTTTTCCTATAGATGTTGCTTTTGCTACTGCAATAACTCTTAATCCTTTTTTAGAGAATAATGAAACTTCTTTTAAAATATTTTTTTTAGAAGCAGAATTTAATCTGCACAAATCAATAATTGCTTCTGGAGCACCTTTAGCTGCAACAATATGTTCTCTTTTTCCTGGCTTTTTCCAAACATGGGAGAGTGCCATTAAATCATTTGATAGAGGATATTCTTCTAATAGTTCCCAAGTTTTATCTATGTATTTATAACCTTTTTTTAGAGAGAGTTCTTTAAGTGCTTTTTCCATTGGATCAAAAGGCTCTTTTTGACTTGCTAATAATCCGTACTCTATAACATCATTAAAAGTTTCAGGTATTTTTTTGCTGTCTATAACATAAGATTGATTGTTAGAATAAAGTTTTGAGACCGCCATCTTATTTTCAGTGAGTGTTCCTGTTTTATCTGTGCAAAGAATAGTTGTTGAGCCTAATTCAGAAACTGCTTGCTGTCTTCTTACTAAAACATTTTTCTTAGACATTCTCCAAGCTCCAAACCCTAAAAATAATGATAAAATTACTGGGAACTCTTCTGGTAAAACAGACATTGCGAGGGCTATTCCATTTAAAGAAGATTGAATCCAATCTTTAGTTAATAAACCATATACTAGGATTATTATAACACATGAAATTAATCCGTATGTTGCCAAGTATTTTACAATTGTTTTTGTTTCTTTTTGCAAATTAGATTTTTCTGGTTTTATTTCTTCAAGGGATTTTCCTATTTTACCCATTTCAGTTTCAATCCCTATTTTTTTAACTAAAGCTATTGCTGTTCCTCTTACTACAAGTGTTCCTGAATAAACAAAAGGAGTGATTTCTCCTCCAGGTCTTTTCATAGAGGTTTTAAGGTTAGTTGTAGGTTTTTTTCTTACTGCAGCAGATTCTCCTGTAAGAAGGCTTTCATCAATAAAAAGGCTGGTTGAAGAAATGACAATTGCATCTGCTGGAACTCTATCTCCTTCAGAGAGAATTAAAATATCTTCTTCAACAACTTCTTTTCCTGCTATTCTTTTTCTTTCTCCATCTCTTATAACAAGTGCTCTTGGACTAGATAAATCTCTAAGTGCTTCTAGGGCTCTTTCTGTTTTATTTTCTTGATAAATTGTTATAAAAATTATAAGATTTAGAAAAACTACTAGAATAAGTGATTCTTTAATATTTCCTATAAGCAGATAAATTACTCCGCATAAGATTAAGAGAATAAACATTGGCTCTTTTATTACTTCTAAAATTACTTTGAAAATTGTTTTCTTTTTTTCTCTTGGGAGTTGATTATATCCTTTTTCTTTTAATTTTGCAGCTGCATCCCTTTCTGTTAAACCTCTTATATTCATTGAATTAAGTGTCTCTGTTATACTCTGCATGTCCCCTCTTTTGTTTTAAAATTCTATTTAAATAGCTTAATTTATTTTTTTAATTGTTTTTTAGGTTTTTTATCTATACACACTTTACAAGGTGTAAATTTTTCTTTTATAAAATCCTTTTCTTCATTTGAAACTAACTTATATTTTCTTTTTATAAGTTTAGCAAATCTGCAAGTTCTCTTATGATAAACTCTTGTTTCTTCTGAAGCAACAAAATCATACTTAGGAATATTAAGTGTCTTTTTAGATTCTGTAGGAATGATTAGTGGCACTTGTTCTGGAGGGGTTTGCACTTCTTTAACTACTTCTACTGGTCTGTCTACAAATATTTTTCTTTCAACTGGAACATGAACCTCTTTAACTACTTCTACTGGTCTGTCTACAAATATTTTTCTTTCAACTGGGACTTGTCTTATAACTGGCTTTTCTACTTTATGAACAACAGTGCTTTCAATTTCTCTTAAAATCTTTGGCTCTATAAGAAAGAATAAAACCCCAGAGTAAATTATTACAACTGATAAAATTAAAATAAGTGAATTTGTAATATCAAATTCATAATTCACAATAATAAATATTGAAATTGCTATAAATGCTACTGCTATAAAAATTCCTAAAAATAAATGATTAAGGTTCCAGACTCTCTTTTCAAGTATTTTTGGCTCGAGGTATTCTGTTGTTACTACTTCTTCCATAAATTTGTTAAGGTTTTCTTATTTTTAATACTAACGATTAAGGTAAATTTTTAATTTGTAGTCAAAGACATTTAGAGTTTAGAATATGTTTAAAAACATTAAAGAGATTTAATATTCATGGTAAAAGAAAGCAAGATGAAGCTAAAAAATAAGAGGTTAATTAGTGCTGCACTCCCCTATATTAACAATGTTCCTCATTTAGGGCATATAGTTGGGTCTCACTTGCCAGCAGATATTTTTGCGAGGTATTGCAGAGCTAAAGGACATGAAACTCTTTTTATTGGAGGAACAGATGAAAATGGCTCTACTTCTGAAATTGCTGCATTAAAATTAAATGTCTCATTAGAAAAGTTTTCAGATAAATTGTATGAAGAGCATAAAAAAATATATGATTGGTTTGAAATATCTTATGATAATTTTTCAAGAACAAGCAGAGAAATACATCATAAAACAGTTAAAGATTTTTTTAAAGTTATTTACAAAAAAGGATTTATTAAAAAAGATAAGATGAAAGTGTTTTATTCTCCTAAAGATAATATGTTTTTACCCGATAGATATGTTGTAGGAGAGTGTCCAAAGTGCGGTTATGAGTATGCTAATGGGGATCAGTGTGAAAAATGCACTTCTGTTTTAGATTCATTTCAATTAAAAAATCCAAAATCAATTATTTCTGGAGGGAAAATTGAAATAAGAGAAACAGAACACTTATTTCTTAAATTAGATAGTTTATCTCCTAAATTAAAAAAGTGGATTGAGTCTCAGAAATATTTTAGAGAACAGGTTAAAGGATTAGCTATGGGATGGATAAATGAGGGATTAAAACCAAGATGCATTACAAGAGATTTAAAGCATGGTGTTAAAGTCCCATTAAAAGAATTTGAAAATAAAGTGTTTTATGTTTGGTTTGATGCTCCTATTGGGTATGTTTCTTCAACAAAAGAAAAAACAAAAGAGTGGAAAAAATACTGGGAAGATAAAAATTCAGAGGTGTATAATTTTTTAGGAAAAGATAATATTCCTTTTCATACAATATTTTGGCCAGGGATGATTATTGCACATGGGGAGTTTAATCTCCCTAAAAATGTTATTGGTTTACAATACTTAAACTATGAAGGAAAGAAATTTTCTAAAAGCAAGGGTGTAGGTGTTTTCTGTGAAAGATTACCTGAATTGAATTTAGAAGCAGATGTTTGGAGACATTATTTAACTCAGATAATTCCTGAGACAGGAGATTCAGAATTTAAATGGAAAGATTTTCAAGAAAGAGTAAATTCAGATTTAATTGGCAATTATGCTAATTATGCTAATCGTGTTCTCAATTTTATATATACAAAGATGGAAGGTAAAATAGTAAAATACTCTCAAAAAGAGTTAGAGACAATTGATAAGGAGCTATTAAAAACTATTCAAGAAAAGAGGAAGGTAATTGAGGAGTTAATGGAAAAATCTGAATTAAGAAAAGCATATTCTGAAATTCTTAAATTATCTAGTGAAGGCAATAAATACATTAATGATAGTGAGCCTTGGAAAATTATAAAGGAAAACCCTAAGAGAGCAAATGATATTTTTTATATAAGCACATTTTTACTTAAAAATTTGGCTTTGCTTTTTGCACCTTATCTTCCAAAGACATCTGAGAAAATATGGAAACAATTAAATCTTTCTGGAAATCCAAATTCTATTGGGGCTTGGGAAGAAGGTAAAAAAGATTTTGGAAAAGAGCATAAAATAAACAAGCCAGAATTATTATTTAAGAGAATTGAAGATAAAGAAGTTGAAGAGTATAAAAAAATAACTTCTCAGGGAAAAGATTTAAGTGAATTATTTAAATAGAAAATTTCTTTACTCTTGCAATGTATAATTCCATTGCTCTCTTAAGCAGTCTTTTTACTTCTCTTTCGTTTGGGTAATTTTTTTTAATGTATTTTTCTCTTAATTTATTATCTCCTAATACTATAAAGTCGTGGTCTCTTGATATTTCTTCTGCTGTTTTTTCAAATTTTTCTAAATTTTTATTCCAGACAGCTATTGTTTCACTTTCAGGAGAATCAAAAGATTCTTTTATTTTTTTTGATTTTGGCTTTAAGTTTATTTTTCTAGTTGCAGACTTCTTTTGTTTTTTAGATTTAGTTTTTAGTCCTGTTTTTTTAGTTGCACTCTTTTTTTGTTTCTTTGGTTTTCCCTTAACCATAATTAAATAAAATATTGAGATTTAATAAATGTATCCTAACACTTAAAAACAAAGAATATTATAATATTATATGAAAAAAAAGAGTGAAAAGAGTGTTGGAGATAGAGATAAATTAATTAGAAAAAGGAAATTAGAAAAGAAAAAGAGATTAAAAGAGAGAAGATCAGAAGTTAAGTTTGTTATTATGTCTTGTTTAATAATTATACTTTCTGTTGCAGTATATTTTGGAGATAAATATATTATTGATATAGGTGTAGATAAAATTGGAAATGAAAATATTATAGTAAGGGGCGGGGTTATTGAGTTCTCTTCTTTAAGCCTTGAGCAGAAGATAGCACAAATGATTATGGTAAGAGGGGATAAATTTGATTCTAAATTTAATAAATTAAATATTGGAGGAGTTTTTTTAGATTCACAAAATAGTGAAGAAGAATATTCAAAAATAATAGAAGAATATAATAAAGATTCTAAAATAAAACTTTTTATTGCAACAGATTTAGAAGGCTCTTGGACTCCTTTTCATAATCCTGAAGAACATCAAATATTTCCTGCACTTTCAGAAATTCAGACAAAATATGAAGCAGAAGAGATTGGATTTAAGCAAGGAAGATTGCTAAAAGAAATTGGATTTAATATGAATTTTGCACCTGTTGCAGAGTATTCTGATGAAGCTTATGGAGGGAGAGCATTTTCAGGGACAGATGAAGAAATTGCAGAAAAGATTGAAGGGTATATTAATGGACTTCAACAAAATGTTTTAGGAGTGTGCAAACATTATCCTGGCAGGGCAATGATAAAAAACCTTCATGAAGAAAAAGATATTCAAGAAATTTCAGAAGAGGACTTATATTTATTTGAGGTGTGTAAAAAAAATAATATACACTCAATTATGGTAAGTCATCAGATAGTTAGTGGAAGTGCAAATTCAAATAATAAACCATCTAGTGTTTCTTGGGAAGTTATCTCTGAAATTAATAAAAATGGTGAAGATTTATTGATAATTGCTGATGAAATTAATATGAATGGATTAAGTATGTTTTATGATAGTAAGATTGAGATGTATGAAGATTTAATTAATTCTGGGAATAATCTTATTTTAGATTTTAGTATAAATTCAAAAGAATTATACTTCCTAATTCAGAATATTAAAAAAGGAGTTGAAAGCGGGAGCATTGATGAGGATAAAATAAATGAGAGTGTTAAGAGGATATTAAATCTTAAAGGATATGCAGTAAAATAGAAAATACTCCGATAATAAAGCAATAAATTCCAAATATCCAGAATTTATCTTTTTTTACAATATAATTTAGAAGATTAAGGAATAATAAACTAAATAAGAAACATAATATAAAAGGGATTATTAAATTCCAAAGATTAATTGTTAAAAATGAGTCAGAGTATTTTATTGTTTCAAGAATAAATGCTCCTAGTGATAAAGGAATAAACATTAAAAAAGAAAATTTAACTAATTTCTCTTTGTCTATTTTAAAGAACATTCCTGTTGAAATTGTCATACCGCTTCTTGATATTCCTGGGAGTAATGAAAGAATTTGCATTAAACCAATTGAAAAAGTGTTTTTATTAGAAAAGGGTTTTTGTTTTTTTTGGTATTTAATAAATTTAGTTGAAAAGACTATTATTCCTGTAAATAAAAATGAAATTCCAATTAAAAGAAGTGAAGTTAGAGAAGATTCAATTAAATCATTAAAAAATATTCCAACTAATGCTGCTGGAAGTATTCCTATTAAAATATATTTTAGAATTTTCCAAGATTCTTTATTAAATTTAAGTATTTCTAGAATTTCTTTTCTTGTAAAAATAATTACTGCAAATAATGATGCTAAATGAAGTAAAACCATGAAAAATAAACTGGATTCTCCGAGAAAATTAGAAACCAGTGCTAAATGCCCACTAGAAGAGATTGGTAAAAATTCTGTGATAGATTGAATTAAAGCCAAAATAATTTCATTTATCATTTCCTACTAAGAGATTAGAAGTTTATAAAATAAATTACTTTCCAAGCAGGTCTTTTATGTCTTTTATATTGTCTCCTATCTGGCCAATTACATTTCTATGCCACTTCCAACAGAGTACACTTCCATCATCTCCAATTCCAAAGTCGCAGGTTGTTCCTATTTTTGCAGCTTCAGAGCTTCCTATTAAACCCCAGACAAGTGCAACAACTAACAATATTGCAACAATGATAATTGTTAATTTAATTGATTTTTTCATAAAATATTAAGTAAAAGCTAGTTTATAAATTTTAAAGATTAAAAAAATTTAGATTATTTTCTAGTTCCAAATAGCACTCTTTTTTTTGGAGTAACAGAGTAATTATTTTCTCTAAAACTTCTTATATCTTCTATTGTAAAGAAAGCTTTGGAATTAACTTTTTTAACAATTTTGAAAATAGTTTTTAGTTCTTTTCTCTTTACAGCTAAAAGAATCATTTTCACATCTGTTTCTTTATCACTGCTTTGAGCATCAATTATTGTCATAGTATAATTATGTTTTTTGAGTTCTGCAATTAGCTTTTTAGAATTTTTTCTTATAATTATTCTAATCATAGAATTTCCTATTGATATTTTTTCATCTAATAATATACCTACATAGTTTCCTGTTGCAAACCCTAAAGAGTAAGCAAGCATTAGCAATGGATTAGAAAGATCAGAAAATATTTGACTTATTGCTAAAAGCCAAATTAAAACTTCAAAAAACCCAAATACCCAAGATAGGGCTTTAAATCCTTTAGAAACAAAAATTATTCTTATTGTTCCTAAACTTACATCTGCTACTCTTGCGAAAAAAATCAAGAGTGGTAAAATAACATAAACATATATCACACTCATGAGTATCTCTTACAAAGAGGCATATTTAAATTTTGCTTAGTCCCATTTAATCAAGAATAGATTTTCTTGGATTAATTAAAAAACATTAAAATTAGAAAAGTTTAAATAGTATTATGAATATATATTCATAATTAAATATACAATTGGAGGAAAAAATGCCTGGATTTGATGGAACAGGACCTCAAGGAATAGGACCTATGAGTGGAAGAGGGTTAGGACCTTGCGGAGGAAGAATGCGCAGAGGATTTGGAAAAGGATTTGGAAGATGCTTTGGACAAGGATACGGATATAGAAGACAAATTAGCTTGACTAAAGACGAAGAAAAAAAGATCCTTGAAGAAGAATTAAAAGAAATTGAATTAGAAAAGCAAGAAATAGAAAAAAGACTTAAAGATATTGAATAATCTTGCTTTTTTTATTTTTTTTAAAGAATTCAGTTGATTTTACTAGAAAGATTTATAAATAATTATGAATAATAATTCATAAGATGAAGGTGAAAAAATCTAAAAATATTTTTTTGGGAGTCTTAATAATAGTTGTTCTTTTGGCAATAATATTCTTTTTAATAAAACCTTCTCCTAAAGAGCAGATTAATGGAGTTGTTCTTTTATCTGAAAATACAGGAGATATTTCTGGATATTATCAGTGGGAAAAAGAATTAGATAAAAGAGGATTAAAGGCAATAATAAAACCAGAAAGGTTTGTTCTTGAGAAAAACCCAGAATATTTTAAGAAATTAAGTGATAAAGGATATGAAGTTGCAACAGGATATGGTAAAGCTCCTTTTTGGAATATGAGTTATGAAGAGCAATATAATATAATGAAAGAGTATAAAGAGTATCACGAAAGTGTAACTCAAAAACCTTTAAAGATATTTAGCTCAAAATATTTTGCTTATGATGAAAATACTCTTAAAGCAGCTGATGCATTAGGAATACCGTATATTCTTGCAAGAGGAACAGGAATAGAAGCTGCTATATATTCTCCAGAAGAGTATAATGCTAAACTGCTTTTTGTTTCAAATTTAGTTTTTGAAGAGATGGGTTCTGGCTCATTATGTGATTCTAGTTTATATGAGAGAGGGGCAAATGCAGAGGAGTTTAGAGAAACACTTGAAACAACTTTTAATGAAAATTTAAAAGATATTGTATTGGTTTCTCATGTTTATATTGGAGGAACACGAGTAGAGTGGTGGAATGCTTATGAATATGGGCTTGATTCAGAAAGAGTTTCTTGGAAGAGTTTTGATGAGTGGGAAAAAACAGTGAAGAAAATTGATATGGAGTATGATAAAATTCCGTATAATACTGAAGTAAAATATCTTGAACCTAAACCTTCTATTCCATTAGATCAATTAGAATTATTACCTGAATTAAAAGCAGAAGAGAAAATGATAGTGTTTCATAATGGAGCAGGTGAGATGTGTATAGAATTTTTAAGTTTTATAGAAACTATTGATTATCCTGTTGAGCAACATTTAACTTCTGAAAGTGGATTTTATGAGTTAATGGAGAGTTATAGAAAAGGATTTGACTCAAGTGAAGGTTATTCTGATTCATTTGGATATTTCCCAATAATATTTATTAAGGATAAAGCTTACTCTGGATTTGATGAAGCTACTAAACAGCTTATTTTAAATCAAATAGGAAATTAAAATGGCAAGACCAAAATTATGCAAAAGAGTGAGGTTTAATCCAAATACTACTTATTTTAAGCCGAGAGGCATTCGTATTGGGGAATTAGATGAGGTTGTGTTGTATATTGAAGAGTTTGAAGCAGTAAGATTAAAAGATTTAGAAGGATTAGATCAAGAAGAGTGTTCTAAAAAAATGAATATTTCTCAGCCAACATTTCATAGATTAATTTTATCAGCAAGGAAAAAGATTTCTGATGCTATTGTTAATGGGAAGGCTATAAAGATAGAGGGTGGAAATTTTAAGTATAAGATAAAGTAGTTTTAAAATGGGCAAGTGAGGAATTGAACCCCAGTTTCAACCTCCGCAAGGTTGTGTATTATCCACTATACGACTCGCCCATGAAAAGTTATGCATTTTAATAGAGTTATGAGGGTTTATATTTTTTTAAAACATAGGAAAATACACTAAAATATAAAAACCTGTTAGGCAAATGTATTTTATGATTATTGGAATTACTGGAAGAATTGCTAGTGGAAAAGGGGTTGTATCAGATTTTTTTAAAGAAAAGAGATTTGAGTATCTTTCTTTATCTAATGAAGTGAGAGAAGAAGCAAATAAGAGAAAAATCGCTCATAAAAGAAAAGCACTTCAAGATTTAGGAAATACTATTAGAGAAGAAGAGGGTTCTGGAGCACTTGCTAAAAGAGCTATAAGTAAAATAAAACCTAAAAAAAATTATATTGTTGATGGAATAAGAAATGCAGGGGAAGTTGAAGAACTCAGAAAAACTTTCAAAGATAATTTTATATTAATTTCAGTTGATGCTGATTTAAAAAAAAGGTGGAGAAATGCTAGGAAAAGGGCAAAAAAGAGTGACCCTAAGACATTTATAGAATTTATTAAAGCAGATAAAAGAGATTTTGAGGAGAATAAAGAAAATGGGCAACAGGTTAAAAAATGCATGGATATGGCAGATTATTCTCTTTTAAATAATAGCACAATATTAGAATTAGAAGCTCAATTAAAATTAGTATATAAACAGCTAACTTCAGGAGATTAAATGTTAATAGGACTTGTAGGCAGACCAAGCACAGGGAAATCAACTTTTTTTAAAGCTGCTACTCTTGCAGAAGTTGAAATTGCATCTTATCCTTTTACTACAATAAAGCCTAATCATGGTATTGGATATGTTAAAGTTGAGTGTATTGATAAAGAGTTTAATACCCAATGTAATCCAAATCACGGGTTTTGCATAAATCATCAGAGGTTTGTTCCAATTGATTTAATGGATGTTGCTGGATTAGTTAAGGGTGCTTCTGAAGGGAAAGGATTAGGAAATCAATTTTTAGATGATTTAAGAGGAGCAGATGTGTTTATTCATATTGTAGATGTTTCTGGAACAACAGATTCAGAAGGAAAACAAGTTTTAGATGAAAACTATAATCCTGTGTTAGATATTGAATTGCTTGAAGATGAATTAAATAAATGGTTTTGCAATATTTTAATGAAGGTGTGGAAAGTTTTTGCTAGAACAACTGAGATGTCAAAGGCAAAATTCTCTGAAGCTGTTGCAAAACAATTTTCTGGGTTAAAAGTTACAGAAGATAATGTGAAAGATGTTTTGCTAAGAATGAATCTCCCTGAAAAACCTACTAACTGGAGTGAAGAGCAGACAATAAATTTTGCAGCAGAATTAAGAAAAGAGAGTAAACCAATGATTATTGCTGCAAATAAAATAGATTTGAAAAATGGTGAGAAAAATTATAAATTGATAAAAGAAAAGTATAAAGATTATTTGGTTATTCCGTGCAGTGCTGATTCTGAATTAGCATTAAGGCAGGCTGCAAAAGCTAAGCTTATAGAATATATTCCTGGTGAAAAGGATTTTAAGATTTTAAAAGAGTTAAATGAAAAGCAGAAAGCTGCTTTAGAAAATATTAAGAAAAATGTTCTTGAAAAATTTGAATATGGAACAGGTGTTCAACAGGTTTTAAATTCTGCTGTGTTTGATTTCTTAAAATATATTGCCATATTCCCTGCATCAGCAAATAAATTAGGAGATAGTAAAGGAAATATACTTCCAGATTGTTTTTTAATGCCTCCTGGAACAACTGCTTTAGATTTTGCATATTATCTTCATACTGATTTTGGAAAGAATTTTATAAAGGCAATTGATGCAAGAACAAAAATGGCTTGGGGTAAGGAACAAAAATTAAAACATAGAGATGGTTTGGAAATTGTTACGAGGTGAAATGAAAGAGAAACAAGAAATAATTAAAGTAAAAATTAAACTGCATCCAAACTCATCACAGGAAAAAATAAATGAGATTAAAAAAGATAGAGAATATGAGGTTTGGATAAAGGAAAAGCCAATTGATGGAAAAGCAAATCAAGAGCTAATTAAAGTGTTAAAAAAATATTTTAAAAGAAGAGTAAAAGTAATAAGTGGGTTTAATTCTAGAAATAAAATTATTGAATTAAGTTGATTGTTTTTTAGAGGGTGCAGTATAGATGGTTAATTCATTAATTATATAAACAGATTATTATTTTTCAAGAAATGAGATACGAATATGCTCCTGACTTGCAGATAATTGCAGAAGATATTTCTAAAATACTATTTCCATATATAAAAATGGAAAGAGTTAAGTGCTATAGAAGTTATGGGAGCTCTACAAAAAATACAATTGCTAGGTGTCATGCCCTTGGAAAGCTAATGCAAAAGGCAATAGGAGTTAAAGCATATTATGCTCTTGAATTTTTATCTGCAAGATTTGACAAGCTTAGCAAAGAAGATCAAATTAAAACAATAATACATGAGCTAATGCATATACCTCAAACATTTGGAGGAGGATTTAGGCATCATGACTATGTTACTGATAAAAATGTTAATCTAATGTATAAAACCTATCTTGCAAAAAAAGATGAGAAAGAAACATTTGAAAAGAAGAGCAGTTGGTTTAATTGATTTAGAATAAGATTATAAACATCTTTTATTTAATTATAAAATGCAGGTGATAGTAAAAGATAAATCTAATAAAATTAAGATAGAGGGTGTAAAAAGGTTGTCTAATTTAGGAAAAGTAACTGGCTTAATGTTTCATTCAAAGAAAAAATGTCCTGCAATGTTATTTGAATTTTCAAAACCTACAAAAATGAAAATTCACTCGTGGTTTGTATTTTTTAGATTTGCTGCTATTTGGACTGATAAAGAAAATAATGTCCTCGAGAAAAAAGTGGTTGGGCCATTTAGAATAGGGATTGGACCTAAAAAGCCATTTTACAAGTTAATTGAGATTCCTTTAAATAATAGTTATAGAGAAGAAATTGAGAATTTATTTGGAAAAGTAACTATTCTTAGATGATTATTCTCGTCGAAGAAAGATTTAAAAAGAAGATTAACTATAATAATTCATATTCAAAAAAGGAGGTTAAAAATGGGAACAGTTGTTGTTAAAAATGCTGTAAAACGAAAGCCAGGGTATCTTTACTATGTAGACGGAAACGGAAATGTTTGTGAAGCTAAAATGGCTAGAGGTGGTAAAAAGAAAAAGGCAGCTAAAAAGAAACCAGTGAAAAAGAAAGTTGTTAAGAAAAAAAGAAAGTAAGCCTTGCTTTTTACTTTTTATTTTTTAATTAATTTTATATACTTCTTCTATCTTTTTTTATTTATGACAATAATCCTTGGAATTGAATCAACAGCGCATACAATTGGAATTGGAATTGTAAGCAAAGGTAAGATTTTGGCTAATGTAAGGGATATGTATACTACTGAAAAAGGGGGGATAATTCCTTCTGAGAGTGCTAAACATCATGAGCAAGTTTTTGAAAAATTATATGAGAAAGCACTTGAGATAGCGAATATAAAAGAAAAAGAGATAAGTGCTATTGCTTTTTCTCAAGGACCAGGTTTAGCTCCTTGTCTTTTAGTTGGAATGAGAAAGGCAAAAGAACTCTCTGTTAAATTAAATAAACCTATTGTGGGAGTGAATCATTGTGTTGCTCATCTTGAAATAGGAAATATAACTGGGGCAAAAGATCCTGTTATGTTATATGCTTCAGGTGCAAACACTCAGATAATTGCTTATGCTTCTGGAAAATATAGAGTGTTTGGTGAAACATTAGATATAGGTGTTGGGAATTTTATTGATAATTTTGCGAGGTATTCTGGAATTGGATTTCCAGGTGGACCTGTAATTGAAAAATTAGCTAAAGAAGGAAAGAATTATATTGAATTGCCTTATAAGGTTAAAGGGATGGATATTGCATTGTCTGGAATATTAACTAATTTAAAGCAGAAAGTTGAGTCTGGAAAATATTCTAAAGAAGATTTAGCTTATTCTCTTCAAGAGACTGTGTTTGCTATGCTTGTTGAAACTGCTGAAAGGGCTTTAGCACATACTGGAAAAAAAGAGCTTTTACTTGGAGGAGGTGTTGCATGCAATTTAAGGTTGCAAGAGATGTGTAAAATAATGTGTGAAGAGAGAGAAGAGAAAATAAAGTTTTTTTGCCCTGAAAAAAGCTTATTAGTTGATAATGGAGCTATGATTGCTTTCTTAGGGGAGATAATGTTTAATTCAAATTCAAATGTCTTTTCAGGAGAGAGTATTCATAAATTAGATATAAATGCGTCAGAAAGAACAGACAATATTGAAGTTAATTGGAAAAATTAGTTTTAAAAACTTCATTTACATAGTTATTTTATAAAAAAGAGGGAAAATGGATAAAAAAGGAAATCATGTTGAGGTAATAATATCTTTTATTATATTTGTTGTATTTGTAATTTTTATTCTTGCAGCTTCAAGACCTGCTATAACAAAACAAAATGATAAATCTAATTTATTAGGAAATTTACAAAATGAGATAATAAATAAATTATCTTCAGATGTAAAAGTTGTTGTTATTGCTGTTGATTATCCTGCTCCTCCATGCATAACTCTGGATAATTCTATAAGTAACCTTAATATAGGGAATAGAATTGTTGTAAAAGATTATCTTGGAAATGATGTAGATGCATCAGAATCAGCAGGGAAGATAACACTAAATAATTTAGAGCCTGATCAGACCTCATTTAGAGTATATTATTCTGAAGAATTTGGGAGTATTTCTTCTGGCTCAGCTTGTGCTTCTGCTGGAGAGAGAATAGGGTTAGTAAAAACACAAAAATATATTTTTCAAAAGACAATTGAAGATGAAATAGATAAAGATTATAATGGACTAAAAGAGAAGTTTAATGTGCCTGAAAAAAATGAATTTACATTTGGGATAATTCTTGCAGACAAAACACTAATAGAAAAACCTCACAATGATTTATTAAGCAGTGTTTCAACAAATATATATGTTAAAGATAAACCAATAGAGTATATTGATTTAAATGGGAATATTAAAGAGGGGTATTTAAAGATTAAAATATGGTAAAGAGATATTTAAATAATAAAAGAGGGTGGGTGAGATTAGTTGAGGCATTTATCTCAATAGTTTTATTGGCAAGTGTATTACTTGTAATATTAAGTTCTAATTCATCTGCTAGGATTAGAGCTCAAGAAGATATCTCTAATAAACAGGTTGCGATACTTAGGGACATTCAATTAAATGATGAATTAAGAGCAGAGATATTAGAGCTTGGGACAATTGAAAATGTTTTCCCTATTGAATGGAATAGTTTTGAGTATAGTGGGGCTGGAAATGTTAAAAACAGGTTAGAAGAATTATTTCCAGAAGGATTAGATTGTGGTGCTAAAATTTGTGTTTTTGGAGATCAATGTGATTTAGAAGGAATTTCTGGAAAAGATGTTTATGTAAAGTCAGTTGTAATATCTGCAAATGCAAAAACTTATTATCCAAAAGAATTAAAAATATATTGTATGAAAGAATAATTATCCTTTCCAATTTATTAGTGGTTGGATATGCTTCACTACTTTAACAGATTTTTTTTGGGCATCCATGACTTTGTTTATGTCTTTATATGCCATGGGGGCTTCGTCTAGTGTTTTTTGAGAGATTGTTCCTTGTATTCCTTTCATTGATTCTTTAAATTGGGTCAGTGAGATGTTTTGTCTTGCTTGGCTCCTACTTAAAGCTCTTCCTGCTCCGTGTGAAGAGGAATTTAAAAATTTAGGATTTCCTAAACCTGTTACTAAAAAAGAGCCGTCTCTCATGTTTCCAGGGATTATTCCTCTTTCTCCTTTTTTTGCAGGAGTTGCTCCTTTTCTATGAATAAAATATCCTCTTTCATAAATAGCATGATTATGGTTTTTATTTACCCATAATTCTGTTGTTAATTTTTCATTTAGAATTTTTTCAAGTGTTTCTATTACTTTATAAGAAACTTCTAATCTGTTTAATAGAGCATATTCTAATCCAAATTCTAAAACATTAAGATATTCTTTTCCTAGTTTAGAATTAGAATCTAAAGGGAAAGTTCTTTCAAAATTGTCTTTAGTGTTTGAAGCTTTTATCATGTATTTTTTTGCTACTTTGTGCCCTATTCCTCTGCTGCCTGAGTGGATTATGAGCCAGACTTCTTTTTTGTGGTAGCCTATTTCTATAAAATGGTTTCCTCCCCCGAGTGTTCCTAAGTGTTTTAGTGAAGTGTTTTTTAAAAAGTGAAGAATGTCTTTTTCATAATCTCCTTTTTCAAATTTCTCAATTAGTTTTTTGAAATTCTGCCTGGTTTTTTCAGAGAGGTTTCCTGGTTTTTGATATTCTCCTACACCCATAGGTATTCTCTTTAAAACTTCAGGGTATATTTTCTGCTTGTTTTCTAAAATCTTATTTAAAATGTTTTTTCCTTTTATTCTTACTGCAATTAATCCGCATCCAATATCATAACCTACCCAGGCAGGAACTATTTTTTCTTTAGTTATAAGAACTGCTCCTATTGGAGCAGAATATCCTTTATGAGCATCAGGCATTAAAGCTGCAGCTGTTACAAAATCTTCAGAGTAGCACTCTTTAAATTGGCTGAGAGTATCTGAATCTGCATCTATTGAATAGTCAAAGATTTTCTTTTTATTTGTCATAATAATGATATTGCTGTAAAGATTATAAAGTTTTACTACCTCTACTTATAGAAATTTTCAAGAGCTGTTTTTGTTTTAATTGCATCCTCTTTGTTTCTGTTTTCAATAACTATTTTCTTCAAACTGCTCTCTTTTAGGAGATTTAATATTTCTTTCCAGTCTAAGTTTCCATCTTCAATAGAATTATGTTCATCTTTTTCCCCATAATTGTTGTGTGCATGTATACTTACTAACTTTGGATTGACTTTATCTAAGAATTCTTTTATATTCATTTTAAATTCTCCCCTATTCATTGCGACATTTAAGTGTCCAATGTCCAAACAAAATTTAGCTTTTGGCAATTTCTTTAAAACATCTAAAACAATTTTATCTGAACATACGTGGTTTTCATAGAGCATCTCAATTCCGTTTTCTTCTGCAAATTTTATAATCTTATTAAATTGCTTAATTTCTTGTTTTGTTAAAGGAGTCTCTTTCATATGGAATATTATTTGTTTTATTCCAATTATTTTTGAAATAATTATTTCAGATTTTATTATATTTATCTCAGCTTCACTGAACTCTGGGATTCCTCTCTCAACACAGCTGAATATTCTGCCTAACTGACTGTGTAAAGATAAATCCTTTCCTTTAAAAATTTCTTTTGTTTTCAACAAAATTATAATATTCGGTTTTATTCCTTCTTCTATTTTTAATTCATATCCTTCAAAAGGAGAATCTTCAAAAGAGAATTCCTTTAGCTTAGCTATACTGCAACATATCTTAGGTTTCATATTACTTTGAGGGATTTGTATTATTTAATTTTATCTTTTTAAATACTAATATTGCTTTTGGAGGAAATATATCTGGCTTTAAGGAGTTTTCTCGTATAAATTCTGATTTAACTTCTATAAGACCTTCTTCTTCAAAGATATTCTTCCATTCTTCCATTGATCTGTATCTGTAAAATAAAGGCATATTATCTCTGTTTCTCATAAGCCGATTTCCAAACCAATCATAAAAAGAGAGTATTTTCTTTTTATCTTCTGTATTGAATTTAAGAAATTCAGTAATATTATTACCATATTCTTCTATTGTTCTTCCTTCAGGGTAAGAGTCTTCAATTAATATTACTCTTCCATTCTCTTTCAACGAAGAACATATATTTTTTATCAGATTTCTTTGGTCCATACCTTTTAAGTGGTGTAATACCATGGATAAGATAAATGTGTTAATAGAATTCTTCTTAAATGGGATTTTTGTATTAGACTCTTGGACAATAAATTTTATTTTATGATTTTTTGATTCTGAAGAGAAGAAATCAATATCAGTCACATATGCTTTTTTAATCCCTTTTTTAATCAAAAGAATTTGTTCTACAAAGTCATTTGTCCTACCCCCAACATCCACAACAATCTCTCCAATTATATCTCCTTTTATTCTTTTTGCAAGATTTTTAACCTTTATCCTTCTAAATTCCCTTAATTTTTTTGAATAATTAATACTCTCTTTATCTGTTATTTCTGGGAATTTTTTTCTTACTTCATTTACTGCAATATCTTCATTGGGGTAATATCTTAAAAGAATATCTAATATAGGATTAATCCATCTATAAGGAAGGTTTATATCTTTCCAGTATTTTTTCAATCTTTCATTTATATTCTTTTTTAAGGAATCGTCTTTTAAAACCTCCAAAACATTTTCTTGTTTATTTATAAACTCTTTTCTAGAGTATAATTTTTCATAAATTTCTTGAAATTTAGAAATTAATTTTGATGAATTGTGTCTATAAAAAGATATTCCATTTTTAGTATATAACTCTTTTTTCCTCCCATAATAAGAAAGTAAGGGATCAGCAATACAATATACTACTTTTTTTATCCCAAGTTTAGATATCTCTTCAGTACAAGATCCACATGGTTCAAGAGAGCAATACAAGGTGTACTCTCCCCACTTAATTTTTCCATTGGATTTAGCAATGTTGATTGCACTTATTTCAGCATGAATTGATCCCAAATATATATTTGATTTTCTACTTTTTTTAATTCTTTTAGCAAAAGAAATGGTTTTTCCACTCTTATCTACAATTTTTGCAACGACCGGAAGAAAATTACCTATTTTCTCATTTTTTAAGAGACTTCTTGTTTTATTCAATATATCTAAGAACTCTTTTTCATCTTGTTTAAAAGATATTTCTCTTTCAATAGCTTCTTTTAGCTTATTTGCTTTTTCAAAATATATAAGATTAAGTTTGTTGAATAGGTTCTTACTATCTTCTAAGGATATTTTTTCCTTTGAGTATTTAATATAAATCTCTTTCCTTAAACTTTTTACACTGTTATCTTTCACTATAAATTCAAAATAAGATATTGCCTCATAAACTCTTGACAATATTTTTCTTGCTCTCTGTTCTTCATTTAAATCAAGCTTCCCTCCTTCTTTATAATAAAGATTATACGTATTATTTAACAAATCGCTTATTTGAGCATAAATATTTTCTTTGAACACTTCACTATTTTCTTTAAAATCGTACCCTATTAAAGGAATATGTCTTTTAAACAAAGAAATTCCAGTCCTGCTTATTATCTTGTTTTGTTCATCAAAAGAAGTTTTAGAGTTAATATCAAATATTCCCAATGAAAGATTATCTTCTCCTTTTATTGAAACACCCAAAGAGTATTTAATTGAATTCATATTATCATCCAAGGAGAGTTCTATCTCTTCAAGCAAAAAAATGTTCCCTTTTACAATAACTAAAAAGTCAAAATCTTTAGGATTTTCTGAATATAAAGCAGAACCAAATACAGATATATTTTGAATTTCTAATTTTGGATATTTATTATTCATAAAGTTTATTATTTCTTTTGCTAATGAGAGATATATCTTATTTCTTCTTTCTAAGACATTATTTTTAATATCATTATATTTATAATAAAAGAGGCTTCTAACAAAAAGAGAATTTCTTTTTTTATTGTCTTCAAAATTAATCTTATTTAACTTGTCAAATATCTCTAAAGGGTAATTTATTCTAAAGGGAATTATTTGGCTTTCCATAGTTTTTTCTAAAAGATTAACTTGTTTATACAATTTATCTCTTTCTCCAAATTTCTGGAGTATAAATCATCTTTAATATTTCTTCTAATACTTCTAACCACGTAATACCTAATAAGAGAATATTTCAATAGTTTGGGAAGAATGCTAAGTTCTTCTTTTGAGAGATTGTTAAGACAAGAGTTATTGTAAGAATCTATTAGATTTTCTAAACTCCCACATGTATAATTTGGCCTATCTTTATTCCCTTTTAAAATTAGAGCAGGTATAAAATCCAATATTCTTTTTGATAATTTAATTGAATCAGAATCAATTATCTTTGCACTCTTATCCTCCCAAATTATATTTGAAGCGTTTAAATCTCCATGTGTTAAACAAGATGGCAATTGATTAACTCTCAAGATAAACTTTTCATCTATTAATTTTTCAATTTCTAAAGTTAAAAATATGTGTTTATTGTTCTTTATTGACAAATCGAAATATGAAGATGCAATATTGCTTTCACTTAATACTCCTTTTCTTGATTTGGTATTTTTAAAGAACATTTCATCATTCAATAAAATTAAACTAAATTCATTATGTAACCTCCCAATTAATTTTCCTATGTCTGAGAAATAATTAAGATCTCTATTTCTTTCTTCTCCAGCTATAAACGACTCTAACACATAAACATTGTCCTTATCTTGGGTTATAGTGCTACCACTTCCCATTTTAAAATATACTTTAGGGAAAAATTCAGGCATACTTCTCATTAATTTAGAAATTGTTTCCAAATATTCATTTGAACCACTTCTAGACTTGAAAACATATTTATTTTTATCATTGTCTTCTAAATAATAAGTCCCTCCTATTTTATTTCTGGATTTTATTAAAGAAGATTTTATTATCTTTAATCCATAATTCTCTATTAATATTCTCTTTAATTCATCTAAACTTTTCATTTCTATATTTTCTTTATTAAAAACCGATTTTGGAAGATGATATTCAATATTCTTTTTATATAACGCCTTTTTACCTTTAATAAGAACTTCTTTAAGGTTTTGTATTGGAAAAACTTCAACATTTTCTTTATCAGCTAGAATAAAAGCGTTTTTTACATTTGTTAATTTATTGTTATATGGGGATATTATTATATTATTTTCGCAATCTCCCTCATAGATTATATTCCCTTGTGTGTATGCATGATTATTATAACTTCTAAAGAAATTAACCTTCTCTAGAGGTAATAATTCCCTTAAATTTGGGCTATAAACCTCTCCTTGAATCCCATTATACTCATTGATTTCTAAATTTTTAGATTTCTTATTTAGCATTATTT
The DNA here is from genome assembly GCA_964418095.1 of Candidatus Woesearchaeota archaeon. Classification (GTDB taxonomy): domain Archaea; phylum Nanobdellota; class Nanobdellia; order Pacearchaeales; family GW2011-AR1; genus MWBV01. The sequence continues at coordinate 25,130 of CAYQKM010000008.1, forward strand.
CAGACATATTCTATTGATAAATTAAGAATATTTAAATCTTTCCAACTTGTAATTACTTTATAGTTGCATATATTTAAAGAAATCTCTTATAAGATTTATGTATCTTAAATAATACAGATGTTTAAACAATCTAAACACCATATACAATAGTTAAAACAGAGAGCATAGTAGGTAAATAAAATATCTAAATAAACATATAATAGCCTTTAAAGAGTATCTCATTTGGTTCTACTATCTTAAGGCCATCCTTTAATTTGAAGCACCACTTTAAATTTTTATTTTCCATTATTATTCCAGAATATATTCACATATGAAGAATGATTATTTAAGATTATATGGTTATTTTCTATCTCTTTTATCAAAGGTTCTTTTTTAAATATTGCTTTCCTGAATGATTCTTCTTTAAGGTTATTTTTATGTACCTTGTATGGGAGAAGATGATAGGAAAATTTATCTTCTTTATCAGATACAATAAACAAATCCAAATCAGAATTTTTATCTGCCTTTAACCTGGCAAAACTTCCAAATACAAGGATTATAGAGTTTGTATCTAGGGGTTTTAAAAAACTGTTAAACCCATCATATTTCCCTAAAAATGCTTCTGTTTTGTATATTTCAGCTTTAACAAGAGAATATTTTACATTTATATTCTCCAGATTAAGAAAAAAGTACTTGTTTTTACCCTCTATTTTGCTTTTCAATATCTTCTCCTTTTCTAAATTAATAAGAGTATTCTGACAAGTCTTGAGAGGTAGCTTTGCCAGTTTTGCTATCTCTCTCAAATAAAATCTTGCATTATAATCCCCAGTATACAAAGCCAGAACATTCAATTTAGGGTTTCCTTTTTGATACATATGTATATATTTATATACATTAATATTTAAATGTTTCTATCTTCTAATTAATAAACGTTTATTCTTTATTTGGAAAAGTGTGATTAATTATTTCAAAAATAGCATTTCTACTTCCTGGAATTCTTTTTGTCTCTTTTACAATACTGATTAATCCAATAATTTTAAATAAAACAAAACATCCATAAACAAATGGTCTTAAAACTATCAAGTATAGACGATGAATTTATTAATAGAATCTTTAAGGAATGTATAGATGAACTTGAAGAATTCTTTGGCATAAATTGGACAAAAAATAGACCATCAGTAATAATCTTTGAGGACAGAAAAACTTTAGATGAATTTAAGGGTAGTAAATCAGATAATTGGAATGTTGGTTTTGCAACTAATAATAAAATTTACCTTTTAGCCAGAGAAAATTTTGAAAGGAAAAGAGTTAAAGATTGTTTCAGAAAAAGTCGCAATAAAATTGTAAACTTAATTT
>CAYQKM010000009.1:0-1083 GCA_964418095.1 Candidatus Woesearchaeota archaeon
AATTTACAATGACCCTAAATATGCTGGGAAGAAAATAAGTTGCTGTTCATATCCTCCATATTTATATCCTCCAACTAATTTATCTAAACCTGTTGCTCCAAATTTAATTGTAGGATTAACCCAGTGGAGAAGTTGGTTTAATGACAAGGAATCAGATAGAATATATAAGGAAGTTAGAAATGAGTGGATAAATTTCCTTCCTTCAAAAGAGGTTTTCAGTTATGATTATTATTTATACAATAGAGAAGGAACAAAGACACAAAATCTTCCTGCATATTTCCCTCAGTTAATTGTTAGTGATCTTAGAAGCCTTAAAGAAAACTCTATTGGGGAGTTCATGGAAGTTTATAGTAACTGGCCTGAATGGCATCTTACATGGGATTCATTTGCAGCAACTTCATTTAATGTTTATGTTACTTCTCGTGTTTACTGGGATGTTAATTTGGATATAGATGCATTGCTAAATGAGTATTATGAATTATATTATGGACCTGCAAAGAATGAGATGAAGGCATTTGTTGAATTTTCTGAAGCTAATTATATTTTTGCTACTGGACTTGGACCTCAAAATTCTAGTGTTATTCCTACAATGAAGAGTATGCTTAATAATGCAAAGTCTGTTGCAGGAAACACAATATATGGGCAGAGAATTGATTTATTAATTGGTTTAATTAATTCAAAATAAATTTAAAATCCAAAACAGCTTCTGTATTTTACAATTCCTACATACTTAATTAAGATTGCTGCCTCTGACATTTCTGTTTCAACTCCTAAATCTCCATTTGTGTTTGCCCTTGGAATTACTTCACATAAATTTGTAGGAGTAATTTCAGAAATATATTTTGTGTGCATGAGAATTGTTAAATCTGGTTCTCCTGTTGTTAGAATCTTGTCTTTTCCGATTAGAATTGTGTCTAATTCTATTCTTTGTCCGTATTGATAATTAAAGAAGTGTAATGCAACAATTCCATTTTTGGGTAAACTTGAAATAAATCCACTTGATAAGATAGCCTCTTTAACTTTAGCTAATTCTTCTGGAGTTAAGGCAGTAACTATTGGACAATCTTGGCAAGGACCTCCACA
>CAYQKM010000009.1:1183-22638 GCA_964418095.1 Candidatus Woesearchaeota archaeon
ATCTATTCCTAGTTCTCCTTGGTTTTGAATTCCATCATAGCAAGTTGGACAAGCTTGGCAAATTGTCCCTCCACAATCTATTCCTGTTTCATCTTGATTTTGAATTCCATCATAGCAACTTGGAGGGCATGCATCAGGGCAAGGACCTCCACAATCTATTCCTAGTTCTCCTTGGTTTTGAATTCCATCATAGCAAGTTGGACAAGCTGTGCAAGGACCTCCACAATCTATTCCTGTTTCATCTTGATTTTGAATTCCATCATAGCAAGTTGGCTCTGGAATTTTTGCATTAGACATTTCACCCTTGTTAAATTTTAAATTAAAACCAAATATCTTGGAGTTTTGTCCGTGAGATTTTATTATAAAAAACACAAGAACTGCGATTAAGGATATAATTATAAAGAGTTTTAAGTATTTTTTAAACTTGGTTTTCTTTGTTTTCTTAGTATCTTCATTCTCTTTATCTTTCACCATTTTTTTATTATTTAAACTAATAAAAGCAGATTATAAAGTTTTTGTAAATTGATTATTTAGTTAATTAGTAAAGTTTATAATTAGTTCTTAGCTATTTTGGGTTATGCGGGTGTGCCGGAGTGGTCAAACGGGCTGGACTTAAGATCCAGTAGCTTAGTGCTTGCGAAGGTTCGAACCCTTTCACCCGCATTTTTGTAAAAAGTGCGACTCGGAGATTTTAATCTTTTCACCCGCATTTTCAGAGAAAGTGCGACTCGGAGATTTTAATCTTTTCACCCGCATTTTCAGAGAAAGTGAATTAAAAAAATTTATAAATGAAAAATAACTAAATATAATAATTAGAAAATGAAAAAAGGTGAAACAAAGAAAAAGGAAGTAGATAAAGCAGTTAAAGAAAAGAAAATAGATGGAAAATTCAATTTAAACAAAAAGAAATTGCCTCTTGCTCTTAGGTTTATTTCAATATGGTATTATGTTCTATCAGGGTTATTTGTTTTAATGGGAATTATCTTTATTGTATCTTCAGCAAAGTTGACCTCGCTAATACTTGACCCTAATGGAATTTTTGGGGGCTTGGAAGGTGCAGAACTTATTCAACAAATTAACCCTGGAACTGTAACGGGGGTTATTATCCTATTAAGTGTTTTCACCTTAGCATTGGGAGTACTTTATTTTTTTATAGCAAGAAATTTGTTCAAACTAAGAAAATGGGCAAGAGTTGTTGCAATAATCATTTCATCAATTAGTTTAGTATTTCAGATAATCAATATAAGTGACGGGGCAAATTTCCAGATAATTGTCTCTATGGCAATAAACATTTTTATTATAACTTACTTATCATTCTTTAAAGAAGTTAAAGAATTGTTTAATATGAAGCATTAAAATAAAAAGATAAATTCTTTTATATTGATAATTAATATAAAGCTTATGAAAAATTTAAGATACATCATTTTTCTTGGGATCTTGGCTATCTTATTTATTGGTGTAAATTATAATTCTATTGATGGATGGGTTGCTAAAAAATTTGGAAATGAAGAGTATGTTGTTGTTGAAAGAGTTGTTGATGGAGATACTGTTATTGTAAATGGAACATCTATTAGGTTGTTGGGAATAAATACTCCTGAAAAAGGTGAAATGTATTTTTCTGAGGCTAAAGAGTATACTGAAAGTTTAGTAATGAATAGAACAATAAAAATAGAGAGAAGAGGAAAAGACAAATATAATAGAGATTTAGCTTATTTATTTTATAGTGGAGAAAACCTTAATTCTAAAATAGTTGAAGAAGGATATGCAAACTATTATTTTCCTCAGGGACCAGATAGTTATTATGGAATGTTTGAGAAAGCTTGGAAAAAATGTATTGAAAGTAATAAAAATTTATGTGAGGCATCACTAGATAAGTGCTCAAAGTGCATTGTCTTAAAAAACTTTGGGCCTAATGAAGATTTAATATTGCACAATTCATGTGAGTTTGAGTGTAATTTAGATTTATGGAGTGTAAAAGATGAAGGAAGAAAAACATTCACTTTTAAGGGGTTTGTGCTTGAGAGTAATAATGTAGTAAAAATAACAGCTAAAGAATTTAATAAAACATATGTCTGGACAAGCACAGGAGATAGTGTATTTTTAAGAGATGATAAAGGTAAGTTGGTTCTTTGGAAAAGCTATTAGGTACTTTAACATTTAAAAACATGTTTTAATAAGTATACTAATGGGAGGAGTATTAACTCATTTTTCAGTTGCGATTATTTTAGGAGGAATTATTTGGATATTTTCTAAAAAGTGGTATTATGGAGTAGCTTTTGGAATTGGGCATTTAATTCCTGATCTAATAAGCTTTGGAATAACCGGAATAAAGCAGAAATCATTAAATCCGAGTATTATTATGACTAATGACTGGTTTTCACCTCTTGCAACATTCAGCCATAATGCTTTGAATTGGGTGCTTATTTTACTGGGAATAACAGTTATAGGAGTTTTCCTATATTGTATTAAGAAAATTAGTAAAAAGAAGTTTTTAGCTTGGATATTAACAGAGATTTGTTTTATCGTTGGATTAATTATACATTTAATTTTAGATAAAATAGTAATTGAATCTAATTATTGGATTTAAATAAAATATGCTGGATTAGTGGAATCTGCTGAGGATAAATCTTTAAAAACCTTGAACCTCTTAGATAAATGATGAAGAGAAGGGCGAAAATAATTCTTGTGGTTATAATAATTGTTGCAATTTTAATGGCAATTATGTACTTTATATCTGTTACCAAAGAGAAAAATATTACAGGAGATTCTATATTAAAATCCTCTGTAAAAGGAGAAAAAATAGACAAGGAATTTTTAGATAATCATGTAACAGAGGTTGTGAGTATTGTAAATAAAAATGAAAAATATCTTCAATTTATAAATAATTCAAAATATAATTCAATGAACCTTATTATTGATAAAAAATCCTATTGTTTAGAGTATGATTCTAAGAGTAAGAAGATTATTCAAGTTGAGCCAAAAGAAACTGATTTTACAATGAAAGTTAGCACTAAAAAATTTAAGAAAACATATGATTTGTATGAGGAAGGAAAATATAAGGAAGCTGGAATGAAAGTTATGGGAGATATTCCTAGAAAAGTTAAGATTAATTTATTTAAACAGTGTATGGAAACTGATTGGTGCAGAAATGGGCACTTATAATTGTTTTAATAAAAATGTTTTTAGTTTGAAATTTCAATGCATGTTTCAGGAGGAATTTGTAAAATAATTCCATGATTATTCTCAAAAATATATCTATTAATAGAGGTATTATCTCCTTTAATATAAACCCATCTTAAAATGCGATTGTATTTATCTTTATCTGGGCCATTATAATTTGATTCTTTTAATTCAACTTCTTTATATAAAATCAACTCTTCTAAAAAATATTTTGCTTCTTCATATCCTTCTTTATTTTTTTCAGGAGAGTCTATGCAAAGAAGTCTTACTCTTTCTCCTGAACATAATTCAAATGTATCTCCATCTATTACTTCTTTAACAACTAAAGGATTATCCTTACAAATATTTAATAATTCTTGAGAAGGATTTTGTGTTGTAAATTCTTTAGATAGTAATTTATAACCTATAAAAAATAATATTAGTAAAGAGAGTATTGAAAGTATCCAGACCCAGTATTTTTTCATTTAAATATTAGTGAAGTTTAAAATTTAAAATTAACTGTTTTAATTTAATCAATAAATATAAAAATAAGGTTATTGAATATATAGGTATGATTGCTAAATATAAACTAAGAGTTTTTAATACTTTAAGCAGAGAAGTTGAGGAGATTAAGCCAATAAAGAAAGGTAAAATTGGAATGTATTCGTGTGGACCAACAGTTTATGGAAGAGCACATATTGGGAATATGAGGGCATATATTTTTGCTGATACACTTAAAAGAGTTTTAGAATATTATGGATATAATGTAACTCATGTTATGAATATTACTGATGTTGGACATTTAACTTCTGATGCAGATAGTGGAGAAGATAAAATGCAAAAATCTGCGAGAGAAGAAAGAGTTAGTGCTTGGGATATATCTAAGAAATACACTAAATTATTTTTTGAAGATGAAAAAGAGCTTAATATAAAAAAACCCGATATAGTGTGCAAAGCTACTGATAATATTAAAGAGCAAATAGAGCTTGTTAAATCACTTGAAAAGAAAGGATATACTTATAGAACAAGTGATGGAGTATATTTTGATACTTCTAAATTTAAAAGATATAGTGATTTTGCTAAATTAAATATTGAGGGGCTGCAAGCAGGGAGAAGAATAGATTTAGGTGAAAAGAAAAATAAAACAGATTTTGCATTATGGAAGTTTTCAAGTGAAAGTGAAAAAAGAGATATGGAATGGAATTCTCCTTGGGGAAAGGGATTTCCTGGGTGGCATATTGAGTGCTCTGCTATGTCAATGAAATATCTTGGAAATAATTTTGATATTCATACTGGAGGAATAGACCATATTCCAATTCATCATACAAATGAGATTGCTCAGTCAGAGTGCTCAACAGGAAAGAGATTTGTAAATTACTGGATGCATTCTGAGTTTTTAGTTATGGGAGATAAAGAAAAAATGAGCAAATCTCTTGGGAATGTTATTAATCTTGATACAATAAAAGAAAGAGGATATAGTGCATTAGATTATAGATACTTATGTTTAGGTGTTCATTATAGGAAAAGAATTATATTTAGTGAGGAGAGTTTAAAGAGTGCATCTAATTCTATGCAAAATCTTAAAAATAAAATTCTTGAAATAAGGAAAGATAATTCAAAAATAATTGAATTAAGTAAATTAAGCAGTAACTCAAAGAAGTATTTAGATGAATTTAGAGAGAGTGTGTTTAATGATTTAAATACTTCAAAGGCACTTGCTATAATGTGGAATGTTCTTGGAGATAGTGAATTAGATAATTCTGAGAAATACTCTCTTGTTTTAGAGTTTGATAAAATTTTTGGACTAAATCTAAATAAAATTAAAAAAGAGAAAATAAAAATTGATTTAAATCTTCAAAAATTACTGGATAAAAGAGAAGAGTTTAGGAAATTAAAGAAATGGAAAGAGGCAGATAAAATACGTGATGAAATTCTTGCAAAAGGATATAGTATTTTAGATACAAGTGAAGGCCCAAAACTTGAGAAGTCTGAAAAGTAAATGCAGTTCTTATTGAATTGAATATATTTATAAAATACAATTATCTTAATTGATAAGAGGTTGAACCCAAATTAATTGAGGTTAAAAAAGAGGTGAAATGATTGCTGAAAATACTGCGAGTATATTATATCCTGCCTTATTAGGAGGAATTGGAGGATTAACAAGAGGAGTTGTAGGATTATTAAAAGCACTTTCTTTAAGGAGAAAAATATTGTGGGGATATTATGCTATTACTGTTGGTGTTGCTTTAATAATAGGGGTTTTTACAGGAATAATATTTAATTTTGATTATAGGTTGTCTCTTCTTGCAGGATATGCTGGAACAGATATTTTAGAGGGAATTTACAAGAGTTTTGCTGTTCAGAAAGTTTATGTTGGAAGTCCGAAAAAATAAATTCTCTCAAAAGGTTTAAAAGTTATAAAGACGTGTTAGAGTAAGGTAAAATAAAGAAGGTGAAAATGGAATTACAAAGGTATATTGATTATATTGTTGAATCAAGAAAAAGGGGATTTAGAGACGAAGTTATAAAACAGAGTTTAATTGAGAAAGGTTGGCCTGAATCAGAAATAAAAAAAGCATTTTACAAGGTTGATGGTGAAGAGTCATTTACACGAGAGGTTGAAGAAGAAACAAAGATTAAATCTGGTAAGAAAACAAAGAAATCAGCTAAGGAGAGTGTAAAAAGCAAAGGTGTGCAGGAAAAAGTTGAGTATACTAAAACCGGGATGGTTGATACTAGTGCTGTTATGATATTTTTAGATAATGAATTAAGAGATGCTCTGAAAAAGAGGGCAAAAAAGAATATGTTTACACTTACAGAGCAGGTTGAAGATATTTTAAGGAGAAGTGTTTTAAGACAGAAATTAAAGAAAACTCCTTATGATGGAAAGATTGATGATAAATTAGTGAGTGTTTTTTCTAGGAAAAAAACTGGTCCAAAGACAAAAGCTAAGAAAAAACCTGTGAAAAAGAAAGCTGTTAAAAAGAAAGTTAAGTCTAAAAAATAATTAAACAATATTAATTTGCAAATTCTTCTCTATATTTACACCTTTGCATTTTAATTCAGAATATAAATCCCATTTTAAAGATCTATTTTGTCCCATTGCAAGTTCAACAAATTTTCCTGCTGTTCCAGCAACTCCTCCTAGATTTAATCCTGAAGTAACACTTGTTGGGACTTTTATTGAAAAGTTGTAAGTGTATTCTCCTGGAGCATATTGCTTTTGCTGGTCAAGAGGATAATTAAAATCAAATATCTTAATATGAGTTGTTTCTGTGCTTCTGGAGTTATTGGAAAAAGTAACACCTGTTTGTCTTTTTTCACACTTTAATCCAAGAATTATTTTTTCAGAAGATGCTGATTTTTTAAGTTTTAAGATAACTTGCCCTTTAATCTCTTCCCCAGGAGAGTAACTGTATCTCTCAGGGATTATTTGAATAGAGCCTTTCATCTTCTTTAAAATTAAAGAGAGTATGATTGAAAAAAATATTATTCCAAAAACTGCAAGAATAATTATGAGCATCAACTCCATTTTATATTAGGGAATACAGGGTTTAAAAAATCTTTGAATTTGATTTTCTTGAAAAGTTTTATGAGAAGATAATTGTCTTACTCAGGGGGAAATATAAATAAGATTTGAAAAAATATCTAATTAAATTTTAGTTAATTTAGATTTAAAATCTTTAATTAAGATATTATTTAATTTACTTTCACTCTTAGTATTTCCTAATTTACGAACATAAATTTCATAGTCCTCTTTAGAAACATCGCACATTAAACCCATTTTATAATAGAAATCTTGCATAAATTCTAGTATTATTTCTCCGTTTCTGTCATAGTAGTTTTTCATTTTAATCTTCTCCATTTTTTATTACCCTTTTCTAAATACTTATTTCTTTATAAATGTTTTTATTTATTACTACTATTTAGATACAATTACTAAAAGCTTAAATAATGAAATAAGGAAAACTATAAAAAAGCAAGAATATTGTATGTTTTATGGGTATTGAAGAGTACACTGATTATATTATCTTGGGTTTAGGTGTAATTATTCTTGCAATTGCTGTTATTTTAACTGTTAATTTCATAAGCAAAAAGAATAAAAGTAAAAAGAGTATGCATAAAATTGAGATAGAATCTCATGATGCTCAATTAAATGATTGGGTTACAAGGGCAAGGGAGAGTGGGATGGAAAAAGAGTATATTAGAACAACACTTGTAAACAATGGTTGGAATCCTACACAAGTAGATAATGCATTAAAAGATGCTCCTTAGTTCTTAGAGTGTTTTGTGAGTGTTTTAAAAATCATTACATTTAATCATAAATAAGTTTATAAAATTATTTTTCTTAATCTGGTTTAGTGAAGCAGTATGAGTAATATCTATGAAAAAAAATCTATATTTAAAATTAGTTGAGTGTAAGGATTTTTGTGTTGCTGAAAAAAAAGGGAAAATATATGGAACAATAAGGTTTAGTACATATAGTATTAATGGTTGGAAAGGAATGAATCTTGAAATTTTAAGTTATATAAATAAGAAAGGTGTAACAGTTAAGAAAACCTTAATTGATCCTGAAAATTATGAATCAGTTGATGATAAGATTGATTTAGAAGAAGTTGAAGAAATGTTCAAACTCAAACCTGGAGAGTATTACTTATACCCAAAGCATATAAATAATTAAATATAAGTAATTACTTTTTCTGTTGTTTCATATAAAATGGGGAATGCATATAATTTAAAAAAGAAAAATCCTGAGAATTTAAATAGAACCATACTTAAAGAGAGTGATTTAGTTGCAAAATGCAGTAAAGAGAGTTTTTGTTTATTAAGAGATAGAGAAGTGTATAGAATTGAAGAAGATATTTCTAATATTTTTAAAAAATATAATAATCAAGAAGAGATTAAACTGAAACATATTTATTCTTTATGTGATCATTGCAAAATTAAATATTCTAGTGAGTTTGAATCATGCAAAAGATGTGATGAATATGATACTAAAGAATTTATTCCTTTAGGTGTAGTAAAAGAGGCTTATAATTTTATGAATAAGGGAAAGTAAGAAGTATATTGACTATAAAAATGTCTATTTAATTAAGACAAATAGTTTTTATGGTTTCTTCTAAAAAATGTGATGATTTCTCTTGCAAAGAGCATTATACTGAAGGATGCTCTTTAATTTGGAAAATATTTAAACCTGAAGAAGTTATTATAAGTAATGGAAAATAGCAGTATAAAAGTAATATTCAAGTTTGATAAGGAAAAGGATTTATGGAATCACTGGCATAAATCCAACTGGAAGCCTTCTTTTGGCAAGTTTAATATAAACCCAAAGACACTAGAGATTTGCAAAGGGAAAAAATTTGAAGAGTGCAAAGAAGAACTGTCAAATAACTTCAGGAAAGTCTACGAATCAAATATGATTGAAATATTCTTGAAAAGTGCTGAAAAGTCCTGGAGAAAAATTGAGGAAAAATTCTTTAGAAGAATGGATAATCTGATGAAAGACAAATTTGATAAAAATATAACTGCTTATCTTACTACCCTTTCAATTTGTCCATATGATGCAAAAGAGCCTTCGTTTATGTTTTCTTTATTTTATTCTCTTCCAATTGCATTGGAGACTTGCGGACATGAGATAATGCACTTGTATTTTCATAAGTTTTACTGGAAGAAAGTTGAAAAAGAAATAGGTGAAGAAAAGACAAGTGAATTAAAAGAAGCTTTGACAGTGTTGTTAAACCTAGAGTTTAAGGACTTGTGGTTTGTTGAAGATAGGGGATATGAAGAACATAAAAAACTTAGAGAGTTCATAAGCCAGGAATGGAAAAAAGATAAAGATTTTGAGAAGCTGCTTGAAAAGTGTGTGAATCATTTAAAGTAAGTTGGTTATTGGAGAAAAGTAGAGGGAAGATAAAATTTATATTTTTCTCTTAATATGTGTAAAAAGTTATTTGTGTAACTATGTAGTGGTTATAAATAGAAAACTTTATAAAGAGTTAAGAATTATTTTTATTATGATAACTATACTTAATGATTTAGGAATGGGTCTGCATCAGCATGTGTATGAGTGTGGACAAATGGGTGGAATGTACTCTAAAAAATCAGAGTCTGATATAGATTATAATCAAAATAGATATAAGAAAAGATTTGGAGAAATAGATGGGTTAGGAAATATTGAGTATATTTTAAGATCAGATGATTCTAGGAAAATAAAAGTTCCTTTAAAATATGCTATAAAATCTTCTAAATTAGTAAACTATGCACTTGAGTCAAAAGGAGTTTCAGAGTTTAATGCTAAATTATATAGAAATGAAGAAGTTGAAAATGTTTATATTCCTGATAAGATAAATGAAATAATTGGTGAAGATAAAAGAATAGGCTCTGATAAATCAAGAAAACTAATTGATAAAATCTATTTTGAAACTTGTTTGCATCAGGGGTATGATGAGCTTATTTCAAGCAGAGGAAATGAAAAACTTGAAACAATGCAACATATTGAGTTCTTCAAAGGTATTTTAAATAGTTTGTAAGATTAGTGTTCTGAAAGTGATTAAGAAGTAAAGAGTTTAGAGTTATCAGTAAAATTGAATTTTTTGAATTGAAGATGAGTTAATCATCAATTAGGGGTGATGACAAAAAATATATTGTTTAAGTATAATCATCTATAAAAAGCAAGGTTGTAACATTATGTAGTAATAAAATGGGATTTTTATTTTTTAAACCAACAATGAGTGTGCCAATTTTCCTAATCATACTTATAATTTTAGTGTTAATTGGAATTGTGTGTGCTTCAATTAATTATAATAGAAAAGTTAGAAAGATGAGAAGAGAGGTTTTGAAAATGAAAAAAATGGCTGCTGCTGTTTCTAATATTAATCTTATTGGACAAGAAATGGTTGAAAAAGAAAAAGAAGTTGAAGAAGAAATAAAGCCTGTAAAAGAAAAAACTAAACCTGCTAAAAAAAAGAGTGTTAAAAAACCTGTAAAGAAAAAAGAAATTACCTGGCAAGAACACTTAAGTAATACTTACAAAGAAATGAAAAAGAAAAATTCTAAAGCAACTTTTAAAGATGCAATGAAATCAGCTAAAAAAACTTATAAAAAAAGTAAAAAATAAAAATATTTTTCTAAATAAATATTTTCTAAAAAGGCATAGTTTTAAAAATAAATATTTTCTATACTTTTAAATAAGATGAGGGGTGAAAAAAAGTTTTGGGGTAAATTAGCAAGTATAGATCTAACTGGTTGTAATGATAAAATTACTAAACCAAAAGAGATTAGAAGATTCTGCGATGAGCTTTGCAAGAAAATAAAAATGAAAAAATATGGACCAACATATATTAAGAGATTTGGTGTTGGAAAATTAGAAGGATATTCTTTTATGCAGTTTATTGAAACATCCTCTATAACAGCGCACTTTGAAGAACAGCAGAATCCAAAAAAAGCATTCATAGATATATTTAGTTGCAAAGATTTTAATGAAAAAGATGCGTGTGAATTTTGCAAAAAATTCTTTGAAGCTAAGGGTGCAAAGATGAAATGCTTAATAAGAGAATAAAATAATTTTAAACTATCACTGGTTTTAAGTAATTACAAAAATATGTTTTCTCGACGATAATAATGCTTTTAAATGAAAGTGGTTAATAAAACTTTATGGTGTCAAAAAAAGGAGTAAAAGTTGTTGGGAAAAATAAAATCTGCTTATGCTTAAATTATAATAACTCTTATTTAAATAAATTCTTTTCAAATCAAGTTTATTCAAATCAAATCTTTCTACATCATAGTTATACGTATAACGGACTGTATAACAATAATTGGCGAGGTCTAGCCTTGCAACTGAGTACTTACTCTGAACTAAATAGGATAAGGGAATAAAGAATTGAAAGGAGGTTATAAATAAATTATGAAAACTAATAAAAATTTAATATTAACTAGTTTAATATTAGGTGTTTTAATTGTTGTAAGTATGAGTGGATTAATAAGTGCTGTAGCAAATGAAGGAGAAACTTCTCAAAATGGTGAAATGTCATCAATGTCTTGTGGTGGTGGCAACTGCGGTGGTGGGCAACAACCAGCTCCAAAAAATTGTGAATTGACTATCACAAATCCTACACAAGGACAATGGTTTGACAGCGAAGCTGTTGAAATAAACTGGACTTTGAGTGAAGGATGTATTCCTGTAAATGAGTTTTTAATCCAATACCAAAAAGGGAGTTGTGATCCTCAAGGTGGCTGGCATAGTATCGCCACTGTAGACTCTGGAAGTGCGGGCAATCCTAATTTCCCAAATTATCATTATAATTGGAACAGACCACTAGAAAGCGGACAATACTGCATATATGTAAAAGTAACTTGTGCTAACCAATGGAATGTTTCAAAAATGTTCAATGTGGATTTAGCTAAGCCAGTAGTAAGTTTATCTGTTGGAAAGGAGAATATTGGAGAGTGTGAAGAAAGTCAAACAGGAAATTGCTATGTTAATTCAAAAACTCCAATAACTTTGACTTGTGCAGACAATGTTCCAGTAGCTCCATGGCAATCTGGTGTTAATCATATAGAATACAGATACAATGTTAATGGAGGAGAATTCACAGAGTGGAAGACTCTTCAAGGTGCATCTGGAATTTTCAAATTCCCTGAAGATTCAAATCATGTGTTAGAATACAAATGTATTGATAATGTTGGAAAGATATCTGAAGTTAAATCAAAAGTATTTATCGTAGATACTCAAGCTCCAGTAATATCAAGAACAGTTGGAGAACCACAGATTTGTGAGGGTGAAGAATGTACTATATACATGAATACAAATACACAAATTTGTATTTCTGCTGTTGACCCAGAACCACATCCAATTGGATTAAAAGATAAAACTTTATCATGCGAATATTACTATTCAAGTGAAAAAGATAATAAGGGAAATCTTAAAAATCCAATAAAGAAAACAATAACTCTGGATAAAAACGGATGTTTCAACTATAAAGAAGATTCATACCACACATTAAAGTGTACTGCTGTAGATAGATTAGGAAATAAAGGTGAAATGACTTGGTTTGATGTTGTTGATACTAAAGCACCAACAACAAATCTTAAGTTTGAAGGTCCTTATCATGAAACAAAAGATACTGACCAAATTTGTACATGGGAAAAAGTAAAAGTAAAGAAATGTACTAAGTATGGTTGGGTAGGTTGCTCTAAACAAATTTATGTTTGGGAATGGAAAAAAATTTGTAAAACAGTAACAACAAAAATCAAATATATTGATGGAGTTTCAACTGTTAAATTAACAGCAGAAGATTCAAAACCTCATCCTGTTGGTGTTGATAAAACATATTACAGGTATAGTATAGTAGATAACAAATACTGTGAAGGTGCTAAATGGACAGGAAATCTTGGTGAACAAGAGTGGTACGTATACTCTAAACCATTTTCAATGGATGAATCTTGTCATATAATTGAATATTATTCTATTGATAAACTTGGAAACAAGGAATCAGTAAAGAATGAATTTGTATTTGTTGATAAGACTCCACCTGAAACAATAAAGGAAGTTGGAGAACCAAGTAAAGAAGTCAATTATGAACCAGAAGAAAATTGGTATCAAAATCCAGGACAGAATATTGAATGGGAAGTGACATTAGATACTCCTATAACATTAAGTTGTGGAGATATAGGACCACACCCATCTGGAATAAAAGGACTTTATTACAGAGTTGTCTGGGATGGAAAATACAATGATTCATCTGCTGGATGGACATATGTAGAAGGTGAAACTGCAACTATTACACTTAATTTCCATGAAAAATGCGAACACTTATTAGAGTTTTATTGCGTAGATAATGTAAATAAAACTTCTAACATTGACTCTGAACTTTTCAAAGTTAATGGAAAGGCATTTGATTTAACAATTGGAGAAAAATGGGATTTAATCTCATTCCCTTTCTATTTGTTAGATAATGACCCTGAAAGTGTTTTCTCAGATGTTGATGAATTAGAAGGCATCTGGACATATGAGAATGGAGAGTGGAAAGTTTACACTCCAAATGGTCCAAATAATTTAGGTACAATTAAACCTGGATATGGATATTGGGTTAAAGCAAAGAAAGACATTACTCTATTAATAGGAGGAAGTCTATTCAAAGCTGGTCCATTCACAATGCCCCAAAGAAATTTGGAAAAAGGATGGAACCTAATTGGACACTATGGACATGAAAAATTAACACCTACAGACGCATTAACTGGATTAGATTGGATTAAAGGAACTCTTTTAGAGTATAATCCTGACCAATATGCTCAAGACTTTTTTGCTCCTGTGGAAATGAATCCAGGAAGAGGATATTGGGTTGCTTTAGATAAAGCAGGAACATATTATCCTTATGTTGGTACAATATAATTCCAAAAGAATCACATAAATTTTTTTCTTTTTCTTTTTTTTTCTTTTTTTTATTATAGGACGCAAGTCTCAAAGATTAATTATTTTGTTTAAAAAATATTAAAAATTATTCATTAAAATTAAGTAATAAAATAAAACAAACATTCAATTACAACAATGCTTTTAAACAGAGTCAATATGAATAAAATATGAAAAAGAAAGTATCATTTTTAGTAGCATTAACACTAATGATTAGTTTAAGTTTTGTATTGGCTTTACCTGCTGGTCCTTCTACTCCAACTGCCTATTATGGAGAAGTTAGTTATAATGGAAATCTAATCCCAAATGGATATAAAATTGTTCTTAAATTAGATAATATAACAATTAAAGAGTGTCCTGTAATTGATGGAAAATACGGATATAATTCAAGTGCCTGCATAATCTCTCCAGATGCAGAGGGTAAATTAGACTTTTACATATTAGAATTAAAAGCTGGAACTTTAGATTTTAAAATTCCAGATAATCCTAAGACAAAAAAGCTTGATTTTACTTTAAGCTATCTTCCAAAATTACCAATTCCTGTTACTCCTCCAACTAAACCTTCAACTGGTTCTGGTGGTGGAGGCGGATCATCTGGCGGGGGTTCTGCAAATACTGGGACTTCAAATCAAAATACAACAAACAGTACAACAAACAGTACAAATGTTATTGTGATTTCTAATTCATCAAATACTAATAACCCTAATGGATCTTCTTTAAATATAAATACTCAGGAAACACAAACAAATTCAGAGAAAAAATCATTCTGGATAACAGGAAAAACAATTGATGGATTTGCTGATTTTACAAAGTCAGGATTAGGAATTGTACTTATAATTTTAATTACCCTGCTATTCTTATTAGTTCTAATCTACTTCTACAAGAAAGAACAAATGAAGAGAAGAAGAAAGAGAATAAACAGACAGCTAAAAAATGTAAAAAAAGTAAGAATAGTAAAGAAAAAATAAATAACAAAATTCTTCTATAAATTTTTTAAAAGATATTATTTAGCTTAAATATATTCATTTATCGTCAGTGATGAAATAAAATATTGTCTTTAGTATACTCATGTTTTTAAATGAAAGTGGTTAATAAATTATATGAGTAAAAAGGGTCTAAAAAGTGTTTTATTTTTGTTTGCTATTGCAGCAATTTTATTGGTGTCTATTAAATTTACTAGTGCATGCTCGTGTGGAAATGGTGTTTTAGATAATGGAGAAGAGTGTGATTATGGAAACTTTAATGGATTTTTATGCTGGGCAAAATACGGGACAAGTTGCACTTATTGCTCAAAAGATTGTAAAATAAAAACACTTACTAATTTCTGTGGAGATGGAATTTTAAATGAAATATGTGAAGAGTGTGATGATGGTAATAATATAGATGGGGACGGATGCTCTGCACTTTGCAAAATAGAAATAATTGAGCCAGAAGAACCAGAAATACCTGATACTCCTGAGCCGAGCTGTGATCATGAAATTGCAATAAGATATAATTATGTAGATACATTCAATACAGGAATAGGGATAAGTGAAAATGGAATTTGGTTAGATGGTCCTGTTGTACTTACAAAAGGAAATTCTCATTCAATTAAGTATAGAATAGAGAATAAAATGGAAGATGATGATAATGTTTTTATAAAAGTAAAACTAAACAACATTGTTTTAGAAGAATATTATAAACTAATAAATCAGTATCATGCGAAAACACTTAGTTTAGATATTTCAAATTTAGAGTGTAATTCTTTTAATAAAATAATTCTTGAAATTAAGAGTGATGGGTTTGAGTGTGATTTAAGTGATAATTATGCTGAAAGAGAATTTTATGTTAAATGTGGAGAGAATGGAAATGGAAATGAAAGTAATGGAGGAGAGAATGGGAATGGAAATGAAGGAAATGGTGGAGAAAATGGGAATGGAAATGAAGGAAATGGTGGAGAAAATGGAAATGGAAATGAAGGAAATGGTGGAGAAAATGGAAATGGTAATGGTAATGAAGGAAATGGAGGAGAGAATGGAAATGGAAATGAAGGAGAGTGTCCTGGATGTGTGTGTGCTCCTTGGTGCCCATTAAACTGTCCAATAGGGTGTAAAGATAATTCTAAATGTGGAAATGGTGTTTTAGATGAAGGAGAAGAGTGTGATGATGGTAACTTAAATAATTTTGATGGATGTTCTAGAGTTTGTAAAATAGAGAAAGAGTATTTAGGTTTAGAGGGGAATAAAGAGAATAAAGGCTCTTCTAAAGAAGATAAATCATCTAGTAAAAATAAAAAGACTTCTCTTTTATTAGATACTTGTGAGCCGAGTTGGGAGTGCTCAGGATGGGGAGAGTGTGAAAAAGAGATAATGATGAGAAAATGTTATGATGCAAATCATTGTGATGTCTCTTATAATAAACCTGTTGAGTCTACAAGCTGTGTTTCTCCTGTTATAGAAAAAGTTTATATTAGTTCTACTGATTCTAGTAAAAATAAATACATTTGGGCATTTATTGTATTAATCTTTTTAATAACACTTGCAATAGTTATTCTTGATTTATTTTAAGGAAATTTGAAGTGTTTTGAAGTATCTTTGAAGATATTTTAAAGTATCCTTGAACTTAAGAGAATTAAATAGAAAGTGTTTTAAACATTAATTCTGTAATTTTTAAGTAGACTAATGTCAGCGGGTTAGCCCTCCGCTAGTTGCAAACGGGCTTTATGGCAGACTACGAGTGGGGCGTGATAAAGGTGTCAAGGAATCTTTGTTCCTACGTTGACGCTTTGTCTGTTTTGATTTCGTAGATGCGAAGCGGGTCAGGTCTTGATCGAAGCAGCCCTAAACACCTATTGGAATGCTTAGCAGGGAGCAGAGCTGAGGAAGAATGGAGGTTAATTCTTTGGTGCTTTTAGTAGCAAACCACTTGTCTACACTTTTTATTTAATCATTTCTTTTAAAGAAGGAATCTCTGATTCAATAAATTCAATAATCTCTTTTTTATATTGAGTATTCAGAGAGATTGCTTGATAATTTGGTTTCTTATGAAAAATAACCCAGCCAATCTTTACAAGCTCTTTGATCATTAAATCTAAATTATTAAATCTCTTGAAATGCTCTAACCTGTCATAATATGCATTCCAATTATTCTTACGAGCTAATTTAAACATAATTTGAGCTTTCTCTAAATTCATAAAAATATAATATATGAATTCATATTTAAATATTTCTATTACTGAAACTTTCTTTATTTTATAGAAACATTTATAAAGTTATCAAACCCAATATTTAAGATGAAACAAAAAGAAAACAAATCATTTTTCCTTATACAATTTGGGGACACTCCCCAGTTGAGGGTCTTGGATTTTTTAATAGATAACAATTTCTTTGATTATCCTATAACTGAGATTGCAAGGGGGAGCAATGTTAGTTATAACTCCCTTAAAGTATTCCTCAATGATTTCATTAAATCTGGAATTTTGATTAGGACAAGAAAAGTTGGGAAATCTGATTATTACCAGCTTAATACTGAAAACAATTTTGTTAAAAATCTTATTAAGCTTGACTGGATGCTCGTCAAATCAAATATTCTAAAAGAAGAACCAAAAAGCACTTTAAAAACGAAGTTTCCTTGATAAGTTACAATTATTTTTATTATTAGAATAGGCATTGAATTATCAGTAGAGTATAAATTATAAGATAACTTAATGTTCTCTTATGTTAATGAAAACATTAATAAATTAGATAGTGTTATTGAAGATAATGGCTGAAGATAAAATTGAGAGTGTTATAAATCCTTATGAAGTTAAAGGTGAAGTCAACTATGATAAGCTAATTAATGAATTTGGACTTGAAGAGATAACTGATGAAACTCTTAAAAAATTAAAGAAAAACATTAAGGGAGATTTGCATTTTATGCTAAGGAGGAAAATATTTTTTGCTGGAAGAGATTTAAAATGGGTTTTAGATGAGTATGAGAAAAAAAATAAATTCTTTATTTATACAGGGTGTGGCCCATCAGGACCAATTCATTTAGGACATTTAATGGTGTGGTATTTTACAAAATGGCTTCAAGATAAATTTAATTGTGAAGTTTATTTTCAATTTACAGACGATGAAAAGTTTTTGTATAAAGATTTAAGTTATGAAGAGATACAAAAGTGGACAGAAGAAAATATGCTGGATGTAATTGCTGTTGGATTTAATCCTAAAAAAACTCATTTCATTATTGATACTAAACATTCAGGGATAATGTATCCTGAAGCAATTAAAGTTGCAAAGAAAATAACTTTCTCAATGATAAAATCAAGTTTTGGATTTAATGAAAGTAATAATGTAGGAAGCATTTTTTATACAGCAATGCAAGCTGTTCCTGCATTTTTACCTTCTGTATTAAAAAAGAAAAAAATGCCTTGTTTAATTCCTCATGCAATTGACCAAGACCCTCATTTTAGGATAACAAGAGATATACTTCCAAAATTAGGACACTATAAACCAGCAAGTATACAGTGTTCGTTTTTACCTCCTTTAACAGGATTATCTGGTAAAATGAGTAGTAGCACTGAAAATACTAAGGGAATCTTATCTAGTGATAATCCAGAAGAAGTAAAAAAGAAAATAAACAAATATGCTTTCTCAGGTGGAAGAGATACAATTGAAGAGCATAAAAGATTTGGAGGAAACACTGAAGTAGATATTTCATTCCAGTATCTTAAGTATTTTTTTGAAGAAGATGATAAAAAATTAGAAGAAATTGAAAAGAAGTACAAATCAGGAGAATTATCAACAGGAGAATTAAAAAAATACACTATAAATAAAATAAACTCTTTTTTAGAGCAACATCAAGAAAGGAGGAAAAAAGCTAAAAAATTGCTCCCCCAATACATATTAAAAGTTTAAAATTAAAATAGAATAATATAAAAAACATAAATCCATTGTATTAACATGAGAAAAGGTGATAAAAGAGGACAGTTTTATTTAATTGCAGCAATTATAATCTCAGGCATACTAATTGCTATATTTTATGCTTCAAATTATTTTGTAAAAAAAACTTCTTATAATGATGGAAAAGAAATTGCAGAGGAACTTAGAATAGAGCTTCAGAAAGTTTCAGAATATTGGGTAAATCACCCTCTTGATGGAGAGGATAGCTTTAATAATTTTGTTGAGGACTTTTCAAATTATGCAAGAGATAAAGATATTTACTTTATTATTATTGATAAAAGCACAGGAGAACCAAAAGTGATTAAACACACTGATGGAACTACAGTCTACCCTGGAACATCAAGTATTGTTGGAAATGAAATAAGAGTTGAATTATATGGAGGAAATTATGTTTTCCCTTTAGAAAATGGAGAAAATATTTATTCAATAATTATTTATGATAAGGGAGGTGAAAGATATGTATATACAATCTAAAAAGGCATTGAGTGTAGTTATAGGATATGTTCTTCTTGTAGTTATTGGAGTTGCTCTTGGAGCAATTGTTTATACTTGGCAAAAGACATATGTTCCAAAAGATGAATATGCTGCTTGCCCAGAAGGTGTTTCTCTTTTTCTTAGTAGTTTAGATTATGATCATAATAATCAAAAACTCACACTAGAGATAAAAAATAATGGAAGATTTTCAGTTGGAGGATATTTTATATACATTAAAGATGACCCTGAAAAAACACTTGCAACAGTTGATGTATCAGAAAAAAATCTAGATAGTAGGTTAGTACTCAGTGAGTATATTGATGATATTATTGGTGTAAGGTTAGGATATTCTGGTGGAGATTTAGATAGCACTGAAAATGAGTTTTTACCAAATGATGGTGAGCTACATGAATATGATTTAAGTGAATTAGATGGGAATGTATATGGTGTAGAGATAGTTCCTATAAGATGGCAAAAAGAGGGAAGGAAAATTGTTTTAGCAAGCTGTCAAGGTTCAAAAATATTTGAGCCAATAAACTAATAAAAATGAAAAATAAAAAGGGATTAAGCAATATGGTAGAGTATGTTTTACTTATTGTATTTTCAATTACAATTGCTTTAATTGTATATTTTTTACTTAAAACATATGTTCCTAAAGATAAATATGCTTGTCCAGAAGGAGTTTCTCTCTTAATTAAAGATTATGAGTATGATTACAATACTCAAGAACTAAAATTTAATATAACTAATGATGGGAGATTTAATGTTACAGGATATTTTATTTATATTGCAGATGAAGAACATTATAGTGTAAATGTTTTTAGAGATAATACAGACTCTCCCAGACCTTCTCTAGAAGATTATATGGTTGAAGGAATAAAACTAGGGTTAGGCAGGGGATCAGTAGGAATTGAAAGCACATTTAAACCTGGAGATACAGAACTTGAAACCTATAAGTTTAGTGAGGTAAGTGGAAGAGTTTATTCAATAACAATTATTCCAATGAGAATGCAAAAAGAAGGAGGAAAAATAAGAATAGTAAGTTGCTCAGAACAAAAAACAATAAAAGAAATTGTGTAATTAAATAAAAAGATAATCAAAGAATTTAAAAATACAGAAATTATAATATATAATATGAAAAGAGGGATAAAAAAATTGGAAAAAGAAAAAAAAGCTCTTTCACCTGTTGTAGCAACAGTTTTATTGATAGTGATTGTTGTTGCTATTGCTTTAATAGTTTTCTTATGGGTTAGAGGAATGACTCATGAAGCTGTTACAAAATTTGATAATAGAAATATAGAATTAGTTTGTGATGATGTTGTGTTTGAAGCAAGTTATACTAAGACAACAGGACTATTTATTACTAATTATGGAAATGTCCCTATTTTTGGAATGGATATTAAAATGGTTAAATTGGGTTCTCATAATACAGAAGATTTAACAAAGAATGACAAATGGCCAAGAGGATCTGGGCTAAGACAAGGAGGAATATTTTCTGATGAAAATTTTGGAGACGAAGTTCCTAATGGAGTTAAAGAATTAATTTTAATACCTGTTTTAATTGGTGAATCTGATAGTGGAAGAAAGACACATGCTTGTGATGAAAATAAATATGGTGTAAAATTGTCAACAGGAAATTAAAATGAAGAATTTAAAGAATAAAAAAGCTCTTTCTACTGTTGTTGCAACAGTAATAATTATTCTTCTTACTGTTTCAGCGATAGCAATTGTCTGGACTTTTACTAGAGATGTTGTTGTTAAAAATAGAGATCAAGTTGAATCTTGTTTAGGTGTAGAAACAGGAGATAAAGTTACATTAAATGGATTATATACTTGCTATACAATTGGAGGAGGCGGAGTAGATTTAGTAAGATTTTCAATTAATATTGCAGATGTTGAGGTTAATTCTCTTATAGTTTCAATAATGGCAAGTGGAAAAACTAAAACAATAACCTTGACTAAATCTGAAATGTCTGATAATAATATAAGATATTATGGCGGAGCATTTGGCGAGAGTATAAGCTTGCCTGGAAAAAATTCTGGTAAAACTTATGAGATAAGAAATCTAGAATTTGGAGTAACAGATAAAATAGATTTAATAAGAATAGCTCCAATTATTAATAATAATCAATGTGAAATAACCAGTCAAATTAGGGATATTTCAAATTGTAATTTGATGGGTGACTAAAAACCAAAACATTATAAACTAAATTTTAGTTAAAATAATATGAAAAAAAAGGGGGAAAGGAAAGATAATACATTTTTGAAAAACAGCCGAGGACAGGTGTGGATTGAAACTGTTATTTATCTTTTAATAGCATTTGTAATGATGGGACTTGTATTATCCTATGTAAAACCAAAAATAGAAAACATGAGAGACCAAGCAATAATAACACAATCACTTGAAATGATAAATGAAATTGATAGTATAATGTCAACTATGGGAAGTTCAGGAAATAAAAGAGTTATTGAAATGGGTGTTAAAAAAGGAG
>CAYQKM010000010.1:0-17908 GCA_964418095.1 Candidatus Woesearchaeota archaeon
TGAAGCCGCCATCGCATAGGCACTCACAGATATGTGAAGCTCGACCTATACTCTGGCAAATATTGAAGCCGCCATCGCATAGTGGTATTGCAATGGATTGCTAATCCATGCCCTCCGGGGCCCCTGGGTTCGATTCCCAGTGGCGGCGTAGAAATTTATTTAAATTCAAGATACTATTAATTATAATGGATAAAATAGATATAATTGACTATGAAGAAGATGATGAGGATGAAGATTTCTTAGATGATGAATATGAAGATGATAGTGAAGAAGAGAGAATTGAAATTGAAAGATATGAGCAGCATAAAGCAATGATTAAGCAAAAGACAGATAGAGAAATACTTGAAAGCATATCTGAAAGAGTTCATTTAATTGAGAGAGATATAAATCAAATTAAAGAAGATTTAGTTGATGTGTATAATCTCATATTAGAATCACAAGATGAAGAATAATAAAAAAATATATTAATTTATGTTGGTCTTGGATTATAGAATGTTAT
The DNA here is from genome assembly GCA_964418095.1 of Candidatus Woesearchaeota archaeon. Taxonomy (GTDB): domain Archaea; phylum Nanobdellota; class Nanobdellia; order Pacearchaeales; family GW2011-AR1; genus MWBV01. Next base: position 500 of record CAYQKM010000010.1, read on the forward strand.
TAATCTGATAAAATACCCTAATTTCTCTTTAATTCTTAATTGCACTTTTGAAGGGGATGTTTCTACAGGCCTTACTTCTTTTAATTTAGGGGCTACAATTATTGAGGGTAAAATTCTTAAGAGAGTGCTTAATAAGAATACAGAAAGTATTGCTCCTAATCCAAATATAGAAAAGGAACTAGAACTTGAAAGCTGTCCTCCTACTAATCCTCCTAAAAATGAGCCTATTGAATTAATAAATCCAAAATAAGTAAAGCATAAAATTATTTTTGGCTTTGTTACAGCATCATAAATAAAATTAGAAATTGAAAGATTATATGCTGCCCATGCAAATCCTGAAAAGAATTCTACAGCAAATAAATAACAGACTATAACCCATAAAGGAAGTTTCATAATAAATATTGAAAGAACCCAGAGTAAAGGCACAAATGAAATAAGTATTCCTGAGATTTTCATTGTCCTAACTGTTCCGTATTTATCAACATACTTTCCAATGTGTGAAAGGAAAAATACAGGAGAGACAAGGGCACTTAAAACTATTAGAGTAAATGAAAAATAAGAAAGGTGTAATTCTTTTAACATGTATACTGAAAAGAAAGGAGAAGCTATTGCTACTGCAAATGATATAAGTGAAGTGAAAATAACAAATCTTCCAAAGTTATTAGAAGGCATTTTCTTTACAAATTGGGAAAAACTGAAAAAGGATTTATCATCTTTTGTCGGCTTAGGCTCATATTGCTTTTTTAGGAAATAAAAAGAAAAATATCTTCCAGTTGAAGCTAATAAAAAGAGAATAATAAATCCTAAGAAAACTCTTTCTCCTCTAAAAGAATCTAGTATTAAACCAGCTGTAATCATGCTTAGAGTTACAACTAGACCATTTATCTTACTCCTTTTTCCAAAGAATTCTCCTCTATTTGTTTCAACTAAATCCTGCATCCAGGAGGTCCAGGCAGGAGTGGCAAGTAATCCAAAGATAATTATTCCTGAATAACAGATAATTAAAAATAAGGAAGCATAGGCTAGTTTTAATCCAAAAAAGAAATAAGATACACCTACAAAAAGAAGAGGTATCCAAAAAAATGCTTGGATAAATATAAATGGTAAAACCATGCTTTTTCTTGATTTTCTATAATAAGATTTACTTAAAAAAATTCTAAGGAGATTTGCAATAAGTGTGGGCAATACTTCTAAAATACCTATTAGTTTGTTAGAAAGTCCAATTGAAAGAGCATAAGGTGTAATATATTTTAACCCCATACCCTCCATTACACTGACAGAGGCTCCGTCTTTGAGGCTATATTTTTTTCCCTGTTCTCTTAATAATTTCTCTTCTTCCATACATTCCCGTATTCATCTTCCCTCCTCGGATAATCATTTTGAAAAATAGTGAGTAAAATTAGATTTAAAAATCTATCTTGTAATGTCAGAGGTTTTTTTCCACTGAATATAGTTTTTTTCTAAAATATCTATTATCTCTTGCCTTTGTTCTAATCTCCCTAATCCTTTCCAATCTAGAACCACAAAATCAACTTGCTCAATTGTTTTTCTTATTGACTCTAATATAAATTCTTCTTTCATAGGCATTACATAATTTGGAATTATATGCGAGAATGCAACATTTGATTTTAATTGAAGTTTATTGAAGTTGGGGCAATAATGTGGACCCCCAATACCTATTGCTACCTCTTTGTACTCGTCTTCTTTAAACTCTTCAATTGCTTCTTTTATTGTTTTTGCGATTATAAATCCTGCTCTTCTATCTCCCCACTCTATTTCTGTTGAGCCTATTTCAATAAACACACATGGCTTTGAGAGAAGTGGACCGTGATGAGTGCACTCTAAAGTAACTTTATAGTCAAGAGAAGCACTTAATGCATTTTCCTGCAATTTATTAAAAATATGTTTGTTAAATAGTGCTGAAGAAGGGCAAACTTTTTCTATTTCTCCTCCAAAATCAGCTGTTCTGAAATTTCCTGGAGAGTGAACAGAAAGGCTTTTTTCTTTTTTTTCTGATTGATGCTTAGAGGCAAAAATAATAAAATCATACTGGTTTATTTTTTCTAAATCTAAGTTTTCAGTATATATTGTATCTTCTTCTACAATATAGAAATCAAAGTTAGGCTTATTATTCCATGAAGAGAGAACAGGATTTTCTCTAAATTGGTGAAGGTGTTTAACAATATTCATTCCTGCATTATCTTTCTTACTTGCAATTACTAAATATTTTTTAAACATTATATTAAAATAAATAAACTGTTTAAATGTTTTTTTATATTGGATAAGGTATTTTTTAATAGTTAACTAAATAAATTAAGCTATTTTGTAATGACCATCTATACTTAGATTATATATTTCTGCTAAAGAAGACCTTAGTTTGTGAAAATATTTTTCGTGCTCTTTGCAGTGTGTAGAATAAAAACTTAATTTTGAAACTAATTCTTTTACATCTTCAAGTTTTTTTACAACCTCTCTATCTGTTCCTCTTTCTTTTAAGAGTAATTCTAAGTTTATTAGCTTGTCTTCTGCTTCTAATTCATTAAAAACAGCACAATCATTAATTATTTCTAAGAAGTAATCAGTTACCTCCCCATTGTTTCCTAAATTTCTATTATCAGGCCCCATTTTTAGTAAAAAAACAAAATTTACATATATAAAAGAGTAACAAAGCTTTTAAACTATTCTACACCAGAGTAAATATGATGAAACTATACAAAAAAAATGAAGGGCATGTTGAAAAACTGTATAAGCTAATTGAAGAATGTGAATCTCATGAACTTGAAAAAAGAAACAAATCAATGAAAATCCTTAGAGAGGCTAATGAAGTTTATTCTCATATTAGGAGAGAAAGAGGAATAAATTACTTACCTAAAAACTTCCCTGATATTACAGAAAGGTTTGAAAAAATAAGATATAGATTAATGGAATATAATAGCTAAATCTTAAAAAAGAAAAAAAAAGAAAAAAAATTATTTTCTTTTAACAACAAAATAGTAAACTATTGCTGTTAAAATGTTTAGTATTAATGCTGCTATTGTCCATAGAATCTTATTAGTATCTTTCATTTTCTTTTGGTTTGACCAAACATCATAGATAACTAAGACTGCACAGACCAGAGCAATTAAACCAACTATTCCTCCGCCTAAACCAAATATCATCTTATGCATATTTTACCTCCATAAAGATAGTTTAATGCAGAGTATTTAAATTTAGCTAAATATAAAAAGAAAAGTTTACTTTAATAAAAATGGAAATACTCTCTGAAATTTTAAGACAAATAGGAGTTCTTTGTATTAGTTTAATCTCTTCAATAGGATATCCTGGAATTGTTTTTTTGATGATTTTAGAAAGTATGATATTTCCTATTCCTTCTGAATTAGTTATGCCTTTTGCTGGTTTTTTAATTGCAGAGGGCAAGATGACTTTTTTCTGGGTAATCTTTTCTTCAACAATAGGGAGTTTAATTGGATCACTCCTTTCATATTATCTTGGACTAAAAGGAGGAAAGAAATTTTTATACAAACATGGAAAGTATGTTTTGTTGAGTAAAAAGCATTTAATTCAGACTGAGAGATGGTTTTCTAGAAAAGGAGAATTAACAATTTTTATTGGTAGATTTATTCCTGTTGTAAGACATATTATTTCTATACCTGCTGGTATTGGAAAAATGGATATTAAAAAATTCTCTATATATACTTTGCTTGGTGCTGGGATGTGGAATTTCTTTTTAATTTATATAGGATTTGTTTTAGGAAATAACTGGGAAAAATTAAGCTATTATCTTGATTATTTATCTTGGGGAGTTTTAATAATTTTAATTGGATTTATAGTGTATTTTATTATTAAAGGATTAAGGAATAAATTAAGAAAGTATAAAAACCTTAATTGATTTTATTGAAAGTATAAAATGGAAGAGTTGATAAGATTAGGAATAGGGGTATTGATTTTAATATTAGGAATCCCTATTGGAGATTTACTTGCTAGACTAACACCTGAAGAATTAAAAGATGGTAGAAAGTGGTTTTATTTGTTGATTTTCTTATCTCTTAGTGGCGCAGTTACAAGTTTAATAATTTTAAATGATGTTTTATTATTTACATTTTTATTTATTGCAATTGTTACTTCTAGAAGCATAAAGATAAGAAGGAAGATAGTTAAGAAAGAAATTGAAGAAAAAGGAATAAAGCCAGTTAAAAAGTTAAAGAAGAATCAGAATAAAAAAATAGATAGAAAAAAATCTAAAAAGTAAAATAAGAAGCTAGAAAATGGGAGTTCTTTTAAATAGATAATTTTAAAAATAAAGATATTTAGATAAAATTATGGATAAAAAACTTGAAGAATTAATTGAAGGAATAAATAAAAAACTTGAAGGAAAATTGCAATCTGGATTAAATGCAGGTGAGCAAATTCTTTTTAGTGTTCATGAAGAAAAAGGAAATAATTATATTAAAGTATATGGAGATTTTGAAAAGAATATGAAATATGTTCCTGAAATAAGGGATTTATTGGAGTATATTAATAATAAAGGCTACAAAATTATATATGATTAACTATAAAAATAATTTTCTATTTATATTAGAGTTAAAATGGCAAATAAAAATATAAGTATTGGACCATCTGGAATGGGAGGTGTTAAGGAAGCTGATAAAAATTTAGAAGAATTTAATAAACTTGGATTTGGAAACTCTGAAATTGATTTTACCTATCAAGTTTATATGAATAAAGAGCAAGCTGAAAAAATTGGGAAGATTGCAAAAGAGAGAAAAATTAAATTAAGTATTCATGCTCCTTATTTTGTTAATCTTAATTCAGATGAAAAACAGAAAGTTCATACAAGCATGCAAAGAATTTTAAAATGCTGTGAAATAGGACATTATCTTGGGGCTAAAAGCATTGTGTTTCACTCTGGATATTATGGAAAAGGGTTTCAAAATGCAAAAACAGAAGAAGAAAAGAAAAAAATTAAAGAAGAAACTTTTCAAAATATAAAATTAAGAATTTTAGAGATGATGAATATAATAAAAGAGAAAAAATGGGGTGTTGAATTATGCCCTGAAACAATGGGTAAAGTGAATGTGTTTGGGAGCCTTGAAGAGATTTCAAGATTAGCTAAAGAAACTGAGTGCAGTTTTTGCATTGATTTTGCGCATGTTTTAGCTCGTAATAAAAAAGTAGATTATGAGAAAATAAAAAAATTATTTCCACAAAAAGAATGGCACTGTCATTTTTCAGGAATTGAGTATTCTGAAAAAGGAGAAAAAAATCATATTAATCTTAGAAAAGAACAGTGGGAAGAACTGTTTAATAATTTACCAAAAAATAAAGAAGTTACAATTGTGTGTGAGAGTCCAGATAGAATTAAAGACTGTATTGATGGCATTAAAATACTTGAGGAAAAATAAGGGCTTAAAAAGAAATATATATAAATGCCAAATAACTTAACTAAGAGTAGAAAAATGGTGAAAGAAAGTAATTATGATTTTTTAGTTGAAAGATTAAATAATCTAAATAAAAAGAGTGGATTTAATTACAAAAACCTTAGAAAAGCTAAGGAAGCAAAAGGGCAGATTACTAAAGAAGAAATGGCTGAACTTGGCAATGATAGAGGGAGTGAAAAATATAGTAGATTTAATATAAGAAGGATTGCTGATTATAGGTCTGGACTCTACTTAACTGAATTTAATAATTCTATTTTAAAAGGAAATTTTAAAGATGCAAAATACTCTCTGGAGCGTCTTCAAAATGCAATATCCTATAATGAAGTAAAAGATAATTACTCTAAGGAAGAAAAAGAAAAATTTTTGCAAGGAATTAATAGAAGAATAGAAAGGGGAATGAATTACCTTGAGAAACACCCTAATGATGAAAATATATTTTATATGAAGCAGATCTTAAAAAAATCAAAAGAGATTGAAGATAGAATTCTAGATAAAAAAGATAAACAATCAGGGCTTGAAAAGGTAATAACTATTATTGGATTAGCATCTATGGTTGTTGGAATTGCAATAGGATATCCTGCTCTTACAGGCAATGTAATTGCAAATAGTATTCCTGGTTCAATTAGTACAGGTGCTGGATTATTCTTAATTGGACTTGCAGGTGTTTTCTTAGCTAATAAGAAATAAATAAAATTAGGTTTATCATAAAAGAGTAAGGCTATACATTAATAATATTCCTAAAATTACTCCAAATGTTTTTCTAAATGAAAAGTGTTTTTCTTGGTTTTTGTGGAGCTCAGGAAGTAAGTCGCTCCCAGCAACATATAAGAATCCTCCTGCTGCAATAGGAACAACCCACATTGAAAGAGTATTTCCTATTCCACTAAATAAGATAATTACTAATACTCCAAGAATAGCTGCAAGTGCTGAAAGGAAATTAAAGAATAATGCTTTCTTTTTAGAATATCCTGCATAAATTAATATTCCTAAATCTCCTATTTCTTTAGGTATCTCGTGCAGTATAACTACTAAAGTAGTTGCAATTCCTAAATGGATATTCATGAAATATGCTGCTGCAATTACTAATCCATCAGTAAAATTGTGTATGCTATCACTTATTATATTCATTACCCCTAATGGACGTGAATGAGCTTTGGATTTTGGAATGCGCTGGTGTTTCCAGTGCATAAAATGTTCTATTATAAAAAATATAATTATTCCTAAAAGAATTAGGAGAGAGGATTGAGCTATTGAATTTGAATTAGCAAATGATTCTGGAATTAAATGAAAAAATGTTCCTCCTAATAATGAGCCTGCTGCGAGAGAAACAAAAAGTAGAACAATTTTATTTAATTTATCTTTTTTTAAAAAAATAAAAAATATTCCTACAAGTGAAATAAGCGCAACAATTATTGCACTTAAAATTGAATATCCTGCTGCATTCATTAGAGTAAGAGAATAATCTGGTTTTTAATACTTAGGATTAGAATAATTTTTAATAAGATGTGTTAAGAATAAGTTATTGAATTTATATAAAATAAATAATAATATAAACCTATTTTTCATGCTTGAATTATGTTATATTTAGTTGGTTTAGGATTAAATGAGAAAAGCCTCTCAAAAGAAGCAATTGAAATAATTAAAAGATGCAAAAAAGTTTATCTTGAAGAGTATACTGTTGATTTTCCATATACTCATCAGGCACTTATTGATGAAATAGGAAAAAAGTTCTTTGTTGCAGATCGTAAGAAAGTTGAAAGTTTAGAGATAGTTGATGAAGCTAGAAAAATGGATGTTGCTTTACTTGTGTATGGAAGTCCTTTAATGGCTACAACTCATATAACTCTAATTGAAGAAGCAATTTTTTCAGGTGTAAAATATAGAATAATAAGTAATGCTTCTATACTTGATGGAATTGGTGAGAGCGGATTACAGATTTATAAATTTGGGAAAATAACTTCTATTCCTAAATGGAAAAAATCGTATGAGCCAGACAGCTTTATGGAGGTTGTAAAAGAAAACCAGACAATAAAAGCTCACACACTCATTCTTATTGATATTGGATTAGAAATAAAAGATTCAATAAATCAATTAGAAAAAGCTGCAAAAAATCATAATTTTAAAATTCCAAAATTAATTGTGTGTCAGGCAATTGGAACAAAAAAGCAAAAAATAATTTATAGGACACTAGAAGAGATAAAAGAATTTTCAGGTGTTCAAAAACCTTATTGCCTAATAATTCCTGGAGAATTACATTTTATGGAGAAAAAAAGTTTAGAAAGATTTAGTTAATAGAATTTTGAATAATGCAGTTTATTGAGCTATTAAAATATCTTTCATAAAATCTTAATTTTAGTCTTTTAGCTTTTTCTTCTAAAGGAAGCTCAGGAGGAGGAAATTCTCTTAAAGGAGGTGTTGTTTTACAGAACATATCTCTATAGAGATTAAACTTTATTTTTTCTAATTTTTCTTGAGGTATTTTAGAATACTCTTTATTAGTTACACCCCCATATGCAAAACAAGAATATCTATCATTAAGGATAATTAGTAATCTCTCATAGAACATATCCTTTTCTTCGGGGGCGAGTGATTTTAATCTGGATTCTAATATTTCTTTCATTCTTAATATTATAAACTACAAGATGTTTTTAAGTATTTTTGTTTTAAAGGAGTTATTTTAAGAGAGAGTTTTCAATTGGATTTTGGATGAGATTATCTTTTCAAGTAACTTTTAAAAATAAGCAATAACTAATTTAAATATGAATATAAGAAAATCATTTGGAGGTATATTGATTTTAATTTCAATTGGTTTGTCAATGAGAAACATAATTTCAGCAAAAATAACTGGAGCAGTTGTAGGAACAAATTTAGAGAGTTCTATTTTAGCTTTGCTATCTTTAATGTTTTTTTCTATGGGCTTAATTTTTACGAGTAACCTTGAAGAGAAAATATCAAAATGGACTAAAGCTGCTGCAATAGCTGGAACAATAGGTGTTTTGAGTCTTCCAGCATACTTAGGTAAAACAGAAAAAACAGAAAAGAATATTGAGTATTCTAGTGAAATAAGTGATGAAGTAAATATTGTCTCTCCAATTTCAACAACACAAGGAAGATTTGAAAGAACATATAGATGGGATAGAATATTAGATGAAGCAGAAGAGAAATATGAATTGCCAAAAGGGATTTTAAAGGGACTTGCAATGAGGGAGAGTTATGGTGACCCTTTGAAATTAAATGCAAGCAATGACGGAGGTGCAGGACTATTTATGTTCCAGCCAAGAACAGCAAAACATTATGGATTAAAAGTGCATGGGACATCAGATAGGTCTAGTGCAGACGAAAATCATGGAAAAGAATTGAGAGAATTAATTAAGGCATTTAATTATGATTATGGAAAACTATCAAAAGTAGATGAAAGATTTGATGTTAGAAAATCAGCAGAAGCAGCTGCAAAATATCTTAAAAATGATTTTAAGAGATATGGTTCATGGGACAAAGCACTTTCAGCATATAATCAAGGAAGACCTGCTCCAAATGCTTCAGAAACAAAACATGTTAAGGCTGTAAATGAGTATACTGATTATTATAATCAGAGAGATGAAAAAGATAAAAAATACTATACTAGGTTAGATTTATACGAACAAGAACAGGCACTTAAAAATTTGGAGAAGGCTAAAAAGTCAAGTAAAAAATTAGATAAATCAAGAAATAAAAGAAGATAAATGTGTCACAAAATCTTAAAAACTAAGCATCCTATGAATTTTAGTAAAAATGTATGATTTTAAAGATGTAGAAAAAGTTGCGAGAGAAAGATGGAAGAAATATGAAAAAGAATTAAAGGCTTCTGTTCAAGATAATCTAAAAAAACCTTTATTCAGTTTCTTAGAAGGGCCTCCAACAGCAAATGCTCCTCCTGGGCTGCATCACTTAGAAGCAAGAACATTCAAAGATATAATCTGTAAATTCAAGTATATGAATGGATTTTCTGTTCCTAGGAAAGGAGGGTGGGATTGTCATGGATTACCTGTTGAAGTGCAAGTTGAAAAAAAATTAAAACTTGAATCTAAAAAAGAAGTTGAAAAATATGGTATGGATAAGTTTGTAAAACAGTGTAAAGAAGAAGTTTTTTCAAATATTGAGGACTGGACAAAATCTACAGAAGAGATTCATTATTTAGTTGATTTAGAAAATCCGTATGTGACTTTAGAAAATAATTATATTGAGAGTGTGTGGTGGAGTTTAAAGGAATTATATGAAAAAAAGCTTCTTTATGAAGGATATAAAGTTCTTCCATTTTGCACAAGATGTGGAACTCCTCTATCAAGTCATGAGGTTGCTCAGGGATATAAGGAGGTTCAAGAAGAATCAGTTTATGTTGCATTTAAAATAAAGAATAAAAAAAATGAGTACATTTTAGCCTGGACAACTACTCCTTGGACACTTCCTGGAAACATTGCCCTTGCTGTTGGAAAAAAAATAGAGTATGTTAAAGTTAAACTTCCAGATGGAGATAAATTAATTCTTGGAAAAGAAAAAATAGGGCTATTAAAAGGGCAGTGTGAGATTATTGAAAAATTTAAAGGTGAAAAATTAATTGGGTTAGAGTATGAGCCATTATATGATATTAAAGAACTTAAATCTGAAAATTCTTATAAGGTAGTTGGTGCTGATTTTGTTACAACCGAGGATGGAACAGGAGTTGTTCATACTGCTGTAATGTATGGTGAAGATGATTATAATTTAGGAAAAGAAATAGGGCTTCCAGAAGTGCATACTGTTGGGCAAGATGGGAAATTTTTAGATATTGTTCCTGAATTTATAAGAGGGAAATATGTTAAATCTGCTGAAAAAGATATTAAAGAAGATTTGAAAAAAAGACACCTTTTATTTAAAGTTGAAAAAATAAGCCACGATTATCCGTTTTGCTGGAGATGTGACTCTCCTCTTTTATATTATGGAATAAATTCGTGGTTTGTAAATGTAAGCAAAGTAAGAGATAGATTAGTTAAATCCAATAAAAAAATAAATTGGTATCCAGCACATATTAAAGAGGGAAGATTTGGTAAGTGGGTTGAGGGTGCTAAAGACTGGACACTTTCTAGATTTAAATTTTGGGGAACACCACTCCCAATTTGGAAATGCAAGTGTGGAAAGGAAAAGATAATTGGAAGTATAGATGAATTAAAAAAACAAGCAATTAAGATTCCAAAAGGGAAAATAGATTTACATAGGCCTTGGATAGATAAAATAACGTTAAAGTGTGAGTGTGGAAAAGAGATGGTAAGAGTTCCTGATGTTATTGATTGTTGGTATGATTCTGGAAGTGCTTCATTTGCTCAATTCCATTATCCATTTGAAAATAAAAAAGAGTTTGAAAGAAGATACCCTTATGATTATATTGCAGAAGCAATAGACCAAACAAGAGGGTGGTTTTACACACTTCATGTATTAGGAACAGTGTTGTTTGATAAGCCTGCTTATAAAAATGTTATTTGCATGGGGCATATTGTAGATGAAAAAGGTGAAAAGATGTCTAAATCAAAAGGAAATATGATAAAGCCTAGAGACATAATTGATAAGGCAGGGGTTGATGCTGTAAGATTACAATTCTTTACATCAGATGTTGGAAACCAAAAGAGATTTTCTTATGATTTAATGAAAGAAAATGTAATGGGTTTCTTGAATGTATTATATAATTGCAATACCTACTATAAGCAATTAGATTCAAAAAAGAACTCACTTAAAATTGAAGATAAATGGATATTAAGCAAATTAAATAATCTTATAAAAGAAGTTAATTCTGATTTGAATAATTATGAATTAATCAAGCCTTTTGAAAAAATAAATAATTTTGTTATAAATGATTTTTCAAGAGGATATATTAAAATAACAAGAGAAAGAGAAGATACAAAAGAAATTCTTGGAGAGATTTTAGAAAAGATTTCATTGTTGCTTGCTCCGTTTGCACCGTATATTTCAGAATATATTTATAGTGAGTTCTCAGATAAATCTGTCCATCTTTCAGAATATCCAAAATACAAAGAGAATAAAATAAATTTGGAATTAGAAAAAGAAATGGAATCTTTAATGAAGATAATTGAATTAGGGTTAGCTGAAAGGGATAAATCTAAAGTAGGGTTAAAATGGCCTTTACAAAAAGCAGTCGTATCTGGAAAATATCTTGATTTTGAAGAAGAGCTAATTGAGATATTAAAGTCACAGCTTAATGTTAAAGAAATTATTGTTGAAGAGGGGGAATTGCTTAAAGTAGAGTTAGATACAAACTTAACTTCTGATTTAGAAGCAGAAGGATATGCTCGTGAGATTTCTAGACAGGTTCAAGAGTTTAGAAAAAGATTAGGGTTGAATAAAAAAGAAGTTATTGATTTATATATTGAGTGTGAAGAAGAGTTTAAAGATACGATTAAACCTAAATTAGATTTTATTCGGGTAAGAACAAACTCAAAAAATGTGGGGTTTGTTACAACCTTAGAGAAAGAAAAATTTAAAAACACTGCTGAGTTTAATATTAAAGGCAAAAGAGGAAAGGTAAACATAGTCTTAAAGTGACTACCTATAAGTAATTTAAAAAATTTACTCTTTTAGCATAACAAAGTTTAAAAGGAGACAATGCTAACTTAATGCATACAAAATGATAGTAAAAGATGAGTTTTTAAGCCGATTGAGAAAGATCTTTGATTTAAACCTATATGAAGTAAAGGTTTGGACAGCCCTTTTATCGAGAGGGACTTCAACAGCAGGAGAATTAAGCAATATTTCTGATGTTCCTCGTTCAAGAACATATGATATTTTAGAAAGTCTTGAAAAAAAAGGATTTATTGTTATGAAATTAGGAAAGCCAATTAAATTTGTTGCATTAAAACCTGAAGAAGTTGTTGAAAGAGTTAAGAAAAACCTTATTAAGTATGCTCAAGAGAGAACTAAAAGACTTGAAACACTAAAAGATGATGAGGTGCTTGAAGAATTAAATGGATTATTTACAAAAGGGATTAAGTTTGTTGAGCCAAGTGAATTATCTGGAAGTTTAAAGGGAAGACAGAATCTCTATAATCATTTAGATATGATGATTCGTGATGCTGAAAAATCAATTACAATTGTTACAACAGAAGAAGGGCTTAATAGAAAAATTGAAGCATTAATGCCTGTTCTTGAAAAATCTAAAAAGAGAGGAGTTAAAATAAGGATTGCTGCTGTAATAACAAATAATAATATAAAATATGCAAGAGAATTGAAAAAAGTTGCTGAAGTTAGAGAAATAGGAGATATCAGGGCAAGATTTACAATTGTAGATTCAAATCAATTAATGTTTATGCTTTTAGATGATGAAAAATTCCATCCTAATTATGATATTGGGGTTTGGATTAATACAGAATTCTTTGCTCATGCAATGGAGCAAATGTTTGACTTAGCTTGGAAAGAAATGAAACCTGTTAAGTAAGTTTTTAGATTACTCTCAAAAAAATAAATATTTCTTATAATATATTAATTATAAACGAAAAGTATAAAAAGTATATTCGTTTGTTTTAAGATATGGCTGTAAAAAAAGGGAATAATAAAACTTTAAAAATAGTAATAATCGTCGCTATGGTCTTAATCCTTGCTGTCGGAGCTTATTTCTTAGTTAAAGAAGTTCAAAAATCAAGATTAGAAAAAGAAAAAAAGATTTTCCAACAAGGATTTAGTTATGGATATGCCTCTGCAGCACAAGAAGGAATTAGTTATGGATATATTAATGCAATGTCTCAGATAATAAATATTTCAGATAAATGTGAACCTTTCCCAGTTACTTTTGAAAATGAAACTAGAATTTTATTTTCAATGAATTGTCTAAAAGGGATGGTTTAAAGCTTAATCTTAAATATAATTGAATTTCTCTAAAAAGGTTTATAAGTTTAAATTAAATAAAGCATATACAATGTACAAACAAAATAACATTAAAGAAAAAAAATATTTTAAGAAAGCTGTCTTATATGGAGGTGTAGGTTTGGCGATTAGTACTGCAAATTATATTATTTCAGAAAATTTAGAGTTTAGTTCTATGTTTAAAACAATTTCAAATATGAATACTCAAGAGATTACTGCGGGTATTTTGTTTGGGGTTTCTTTAATGTCTACATTAAGTGGAGGGGTTATGTATGGGATGGCTCATTTTCTTGAGCAAGAAGATAAGAAAGATGAAGAAGAGAAGTTAAATTTGCTTGAAAAAAAATTAGAAAATTAAAGAATAATCTTTTCAATTTCCTCTATATTTTTTGTATTAAATAGTTCTAATCTTATTTTAGTTGAGTTTTTCATGCCTTTTGTAAAATTCATTGCTTGAATTTTTATTTGACGAAAGTAAAGAGAGTATTTTTTTGCTAATTTAAGATAGTCTTTAAATGATATTTCAAAAGGAGTGTTAGTCATTTTTGCAAATATTTCTGGATGTCCAATAGATTCTCTTCCAACCATAATATAATCAAATTTTTCTAGTAAGTTCTTATAATTTTTGAGGTTTACGTTTCCAGAATAGATAACAGGAAGAAATGTCTTGGATTTTATTTCTTCTGCAAATTTAATATCTGGTTCACCTGAATATCCTTGTTCTTGAGTTCTTGGGTGTATGCAAACTCCATCACAGTATTTTTCAGCTAATTTTAAAATATCAAAAGAGAGTTTAGATTTTCTCATTTTAAGTGTAATTGGTTTTTTAGTGCTTTCTCTCATTGTTTTTAAAATTTCTTCTATTTTTGTTAAATCTTTAAGATAGCTTCCAAAGCCAGTTTTTCTAGCATTTTTAGCAGGGCAGCCTAAATTTAAATCCCAGAGTAAAACTTCTTTATTATGTTTTTTAATAAACTCTTTTATTCCTCTTGGACTTACACAAAATAGCTGTAATGCTGGTTTATCATCTAAATAGATTTTATTTTTTGAAAGAGGGTTAATCATTCCTGTATAGGTTAATCCGCACCCTGCATTTTTACATAAAAGTCTAAATGGAAGATCATTAATTTCTTCCATTGGGGCGAGAAATATTCTATTTTTTACATGTAGCTTTTTTATTGATGCCATATTCAATTTATTAATAAAAACTTATTTAAATGAGTTATCATTTTTAGAAAAGTGGATGTAAATTATGAAAAATCTAGTATAAGAAGAGAGTATCCAAAACCTAAGAGTATTATTTTAATTATGCTTATAGTGTTGATTTCTGTTTTAATATTCTACAATATATTTAAAGGATATCTAGAGAATACAGTAGATAAAATAGAATCTTATGAGACTAAAATAGATATTAAAATAGTTTCTGTTTATTTAGATGAAGAATTTATTAATGTAACTATAATTAGGAATTCTGGTGCAGGAAATCTTACTGGGGTGGTTTTTAGGATTGAAGGAAAAGAGATTTCTGAAATATTTATAGAAAAGGGCAGTTTAAATGAGCTTGAAATGGAAACTTATAAATTAGAGATGATAAGCTTAAAATCTTCAGATGCTATTAAAATATCAGTAACTCCTATATTTATACTCAATGAAGATAAAGAAGTTGTTGGAAATGTAAAAGATGAGTATAGATTTTCTTGGCTAAATTAACAATGGGGGGTTGAAGAGGTGCCGTTAACTTTACAGCTCAAGATTTAATTAAGTTTTTAAATACACTATTCATATATTATCTATGCAGAAAAGAGGGGAATTATCAAGATTAACTGTTAATCTATTAATTGGATTTTTAATATTGTGCTTGGTTGTAATTATTTTTATTATTGTAAGAGGATATGTTAATGAGCAAGATAAGTATGAAGTATATACTGATGAGAAAATTGATTTGAAGATTTCACAAGTAAAGAAAGTTGATGATAACACTTTAGATTTAACACTTAAAAGAAATACTGGTGAAGGAAATTTTATTGGTTTGAGTTTCTCTGTTACAGATGGAAATAAAGTTGAAGTTGTTAGAATTGATTCATCAATGCCTGAAAATGAAACAGGAAACTTTTCATTGAAATTTATTGAATTAAATGCTTCTAATATTAAAAAGATTTCAGTAACTCCTATTTATTTAGATAAAGAAGGAGAAGAAGTTGTTGGAAATGTAAAAGATGAGTATATTACTCCAAATGTTTGCTCAACTTACTGTCCTCCTAATGCACAGTGTGGAACAAATGGGTGCGGAGCACCTTGTGGAAATGGATGTGCAAAAGGATACTCTTGCTTAAATTATAAGTGTATAAAAGATAAAACTTCTTCAGATGGAAGTTCTAATGATAATTGTAAAGATACTTGTTCATCTTTAGGATATAAGTGTGGGATACATACTATCTGCGGAAAACAAACAAATTGTGGAACTTGTTCTGAAGGATATACTTGCCAAGTAAATGGAACTTGTACAAAAGATTGTGTTCCTACAACTTGCCAACCTCTAGGAAACCCGTGCGGGATAGTAAGTGATGGATGTGGTAAAACATTAAATTGTATAAATTGTTCAGAAGGATTTGATTGTCAGACAAATGGAACATGCACACTTAAACCATGTACAGATACTTGCTCATCTTTAGGATATGTTTGTGGAAATATGTCTATATGTGGAGAATTAAAATATTGTGGAAATTGCTCAACAGGATATACTTGTCAGGTAAATGGAACTTGTACAAAAGATTGTGTTCCTGAAACAGATGCTCAGTTTTGTTCAAGATATAAAGTAGAGTGTGATGAGAATATTGGATTAGATAATTGTGGAAATGTAAGAACAGTTTCAAGTTGTGGAACATGTCAATCTCCTTTAACATGTCATTCTGGAAATTGTACATGTATTCCTGAATCAGTAACTCAATTTTGCTTAAGACTAAATAAACAGTGCGGGTCTGTAACAGCTAATGATAATTGTGGGGTCTTAAGAAGTAATGTAAATTGCGGGAATTGTCCTTCTCCATACGATACATGCAGAAATAATATATGTGAGTGTATTCCTGAAACAGATGCTCAATTTTGCTCAAGGTTAAATAAACAGTGTGGGAATTTAACAGCTAATGATAATTGTGGAAATAGAAGAACAGTTTCAAATTGTGGAGCATGTAATGATAACAATGTATGTACTACTGATTTATGTAATTTAAATGGTTTATGTACTTATACACCTATACCTGGGTGTTGTTTAAATAATGCTCAGTGTGGAAGTGGAACTGTTTGTCCTCAAGATTATTGTAATTTAACAGACAATAAATGTTATCAAAATTATCCTGCATGTAAACATAATGATGGGTGTTGTCCTCCTGGATGTAATTTAGGAAATGATAATGATTGTACAAGATGTACTTCTAATGTTCAGTGTGAAGATAATGATCCATGTACAATTAACCTCTGCTCTAATAATGCATGCACATTCCAAAAGATAACTACTTGTAACTCTAATGATGGATGCTGTCCATTAGGATGTAATGCTAATAATGATAATGATTGTTCTGTTACTTGTGGAAATGGGGTAATAGAAAGTGGTGAACAGTGTGATGGAAGTGCATTGGGTGGAGCTACATGTGCTAGTGTATTAGGAACAGGACATGTTGGAACACTCTCGTGTCTTTCTCCTCCAAATGGATGTTTATTTGATACAAGTAAATGTTGTAAACAAGAAACAGATACTCACTTTTGCTCAAGATTAAATAGAACTTGTGGAAGTGTAACTGCTAATGATAATTGCGGAATTCAAAGAACAGTTTCAAGTTGTGGAACATGTCAATCTCCTTTAACATGTCAATCTGGACAGTGTGTTTGTACACCTGAAACAGATGCTCAATTCTGTTCAAGATTAGGTAGAGCATGTGGAAGTTTAACAGCAAATGATAATTGTGGAACATCAAGGACAGTTTCAAGTTGTGGAACATGTCAATCTCCTTTAACATGTCAATCTGGACAGTGTGTTTGTACACCTGAAACAGATGCTCAATTCTGTTCAAGATTAGGTAGAGCATGTGGA
>CAYQKM010000011.1:0-17726 GCA_964418095.1 Candidatus Woesearchaeota archaeon
GTTCCTTCAAAAGGAATTGTTTCAACAATAATTGGAGATACTCCGTTTTATACAAATGTTTCAAACCCATACACTTCTTCTTTTTTAGTAAAAGGGCAAAGTCAACTAATTACATTTTATGTTAATTCTACAGGAAAAGGAACTTATGAGTTTTTTGCATTTGCCAATTTAACAACAAATCTAGATGTTAGCAACATCACTTCTTCATGGAATGTCACAATAGACCCCACCCCTCCTAAATTAGTAATTACAAGCCCCCTAAATATAAGCTATGGCTCTTCCTTAATATCTTTCAATATTTCAGGAGATAAATCAATGAATATCTGTAGATTTACATTTAATAATTGGGCAAGAAATTATACCATGAATAAGATTAACTCAACACATTTTTATTATGTTAATTCTTCAATGAATGATAATTATTATGAAGTAAAGTTTTGGTGTAATGATAGTTTAGGGAATATAAACAACACAGAGTCGGTATTTTTTGTTGTTGACTCTTTAGGGCCAAATGTAAAACTCTCTTCACCTTCCAATAACACCTATACAAATAAGACTGCTCAAAATCTAACCTTTGTTGCAAACGATACAATTGGGCTGAAGAACTCCACTTTATACATTTACGATTATTTAGGCAATTTAATAAATTCTACATCAATGGTAATCACCGGAACTTCAATTGTTGGAGGGATTATATATAATTTTTTAACAGAAGGAATCTTTAAATGGTTTTATGAGATATTTGATATTGGCGGACACTCATATTCTACACAAAATAACACAATTATAATAGACACAACACCTCCCCTTGTTGAATATGGGATAAATACAGAAAATAATTTTGCAAATGTTTCACAAAACTGGATATACATAAACACCTCTGTATATGAAATCAATTTTAAGAATATTACATTTAATTTATATTATGGAAACAACACTTTGAAAAACTCAACTTCTTTTACTGACTCAAGGAGAGATATTAACTTTACTCAATTGATTGACGGGAATTACATATATAATGTCAGTGTAACAGATTTAGCGAACAATAAGAACTATACTTTATCAAGAAACATAATGTTGGATAACTTTCCCCCCATCATAACCCAATTTTTCCCAATTAATTTTACATACGGATATAACATTTCTATGTTAAATTATACTGTTTTAGACAATTTATTGGATAAGTGTTGGTATAATATAAATGGCTCTGTAAATATCACTATTCCTTGTGGACAAAACATTTCCATATCTTTGAGTGAAGGAGAATACACTTGGAATATGTTTGCCAATGACACATTGGGACATTTAGGGAATAAGCAGGTGTCATTTAAAATATCTACAGAAATACCCGCAGTAATAATTTATTTCCCAGAAAATAAAACTTATTCTAATGGAATTTATTCTATAAACTTTACAGCATCAGACAAGAATCTTGATTCTTGTTGGTATTCCTTAGATGGAGGAGTAACTAACATTTCAACTAGCTGTTTAACAAATATCACCGGAGTTTCTTCTAATGAAGGGTTTAATAACTGGAGAGTATATGCAAATGATTCTGATGGAAACCTCGGATTTGAATCTAGATACTTTAGTATAGATACAACCCCTCCAAAATTGAACATTTTAAGTCCAAAAAATCAGGTATATTATCCGCAAGATATTTTATTTAGTGTTTTGGGGAATGAAGATTTGGATTTCTGTAAATTTACAATTGATAACTGGGGAACAAATTATACTATGAATAGGTATAATCAATCTCAATTTAATCTTAATTTAGATTTAATTGAGCCAGGAGAGTATATAGCAATTTTTTGGTGTAATGATAGCTTAGGGAATATAAACAACACAGAGTCAATCTCGTTTTCTTCCAACTATCCAGATATAAATGTTGAATTATTCAAACCAATCCAGCCAATAGAAGTAAATCAATTTAATTTATTTAATTTTAGTGTAAATGTTACATGTGATATTGTGGATTGCGGGGAAGTTAATGTAACTCTAGATCCTCCAAACTGGTGGAATGAATCTTGGAGTTATAGAAAGACAATTAATATCACTAACTCTGGTTTAACAACACTCTCTAGTTTTCCAATATACTTAAATTTATCCAAGGAACAAGAGATGCAAAGTGACTTTAAAGACATTAGATTCACTAATGGTTCTTGTGGCTCAAGTGGAACCTACTTATATTTAAATTATGAAATTGAAAATTACACTTCTTCTAAAGCAGATGTTTGGATAAATATTCCTTCATTTGTTCCAGGTGTAAATCAAATTTGTATGTATTTTGGAAACCCTTCTGCCCTATCAGGACAAAATTCATTTAGTGTGTGGGATAATAACTATTTAACTGTTCAGCACTTAGAAGAACAAGGAACAGGAACAAGATATGACAGCAAGTTCAGAAATAACTTTACTACAAATGGATATGACAACGACGAAAAAACATCAGGAAAAATTGATGGGGCTGATATGCTAGATGGGTCTAATGATTTTTTAAGCACTTCAAGCAATTTTATGAATAATTTAGGAACATTTACAATTGAAGGATGGATTAAACCAAGAGCTTGGGGTTCAAGAACCAGTTTAATAGGACAAAATGATGTTGTTGAATTTTTCCTCGACGGTTCAAACACAATAATGGTATGGACAAGTGGAGGAGGAAGTACTTCTACTTCTTACCCATACGCATTAAATACCTGGCACCATTTAGTTACAGTTGGTACTGGGACAAATCTCTTAATTTATCTTGATGGAGCACAGGTAGCTTCAGGAGGTTCAAGCACCTCTAACTACGGAACCTCCCAATACTATGTTAAAATTGGTGAAGGAGTAGTAGATGTTTCTGGAGGATTTTTTAATGGCTCAATGGATGAAGTTCGTATTTCAAACATTTCAAGAAGTGCAGCTTGGATAAATCAGTCTTATCAAATAGTCAACAACCAAACTAACCTTGTTTCATTCGGAATTAAAGAAGAAAAAATAAAGGGAATTATTTCAACAGTTCCAGGAACAATCCCTTTTTATACAGTAAATGAAAATCCACAAAAAATTCCTTCTCTAAAAAAAGGAGAAAGCCAGATAATTTATTGGATTGTGAATGCAACAGGGAGAGAAGGGACTTATGAGTTTTTTGCATTTGCCAATTTAACTAGAAATTTAAGTGTTTCAAATTCCTCCTCTAAGTTAAATGTTTCAATAACTCTTCCTTCACCAGTCTCTATCTTTTTAATCTATCCGGAAAATAATGAGAATTTCTCTAATTTAACAGTTCCTTCATTTGATTTTTCAGTAACAGGAAGAACTTTTGATAATTGTAAGCTTTTTGGAGACTGGGATAACTGGGAAATAAAGCAAACGATTAATAACCCAGAAGAGAATATAACTTTATCTTTTTCAAGCCAAACGATGCCCAGAGATGGAAATTATTTTTGGAATATTAATTGTACAGATTTAGATGGGAACTCGTTTGTAAATCAATACAACTTTACATTTGGAACATTTTTGTTTCCAGATGCATTGAATGACAATTTAATAAATATAACCCAATCAAAATCAGATGGAACAGGAGATGTCATTTTGTCTTGGGAGCCAGCAAATCACTCTGATTATTATAACATATACTATACAGACGATTTGAAATTGGAATTCTCTTTACTCTCAAAAACAAATCAAACAAATTACACAGACAAAACATCCAATTTAACTAGGAGAAGGTTTTACAAAATTTCTAATTGGAACCCAACAGGAGAAAATTTAAGTGATATAGTTTTTGGAAAAACAGTATACTTCCTTAAAAGAATACCAGAAGTTAACACAATAAATTGGGTTGGATTTTATTTGAATAATAAAGAGATTACAGACGCTTATAGCACACTTAATAAAATGTCAAATATAACTTCGTTTATAATGTGGAATAGCTCAACACAAAATAGAGTAACTTGTAATGAGTTTTCTTGCCCTAAATTTCCAAGTTGCACAAGCACAAATTGTAATTTTGAATTAGAAAAAGGCATAGGGTACGAAATAAGTTTGAATACCTCTTCTTCAGTATTCACAAATTGGAGTTTAGTGGGAGAATTGGAGAGTAAATCCAATGTTTCTTTATCTGTAAATACTTCCTCTGGAATCCAATACAATAAAAATTGGATTTCATTACATGGAAACTCTTCTTTAACAGATGCATATTCATTAATGAATCATATTCCTTATGCAAATACTTTAACTAATTGGAATGAAACCAGCCAAAAATCAGAAGGATATATCTTCAATGCGATTCCTCTTCCGATGTACCTTGGAACTAACTTCATTCTGGAATTAGAAAAGGGTTATGAAGTTAGAGTTACTCAGGACTCAGAATACTCTCAAATTTAGAAAGTTTTAAATATTAATCTTTAAGATTACTAATATGAAAAAGAGAATTGTATTTATTTTTATATTTTGCACTTTCTTAATGCTAAATTTTATAAATGCAGAGGAGTATGTTATTTCTAATTCAGCAAGTTGGAAGGATGTATATTCTTCTATAATGTATGCTAATTTAAAGGGATTAGAATCAGACTTTCTTGTAGGCACTTCACACGGACCAATTTTGCTTAAAGGGATAAACAAAAACAACGATCTTGTAATCATTTCATCTAAAAACAATCCATTAGTTTTTAATTATCCTTCATTAGCCAATTCAAACGGGTTTGCTTCTGTAAAAGAAATAGAGGTCTCTTCAGCTAATTTAGATTTAATAAAAGAACTTCCAAATATAAGGAATTTTATCGTTGTTGGAGATGCATATGGATATAATTCAATGGCAGTTGTTGCATATGCATTAAAGACTAACTCTTGGGTTTTTTTAGCAAACAGGGTAAACATAGATGAGATAGACGCGACATTAAAAGGGAGAACAAATACCCTTCTTTTATATGGATATGTGGATTCAGAAGTAACAGAAACATTGGAAAAATACAACCCAGAAATAATAAATACTGGAGACAGGTTTCAAGATAATATAAAGATAGTAGATAAATATTCTAAAGTTGGTTCTATATCTCAAATTATTTTAAGTAATGGAGAGTTTATTGAGAAGGAGATAATGCAAGGGAAAAACGCTTTATTATTTACAGGAAAAGAAAATGTTCCTCAAAAAATAGCAGAATACATAAAATCTTCAGATGTAGAAATAGGTGTCCTTATAGGAAATGATTTAGTCGGGGCAGCTACAAATATTAGACAGTCTACAGGGATTAATGTTATGGTTAAGTTTGCACGAAGCGCAAGAGAGAAAACTACAGGAGTTTCACCTGTAGAAGGATTAGATTTATTTTATATTCCTATACCTACTTTAAACATTTCTATTTATTCTGTAAAATATAATAAAGCTACATCAAGATTAGAAATAACTTATAAAAGTGATTCAAATGTTCCAGCTTATTTCAGGGGAACAATCGCAATAACAACTTCTTCTGGAATAATAAGAGTAGGAGATTTAGAAGAGGTATTCATTGCTCCGGGAAGTTTTAAAACAGTAGTGTATGAGGGAGTTACTATCTCAGAAGAAGAAGCCACAGCAAATATTTATTTGTTATATGGAGAAACACCAACTTCTTTAGATAGAGTCCTAGAAGGAAATTATAAAATAGAAATAGTAAACATCATAGACGGGTGTGATTTAGATATAAAATGGATTAAATACAATAGGCAGGAAAATTCATTTATTGTAAAATTAAAAAACAAAGTTTTTGTTGAATGCTGGGCAAGTGTGGAATTAAAAGATATTTCAATCAATAAAATTACAAAGACAATAGGTACAGAAGAATCTGAAAAGATTTCTCCAATGAGATCTAAAAAGTTAATTATTTATGAAATTTTAACAGAGTCAGATTTGGCTAAAAATACTTTTATTAAAGTTGTTACAAATTATGGAGAAAGGAGAGATTCTTTAGTTAATGTCAAAGAAGCTAGAATGGAATTGAAATATCAGAGATTTAATATCTTGACATACATCATCTTTGCATTAGCATTTATAATACTAGTATTCATAATCTTCTTCATAATAATCAGAAGAAGAGAAAAAGACGATGACGATTAAATTTTTAATTTATTAATTTCTTTTTCTATTTCTTTAATTCTATTAATTAAATTTTCTGCATCTTTTTTATCATAGGTCGCAAAAAATATTTTTATCTTTAAAGAAACCGTAATTAATTTGAAATTTAAAACTCCTAAATCTACCCCCGACTTTCTTAATTCAGAAAATCTCTCATTCAAGATTTGATACTTTTCATTAATTGAATCTTCTATTTTTTGTTTAACATAATTTTCTGAATTTCCTTTAAATTCTATTTTTTTTATATCAATAATTTTTTCAGAAACTAAATACAAAAAGACATTTCTCATATCTTCAGGAATTTCTTTTATTCTGCTATCAATTCCATCATTTTTTGTTTGAACAGCTTTTGGTTGAGATTTAACAACAGCATTTCCTTTTTTTGTTTGAACCGATTTTAATTTCATTTTATTTCCAATACCTTCTTTTTTTGCAGAACTATTTTTTGTTTTCATCTTCATTCTTTTCTCCCTCTTCCTTAGGTTTTTTGCCTTTTTTTTCTTTTCTATTAAATTTAGAAAATAATGTTCTTAAGAAAGACATCATGTTAAAATATATATTTTTTATAAACTCTCCAATTAATTTCAGTTTACCAACAAACTTATTTAAGATATGTTTTAATATTCTTTTAATATTTTTATTAAAATTTTTTACTAATGCCCCTATTTTATGATAAATGTAAATAATTTTGGTAGGAGTTATTTTATATAAGAAATTTTTTATTTTTCTTCCTATTTTATATATTTTTGATTCAAACTTAACTCTAATTTTTCCAATGTTATCTTTTTCTACATTTTTCTCTCTTTCATTTAAATCTTGAACTTCTTTTTTTGGATTGTCTTTTTTTTGTTTTTGTATATTTTTACTGCCACGAAGTTCTTTCTTTAAAGATTTTTCATATATTTCCCTTATCTCCTTTACTTTTTTAGAGTACCTTTTTTCTAATTCAGCAATACTCTTGTTTTTTTTAGCCCCCTCTCTAAAAATCTCCTCTTCTTTTTCAATATCTTTAGAATACTCCTCTTCTATGTCCCTCATTTTATTTACAATAACAATTGCATGTATTGCATGAATTATCCTTTGCTTGGAATTCTACTTTATAAAATTTCATTTTTATAATTGAACACTCGGAATGGCAATAATTTTCACACCCCGAATCATCTTTAATCGCGTGTAGAATAACTCCAGACATCAGGGAACATTTATCTTCTAAAGAGATAATTTTTATGTCTTTTTTTTCAAAGAATTTCCAGACTTTTAAATCAATAAGGATTAATAAAATAAGTAAAGTAACAAGCCCAATAAGGATTATTTTAACTAATTTTTTTTGTCTCTTCTTTCTCATAAACTATTTAGCCTTATAATCCTTTTTAATATTTCCTTTTTTAGTGCTAATCTCCTTGGTGTTTCCTTTCTTCTTAATCGCATCTGAAAAATCGTTTATTATTTTTTTTAGATTTTTTTCTTCTTTTTTCAATTCTTCTTCTTTCTCAATAAGTTTTAGGTATATCTCTTGCCATTCTGATTCTAATTTTTGCAAAACATGCATTCTTTTATTTATTCTAGATTTAAACTCTTTTTCAACGGCTTCTGTTATAAATTCATTTTTCTGTTTTTCCCAATGTTCTTTCATCTCCTCAATAGCGCTTTTACCAGAAAATCTTTTTTGATACCATTCATTTATTTTTGCAGGGTCAAAATTTTCTTTCTTTAATTCGCTCAATAAAGGATTAAAAAAACTATTCTCTAAATTTAAAGAGATTTCATCAATTTCATTTGATTCCTCTTCTGAATCATCTGTTTCAGTTTCTTCTTCGAATTCTTCCTCAACATCTTCAGAATCATTATTCCCTTGAACTACTACACTAATTTCTTCTTCAAGAGGTTCTTCTGGTTCTTGGACATTTTCTTCTATTTTTTTATAATTAGTTTCTTTTATCTTTTCTTTTTCAGACTTATCTTTTCTCAATTCTTTTTTTAACTCATCAATAGCCAAATCAGGAAGTTCATCAAGAACACTTGTTTTTTTAAACATTTTTAATCCTATAGAATTTAACCTCTTTCATTCAGTGAAAAGACGAAAATTCTTTAAATACTTTTTGGTAATCTGCTGTAGATTAACATTTTATATAGGAAACTTTATTAATTTCTTTTACACAATTATTAAATGGGTAAAAAACGAGAGGGGTTTTCTGAAAATGTATTTACTATTGTAGAAAAAGAACTAAAAAAACAAAAAAAAGAGGAAAGTCTTGAATTTATTCTTCTTTCTTTTGCCTTGCTATCTACAACTTTAATTTGCATACTTTTCATAACAAACGCCCTTTCAACAGGGTTTTCTACATATATCCCTTCTAAAGCAGGAGAAATTTCCGAATTAAATGTAACCCTTAAATTTCAAACATCGTATTGGCATGGATTATATGGTTTAGCCTTAAGAGTTCCGGGATATACTGAGCAAATTTTTGAGGATTTAAAAACAGGAGAAATTACCAGCACAGGATTATTCTTTAATTGCATACAGCAAGGAGTGGCGGGAGGAAATGAAGTATATGCTTCAACTTCTCCAGTAATTGATTTTGATTCTTTATTCCCTGCTAGCGTTTCACAAATAGATTCAATGACAGGATGTTCTTGGGGGATAGATTGTGCTTCAAACACATTTACCGATACAATGTGGATTATGGTAGGCACTAGAAATATTACAGGCATTCCTTCAACTCACACTTACAGATGGGATGGAGAAGTTGGTTCATTTGATATAGGAATTTTAAATGATTCTAAAAATTTAGTATATGTCACACACATCGCAAAACTACAAAAAGGATATAGCCCGAACACAACTGTAAATTTTCAGATGCTTCTGCCAATGCCCCCTTCATCTACAGAAAGATATTACTTTTTTACGGACCCTAACGATGAATGCCCAAGTGGAGAACTAGGAGAATCTGTTTTAACAAACATTTACGGATATGTTACCAATCTTTCAGGAGCACCATTAAGCAATATTACAATTGTTGTAGCAGGAGTAAATTCGACTACAGGAGAAGATGGAGTTTATAATCTTTCTTTAAATCTAAATCCCGGATCACATAATTTGATTGCCTATGGTTCAGGTTATGACGAGTATATATCGGAAATAACTGTTAATTTTTCAAATTATATAATAGAAAAGAATATTACTATGAGGCAAGCTACCCCCAGCACAAGTGATTCTATTACGCCAAATGTCTGGGGATTTGTAGTAGATGCATTAGGCAATCCTCTAAGTGGAGTAAATGTTTATCTTGGAGGAGAGTTTTCTTTAACTAATGAGTTTGGCTACTATTCGCTCTCTCCGGAGATAATCCCTCAAAGCTATCCCTTAATCGCAACATTACTTGGATATAATAATTATTATAAAATTTTACAGTTTAATAAAAATACAACTGAAATAAACCATAATGTCACCATGACATTAATGAACTTAGGAGAAACAAATAACCCCTATCCTACTGGACCATATGAGGAAGAATTCCAAAAAGCTATTGAAGAAGTACAAAAAACAGGAGAAGACTATTGGATAAGCACAAAGAGCATCTTTAAAGAGATAAGACAAAATACATTTGTAGAAGATATTCTAGGAATTTATAATTTTCAAACTTCAAGCATGAACATTATCTTATCTCTTTCTCCTGAAATAGGGAATTTTGTAAAATTAGACAGAGAAGCATTAACGCTTGGACCTAGAGAAGGAGGAGATATAAAAATAACTTTTTATGGGACAAAGCCAGTTGGAACATACGAAGGCATTTTAAAGATAACTGGAGGAATAGAAAAAGAGATTCCAGTAACAGTAAAAGTAGTTGAAAACATGCTTCCAATAGAGACACTTTTGCTGTCAGTAGATTTATTTAAGAACGTAATTAATCCTGGAGGGGATCTAAACTACAAATTAACCCTGCAGAACCTCTTAACTAACCAAGAATACAAGGTAGTTTTGGAAAAATTGGTTATCGGAGAAGAAGATTCAACAATTTATTATAGTGAAATTCAGGAAGTTGAAATAAAAAAATCACTTTCTATAATAGACCAGATTACTCTCCCCTCCAATATTTCTGAAGGAGATTATTTGTTTGTAGTTAACGCGAAATATCTTGGATTTATTTCCAGTGTAACAGCTCCTTTTTCTGTTCACAAGCCAATTTATCTTTATTCTTTTTTAGGAATACCTCTTTGGGTATTTTTTACAATTATCTCTTTTATTAGCTTTATTTTATTAAACCTCTTTCTTTACAAAAAATATAAGGAAAAAAGAAAGAGATATGGCATTGCTTTAGATTTAGCAACTCTTCCAAAACCAGATAAATCTTTATTCAAATTGGGGTTAATAGCAGAAACAAAGCATGCTGTTTACTTAGAACCTGAAAAATTAAAAACGCATACAATTGTTGCCGGAGCAACAGGTATGGGTAAAAGCATTTCCGCTCAAGTAATGGTAGAAGAAGCTCTCCTAAAAAATGTTGCAGTAGTTGTTTTTGACCCAACAGCGCAGTGGTCAGGTATGCTTAGAAAATGCGAAGACAAAAAGATGATTTCGTTTTATCCTAAATTTGGGTTGAAATCTACTGATGCAAGAGGATTTCCTGGAAATATTAGACAAGTCTCACATGCAAGGGAAGTAATTGACATAAACAAATACATAAATCCAGGACAAATACAGATATTTGCATTAAATAAATTAGATCCGAAGGATATTGATACATTTATTGCAAGCATGATACGGCAAATATTTAAGTCCGACCCAAAAGAAGCTCAAGAATTAAAAGTATTACTTGTATTTGATGAAGTTCACAGGTTACTTTCAAAATTTGGAGGTAGTGGAGAAGGGTTTTTACAAATAGAAAGAGCATGCAGAGAATTTAGAAAGTGGGGAATGGGGGTTATCTTGATTTCCCAGGTATTAAGCGATTTCGTAGGAGAAGTTAAAGCAAACATAAACACTGAAATTCAAACCAGAACAGTGGAAGAATCAGATTTAGAGAGAATTAAAACAAAATATGGAGAAGAATTTTTGAAATCATTAGTAAGAGCAGAAGTAGGAGTAGCAATGTTTCAAAATGCAGAATATAATAAAGGTAAGCCATATTTTGTTAACTTTAGACCAATACTCCATAATACCAGAAGACTTTCAGATGAAGAATTGGAGAAGTACAATAAATATAATGACCTAATTGATGACTTTGAAAACCAGATAAATCAGCTTGAAAATGAGAAAGTTGATATTTTTGATTTGAAAATGGAATTAAAGCTTATTAAGGGAAAACTAATGACAGGAAACTTTTCAGTTGTAGATATTTATATCGAAGGCATAGCTCCAAGATTACAAAAACAATGGGAGAAAATAGGAAAGAAGCCAAAAAAAGTGGAGAAAAAATTATTAGATGAGTCTGAATTAAAAAAGTCATCAGAAGAAGCAAAAAAAGCAAGAGAAATTTTTGAAAAAGAAGAGCAGAAAAAACAAAAAAGGAATGATATTCATTAATTTTAAGCAGTAAAAAAACAAAAGAGATAAAAACCATCTTAAATTAGGTATTGTATGGGAGAATTAAAGAGGGTAGAAAGTATTTTTTCTTCTTTTATGAATAAAAAGCAATATAAGAAAATTAGTAAAATAAAAGATAAAGATGAAAAATTAGAGGTTCTTAAAAATACTCTTCTTTCAGAATTAAATTTAAGAAAACTTAAATTAGAGGTAAGAGTGAAAAAAATAAAAGATAAAAAAATAAAACATATTTTATCTATAAAGTTAGATATAATTCATTCAAAAACACGCCTATTAAGATTTAATTTTAATGAGAAAGATTTTAAAAAAATAGATTCATTATTAGTTAAGTTAGAAGAGGAGATATCAAATGCTTAATTTTTTAAAGTCAAAGAAAAAGAAAAATGGAGAGGAAGAAACCTTTGAAGATTCTCCAGAGGAAACTGAAGAATCATCTACAAAGTCCCACAAAAAAGAAGCTCCATTAATTTCTCCTGGGGCATCAGATTCTCAGAATATTTTGAAGCTATCTATTGAAATAGACAGGCTAAAAGCTGGTCAAGAAGCACTTCAAGAAGTAAGGAAATCTTTTAGTGAGAGATTTACTCGTATAAGCGAACAAATAGGGGAATTGAGAGCAATGATCCTTGAAAGAGATAGATCTATCCAAGCGATGGAGCTTAGGTCAGTTAGGGCGATAGATTTGGTTGAATCAATAAAGCCTGATAAGTTTATGATGGATCTAGAGAGACAGAATGTTAAAATAGAAGCATTAAAAGCAAATTTAGAGGGTAATGAAGCTATTTTGGACCAAGTAATGGAAGAATTAAAAGATACTAGACGAAAGATAAGTTTTTTTAGAGGGGTGGAAGAAATAATCAAACTAAGTGAAGAGATAAAAAAAGAGCTTATTGGAATAAAAAAAATAGAGGGAACAATTAATATTCAGACAGATAAAGTTCAAACAATTTACAGTGATATGAGAAGAAAAATTCAAGATTTAGACACTTTTAATTCTCAATTGCAAGAATCTAAAGCAACCATAGAGCAAAACTCAAAAGAGATAGATTTCTTAAAGACCAAATCTATGAATTTCGCAGAAAAAGATGAGCTGGATTCTTTACTCTCAAAAATACAAAAATATACAGACACACTAAAAGAGATTCAGAAAAAAAGTCCATTATCGAGAGATATCGAGAGACTTAAGACCCTTCTAGGAGAAATTAACTAATATAAAAGAAAAGATTATAAACTATCTTTGCTTATTTTATAGATGATAAAGAGGAGAAATTTGCCTGTTTTATTTATAATAATTTTAGCATTTTTATGGGGAGTAAATTTAACAATTGCAGTTGAGCCATTTGGGGTAGAAAACATAGTTAACTTGGGAACGACCAGAGCAACTCCGGATAGTGCAACAGGAATACCTGCACAAGCAGGAAATGTAACTGAGCTAAGCATATTTGGTTACACTATAACTCAATCTTGGCAAGGATACTTCGGAAACATTAGTGGTACAATAATGTTAGCAGACAATAACGACAATATGATGTATAATTGGTCTTTAGCTTCTCCAGAAGGTGAGATATATGCATCTACAAATAATTCAATAGCATGGGAACATGTACAATGTTTTAATTTTAATGCAGATGGAACATATGCAGACTTAGATGACGAAATCCCAGGAGAAAATAATCAACACGGGACTAATTTAACAATTCTAGAATCTATGTTTGGAATAAAATATGATGATGTAGATGGAGTAGACGAAACATTTACTCTTCTCGGAGTAGGACACAAAACATTCTATACAAACAATCTAGAATTTTCAGAAGGAGAATGTAGAAGTACAAGAGTATTTAGCAATGCAGGGCAAGGAGAGGATAATAAATTCGAAGAAGCACTTTTATATGAGCCAACAACTAGAAGCATAATATTTGCCTCTTTATTGAATAAAGACACCCTTGGATTTGACAACAATCCACACGATTTTGAGATGTTGGTTTTAGAGGACGGCCATAAAACAGATACAGACTCTACTATCTATTACTTTTGGGTAGAGTTAGAATAATTAGATTTAACCTCTATTCTTGAAAAAGGTTTAAATATACTTTTTAATAATTTTATCTATGGAATTCCTCTTACTAAATCTTACTGAAGGGTATTTAATAGGATGTTAAACTTTTTATTTTTATTAAATATGATTGTATCTTTAGGAATTGCAATTTTTATATTTGTAAATTTTATTAAAAATTATAAAGATAATATTGCTCTTAGAAAGATATTGTTTTTATTCTTAATTATAGGAATTATTTTTTTAATAAATTCTATTATTTTTTTATTATGGTCATTTAATGTGTTTGTATATTCTCCTCAAGATTTTTTGATAGTTCATTCTACATTGACCTCAATAGAAGCAATAATTCTTTTAATCATCCTGTATCGACTTAGAAATAATAAAAAGATATTTTATTTGCTTTTAATTTACTTAATCTCTATATCCTCCATAATGCTTGGTTGGAATGTTCCCCACTTTTTTCTAATTTCTTCATTAGCTTTAATGTTTATGTTGTTTCTTTTATTAATCTCAAATCAGCAATTTAAAAGAATAGCTAAATTTGCAATATTTTATTGCTCAATTTCTCTTTTATTAGAAGTAGTTTTTTTGCTTAAAAACCAATTATCTCCAATAACCGGGTTAGTCTCTAACTTATTTTTCTTCTTATTCATCTTCTTTTTTTTAATTGATTTAAAAGAGATACCCTATACTGGTTATGAAAATAAAGTAAAGATAAGTAGAAGTAATTATTTTTTTGATTTTTTGAGATATTTTATATTTATAATAATTCTAACAAATTTTGTGTTTATAGGAACATTAGCAATACACGAGGCAGGGCATTTTTTTGTGGCTAAAATGGTTCCAGATTGTGGATTAGAAAAAATTGTTTATGAAGGGAAGCTTCCGCATACAGAAATTTTATGTGACAATTCTACTAATTCTATAGATAAAATTCTTTTAGGAGGGTTTTTAGTCCCTGTAATAGTCGCACTACTGTTCTTTTTTGGAGGTGGAAAGTTTATGAAAGAAACCTCTTTTTTAATAATAGGATTTGATATATTAATAGCTTATAAAGATTTCATAGAATTAGGACTTTCTTCAATAGTTTCAACAATCTTTTCTATATTTGGAGCAATAGTAGTCATCTTAGCGATACTTGCACTAGCAAAATCAAGGACAACAGAAGAAAATTTTATTAGCTTGACAGGCAATTAGAAACTCTTTTATATGAACACTATTTCTTTAATTTATGAAAATTATTTATATTTTAGGATTTGCTTTTTCCTTTTTCCTTTTTTTAATTTTGAATACAAGTTTTGCTAGCTCAAGTTTTGCTTGTGGAGTTGTTCTGGATTCAGAAACTATTTCTTCTGACTGGGCAAATGTAATTGTTTATTTTGAGGAGAATAAGTCTGACTTTACAAATTGTCAAGTAAACCCAGAGAAAAAGTTTTGTTGTGATTTAGAAAATATTTCTTCAATTAAGTCAGAAGCAGGGAAAAAAGTATTTGCAGAAGTATATGATGTAAAAAGAGATTTAAGTGCAGGACCAGTCTATGTCTATTTAACTGATAAAGGATATGATCTTTTTCCAGATATGATAATAGAAAATTCCATAGACTTTAATATTTCAGATAGGGAGATTTTTGTAAATTCTCCAATTATCCCAGCAAAACTATCTTCATATAATCCTTCTGAAAGCTTAATATATAGAAACAATTTATCTGGAGAGTCAGAGATTACATTATGTGAAGATTGTAATTCATCTGATTTTTTTTTATCTCTTTTAAAAGGGGAAAACACAGTATATTTAACCTCTAAATCTAATGAAGAGATAAGGAAAGAAAAAAAAGTAACAATATACAATTTAGATTATTTTGAGACCGGATTAAATATTTTTTGCAATGCCTGCAAAACAAAAAAGAAATTTTTATATGTTCCATCTAATGAAGAGGTAATAATTAATTTATATTTTAATTCTTCTGATAACATTTCAGGAGAATTTTTAATTTATTTTCCAAGAGCTTGGATTATTTTGAACAACTCGAATTTAATTGATTTTAGCACATCGCATCAGGGAGTTATTGAAAAAATCCAAAATAATTCTTTTTTTTCAGTGAACTACACAGTCAAATTGCCTAAAAAGATAATGAAACAAGACTATTTTATCTATCAAAAAATTGGGGGGCAGAGCAAATTAACTAAAATAAGATCATTTCAGATAAAATTATTTCCATTTCATAAAATAAATAGTTTTGAAGAGAATTATCCTAATGAGGTGCTAGGGAAGAGTTCTTCTCCTAAAAATCCAATTGTCTTAGATATACAAGATAATAACTTGGAGAGCGTTGCAATTTTTCCAAAATCTGATGTTGGGATTTCTTACTCATATGTTGAGAGCAAAACTAAGAATAAGATAAACTCAAAAGAGAAGGAGTTCAATATCTTGACGACCCTCTCAGAAAACGAAATTGAAAAGATCTTTTTAGTATTTAAAACAATTAAAGATGCTCCTATTGAAGCTTATTCTCTTGGCAAATCTTTAGATTTAAAAAAGTATTACTCAGATGAAAATTATGATTATTATTCTGCTTACGTCTACAAGAAGTCCCCAATTATCATTAAATCTCGCTAAATCTCATTCTATTCTTATTAACTTTCAAGATATTTTGTAATTTCTTATCTTTATTCATTTTTTCTCACACAAAAAGTATTTAAATTACAAATTGTTCCGACATATAGTATGACTAAGCGTAAGATACATAGTACGATTAATCGCAAAAAAGAGGATGCTTTAGAGGATAAGATAATTGAATCTTTGAATAATTCTATTAATCCTAAATCGACTCAAG
The DNA here is from genome assembly GCA_964418095.1 of Candidatus Woesearchaeota archaeon. Lineage (GTDB taxonomy): Archaea > Nanobdellota > Nanobdellia > Pacearchaeales > GW2011-AR1 > MWBV01. Next base: position 16,536 of record CAYQKM010000011.1, read on the forward strand.
AGATTGCAGATGAAATAAACAAGCCTTGGCATTCAATTCAAACACGTTGCTTAAGGCTTCAAATAAGTAATAAGATAACAGGGTTTAGAATAGGGAGAATAAATTTGTGGCAAATAAGGAAATAAAATGAATAAAAGAGGGTTAATTAAAATAAGTGCATTTTTACTAGTTCTTCTTTTAATACTCGTAGTAGTGTTTTCTTCTTTATTTAGCTCTGCTTCTATTTCTGTTCAAGAAAGGCAATATTTTGTTGGAGAAGAGATTGTTCTCTACTTCCACGATTCTGATTTTTGTTCTATAAAGATAAAAACCCCCTCAGGAGAGTCGCAAATGGAATGCAATCAGAAATTATCCTTTCTATTTGAAGAAAAAGGAGATTATTCTTTTGATATTAGGTATTCTGATTCTTTTGAAAAGTTTGAAGTTAATGTATTGTCTAATTCAAACTTATCCGATTTAACCAATCCAAAAAAAGAATTTTTAGAAAACTCTAAAGAAGAATTAACTTCTGAAATAACTAAATCCAATTATTTGTTTAACTTTGAAAACGGAAATACTTATTATTTACCTTTTATTCTTGAATTTGATTTTAAAGAAATTGGGAATTATGAACTCTTTATAACTTCTCCCTCTGAAGAGACAACCTCTAGAATAGGTTCTAACGATATTTTTTTATTTGAAGTTCTTGAAGAAGGAAAATACACCCTTAATTTATCTAGCGACACTGGAGAAAAATCATATGAATTTCTCTCAATTAAGGAAATAAAATCTAAACTAACCCAAGAAAAAGCTGAGATAGGAAAGCCAGTAAAATGGATTAGGCAAATTAATTTATTTGAAAGAGAGAATTTTGTTAATCTTCCAAACAATTTGGATTTTGCTGTATTTGATGAAGAAGGAGAAATATTTACTGATTATTTCTTGGTAGAAGATAACAATAAGAGATATGTCTTAATTAATGAAGACTCTTCAGAAAAACTCTTCTTAAATTATATCACCGAAGCCCCAGAAATTCAAGAAAAGGACATTTCTGAAAATAAAAAAGAAATTGTAGTCTCATCCCCAGAATACATTCACTATGAAAATGTTTTGTCCTATGTTTCAATACCAGAGAGATTATCTGTGGGACAGGAAGATTTAATCAAGATTTATTGGAAAGAAAATAATACTTATCTTGACTTTAATGCTTCA
>CAYQKM010000012.1:0-6130 GCA_964418095.1 Candidatus Woesearchaeota archaeon
ATCTCAAAAAAACCTTAAAAGATCTTGGAGCATCAACAGAGAAAGTTATGAAAAACTTTGAGGATGCAGACAAAAAGATCAATGAAAAAATGAAGAAAGTGACAGGAAATATTGATTAAATTTCGTGTGTAACTTAAAAATAGTTATTAAAGTTTAAATAACCTTTTTTTCTATACTGTTTTATGGTTGAAGTTGATATTAAAGTTGAAAGGGAAAGGGCATTAATTTTTTCTGAAAGAAAAACTACTGTTCATGTTTCTAAAATTTATGACAATCCTGCATGGATAAATGGAATTATCCTTGAAGTTGGCAATGATTTTTTTCTTATAAAAGACAGATTAAATGGGAAAGAATATCTTGTTTTGTTTTCTGAATTGAAAAAACCAATTGTTATTTATGGAGATGCAGAACAGAGGGAGGATTTTGCATGAGAGGATTTCAAGAGTGTGCTATTTGCAAATTAACTTTTAAAGAAACAGAAATGGAAGTTTCTCACGATATTCCAAAATATCTTGGAGGAGGAGATAAAGATGGGAGGCATTGGTTATGTAAAGATTGCCATGATGCTTATGATCTAAAAATTTTATCTCAATGTTTTATTTTAATTTATAGAGAATTACTCCCTGCAAATTTAAACAGGAAATCAAGAATATTTTATATGAATAGAATAAAAAATGAAAAATATCATTCCAAAATAGATTTTTATCTTATTGCAAAAAAAATAAGAGGGGAAACTTTTAATGAAAGCATTTGAAAAATTTGAGGAGATCAATGCAAAAGAAAGTGATTATCAAAGGCAGAAAGCATGGCTAAAAGATTATGAGGGATTGCCTTATGGGATTGCAATCAAAGGAAAACATAAATTTAGATGGAAAGAAGATCCTCAATATTACTCTGATAAATCATTTTCTCCTGAAATAAATTGCATTGCAGAAAGAAAAGACAGAACAAGAATAGAATTTGATGATAAGGCAGAAAGAGGAGAAAAAGATAAGGAAAAAATAAAAGATCATGTTGAAAAAACTATTGAAAAACTAAAACAAAATAATATTGGTTTCATCAGATCAACTCATAAAGGAGCATCTGATTATCTGTGGGTTGAATTTGACAGAGAAGTAACAGAAAAAGAAAAAGAGGCATTCATTTATTGGATTTCTCCTGAAAATGCAGAGATGGATCTCAATTTTGCATCAGAAAAAAAGGTTTTTCCTGTTTTATATGCTACTCATTGGAAACATTCAGAGGAGAGAGAAACTCCAATTGAATTTTTTGAGGGAGAAAAGATTGATTTAAAAAAATTAGATATAAAAATTAGCAAAGAAAAAATACTCAAAAGAAAAATAAAAAATAGATCTTTTGAATATGTCACAGGAATAAAAGATGCAAGTCAGGTTTTTAAATTAGATAAACAAGCAGAAAAGTTTAATGAAATACAGCCATTGTTTTATGATCGTGTAGGATTATTTTGGTTATGGAATGCAAAAAAGATGTGTTGGGAAGTAGTTGATGAAGTTGATTTATTGAATATGATTAATGATGCAACAGGGAAAGATGTGATTGGATCTAAAAATAGAACAGAAATAATAAATGCTTTAAAGCAAGAAGGAAGAAAGAGTATACCAAAACAAATAAAAACAACATGGATACAATTCAAAAATAAAATTTATGATACTGAAACAGGAGAAAGTTATCCTGTTACTCCTGAATATTTTGTTACAAATCCCATTCCTCATGAAGTTAATGGAAATCCAGAAACTCCAATAATTGATAAAATTTTTGAAGAATGGGTTGGAAAAGAGTATGTTGAAACATTGCATGAGGTTGTTGCTTATTGCCTTTTGCCAAATTATCCAATCAATAGATTATTTTGTTTTATTGGAGGAGGGATGAATGGAAAAACTTGTTTCCTTAATCTTTTAAGAAAATTTGTTGGAGAATATAATTGCTGTTCCACTGAACTTGATGCTTTAATTTCTTCAAGATTTGAGGTTACAAGATTACATAAAAAATTGGTATGCCAAATGGGAGAAACAAATTTTAATGAAATTAATCAAACTTCTATTCTTAAAAAATTAACAGGAAATGATCTCATTGGGTTTGAATACAAAAATAAAACTCCTTTTGAGGATGTTAATTATGCTAAAATTTTAATTGCTACAAATAATCTCCCTGCAACAACAGATAAAACCATTGGATTTTATAGGAGATGGATGATCATTGATTTTCCAAATCAATTTTCTGAAAAAAAAGATATTTTAAATGATATTCCTGATGAAGAATATGAAAATTTAGCAACAAGATCCATAATTACTCTAAACAAACTCCTGCAAAGAAGATCTTTCACAAATGAGGGATCTGTTGAAGAAAGAATGAAAAGATATGAAGAAAAAAGCAATTTCTTGGAAAGATTTATCAGAGAAAATACAGAAGAAGATCTTGATTTATTTGTAACCAAAAACTCCTTTTCAAAGAAATTTGCAAGTTGGTGTAAAGAAAATAGATTAAGAGAAGTGAGTGATATGTCTTTGAGTGCAACAATGAAAAAATTGGGATATGAAAGTAGTATGAAGTATTTTAATTGGATGAATGATGGAAAAGGTGGATCAGGTAGGGTTTGGTTGGGATTAAGATGGAAAGAATAAAAATATTACAGGTATTACAGCAATTACATGTGGTTAACATTAGTTTCCCATATAAGAACTAATATAGGTAAGGTGTAATAGGTGTAATAGGTGTAAGAAAATGGTCAAAAACCATCAAAAATCATAACATTTATAAACTTTATGTATCTAAATATAACACAATGGAACAATGCGAACATAAAAAACTACAAAATTTGTATTGGAGAAAAGGTCAAAAATGGATGATAATTGAAAATTTCATGATTTGTAAAGATTGTGAGATGGTTTTCAGAATAGATAAAAAGGAGATCCCAAAAGAAAATGGTATGCAGGATTAAGAAAAGTGCAGAAGAACAATTTAAAGCAGAAAGAAGAAGATTTTTAGCAAGGCAAAAAGGAAAACCTGTTTTGGCAGAACAAATAAAATCAAGAGAAGAAAGAGAATTTAGAAAACATCAAAGAGAACAAGAAAAAGGTCAAGAAAAGATTTTTTTGGGAGATATACAATGAAACAAAAAATAAAAGAGGAAATTAAGATTGCACTTTGGTCTTTGCTTATTTTTATTCTGATGATAGGAGCAATTTATTTCTTTAATGATCCAAATGATTTTATTTCAAGAAATTCAGAAAAAGTTGCTGAAATGTTGAGGGGAGGATCATGATCACAACTCTCATGTTGGTTTTTACTGCACTTTTATTGATCTTTGCAATTTTAGATCTAAAAAGCAAGGCAATTCCATCAGTTCTTTTGACAGGAACAATATTTATTCTTGTTGGATTAAACTTTGGAAATTTGAAATGGGCAGTTTTAACAGGATTGATGGGCATGTTGCTGTGGGAATTTTCAGAGGGGAATAAAGTTGCATTTGGAGTTGCAGACATAAAAATAATGATTATGCTTGGATTTTTCTTGACATCTTTCAATTCATTTTTCTTTTTCATGCTCTCTTTTGCAGTTTGTCAGATGGTTTATATTGCAGGAGTGAGATGGTTTTTGAAAATGGATGAAGTTCCATTTGTTCCATTATTCTTTGTCTTATGGATTGCAGGATTAGTTGCAGGAGGAATGTGGGGATGACGATTGAAAAAGAAATTATAAAAGAAATAGATTTCATTGAAATAAGTTTGAGAGAAAGTAATGTTTTTGTAAGAATAAAATATCCAAAGAAAAGCACTCTTGAAAAAAGATTTAAACTATTGGATAAATTGAAAGAGGCAATGAGGAGAATTTGAATGATGGAAGAAAAAGAAAAATCAACTTTATTGAACATTCCATCAATTGCAGAGGTCATGAATAATAAACAGACAGCAAAAGAAAAAGTTGAAACTTTTTATAAAGATGCATGGAATAGAGATTGGTATTTTTCAGGAATTATTCAAAAAGGGATCATCACAGCATGTTTCTTTTGGAGTGCATGGAGTTTGGGATCATGGCTTTGGAGGATCTTCTGATGGAGGAATTTGGAATGGGAAAATTGATCATGATTATTGTCATCTCTTGTGCAATGGGAATTGCATTCGGATACACGATTGCATCCAATCAAGATTTCAGTTATCAAGAGGCATCAGTGATGACTTGTGACTATGCAAATAAATTGACAAACATCATAAACAATCAATCAATTTCTTTGGAATTATTTTCAAACAGATCTGTGCCATACACAAAATTGGATCAATTAAATTGCAGTAGATTGTCGGAGGAATTGTTATGAAAACAGAAGAAGAATTAAAAAAAGAGATTGCTATATTTCCAAGCAAAACACTTCATCAATATGATAGTGGAAAATTACTTTGGAAAGGAACAATTAAAGAAGCAATAGAAAAAGGAAAAGTTACACAAGAGGAAGTTGATAAGTGGAATATGGAAGATGAAATTGGAGAAGACTATATGGAAGGTTTCCTCGCAGGACAACTCGCCGAGAGAGAAAAATGCTTGAAGATGATTGAACCAAGAGAATTTAATGAAAATATAACTAAAATTATGAATAAGAATGGTTTTGTAACCTATGACGATAATGAATGTATCTGGGTTTGTTGCAATATAATTAAAAATTATTTAAAAGAAGAACTCACAAAAAAAGTGAGTGAGGAAGGGAAATGATTGATGTTAAAGAATTACTAAGAAAAGGAGAAGAATATCATCAAGGATATATGAAAGGACAAATTGATGGTTTGGATAAACATAATAAAATTTTTATTGAATTATGGGATAAAATGAATGATATTGAGAATTTAATCAAAGAACTCACCAAAAAAGTGAGTGAGGTGGGGAAATGAAAGAAGAAGAATTAAAATGACATACTCTCACACCATAAAGGGCAGAGTATCTAACTAAACTAACTATGGAAATAAACAAAATATATAATATGGATGCAATAGAACTTTTAAAGCAACTTGAAAAAGATAGTTGTAATTGTGTATTTATTGACCCACCATATAATATAAATGTAGGAAAAAGTAAAGATAAGGGTTTTAACTATTTTAATAATCATTCAGAATTATTTAAAGAATTATATAGGGTTTGTTCAGAAGATAGTTTTTTGATTATGACTATAAGATTGTCTGAAGCATTTAAAATTTATCAAGATATAACTAATGCTGGATTTACTTTTGTAAGAGATTTATTTTGGAATAAGAATAATCGTATGAGTGATTTTGCTAATGCTATTCCTTATGTTCACGAAAACATTTTAATATTCAAGAAAGGTAATCCAAAACCTAATGTTTTGGAATATGTTGGAGAAGAATATACACGAAAAGGGAAATATACTCAAAAGGCACAATGCTTTGGAGTTGGATTAAAAGAAATTAGTGTTATTGGGAAAAAAACAAGAAAAGCAAACACTTTTATTAATTTAGATTATGATTATATAATTGAAGCACCTAATAAAACAACTATGAAGTATGAAGAAAGAACAGAACATCCATCACAAAAACCCATAAAGCTTTTAAAAGTTTTAATTTCCTTTTTTTCTAAAGAACAAGATTTAATCGTTGATTGTTTTGTTGGGAGTGGAACAACTGCTTTAGCTTGTAAACAACTAAATAGGAATTTTATATGTTCAGACATTTCAAAAGAATATTGTGATATTGCTAATAAACGAATAGAGGAGGTTAAGCAGGAAGCTATGCAAACTAAAGTAAGGCATTCCTCCCAAGCCTAAAGACTTGGGTATCCTGCCTACAATTATATGAAAACCATTAAAAGAGAACATATAGAAATTGAACTAAGAAAAATGATTGAAAGTTTAGTTGTAACTCTCGCAGAAACTCAGAGAATTTGGAAAGAAAAAGAAGAGAAAATGGGGTTAAATGAGTTTGAAAGAGGAAGAACACAAGGAATAATTTTATTTGGAAGAGATATGATTGATAATTTAAAATCCTTTGGATTTAGAACAGGAGTATTCAAATGAAAACCCTCAACGAACTCAAAGAAGAAACTGAAAAAGAGATTGAAGAATGGAAGAAGAAGAATTGGAACAGATGAGAATTGAAGAAATTGTTCAAAG
>CAYQKM010000013.1:0-3688 GCA_964418095.1 Candidatus Woesearchaeota archaeon
AAATTAAGTTTACAATTTTATTGCGACTTTTTCTGAAACAATCTTTAACTCTTTTTCCACTTCATTAAGAGTGTACAACATATCTCCGTACTCGCTTGTTCCAGTCCCTAAAGAATCTTGAGTTCCGTAATCCCCTAGTCTAAAGAGAAAACCATAGACGTTTGGATTTAGTTTGTAGTATTTTTCATCTAAATTTATAACCACGCTCCATCCATCTCCTATATCTGTGTCTTCTCTTTTTCCTTCTTTAACTTCTTTTATTAGCTTTGCTACAAAATTCAAAAGATATTTGTTGATGTCTTTTTTTGGAACTTTCTTGTTGATTAATTCGTTCCATTCATTTGGATAAGATTCTTTTAAAGTCATTTTAATATCCTCCTTCTGAATAAAGATTTTCTCCCTTTTCCTTAAAATAATCTAAAAATTTTGTGAATTTCTCAATCTTTTTGTCTTTTAACTGTCCAGAAAGAAAAACCGCTAGTCCTTCATTAAACCATAAATGGTAATGCGCTGCCTTAGAAAAGATATTATAATATAGGTGAACTAATTCATGTTTTAGGAGTTTTTTATATTCTTCATCAGAGTACTTATGGCAGCTCTCCCTTTCAAAATTTTCTCTGGCTAAAAGGTAAATTTTATTATTAGTTGCAAAACCAACATTCCAATTATCTGATTTACTACCCTTAAATTCATCTAAAGTTTTTCTGTCCTCAAAGATTATTACTGATGGTCTATTTTTTGTCCAATTTATGCCAAAGAATTCTTCAAGTTCATCTATACATTCCTTAAAGATTCTATTAATAAATTCATCGTCTATACTTGATAGTTTTAAGACCATTTGTTTATGGATGTTTTGTTTTATTTAAAATTATTGGATTAATTGATTCATGGAATTTACAAATTTTGATAGAATTTTCTTTCTTAATCCTCCTTAATATTTTTATTAATTAAATAGAAATTTGCTATTATCTCCATAAAGATATACCATCTTGAAGATTTAGATTTTTTTACTAAGGTCTTTAGGAAAATCATAAACTATAAAAATTGATTTATCTTAAGATTAAGATAACAATAAAAATTGGGGGAAGTAGGGTTTATTTGACTGAAATGGAGCAGGCATATACTCTTGACTTACAAATTGTTGTGTTCCTATTTATAACTAATTATATTATGAAATCAAATGGATTTTCAAAGGCAAAGCATTTAAAATAATTAGGTAAATTTAAGATAATAATGAGATTAATGATAAACAATTTAAAGTAAAACCCCTGGTATAAACCATGGAATTAATAACTGTGCCAAATGATTCATTTAATAAACCTGAGAAAGAGGACATAAACAATATAATTTTTTTTGCAGAAAAAATACTTAAAAAAAATAATATTCCAATACCAAAAAGGGTTTATTTTTATAATTCGTTTGATGAATTTATAAAAAAGGTGCTTCCAGAGGTAATGGGATATGGATTTAGCAAAGAGATTTCTGAGGAGATAATAAAATGTGCTTTAAATAATGGAACATATGGCACACTAAGTTATCAAGAAAACTCAATAATAGAGATGAATTTTAATCCATTTAATAATGGAGAATATAGTGCTGCTGAATTTTTAGAGCTGTTGATTCATGAATCTCTGCATTTACAATTGTCTAATCGCTTAAATAAAGATATTAATTCTATGAAATTTAAATTTGATAAAGAGAAATTTATTGGAGATCCGAGAATTATCCAGATTGATGAGGGATATGCAGAATTTATGACTAAAAAACTTTTAGAAGACTCAGATTTTCCTGAGATAAAGAAAATAATTGAAAAAATAAAGGTCCCTTCTAGTAATCTAAAAGAACAATCATACAAGAAGAAAATTGAAGACATTAACATACAGAAATTTGATAAGGTCTTTGAGAGATTATTACTCTCAAACAGAGATAAGGGTTTTAAAATTTTCAACAGCATGTTTCAAGATCAAAAAGATTACACTTCTAAGCAAATTTTAGATTTTGCAGTTAAGAAACTAAAAGAGATTATTTGAATACATAAAGGTTATATCCCTAATATAAAAGTCTTTTTCCCCTGTTTTATCTTCTACACTTTTATTTAACAGCCAATTTAATGCCATCTCTGTGTGCACACAAAAAGGTTTATCTCTTGAATATATGCTTTCTTTTGATAGTGTTTCTGCATTAAATGGACAACCTCCCCCGCATATTCCTATTGCAGGACAATATAAACACTCTTCCATGTTTAAGGGATATCTTTCTGTCCAATATTTTATAACAGGGCTTTTTTCCAATTCTTCTAATTCAAACTTATCTATGTTCCCGATTATCGACCCTTTATTACAAAGATAAGCTTCACAAGTCCCAATGTCTCCATTGGGAAAAAATACAATTTGATTACCTACTCCTCCACAGTCTTTGAATCTTGGAATTCTATTAAACGCAATTATTTTCCTTTGTATTCTATCTTCATAAATTCCTAATTTACTTGATTCTTCAGAAGCTTCTAAAAGATTTTTGTTTAATGTAGTTAAATCAACTAAAGGAATATTTGAATATCTTGCATTCAATAATGTGTTGAATCCAATGCTTTTTGCCCCTAATCTAATGAAATGGTGTACATTTTCTTTTAGACGATCAATATTGTGTTGACTTATTGTACATGAAATACCAAAAGGTATCTTTTTGTTGTTTAAAGATTTAATTCCTTTTATTATATCATTGTAAACCCCTTTATTATTATGAGTAATTCTCATCATGTCATTTATCTCTTTTTTACCATCTAAAGAAATAGAAACTCCTACTTTGAATTTTTTAATTGCATTTATAATTTCTTTATCAAATAAGGTTCCATTAGTAGTTATCTGAAAATCCGGGATAATATCATTTTTAACACAAATCTCTTGTATTTTTTCAAGACTTTTTATAAAAAATTCTTTTGAGATCAAAGGTTCTGAACCATAATAGATAAAAGTTATCTTTTTTTTATCTGAAGATTTTGATTTTTTATATATAATTAACTTATCAAGGTATTTAATCAGTTTTTCAAATGTTTCATTGCTCATGGTTGTATCTTTAAAACCTGGCTCCACACTTCCTTCAATATAGCAATATTTACATTTGAGGTTGCATTTCGTATTAAAAATGAGATAAATTAATTCTAAATTAAATTTATTTAAATTATAATTTTCTTTTATATAGTTGATAAATCTTTTTTCGGAGTATGAATCTTGAACTAAAAGATGGCTTTTCTGTAATCTTTTTATGTTTTTTGTTAGTTTTTTATTTTTCAAAGAGTCAATTAATTCTTTGAATTCAATTTTTTTAAAAAAGAAAGAGTCGTTGGTTATAGAATGCCTCATGATATAATATAAATTGTTTTTACCAACAAATTCATAAATATGTGTAAATTTAGATAATCTCATTCAATGTAATATAAATTCTAGTATTTTTATTTATAACTAAAATATTCAGTGCTTGGAAGTTTTATTAGATAGTCTGGTTCTACCGATTTATGGCACCAACCTTTACACCTAAATTCTCCTTCATTTGGAAGAGTTTTAGCTACTATTTCTAGTTTTTCCATGTTTTAGTTACCTCTTTATAGTTTATAAATCTTTTTCTAATTCATTATTTTCTATTTCTAACTATCTTTAACCGTGAGCTTACATAAGGTTCAGAATATGTAGCT
>CAYQKM010000014.1:0-2247 GCA_964418095.1 Candidatus Woesearchaeota archaeon
AGGCAAAAGCATTCTGGTGGATGATGGCAAGAATGGCTGGATGGAATGGAAGCCCATCTCATGGATGCAGTTAATTTTAGGAATAAAGAATATTAGTTATAAATAATAATTTAAATTGTATTAATTTGGTTTAAGTGCTACTCTCAAAATACTGATTATCATTCCTACTAGTGTTGTTGCTATAACAATCCAGCCAAAAATAATCATAATTATATGTGGAATGAATTTTATTGAAAGTGTTCCATCAATCATTCCAAATGCAACTGCTAAAGATACCACAACTCCTGTTAGCCAACCTATAAAATTAAAAAATTTGGTTGAAAAACTTTTCTTTGCCATTTACATTTTCTCCATAGGAGTTATACCCATAAGTTCTAAGGATTTTCCTAAAACATGTTTAAATGAGATTAACAAATTTATTCTAAATGATTGTTTTTCTGAACCAATAACAGGGCAAGAATGATAAAATTCATTAAATAATTTAGATAGCTGGTAAGAGTAGTTTGCGATTATTGAGGGGTTTAGCTCATCAAAAGATTTTTGAAGAATATCTTTAAAATCTGCCAGTTTTTTTACAAGTGCTACTTCTTGTTCTTGGAGTTCTTTAAAATTATCTAGATTAGGTAATTTTTCTTTATGTTTTAATTTAGAAAGAATGCTGCAAGCTCTTGCATAACTATACAAAAGATAAGGGCCTGTTTCACCTTCAAAATCTATTGATTCTTTTGGATTAAAAATCATATCTTTTTTAGTATCAACTCTTAGAAGAATATATTTTATTGCTGCAAGTGCAATATTCAAACTTTTGTCTTCAAGTTTCTTCTCAGATAATTTATCTCTAGACTTAAGTTCTTTCTTAACTAAATTTTGAACTTCTTTTATTAAATCGTCTGCATCTACTACTTTTCCTTCTCTAGACTTCATTTTTCCTTCAGGAAGATTAACCATACCATAAGAAAGATGTTTTAGTGATTCTGTGTTAAATCCTAATTTATTGAGTATTGTAAATAATACTTTGAAATGGTAATTTTGTTCATTTCCAACAACATAAATAGATTTGTCTATCTTGTATTTTTCTTGTTTAAGTCTTGCTAGATAAATATCTTGAGTCATATAAATTGAGGTCCCATCTCCTCTTAGAAGGACTTTTTCTCCTAAGCCCTCTTCTTTTAAATCAACAAAAATTAAACCTCCTTCCTTTTTCTTAAAAATATTATCTTCAACTCCTTTCATAATTATTTCTTTTCCGCTTCTATAAATATCACTTTCAAAGAATTCAATGTCGTGCTTTATTCCAAATTTAGAGTATGTTTCTTTGAATCCTTTTAATGCCCAACCATTCATTTTTTTCCAAAGAGCTAGAACTCTATTATCTCCTTCTTCCCATTTTTGAAGAAGCCTGTGAGATTCTAAAACTAATGCTTCATTATCCTTTTCTTTTTTATTAAACATAACATAGTAATCTCCAACAAAGTGGTCTGATTTTTGTTTCTTTAAATCAGGTTTCTTATTTTTTCCGTATAGTTTATATGCTGCCATTGACTTGCAGATGTGTATTCCTCTATCATTATTTAGGTTTGCCCTAATGACTTTCTCTCCTGCAAACTCTGAAATTCTAGAAACACTTTCTCCAATAGTCATATTTCTTAAATGTCCTAAATGAAGAGGTTTATTTGTATTGGGGGAAGGAAATTCAATCATTGTTATTTTACCTTTTGAATTTGAAGTTGGCTTCCCATATGAATCTCCTGAAGAGTGTATATTGTTAAGAATTGAAAAAGAAACATCCTTCCTATTTAAGAAAAAATTTAGGTATGGACCACTTGTTTGAATATCATCAAATCCTTCTGGTATTTTTTTAATTCCTGCTCTTAATTTAATAGCAATTTCGTTTGGAGATTTTTTTAGTTTAGAAGCTAAATAGTGGCATGGAAAAGCATAATCTCCCATATCTACAGATGGAGGTGTTTCTAAGAGTTTTTCAATTTCTTCTTTTTTTATTGGGAACCCTTCTTTTTTAATTAAAGCCACCAATATTTTTGAAATCACTTCTTTCATATAAACTACAAAAAATCTAAATTAATAAATGTTTTTAAACCTCTTCTCCTTATACTTTTATGCAGAAAAGAGGGGAATTATCTAGATTAACTGTTAATCTATTAATTGGATTTTTAATATTATGTTTAGCTGTGATTATTTTTATTATTGTAAGAGGATATGTTAATGAGCAAGATAAGTATGAAGTAT